>DATDCK010000025.1:0-25839 GCA_036524375.1 Solirubrobacterales bacterium | reverse complement strand
CCTCGGATGTGCCGATATCCGATCGGGCCAGGCGGCGCGCATCTCGGTAGGCGCGCATTGTCCGAGTGACGCAGAGCGCGAAGCCCCCGAGCAGCACCAAGACGATGGCGACGGTGGCGCCGAGGGGAGGGGCGCCGCGTCCGAATGGGAGAGCCACGGCGACGAGAGCCGTCAGCATCGCCCCCAGCAGCCAGAGGTGGCCCCGGGCGCGACGGCGGGATGCGGCGATCGCCTTGGCTTCGGCGCCGGGGTTGCCGGCCGACTTCGAGTCCAGGCGCTCGAGGTAGAGGATCGCGAGGCGGCCGCCGATCAGAAAGAAGGCAGCAATCGCAATCCCCTCGGCGGTGACGTTCATTGGGAGGTAATCGGCACCGAGCCGTCGTGCCTGAAGCCCGCGCGCGGGCGCTCTAGAGTCCGGGCGATGCGAATCGGCTCAGAGGCATCCGCGGTCGTCGGCGGCACGCCGATGGTGACCCTGCACCGCCTCGCGGGCGGCGAGAGCGGCGGCGAGGTCTGCGCCAAGCTCGAGTACTTCAATCCCGGCGGCTCCGTCAAGGACCGGATCGGGGTGGCGATGATCGACGCCGCCGAGGAGGAGGGCCTGCTCAAGCCGGGCCGCTCGGTGATCGTCGAGCCGACCAGCGGCAACACCGGGATCGCGCTGGCGATGGTCTGCGCGGCCCGCGGCTACGAGCTGATCCTGACGATGCCCGAGGGGATGAGCCGCGAGCGCGCCAAGCTGCTGCGGATCTACGGCGCCGAGGTCCGCGAGACGCCCTCGCTGGGCGGGATGACCGAGGCGGTCGAGATGGCCGAGGAGATCCGCGAGCAGCGCAAGGGCTTCATGCCCCAGCAGTTCGCCAACCCCGCCAACCCCGACATCCACCGTCGAACCACTGCCGAGGAGATCTGGAGCGACTGCGACGGCGAGGTCGGGGCATTTGTAACCGGCGTCGGCACCGGCGGCACGATCACCGGGGTCGGGCGGATGCTGAAGGAGCGGGCGCCGGAGGCGCTCGTGGTCGCGGTCGAGCCCTCGGCCTCGCCGGTCCTCTCCGGCGGCGTTCCCGGCCCGCACAAAATCCAGGGCATCGGCGCCGGCTTCGTCCCCGAGGTCCTCGACCGCTCGGTGATCGACGAGACGATCACGGTCGGCGACGAGGACGCGCTCGAGACCGCCCGCCTGGTCGCCAAGCGCGAGGGCATCCTCGCCGGGATCTCGGCCGGAGCCAACATCAGGGCCGCGCTCGAGATCGCCGCCCGCCCCGAGATGGCAGGCAAGCGCATCGTCACGATCGTCTGCGACTCGGGCGAGCGCTACATGTCCCTACCGTTCTTCGCACCATGAGCAGGCTGAAGATCGTCCTCGCCGAGGTGCGGGCCGACGTTTCCGCGGCCCGCGATCGCGACCCCGCGGCGCAGGGTGTCTCGACCTTCGAGATCCTCGCCAGCTGGGCCGGGGTGCAGGCGCTGCTCGCCCACCGCGTCGCCCACGCCCTGCGCGAGGCCGGGGTACCGGTGGCGCCGCGGGTGATCGCCTACGTCTTCCGCGCGATCACCGGGGTCGAGATCCACCCGGCGGCAAAAATCGGGGCCGAGTTCTTCATCGACCACGGCGCCGGGGTGGTGATCGGCGAGACCGCCGAGATCGGCGACCGGGTCACCCTCTACCAGGGCGTCACCCTGGGCGGCACCGGGTTCCAGCGCGGCAAGCGCCACCCGACCCTGGGCGACAACGTCACCGTCGGCTCCGGCGCCAAGCTGCTCGGGCCGATCGCGGTCGGCGACGGCGCCAAGATCGGCGCCAACACGGTCGTCGTCGAGGACGTGCCGCCCAACGCCACGGTGGTCGGCAACCCCGGCCACCCGGTCAAGGTCGAGGGACGCCGGGTCCAGGGCCCCGACGCCGACTGGATCCACCTGCCCGACCCGATCGCCGAGGCGATCAAGGCGCTCTCGGCGCGGATCGGCGAGGTCGAGCGGCGGCTCGCCGAGCTCGACGGCGGCGAGAGCCGCGGTGACGAGGGAGAGGGCGAGATGCGCAGCCGAACCGGCCGCTCCTCGGCAGGCGGCTAGCGCCGGGCGCCTGGCTATCCTCGGCGGGTGGCCCTGCAAACGGAGTTCGAGAACCTCGGAGATCCCGCCGCCGAGCACGCGGCCGCGCCCACCGAGGCGGGCGCCGATCGTGCCGAGCGGCTGCTCGCCGACCTCAACGATCCCCAGCGGCAAGCCGTCCGCCACGGCGAGGGCGCGCTGCTGGTCATCGCCGGCGCCGGCTCGGGCAAGACCCGGGTCCTGACCCACCGGATCGCCTACCTGCTGGCGACCGAGCGGGCGCGGCCGGGGGAGATCCTGGCGATCACCTTCACCAACAAGGCGGCGTCCGAGATGCGCGAGCGGGTCGGCGACCTCGTCGGCCGCTCGGTGCGGGCGATGTGGGTGACCACGTTCCACTCCGCCTGCGCCCGGATGCTGCGCGCCGACGCCGAGCGCCTCGGCTACTCGCGCAGCTTCACGATCTACGACGAGTCGGACTCGTTGCGGATGCTGAAACGGTGCATGACCGAGCTCGGGATCGACCCCAAGCGCTACCCGCCGCGCGCGATCCGGGCCCAGATCTCGGGCGCCAAGAACCAGCTCGTCGACGCCTCCGAATACGGCCAGCGCCAGGGCAGCGTCTTCGAGGAAACCGCGGCGGAGGTCTACGGGCTCTACGAGAAGCGGATGCTGGCCGCGAACGCGATGGACTTCGACGACCTCCTGGTTCGCACGGTCAACGCCCTCGAGCTCTTCGAGGAGGTGCGGGAGCGCTGGCGACGGACCTTCCGCCATGTCCTCGTCGACGAGTACCAGGACACCAACCACGCCCAGTACCGGCTCCTGCAGCTGCTCTGCGCCGACCACGGCAACCTGATGGTCGTCGGCGACGAGGACCAGTCGATCTACGGCTTCCGCCACGCCGACATCCGCAACATCCTCGACTTCGAGCGCGATTTCCCCGAGGCCGAGGTGATCAAGCTCGAGCAGAACTACCGCTCCACCCAGACCATCCTCTCGGCGGCCAACGCGGTCGTCGAGCGCAACCGCGAACGGCGCGAGAAGAAGCTCTGGACCGAGATCGCCGGCGGCGAGCCGGTGCAGCTGGCCGAGCTCCGCGACGAGCACGAGGAGGCGCGCTGGGTGGCGGGCGAGATCCAGCGCCTGGTCGAGGAGGAGGAGGTGCGGCGCGAAGACGTCGCGGTCTTCTACCGGACCAACGCGATGAGCAGGGTCCTCGAGGACACGCTGGTCCGCTTCGAGCTGCCATACCAGGTGATCGGCGGCACCAAGTTCTACGAGCGGGCGGAGATCAAGGACGCGGTGGCCTACCTGAGCCTGCTGGTCAACTCCTCCGACCAGGTCTCCTTCTCGCGGGTCGTGAACTCGCCGCGGCGCGGGATCGGCAATACCAGCCAGGCCCGGATCGCCTCGCACGCGAACACGGTCGGCCTGCCGGTCTGGGAGGTGGTCGACCGGGTCGAGGAGGTGCCGGGTCTCGGGGCGGCCGCGATCAAGGCGCTCTCCCGCTTCCACGAGCTGATCGAGAGCCTGCGCGAACGGGCCGAGTCGGGAGCGCCGGTCGCCGAGATCCTCGAGGCGACCCTGCGCGAGAGCGGCTACCTCGAAGCGCTGGAGGCGGAGCGCACGATCGAGGCCGAGGGGAGGGTTGAGAACCTCGAGGAGCTGATCGGGGTCGCCGGCGAGTTCGACGCCAACCACGAGATCGAGGGCGAAGTCGATATCCCGCCGCTCGAGGAGTTCCTGCAGCAGATCTCGCTCTACACCGAGCAGGACGGCCTCCGCGAAGAGGAGTCGCTGGTCACCCTGATGACGCTCCACAACGCCAAGGGGCTCGAGTACGACACGGTCTTCATCGTCGGTTGCGAGGAGGGCTCCTTCCCCCACATGCGGGCCCTGGAAGAGGGTGGTGAGGAGGAGGAGCGGCGCCTCTGTTACGTCGGCATCACCCGCGCCCGCCAGCGCCTCTACATGACCTGGGCGCGCGAGCGGCGCCTGTTCGGCCGCGCCGAGCACAACCTGCCCTCGCGGTTCGTCGACGAGCTCCCGGCCGATCTCACCGAGCGCCAGGGCGAGCAGCCCGGCGCCGCCGGCACCTGGGACTCGGCGGCCGCGGCGGCAGTCGATCCGGTCGACCCCGGCCCGGCGCTGGAACTGAGGACCGGCGACGACGTCGTCCACGCCAGCTTCGGCGACGGGGTCGTCACCGGGGTCGAGGCCGGGGGAGTGGTGATCGTCCGGTTCTCTTCCGACGGCTCCGAGCGCAAGCTGATGGCCGACTACGCGCCGATCAGGAAGCGATAGGCAGTTGGCCGCTCGCATCATCGACGGCAAGGCCGTGGCGGCGGCGGTGCGCGAGCGGGTCCGGGTCGACGTCGAGGCCTATCGCGAGGAGGCGGGGCGGACGCCGACCCTGGCGACTGTGATCGTCGGCGACGACCCGGCGTCGGAGATCTACGTGCGCAACAAGCACAAAGCCTGCGAGGAGGTGGGGATGAGCTCGGTCCACCACGGGCTCGAGGCGGCCACTCCCGAGGAGGAGCTGTTGGCGTTGGTCGGCCGGCTCGGAGAGGACGACGAGGTCGACGGGATCCTGGTCCAGCTGCCGGTCCCCGACCAGATCGACCCCGACGCCGTGGTCGCCGCCCTCGATCCCGGCAAGGACGTCGACGGCCTGACCCCGATGAACGCCGGCCTGCTCGCCCACGGCACGCCCGGGCTGACGCCCTGCACGCCGGCGGGGGTGATGGAGCTGCTCGCGCACGAGGGGGTCGGCCTGGAGGGCGCCGAGGCCGTGGTTGTCGGGCGCTCGAAGCTGGTCGGCGTCCCGATCGCCCGCCTGCTTCTCGCCGCCAACGCCACCGTCACCGTCTGTCACTCGCGCAGCCGCGACCTCGAGGGCACCTGCCGGCGCGCCGATGTCCTCGTCGCCGCGGTCGGGGTGCCACGCCTGCTCGGCGCCGAGGCGGTCAAGCCGGGGGCGGTCGTCATCGACGTCGGCATGAATCGCGGCGAGGACGGGCTCTGCGGCGACGTCGACTTCGAGGCGGCCTCGGAGGTCGCGGCGGCGATCACGCCGGTGCCCGGCGGGGTCGGCCCGATGACCATCTCGATGCTGCTCGTCAACACCCTCGCCGCCGCCAGGGCGCGGGTGTAATGTCACGCCGTTCCCACGAACCCCGAGGAGGAGTCGAATGATCGATCGCCCCACGCCCGGTGAGCAGGTCGCCGGAATCGCCGGCCTCGCACTGCTCCTGACCATGTTCCTTTTCGCCTGGTACGGGTTCGGGGTCGAAGGGGGAGGGTCGGTCCCCGGGCTCGACGCCTTCGACGCATTCGGCGACTGGTTCAACATCATCCTCGTGCTCGCGGCCTTCTCCGGCATGGCGTTGGCGCTGGTCGGCAGCGGGGTCGCGCGCCTGCCGATCTCCCTCAGCGTCGTGACGACGGTCCTGGCAGGAGTCGGAGCCGTGATCCTGCTGATCTACGTCATCTCCCCGCCCAGCGCCGACTTCCTCGACGAATCGATCGACTTGGATCGGAAGCTCGGTGTCTTCCTCGGCCTGGTCGAGCTGATCGCCCTGAGCATCGGCGGCTACATGGCGATGCAGGAGGAGGGCGCTTCCTTCGGATCCACCGCCGACCACCTCGCGGATCCGAGCGCCCACCAGCCCCAGCCGCCCCAGCATCAACAGCCGCCACCGCCGCCGCCCGCGCCCCAGGACTACCAGCAGCCCCCGGCCCAACCGCCCCCACCGCCTGCGCCGCCGCAGGAGTACCAGCCGCCTCCTCAGCAGCAGCAATCACCGCCGCCTCCACCGCCGCCCCCGGCGAGCTAGGAGCTCAGGGCCCCGCCGGGGCATCGGTGGCAATCCCGGCCGCGACCTGCTTGGCGAAGGCGATGATCGTCATCATCGGATTCACCCGGACCGCGGTCGGGAACAGCGACGCGTCGGCGACGTAGAGGCCCTCGACGCCCCTGACGGCGCCGCGGGAGTCGCAGACCCCGGCCCCTTCCTCGGCGGAGATCCGCGCGGTGCCCATCGGGTGGAAGGCCTCGAGGCGCAACTCCGAGGGACGGAAGCGGGTCGCCTCGAACTCGGCCACCTGTCCCGGCTTGATCACCCCGGCGCGGGGGATGTTGGGGTAGACCTCGGTGGCGCCGGCCGCGAAGTGGACTTCCGCGGCGCGGGCGATACCGAAGGCGAGCCGGTCGGCGTCGTCGCGAATCAGTTTGTAGGAGGCCTTCAGCGAGCCGTCCCCCGCGAACCGCACCCGCCCCTCGGAGCGGTCGGCGAGCTGGACCCCGATCGAGGCGATGTGACCGAAGTCGAGCATCGATTCCTGGTGTTCGCGGCCGGCCCCGCGCAGCCAGGCACCGCCGAAGGCGAGCGGGGTGAAGGTCGCCTCGAGCAGCACCCGCTCGGTCGCCTCCCACTCGTCGATGTAATAGCTCTGCATGACGCCGTCCCAGCCCCGCACCTCCTCCTCGTAGCGGGCGCCGACCCAGCAGGCGGGGTGGATGTGGAGGTTGCGGCCCACCTGCCGGCCACCGAGCCCCGAGCGGGCGAGCAGTTCGGGGGTCCCGAAGGCGCCGCCGGCGACGATCGCCGCCCGCCGGGCTCGCACCGTGTAGGGGCGGCGGGAGCCATTTCTGGTGCCGGTGACCGCGCACTCGACCCCGACTGCGCGCCCGTTCTCGACGATCACTCGTCGCGCCTCGGCACCGGTCCGCAGCCGCGCCCCGGCAGCCACCGCCCGCGGCACGTAGCTGACGTGCATCGCGCGCTTGGCGTCGATCTCGCATCCGTAGGGGCAGGAGCTGCACTGCACGCAGCTGCCGGCGTTGCGGGAGATCGGGCCGCTCGAGGCGCCGATCGCCATCGCCCCCTCCATCGCCAGCTGCCCGTTGCGACCCATCCGCTCGGGGTCGAGCGGCGTCACCCGCAGGAACTCCTCGGCCTCGACGAAGTAGGGATCGAGGTCTCGGGCCCACCCGACGCCGTGCTCGTCGCGCCAGTTGTCGAGGACCTCGCCCGGCGCCCGGAAGCAGGTCCCGGAGTTGATGACCGTCGTGCCGCCGACGGTTTTGGCGACCGGGACCGGGATCGGCGGGTTGCCTTCGGCGATCGTCAGGCCGCCGTCGCGGTAGAGGGTCGAGATCGCCTCCAGGCGCCCCTCGGGGTAGGAGTCGCGGTCGAAGGCCTCGCCCGCCTCGAGCACGATCACGTCGAGCCCGGCCTCGGCCAGAGCAGCGGCGGCCGCGGCCCCGCCCGCCCCGGAGCCGACGATGACGACGTCGCACTCCTCGCCCCCGGGCGGAGGGGTGGTGTCTCCGAAACCGCTGCTGGGCTCGGGCATGTCGCCGTCGGCGAGCCTGCAGGAAGTCGTGATCCCGATCCGCTTCTCGACCTCGGGGTCGACCGCGTAGCCCAGCGTCGCGAAGAGCTTCGCCATCAGCAGCAGCTCATGGTGGAGCCGGAATCGGGAGTCCTCCATGCGGCGCATGAAGTCGTCGCGCCCGGCCGCGTCGAGGCGGCTGAAGCGCCAAGGGAAGGGCAGCCACTCGAACGCGCGCAGGCCCAACTTGATGCGAGTCAGGACCCGCGGCGAGACCGAGGTCAGGAACTCGGCGACGGCACCGGAGACGTCGACGTCACGCTCGGCGGCGGGCAGGCCGTCGATTCCGGGGCTCATCGTCGCGCAGATCGCGCTCAGGGTGCGCTGCTCGGCGGCCGCGAGCCCCGGCGCGCGCCTTCAGCCCGGGGCGGGGCTGCGTTCGACCCGGCCGGCGAGCGACCAGAGCCAGAGCGCCAGGATCGCCAGGCCGCCGTCGACGAGGAAGTTCAGGAGGTAGGCGAAGACGTCGTCGTCGAAGAGGTAGAAGCCGAGGGTCGAGAGCGAGGAAGCGGTCTTGCCGACGGCCAGCAGCAGGATCAGCGGCCGGTAGCGGACGACGTCGGACTGGGCCAGCAGGCAGAGGCCGGAGATCACGACCATGTAGGAGAAGCCGAGCGCCAGCCAGAGCTGCTCGTCTCCGTGGGGCGCCGGCGAGAAGTTGCCGATCTCCTCGCCGAGGTCGGTGATCGTGTCGAGGACCCCGTTCGGCACGGCGATGAAGAGGATGCCGACGACGGCGAAGCTAACCGCGAGCAGCCGCAGGTTGAGGACGACGAAACTCTCCGCTTTCGGGCCCCGCATCGGCCGGGACTCTAACTGGCCAGGCAGCCAGTGCGGCGCGAGCCTAGAATCCCGCCCGTGATCGAGCGAGACCAGGTACTCCACGTCGCCAAGCTGGCGCGTTTGCGGCTCTCCGAGGAGGAGGTCGAGCGGATGACCGGCGAGCTCTCCGGGATCCTCGACCACGTCGACCGTATCTCCGCCCTGGACCTCGAAGGGGTCGAGCCAACCTCGCACGTGATCGAGCTCGAGAACGTACTGAGGCCCGACGAGCCGCGCCCGAGCTGGCCGCGGGAGAAGATTCTCGAGCCCGCGCCCGAACCGGCCGACGGCGCCTTCCGGGTTCCCTCGCCCCAGGCGGAATGAGCGCCGAGCTGCTCGACCTGAGCGTCGCCGAGGCGGCGGCGAAGATCGCCTCCGGCGAGGTCTCCGCCAAGGAGTACTTCGAGGCCTGGCAGGCCGCGGCCGCCGGCGACGAGCTGAACGCCTACCTGTGGTCGGTCGGCGACGCGAGTTCCTACGAAGTCGAGGACGGCCCCCTGCGCGGGATCCCGATCGCCGTCAAGGACATCTTCTGCACCGAGGGCTCGCCGACGACGGCCGGCTCGCGGATCCTCGAGGGCTACCGACCGCCCTACACGGCGACCGCGGTCCGCCGCCTCGACGAGGCCGGGGCCCGGGTCCTCGGCAAGACCAACATGGACGAGTTCGCGATGGGCTCCTCGAACGAGAACTCGGCCTACGGGCCGGTCCTCAACCCCTGGGACCACGGCCGGGTCCCGGGCGGCTCCTCGGGCGGCTCGGCTGCGGTCGTCGCCGGCGGCCTCGCACCCTGCGCGATTGGCACCGACACCGGCGGCTCGATCCGCCAGCCCGCTTCGCTCTGCGGGATCGTCGGCATGAAGCCGACCTACGGCGCGATCTCGCGCTACGGGATGATCGCCTTCGCCTCCTCGCTCGACCAGTGCGGCCCGCTGACCCGCGACGTCACCGACGCCGCCCTGTTGCTGGCGGCGATGGAGGGCAAGGACCGCTGCGACTCCACCTCGGTCGGGATCGAGGGCGGAATCGTCGCGCCCAGCCGCGAGGACCTTTCTGGTTTGCGCTTCGGGGTGCCGAGCGAGCTCGCCGAGGACTCGGTCGAGAAAGGGGTGCGTGAGGTCTTCGAGGGCGCCCTGAAGGAGATCGAACGCCTCGGAGGCGAGATCGTCGAGGTCTCGCTCCCGCACGCCGAGCACGGGATCTCCGCCTACTACGTGATCGCCCCGGCCGAGGCCTCGTCCAACCTCGCCCGCTACGACGGGGTTCGCTACGGGATTCGGGCCCCCGAGGCCGCTGACCTGATCGAGATGTACGAAGAGACCCGTGCCGAGGGCTTCGGCGACGAGGTCAAGCGGCGGATCATGCTCGGGACCTACGCACTCTCCTCCGGCTACTACGAGGCCTATTACGGGCAGGCCCAGAAGGTCCGCACCAAGATCGCCGAGGACTTCGCCGCGGCCTTCTCCGGCTGCGACTTCGTCGTCTCCCCGACCTCGCCCTCGGTCGCCTTCGAGCTCGGCGCCAAGACCGACGACCCGCTGGAGATGTACATGAACGACTTCTTCACGGTGCCGATGCCGCTGGCCGGGATCCCGGCGATCTCGATCCCGGCCGGGCTCGCCGAGCCCGAAGGCGGCGGCCTCGAGCTGCCGGTCGGGTTCCAGATCGCCGCCCCGGCCTTCGCCGAGCAAGGGCTGCTGGAGTCGGCCTTCGCCCTCGAGCAGGGGATCGGGTTCGAGGAGTCGACGCGCTCGCGGCTGCCCTGGATCGCGGGGAACGGCGATGGCTGACCTCGAAGCCGTGATCGGCCTCGAGATCCACGTCCAGCTGGCGACGCGGACGAAGATGTTCTGCGGCTGCGAGCTCTCCTTCGGCGACGAGCCCAACGTCCACACCTGCCCGGTCTGCCTCGCCCACCCGGGGGTGCTGCCGGTGCCGAACGAGGAGGCGATCCGCTCGGCGCTGAAGATCGGCGCCGCGCTCGGCTGCGAGGTGGCGCCACGCTCGATCTTCCACCGCAAGAACTACTTCTATCCCGACAACCCGAAGGCGTACCAGATCAGCCAGTACGACATCCCGATCTGCTCCGGCGGCCAACTCGGGGACGTCCGCATCCACCGTGCCCACCTCGAGGAGGACGCAGCGAAGATGATCCACGTCGGCGAGTCCGGCCGCATCCATGGCTCCGGCGCCTCGCTGGTCGACTTCAACCGCGGCGGTACGCCGTTGGTCGAGATCGTCACCGAGCCAGACCTGCGCTCCGCCGCCGAGGCCGCCGCCTGGGCCCGGCTCCTGCGCGAGACGGTCCGCCAGCTCGAGGTCTCCGACGTCAACATGGAGGAGGGGAGCCTGCGGGTCGACGCCAACGTCTCGGTGCGGCCGGCCGGCAGCGAGGCGCTCGGGACCAAGACCGAGCTCAAGAACATGAACAGCTTCCGCTTCCTCGAGCGTGGGGTCGAAGCCGAGCTCGAGCGCCAGCGCGAGCTGATCGGGTCCGGCGGCAGGGTCGAGCAGGAGACGCTCCACTTCGATCCCCGCGACGGCAGCCTCACCCCGCTGCGCTCGAAGGAGGAGGCGCACGACTACCGGTACTTCCCGGAGCCGGACCTGGTGCCGCTGGCTCCGACCGCGGCGATGATCGAGGAAGCGCGGGCCGCGCTGCCGGAGCTGCCGGCGCAGAGGATCGAGCGCTACGAGGGGCTTGGGCTGGCCACCGACACGGCGTCGCTGCTCGCCTCCGAGCCCGAGACCGCCGCCTATTTCGAGCAGGTCGCCGACGCCGCCGACGCCGAGCCGAAGGTCGCCGCCAACTGGGTCACGGGGGAGCTGGCAGCCGCCCTGCGCCAGGACGGGGGAGAGGTGGGCGCGGCCGAGTCCAAGGTCGAGCCTGGCGCCCTCGCCGCCCTGATCGCGATGGTCCAGGAGAAGAAGGTCTCCCACGGCAGCGCCAAGGCGGTCCTCGCCGCGCTCGTCGCCGAGGGCGGCGACCCGGCCGCAATCGTCGCGCGCGAGGGCCTCGCCCAGATGAGCTCCGAAGGGGGAGAGCTCGAGTCGATAGTCGCCGCCGCGATCGAGGCCAACCCCGACGCCGCCGAGCAGATCCGCGCCGGCAACGGCAAGGCGATCGGCGCGATCGTCGGCTACGTGATGAAGGAGACCAAGGGTCGCGCCGACGGCGGCGAGGTCAACCGCCTGATCAAGCAGAAGCTCGGAGCCTGAGTACCTTCGTGTCGACGCGGTAAAGGCCGTCGCCGGCCCGGCCGCACTCGACGCCGGAGCCCGCGGTTCGATCCCTGAGCAGGAGCGACACCTTGCTCCCGGGGTGCAGCACCCCCGCGAGGCCGCGCGGGAGCGCCAGGCGGAGAACGGCACCGAAGACGCGGGAGCCCAGGGAAACTTTGTGCACGCTACCGCCGCGGCGGTAGCGCAGGGTCACCCCGACCCGGTGTCCTGACCCAGGCCAGTCGCCGAGGTGGGCGCGAACTCCAAGCTGGCCAGGAACACGAGGGGCAAGGGCGCTGGCTCTCGCCTTCCCCGGCTGGAGGCAGATCTTGCCCCGCGGGGGCTCGGGCTCGGCCGACGGACCTGAGCCGACCGTCACGCCGAGCCTGGCGAGGGCCCGGGCGTCGCCGTTGCAGGCGGCGGTCTGGCCGGTGTAGACGAAGCTCGTCGAGCAGCCGCCGGCGTTGGTGACGGTCAGCGTCGCCGTGTAGGTCCCGGACCCTGCGTAGGCATGACTGACCGCGGGCGACGTCGTCACCGCGGTCTCGCCGTCGCCGAAGTCCCAGGCGTAGCTGCTCAGCCCGACGCCGGGGTCGGAGGATGCGGAGGCGTCGAACTCGACCGTTCCTCCGCTCGCCTGGGCCGCGGTGAAGGCGGCGGTGGGCGCCTGGTAGGGGATCAGGGCGATGCCGGCGGCGACGTCGACGTCGATCGCCTCTCCGACTTCGTCGCTGGCGACGTCGACCGGGGTCACCGTGCTCGATTCGGCGTTGGTGATGTAGAGGGTGCCTCCGTCAGGAGAGACCGCGATCGCGAAGGGCGCGGCACCGGTGATGATCCTCGGCTGCGCCACGCCGCTGGCGAGGTCGATCGGGGTCACTTCGTTACCGACCACGTCCAGTACATAGGCCTTTGCCCCGCCGGGGGTGATCGCGATGACGTTGGGACCGTCACCGACCTCGATCTCGGGCTGGGCGACGCCGGTCGCGATGTCGATCGGGGTCACCGAGTCGTCGTCTGCGTTGGCCACGTAGGCGGTGCTCCCGCTCGGCGCCACCGCGAGGCCCGTCGGCGCTTCACCGACTTCGATCGGGTCGCCGGGGGTCTGCGACGCCAGGTCGATCGGCGTCACCGTGTCGTCGCCGGTGTTACCAACGAGGGCGGTGGCCCCGTCGGGGGTGAGAGCGATCCCGGTCGGAGTCGTTCCCACTGGGATCGGCGTCCCGGCGTCGCCCTCCGCCAGGTCGATCGGGGTCACGTTCCCGGAGCCGGCGTTGACGACATACGCGGTGGTGCCGTCCGGCGCGACTGCGATGGCGACCGGCGCTTCGCCAACCTCGATCGGGTCTCCCGGCACCCCTGTCGCCGTGTCGATCGGGGTCACGTCGCTCGATTCGGTGTTGACGACATAGGCGGTCGCTCCATCGGGGGCGACGGCGACGGCGCGGGGCGTTTCGCCGACGGTTATCGGTTCGCCGACGACCCCGGTCTCGGTCTCGAAGGGCGTAACGGTGTCGGCGCTGAGGTTGGTGACGTAGGCCGTTTGCGCGGCCGCGGCGCAGGGAAAAACCAGCAGCGCCAAACCGAGTCCGAGGGCTAGCCGGGAGGCGCGGGAAATCCAACTGTCGGCGCCCGCTCGCATGCCGGCCAACTTAGTCGCCCGATAGCCGGGGGTCAACAACGGAAGAGCCAGGATGCACTTTGTGACAGCGTGTTACAAAGTGCTAACTTGAAGGCATGGCCTGGAACGTCGTGATCGCGGGCGGTGGCTTCGGCGGCGCGATGGCAGCGCGCGAGCTGGAGCGGACGATGCCGAAGCAGTCGGCGCGGCTGACCTTGGTCAACGACGTCAACTTCATGCTCTACACGCCGTTCTTGCCGGAGGCCGCGGCGGGAACGCTGGAGCCGCGCCACGTGGTGACGCCGCTGCGCGAGATCCTCGACCGCACCTACCTGCGGCTGGGCTCGATCGTCGGCCACGACCCCGGCGGCCGCAGCGTCACCCTGCGCACCCGCGAGGGCGATGTCGAGGAGCTTCCCTACGACCAGCTGCTGCTGGCGCTCGGTTCCGTCTCCCGGGTGCTGCCGATACCCGGGCTCGCCGAGCACGCGGTCGGGTTCAAAACCCTGGCTGACGCGATCTGGCTCCGCAACCACGTGGTCGAGACGCTCGAGGCCGCCAACGCGACCGATGACCCGGCCCGCCGCGAAGAGCTCCTCACCTACGTCTTCGTCGGCGGCGGCTACGCCGGCCTCGAGGCCCTGGCCGAGCTCCAGGACTTCGCCGCCGACGCGATGGAGAGCTACCCGCGTGCCCGCCTGCACGGCATGCGTTGGGTGCTGATCGAGGCCGCCGACCGCGTCCTGCCCGAGATCGACGCCGAGCTCGCCGATTACGCCGTCCACGAGCTCCGCGGGCGCGGCATCGACGTTCGCCTCGGCACCACGTTGGAGGAGGTGACCGCGGATTCGGCCCGGATCTCGACCGGCGAGACTCTCGCCACCCGCACGGTGGTCTGGACCGCCGGCGTGGCCCCGAGCCCGACCCTGCGCGAGCTCTCGGTCCCGCTCGACGACCGCGGCCGGGTCGAGGTCGACGACCACCTGCGGGTCAAGGGCGCCGACGGCGTCTGGGCGATCGGCGACTGCGCCGCGGCGCCCGCCCCGACCGGCGGCAGCTACCCGCCGACCGCGCAGCACGCGGTCCGCCAGGGACCGGCGGCCGCCCGCAACATCGCCGCGGCACTCGGGGTCGGGGAGGCGGCGCCCTTCGACTACGACGGCAGTGCCTCTTTCGTCAACCTCGGCCGCTACAAGGCGGTCGGGCGCGTCGGTGGCCGGACCTTCCGCGGCTTCCCCGCCTGGTGGATGGCGCGGACCTACCACATGAGCCAGATTCCGGGTGTAGCCCGCAAGGCGCGGGCGGTGATCGACTGGACCTCGAGCCTGCCCTTCAAGCGCGACCTCGCCGAGGTCGGGTCGATCGGTCATCCGCAGCGGCTAGGCGCGACAATGGGATCGTGGAATACCTCGTCATCGCGTTCACCTTCGGACTAGCCACCGGGATCATCGGGCGGTCCAAGGGAAGTTCCTTCTGGCTCTGGCTGGCGATCGGCGCGGTGCTGCCGCTGCTGGGCCTGATCGCCGTGGTCCTCTACCGACGCGAGAAGGACGAACCCGAACGGCAGTGCCCCACATGCCACAAGGCGGTCAAGCTCTACGTCCAGGTCTGTCCCCGCTGCGGCACCGATCTCTACCTGCCCGATCCCGCCGCCGTCCGTCATCCCGGTGTCGAACCCGGACGCGACTAGAAACAGCCGGATCTGGGCAGATGATCGACAGATGACTCGTACAGCAGGGATCTTCGCGGCGGCGCTGGCGTTGGCCGTGACCCTCTCCGTGAGCGCACAGGCGGCAACGCTCGTCCCGCTCGGGGACGACCAGAGTGCCTTCGACTTCACCCGGCCGACCTTCGTCACCTCCGATCCGAACGACCCGGACCGGCGCTTCGTGGTCGAACAGCCCGGCAGGGTCCAGGAAGTGGCGGGCGGGAAAGTCACCTTGTTCGCCGACCTGACCGACCTCGTCGACGACACCGAAAACGAGCAGGGGCTGCTCTCGATCGCGCCCGCGCCCGACTTCGCCGCAACCGAACGCTTCTACGCCGCCTACACCGGCAGCCTGGCCGCCGGCGACGCCGTCGGAGAAATCCACGTCGATGGCTTCGTGCCCAGCGGCGTCGACGGTGGGGTCACGAGGGAACCGATGCTCGAGATCCCGCACCCGACCGAGACGAACCACAACGGCGGTCAGCTCCAATTCGGCCCCGACGGGCACCTATATGTGTCGACCGGCGACGGCGGTGGCACCGGCGACCCGTTCGAAAACGCACAGAACCTGGACTCGCTGCTCGGCAAGCTGCTCAGGATCGACCCGGTGCCGGAACCGGAAGCCGGCGACCCCGCCTACACGGTTCCGCTGGACAACCCCTTCGCCGGAATCGTCGGGGCGCGCTCCGAGATCTGGGCCTACGGCCTGCGCAATCCCTGGCGCTTCTCGTTCGACCGCTCGACCGGAGACCTCCTGATCGGCGACGTCGGCCAGGGATTGCGCGAGGAGGTCGACTACGCAGCGGCGCCGGACATCGGCCGGGGCGCCAACTTCGGCTGGAACTGCTGGGAGGGTTTCTCGGCATACGCCGATCCCGCCCTCGCCTGCGAGGGCCTCGACGATCCGGCCGACTTCGTAAAACCGGTCTTCGACTACCCGCACGACGATCCGGGCGGCGACACCGCGCATGGCTGCTCGATCACCGGTGGCTACATGGTTCGCGACCCGGGCCTGCCGGAGCTCTACGGGCGCTATCTCTATGCCGACTATTGCGCCGGGGAACTCCGCACGCTGGCTCCTGGCGGGCAGAGCGTCGACGATCGCAGCACCGGGCTCAACGCCCCTCAGCCGACCTCGTTCGGACAGGACGCCTGCGGCCGCCTCTACGTCGTCTCGAAAGGCGGCGCGGTCCTGCAGCTCGTGGGCGACCAGGGGCCGGTTTGCGTCGCTTCGCTTCCAGGGCCGCCGGAGGACGGCGGCGGAGGTCCAGGGCCCGTGACGAAGGCGCTGAAAGCGCTCCTGTCCGCCAAGCGGCTCGGCAAGCGGGTCCAGCTGACGGTTCGAGTGCGGCCGTGCGCCGGCGCCGGCGAGGGGCTCGTCGTCCAGCTCTGGAGCGGGGGGAGGCAACTGCGCGCCCGGCCCCTGCCGGCGAAATGCGTCGTCAAGTTCCGCTTGAGCTTGAAGCGACGCGCCGGTTTCCGCGCGATCGTCGTCGGTTCAGCCACCGGCCCGGCGCGTTCGAAGCGCCTCAGGGTCTCGCCGGTGCCGCGCTAGCGCAGCCAGGTGCGGACGATGGCGTTGGCGAAGCCGACCCCGTAGCGGAGGACCGCCGGCTTCTTCGAATGGCCGTGGAGCCGCTGCTCGACTGTGATCGGGACCTCTTTGGCGGGGATCCCGCGCTTGATCGCCTCGATCATGAACTCGGAGGTGTGGAACTGCTCCTGGGTCAGGACCAGCTGCGGCAGAACCGAGGCGCGGACCGCCCGGTAGCCGTTCGAGCAGTCGGTGACGTGGGTGCGGGTGATCGTTGAGACGACGCGGTTGAAGAAGACGATCCCCAGCTCCCGCGCGAAGTGGTTGTCGTCGGCGTGGCCGAGGACGCGCGACCCGTGCGCCATGTCGACCTCGCCGTCGAGGATCGGCTGGACCAGGCGCCCCATCTCCGAGGGCAGGTGCTGGCCGTCGGCATCGAGGGTTACGACGATCTCGGCGCCCGACTCGACCATCAGGCGGTAGCCGGTGCGCAGGGCGGCGCCGCCGCCGCGGTTGGTGACGTGGCGGGCGACGGGCGAGCCGTGCTCGGCGGCTACGTCTCCGGTCCCGTCGCGGGAGCCGTCGTCGACGACCAGGGTCTGGATCGGCACCCCGCATACCTGGTCGGGGATCCGGTCGAGCACGTAGCCGATGTTCTCGGCCTCGTTGTAGGCGGGGATGACGACCGCGACCTTGCCGCGGAAGCGCTCGGGGAGGTCGGCCTGGCGGAACTCCTCCCAGGCGAGGCCCTCGAGCGCCGCGGAGAGCTGGCGCGCGTTTCGCGCCGACTGCGAGAGGGCACGGAGGATGAGGATGAAGAGGATGAAGATCGCGAAGACCGCGAGGCCGAGGATGCGGCCGCCGTTGCCCTTCTCGAACGAGAACGCGGAAAGGAGCGCGTCGGTGATTTCGGTCCCGGCGACGAGCGCCAATCCGAGGCCGGCGCCGAGCAGGATCACGACGTCGACGTTCCGCAGCGAGTGACGGCGGGCGATCGCGTAGGCGATCAGGGCGAAGGCCGCGACCAGGCCGGCCGCGCGGAGCGCGGTCAGCTCGGAGGGGAAGACGCCTGCTGTGGTGATGAGTCGGTGGGCCGCCATCGGCTGCTGGAGGATAGGGCTCCTCCCGCTCTTGCCAGGGCCGCGGCGGCAAGCGGAAAGACCAGTGTCATCAGCACCTCGTTGCGGCGGGGGGCCGCCAGCGATGCGGCGCCGACGGCGGTGACGAGGATCAACGGCGTCGCCATCGCGACCAGATCCCACCACCTACGGCGCACTCCTAGGACGGCCAGCCCCGCGATCGCCAGCAGTACGAGCAGCACCTGGACGACCCGCCCGGCGGTCGAGCTCATCGCTTCGCCGATCCCCGCGCTCCACATCCGCCACACCTTGCGGACGGTCATCCCGAGGTAGCCGACCGGGTCTTCCTCGAGGTAGTCGTAGAAGTTCTGTTTGCCGATCTTGCCCAGCGCCTGGTCACGGGGGAGGTCCGGGTAGCGGTCGGCGACGCGGTCGAAGAGCGGTTTCGGGTCGACCGCGTCGAGCTGCTCGGACCCGGGCTCGAGGTCACGGTCCAGGTAGCGCTCGGCGAGAAGTGCCTTGACCCGTTGGTATTCGCCGTCGGCGGGCAGGTAGGTGCCGACGTAGAGCGCCTTGCCGCCGCCGGTCGAGATCGGGACCGTGCGGTCGAGCACGACCTGGTTGCGGATCGTCCAGGGAACGATCGGAAGCAGGAACGCGACCGCCAGCAGCACCGTCGCTCCGATCGCCGGCCGCGGCCCGCGGTCGCGCCAGACCGCGATCAGCGCGTAGAGGCCGAAGGCGACGCCGACCAGCAGGTACTCGGGTCTGATCAGAGCGGTGAGGCCAAAGAGGAGCCCGGGCAAGAGCCAAGCCACCCCCGGACGCGGGAGGGAACGGCCATCCATATCTGATTCCTTGGCCGTTCCCGGGAGCAGAGGAGGTGGCGTCTGATTCAGGGCCCAGAGGAATGCCAGCACCGCTGCCGGCAGGGTGAAGATCGCCGGCGGCTCGCTGAAGAGGGCCCCGGTCGAGTGGATGAAGGGCGGATAGACGGCGGCCCCGAAGGCGGCGATCAGACCGGCCGGACGGCAGGCGATGCGGCGGCCCAGCAGGTAGACGACGACGATCGCCGCCAGCCCGAGCAGCATCTCGACGATCCGCGCCGTGCCTTCGCGGGCGCCGCCGGTCGCATAGAAGGAGGCGGCGTAGAGCAGGGGGGCGCCGGGAGACCAGTCGCTGGCGTCGTCGAATTCCGGGCCGCCGTAGCTGCCTTCGACGTAGAGCGCCTTCGAGAGCGCGTAGTAGGCGCGGGCGTCGTCGCCGGGTGTCGCCAGCGGCTCGGCGACCCGATAGGCGCGCAGGCAGAAGCCGAGGGCGATGATCAGGCCGAGGACGATCAGCGTGCGCCGGCCGTGAACCTCGAGGAGCGCCCGCAGTCGGGCCTTCACCTTCGCCATCGCGCCAGGCTATCCGCGGCCCACGTCGCCCCGACCCCGGCCAGGGCGGCGAGCAGCGGCAGGACGACCAGCTCGCGGCGAGGCGAGGAGATCAACAGGGCGCCGACCATCGTCATGTAGGCAAGGACGATCGCCGCCGGCACGGCCTCGAAGCGGCGCCGCAGCGCCAGCGCCACGAGGCCGGCGAGCGCGAGGATGACGATCGCGAGCTGGAGGGCACGCCAAGGCTGGCGACCCATCACCGCCCGTGGCGTGTCGGTCCAGGTCGCATAGGCCTTGTCGATCAGCATCTCGGCGAACGCGAGCGGCTCCTGGGTGATGTCGTCGCTGAGGTTCTGGCGCCCCAGCCTGCCGAGGGCGGCGTCGGCTTCCAGCCCGGGGTGGCTCTCGGCGGCAACCTTCGCCAGAACCCGCTCGAGTACGAGCCGCTGGGGATCGTCGACCGGCCCGTCGCGTTCGAAGCGTGCGCGCAGCGCGGGGCGCCGGTCGAGCAGCAGTTCGCGCAGCTTCGGGCCGTCGCCGTCGGCGTCCACATGGGTGCCGATATAGAGCGCCTTGCCGCCCCCAGTCGAGACCGGAACCGCGCGATCGAGGACGATCGCGTTGCGGATCGCCCAAGGCGCGAGCACGAGGGCGGTGCCGAGCAGGGTGACCAGAAGCGGCACCACGGCCGAGCGCAGGCGACCGCGCCAGGCCTCCCTGGCCACCCAAGCAAGCGGCAACAGGAAGGCGATCGTCAGGTACTCGGGTCGGACCAGGGCCAGCAATCCGAACAGCACTCCGGCCAATGCCCAGGAAGGCATGCCCGGACGCGGAAGGGAAGGGCCATCCATATCTGGTTCTTTGGCCCTTCCCGAGAGCGGAGGACATGCCGCATTTATGAATGCGAGGAGCGCAGCGACGAGCAAAGTCGCTGCGAGCGGCTCGGTCAGCAGCACCCCCTGGTACTGGAGCAGGGCCGGGTAGATCGCGATCGCACCCGCACCGAGAAGCCCGGCGAGCGGCCCTGCCATCCGTCTTCCCAGCAGGTAGGTCAGCGGGACGGCTATCGCTCCCAGCAGGGCGAGGACGATCAGGGCGAAGTCGAGGTGGACGCCGCCGCTGAGGAAGTAGAGGCCGGAGACGAGCAGCGGCAGGCCGGGGGCGTATGCGCTGGAGGGTTGGATCTCGCGCTCGACGCCGGGCGGGCGGGCGTCGAAGGAGCCGTCCTCGTAGAGGCCGGCGGCAATCCGCTCGTAGGCGAGGGCGTCGGGCGGCGGTGGGGACGGCTGGTCGACCGCCCAGCCGATTCGCAGCCCGAGCCCGACCAGGATCACGAGCGCGAGCGCGACCAGCCCCGCGGTGCCCCCGTTCCGTGCCGCCAGCTCGCCCATCGGCGGGATGCTATGTCGCTCCCTTCCGGTACCCTGCCGCGACCTATGAGAGTGCTCATCCTCGGGGGCGATGGCTACCTTGGCTGGCCGACGGCCCTCAGGTTCTCAGCCCGTGGCCACGAGGTCTCCGTCGTCGACAACTACGTGCGCCGCCGCTGGGTCGAGGGCGTCGGCAGCGACTCGTTGACGCCGATCCTCGGCCTCGACGCGCGGATCGACGCCTGGGCCGAGAAGTCGGGCAACACGATCCGCAGCTTCCCGGGGGCGGTCGAGGACGGCGACTTCATCGAGTCGGTCGTCGCCGAGACCCGTCCCGAGGCGGTCGTCCACTACGGCCAGCAGGCGTCGGCGCCCTACTCGATGGCCTCCCGCGAGCAGGCGGTGGAGACCCAGTACGCCAACGTGATCGGCAACCTCAACCTGCTCTTCGCGATTCGCGACCACGTCCCCGAGTGCCACCTGGTGAAGCTCGGGACGATGGGCGAGTACGGCCAGCCCAACATCGACATCGAGGAGGGCTACATCGAGATCGAGCACAAGGGGCGCAGCGACACGCTGCCGTTCCCGAAGCTGCCGGCCTCGCTGTACCACTGCTCGAAGGTCCACGACTCGACCAACATCCACTTCGCCTGCCGGACCTGGGGCCTGCGCGCCACCGACCTCAACCAGGGGGTCGTCTACGGGATCGAGACCGAGGAGACGGGCGGCGACGAGCGCCTGATCACCCGCTTCGACTACGACGAGGTCTTCGGCACCGTGCTCAACCGCTTCTGCCTGCAGGCGGTGATCGGCCACCCGCTGACCGTCTACGGCTCGGGTGGCCAGACGCGGGGCTTCCTCAACATCCGCGACACGATCCAGTGCGTCGAGCTGGCGGTCGCCAATCCCGCCGAGGGCGGCGAGTTCCGCGTCTTCAACCAATTCACCGAGCAGTTCTCGGTGCTCGAGCTGGCCGAGCTGGTCAAGGGAGCCGGCGAGCACCTCGGCCACTCGGTGGAGATCCAGCACTACGAGAACCCGCGGGTCGAGAAGGAGCAGCACTACTACAACGCCCAGCACACCAAGCTGCTCGACCTCGGCCTCGAGCCCACCCTGCTGGGGGAGGAGCTGGTCGAGTCGATGATCCACGCGATCGAGCGTTACAAGGGGCGGGCGATCGAGTCCGCGATCGACCCGCGCACGCGCTGGAACCCGGCCAAATCGCCTGCTGGCCAGGCATAGGCCCGCTGCTACCATCGCCTCTCTCATGAGAGCAGCCGACGCCTTGATGGAAAGCCTCAAGGCCGAGGGCGTCGAGGACATCTTCGGCATCCCCGGCGGCGCCAACCTGCCCACCTACGACGCCCTGGTCGACGCCGGCATCCACCACGTCCAGGTCCGCCACGAGCAGGGCGGCGGCCACGCGGCCGAGGGCTACGCCAAGGCCTCTGGAAGGGTCGGCGTCGCCTTTGCCACCTCGGGCCCCGGCGCGACCAACCTGGTGACCGCGATCGCCGACGCGATGATGGACTCGGTGCCGACCATCTTCGTCACCGGCCAGGTCCGCACCGAGCTGATCGGCACCGACGGCTTCCAGGAGGCCGACATCCTCGGCGCCACGTTGCCGTTCGTGAAGCACTCCTTCCAGGTCACCGACCCACGCCAGATCCCCGAGTACGTCCACGAGGCCTTCCACGTCGCCTCGACCGGGCGCCCGGGCCCGGTCCTGCTCGACATCCCGCAGGATCTCTCGCGGGCCGAGATCGACTACGAGACGCGCAACGAGCCCGTCGACCTGGCCGGCTACAAGCCCTCCACGGACGGCAACATCAAACAGATCCGGATTGCGGCGAAAGCGATCGCTAACGCCCGCCGGCCGATCCTCTACACCGGCGGCGGCGTCATCAACGGCAACGCCTCCGAGGAGCTGCGCGAGCTCGCCGCCTCCGACCGCTTCCCGGTCACCTCGACCCTGATGGGCCTCGGCGGCTTCCCGGCCTCGGACGAGAACTTCCTCGGGATGCTCGGTATGCACGGGACGGTCACCGCCAACCTGGCGATGGACAACGCCGACCTGATCGTCGCGATCGGCGCCCGCTTCGACGACCGCATCACCGGCAAGCTCGACGAGTTCGCCCCGAACGCGAAATTCATCCACATCGACATCGACCCGGCGGAGATCTCGAAGAACATCGGCGCCCACATTCCGATCGTCGGCGACGTCAAGCAGGTGCTGCCGAAGCTGACCCGTGAGTACCGGGCGCTGCAGACCGACTCCTCGCGCCTCGAGGCCTGGTGGAAGCAGCTGCGCGCCTGGCAGGAGGAGCACCCCCTCTTCTATGAGCCCGGGGTGGACGGCGAGATCAAGCCGCAGTTCATGGTCGAGGCCCTGTACCGCGCGACCCAGGGCGACGCGATCATCACCTCCGACGTCGGCCAGCACCAGATGTGGGCGGCGCAGTACTACGGCTTCGACAAGCCCCGGCGCTGGATCAACTCCGGCGGCCTCGGGACGATGGGCTTCGGGCTGCCGGCCGCGGTCGGCGCCAAGGTCGCCTGCCCCGACGAGCAGGTCGTCTGCCTGGCCGGCGACGGCAGCCTGATCATGAACTGCCAGGAGCTCGCCACCTGCGTGACCGAAGAGATCCCGGTCAAGGTCTTCCTCATGAACAACGGCTACATGGGCATGGTCCGCCAGTGGCAGGAGCTGTTCTGGGATCGCCGCTACAGCTCGGTCGAGATGGGCGCCAGTCCCGACTGGGTGAAGCTGGCCGAGGCCTTCGGCGCGACCGGGATGCGGTGCGAGACCTCCGACGACCTCGAGGAGACGATGGTCAAGGCGCTCGAGACCGACGGCCCGGTCCTGCTCGACGTCCGCGTCGCCCAGGAGGAGAACTGCTACCCGATGATCCCGCCCGGCCAGGCCGCCCGCGACATGGTCGAGGCGCCGAGGACGGTGAGCTGATGGAGGCCGGGACCCCGCAGCTGGTCAAACTCGAGGACCTGCACGTTCCCGGGCAGCTGAGCGGGCGCAAGCACATCCTCTCGATCCTGGTCGAGAACAAACCGGGCGTCCTCGCCCGGATCGCCGGCCTCTTCTCGCGCCGCGGCTTCAACATCGACACCCTTGCCGTCGGCCCGACCGACGACCCGAGCATCTCGCGGATCACGCTGACCCTCGACGGCGCCGTCCACCCGATCGACCAGGTCACCAAGCAGCTGCACAAGCTCGTCAACGTCCTCAAGATCCGCGACATGGAGCCGGAAGAGACCGTCGCCCGCGAGATGGCGATGTTCAAAGTCTCGGCCGCCGTCGAGAACCGGGCGGAGATCATCCAGTTCGCGGAGATCTTCCGCGCCAAGATCGTCGACGTCGCCCGTCGCACGATGACGATCGAGGTGACCGGCTCTGCCGACAAGATCGAGGCCTTCGAGCGGATGGTCCGCCCCCACGGCCTCGTCGAAATGGTGAGGACGGGCGAGATCGCAATTGCTCGAGGCAGCGACTGACCAGCTCCTGAGCGGCCTCGGGAACGGGCTGGCGCGCGCCGCCGGCCGTCCTCGGCGCACCCTGGTCAGCGTCACCGTCCCGGCCGGCGAGGTCGACCCCTGCGCGATCGCCTTCGCCTCGCGCCTCGCCTCCGACCGTTGGTTCTGCTGGGAGCAGCCCGATCGCGGCTTCGCCCTGGGCGCGCTGGGAGCCGCGGCCGAGGTCGCCTCGCGCGGCGAGGACCGCTTCCGCGACGCAGCCCGGGAGTGCTTCGGCATCGCCCGCGAGGCGGTCGTCGAGGAGCCGATCGGGCTTCCCGCCGGCACCGGCCCGGTCTGGACCGGCGGGTTCGCCTTCGACTCCGAGGGCGGCTCCTCGGCAACCTGGTCCTCGTTGCCGCCGGCGCTGCTGGTCCTGCCCGAGCTCTCGCTCTGCCGCCGTGACGAGAGCGCCTTCCTCACAGTCAACGCGATCCTCGGCCCCGGCGAGGACCCGGCCGAGCGCCTGGCGGGGCTGGAGGCGAGGATCGCCGGGCTGCGCGACGAGCCGCTGCCGCTCCTCGACCCGCACCCGACCGCCCGCACCGAGATCCGCAGCGTCCGCACCCCCGGCGAGTTCGAAACCACCGTCGCCGACGCCACCGGCCGGATCGACGCCGGCGAGATGAGCAAGGTCGTGGTCGCACGCGAGGTCGTCGTCACCGCTCCGGCGGCCCACGACCCGGCCGCCGCCTTCGCGGCGATGCGGCGCCAGTTCTCCTCCTGCTTCTGCTTCTGCGTCGGCACCCCCGAGGCCGCCTTCATCGGGGCCAGCCCGGAGCTGCTGGTGCGCCGCTCCGGCGCCGGCGTCTCGACCGTGGCGCTCGCCGGCTCGATCCGCCGCAGCTCCGACCCGGCGGTCGACGACCACCTTGGCGAGCAGCTCCTGCGCAGCGACAAGAACCGCCGCGAGCAGCGGATCGTCTCCGAGCGGATCGTCCGGCTGCTGCGGCCGCACTCGGTCTGGGTCGAGGCCGCGGCCGAGCCCGAGGTGGTCAAGGTCGCCAACATCCAGCACCTGGCGACGCCGGTGATCGCCCAGCTGGCCGAACCGCGCTCGGCGGTCGAGCTGGCCGGGCGCCTGCATCCGACTCCCGCCGTCGGCGCCGAGCCCGCCATTGCGGTGGGCGCGATCGCCGGCCTCGAGCAGATGGACCGCGGCTGGTACGCCGGGCCAGTCGGCTGGATGGACGCGACCGAAGACGGTGAGTTCTGCGTCGCCCTGCGCAGCGGCCTGCTGCGCGACCGCGAGGCGCACCTCTACGCGGGGGTCGGCGTCGTCGCCGGCTCCGACCCGGCGGCCGAGCTCGACGAGACCGAGATCAAGCTCGGGGCTCTGCTGCCTCTGCTGGCTGAGTGACCGGCTCGCGCCCCGGGCGCAGGCGCTGCAGGAGGCTGGGCCGGGTGCGCTTCCGCTTGCCGTTGAGGATCCACCCGATCGGGGTGTAGCGGACGAAGACGGGGTAGGCGGCAAGCGTGACCGCGATCGTCCCGACGGTGACGAACAGGAAGGCAGGGGCCGTGCCGATCGAGCCGACGTCGACGACAACCGCGACGAGCAGGGCGACGATCGGCATGTGGGCGAGATAAATCCAGTAAGAGGAGTCAGCCAGGTAGCGGAGCTTGGGACGGCTCTTGTCGAGGTAGTGGTTGGCGAGGCCGATCAGCGCGAACAGGCAGGCGAAGGTCGCGACCGCGTTGGTGATGTTGATCGGGTAATGGACGTAGACGCGATCGGCCGCCGATGAGTTGTGGAGGGCGAAGAAGGCCCCGGCGACGGCGACCGCCACCACCGCGACGGCGCCCCAGCGCCAGCAGTTCTCACGCAGGTTGGCGATAACGCCGCGGTTGGCGCTGAGGACGGCACCGAGCACGAAGAAAACCGCGTTGTAGGCGAGCGGCTCGGGTTCGGGAACGATCTGCCCCGAGGCGGGCAGGCCGGCCCAGTTCGGCTGCGCGAGAAGCAGCAGGATCGTCGGCACGGCAAAGACGACGAGGCCGAGGGCGGGGCGGGAGAGCACCCGGCCCAGCACCCGGGAGGCGGACGCCAGCGCCTTCGGTGCCGCTAGGTACGCGAGGAAGGCGATCGCGTCGATCACCAGCAGGTACCAGAGG
>DATDCK010000024.1:0-18917 GCA_036524375.1 Solirubrobacterales bacterium | reverse complement strand
CTACTTCCGCACCACCCCCGACGGCAGGATCCTGTTCGGCTGGGGAGGGGGGAGGATCGCCTTCGGCGCCCGCACCGACGGTCACGCCGAGATCGACTCCGGCGTGGTCGAGCAGACCGCGGCGCACCTGCGGGCGATCTTCCCCGGCTTCGGCGACCGCAAGGTCACCCACGCCTGGGGCGGACCGATCGACGCCTCGCCGAGCCACCTGCCGCTGATCCTGCCGATGCGCGGCGGCCGCGCCTTCGCTGCCGCCGGCTATACCGGCAACGGCGTCGGCCCCTCCCACATGGTCGCCCGCACGCTCGCGTCGCTGGCGCTCGACCGCCACGACGAGCCTTCGCGCCTGGCCTTCGTCGACCCCTCGCCGCCGCGGGTGCCGCCGGAGCCCTTCCACTGGCTCGGCGGCGAAGCGATCCGTCGCGGGATCATGGCCAAAGAGGAGGCCGAGCTCGAGGGGCGGGAGCCGAGCCGGGTGTCGGCGACTCTGGCCCGCGTCCCGGAGCTGATCGGCTTCCACATCGGCCGCTGAGTCAGGCCGTCGCCGCCATCCGTTCGGCCCGTCGCTGCTGGAAGAGGACGAGCATCGCCGCGATCACGGTCAGGGCGAAGAGCATCGTCGCCAGGACGTTGACCTGGACCGGGATCCCGCGCAGGCTGACGCCGTAGACGTAGAGCGGGAAGGTGACGGTCGTCCCCGAGTTGAAGTTGGAGATCACGAAGTCGTCGATCGAGAGCGCGAAGGCGAGCATCGCGGCGGCGAGGATCCCTGGCGCCAGCAGCGGCAGGGTCACGTACCTGAAGGTCGCCAGCGGGGTCGCCCCTAGGTCGGCCGCCGCCTCCTCGAGATGGCGGTCGAACCCGATCAGGCGCGAGCGGACGACGACCACCACGAAGCTGATCGAGAAGGTGATGTGGGCGATCAGCAGCGTCTCGAACCCGAGCGAGAACGTGTAGTAGATGAACAGCGAGAGCAGCGAGGCGCCGATCACGACCTCCGGCGTCGCCATCGGCAGGATGATCAGCAGGTTCGACATGTAGCGGCCGCGGAAGGTGTAGCGGACTAGCGCGAGCGCCATCAGGGTTCCGATCGCGGTCGCGATCACCGTCGAGGCCGTCGCCAGCTTCAGGCTCGTGAACAGCGCTTCGTTGAGGTCGGGCAGCGAGAAGGCCGAGGACCAGTACTCGGTCGTGAACCCTTCGTCGATCGCGAAGGTGAGCCGCCCTTTCGGCGTCGCCGCGAACGAGAAGACGATGATCACCGCGATCGGGATCAGCATGTAGAGGACGGCGAGCACCGCGTAGATCTGCATCGCGTGACCGCGCAGCCAGCCCCAGCTCGAGGAGACGGCGTTCATCAGGCGCCCTCCTCGCGGTCGTCGGTCTCCATGAAGGCACCGGTCCCGGCGAGGCGGATGTAGATCAGGACGACGACCAGGATCAGGGCCATCATCAGGAACGAGAGCGCCGCCGCCTCCGGGTAATCACGTTGGTTCAGGTAGAGCGACTGGATCACGTTGCCGACCATCGCCTGGCCGGTGCCGCCCAGCAGCTGGGCGTTGATGTAGTCGCCGAAGGCGGGGATGAAGGTGAGCAGGACCCCGGCGACGATGCCCGGCATCGTCAACGGCAGGGTCACTTTGAGGAACGCCGTTCGCGATGAGGAGTAGAGGTCCTTGGCCGCCTCGACGAGCCGCAGGTCGAGCCGCTCGAGGTTCGCGTAGAGCGGCAGGATCATGAACGGCAGGAAGTTGTAGGTGAGCCCGGCGATCACGGCCCCGGGCGTCGCCAGGACGCGGCCTTCCGCCGGGGCGAGCGAGAGCGTCTGGAGGACGTCCACCACCGGGCTCGAGTCGCTGAGGATCGTTTTCCAGGCGATCGTGCGGATCAAGTAGGTGGTGAAGAAGGGAGCGATGACCGCGAACAGCAACAGCGTTTTGTAGCGGCCGGAGCGAAACGCGATCACGTAGGCGAGGGGGTAGGCGATCAGCAGGGCCAGGATCGTCGCCGTCCCCGCGTAGTAGAAGGAGCGCACGATCTGCTCGGTGTTGCCCGAGAGCGAGTCGGGGAAGTTGGACCAGGCCCAGTCGAATGTGTAGCCGGTGGTCAGCGTCCCCGACCGCAACGCCAGTTCGCCCATGAAGTACATGGGCACGACGAAGAACGCGATGAGGATGAGCAGGCCTGGTCCCAGTAACAGGTACGGGACCAGGCGCTTGCTCGAGCTCATCGTCTTGCTCAGCCGGTGACCGCTTCGGACCAGGCTTCGCTGACCTCTTCGACGTCAGGCGGCGAGTCCTGGGTGGAGCAGTTTTTCTGGAACTCCTCGCTCGGGAACACGAGCGGGTCGTTGGCCAGTTCCGGGTTGGTTTTCAGGAGCAGGTCTTTGACTCCGTCGACCGGCGACACGTAGGTGATGTATTCCGTCAGGTCGGCCGCGACCTCCGGTTCGTAGACGAAATCCATCCAGCCGAAGGCGGCACCGACGTTCGGCGCCCCGACCGGGATCACCATGTTGTCCGACCACAGCACGCAGCCCTCGGTCGGCATACGCCATTCGGCGTCCTTGTTCTGAACGATCGAGGCGTCACCCGACCAACCGATCGCGGCGACGATGTTGCCGGCGGTCAGTTCCTCGGTGTAGTTGTTGCCGGTGAAGGCGCGGATCTGCCCGGACTGGGCGGCTGACTTGATTCTGTCGATCGATTTCAGCCAGTCCTCGTTGGTCGCCTCCTCCGGGTCGACGCCTTCGGCCTTCATCACGAGCGGGACCGTGTCGCGCATCTCTTCGAGCACGGTGATTTTGCCCTTGTATTTCGGGTCGAATATGTCGTTGACCGATTTGATCTCGGGGGCCTTCGATTTGTCGACCCACAGCCCGGTCATCCCGCTCTGCCACGGAATCGAGAACTGTCGCTCCGGGTCGAAGGAGGGGCTCTCCAGGTTGGGAACCATGTTCTGGAACACGGTCGGCAGGTCGTTGTGGTCGATTTCCTGGAGGTAGCCCAGGTCCCACATCTGTTTTGCCATCCAGTCGGTCAGGACCATGATGCTGCGCCCTCCCGACTCACCCTGTTCGAGCTGCGGCTGCATCTTGCCGAAGAACGTGTTGTTGTCGTTGACGTCTTCGATGTAGTCGACGCTGACCCCGGATTTGTCTTCGAACTCGACGACTGTCCCGTTCTTGCCGGGGTCGATGTAGCCGGGCCAGTTCGAGATCGTCAGATCTCCTTTGACGGGGCCGCCTTTGGCGACCGTCACCTCGCTGTCGTTGCCGCCGCCGACCGTGTCGCCGCCGCCACAGGCCGCCAGGCCCAGGGCGAGGACGACCGCCGCGACCGCGGCCGCGATCGCCGCCACCTTCCTTCGCTCATGTCTGCTCTGCATCACCGCTCATCCCTCCGTTTGGCTCTTCCCCGCTCTCACGTACGACATGCATGTGCTCGGGCTCCCAGCTAAGTGCTACCCGGGCGCCGCCTCCCGGAAGCGAGGCCCTCTCGGCCTCGCTCGTGTTCGCGCAGAGCACGGTGAGCTTCACCTCGTCGCCGAGGTCGACGATCATCTGCGTCGACGTCCCCAGGTAGACGGAGCTCTCGACCACGCCGTCGACCCGGGGGTCGTCGCCGTCGGGCGCCGATCCGGCCCCGTCGAGGGTGTCGATTCGAAGCTTCTCGGGGCGGACGACCGCGTGACAGCGCTCGCCGGCGGCCAGGCCGCGGGTGTCGACCTCCACCGTCGGCCCGTTGTCGAGCCGCAGGACGCCGTCGCGCTCGACCCCGCCCGGCATCAGGTTGGAGACGCCGATGAAGCCGGCCACGAAGGTCGTCGCCGGCTTGTCGTAGACCTCCTCGGGGTCGGCCACCTGTTCGACCTTGCCGCGGTTCATCACCGCGATCCGGTCGCTCATCGTCAACGCCTCCTCCTGGTCATGGGTGACGTAGACGAAGGTGATCCCGACCTCGCGCTGGATGTTTTTCAGCTCGATCTGCAGCTCCTTGCGCAGCTTCAGGTCCAGCGCTCCGAGCGGCTCGTCGAGGAGCAGGACCTTCGGCAGGTTGACCAGCGCCCGCGCCAGAGCCACCCGCTGCTGCTGGCCGCCGGAGAGCTGCGACGGCTTGCGGCCGGACTCGGCGCTGAGGCCGACCCGCTCGAGCTCGGCGTCGACCCGCGAGGAGATCTCCCCCTTCGAGACCTTTTTCCGCTTCAGGCCGAAGGCGACGTTGTCGGCGACCGTCAGGTGGGGGAAGAGCGCGTAGCTCTGGAAGACCGTGTTGGTGGGCCGGCGGTGCGGCGGCAGCCCGGCGACGTCCTCGCCGTCGATCCGGACGTTGCCCTCGGTCGGCTGCTCGAAGCCGGCGATCATCCGCAGCGTCGTCGTCTTGCCGCAGCCGCTCGGGCCGAGCAGGGTGAAGAACTCACCGGACCCGAGCCCGAGACTGAGGTCGTCGACCGCAGCGAATCCCCCGAAACGCTTCGTTACTCGATCAAGCTCGACGCTCGGGATCTCAGCCATCAATTGACAATAGCCTTACCCGTTGGACCGGATTCCTTATTCGTTTGCTCCGGCACGGATGCTCTCTCCATTGTTTGAACGTATGCGCCCGAGGGCAGGCGAGGCAAGTGGCGAATGTCCTAAATAACTACGGTCTCTTTATCCGTTTCGTATAAAGACCCGCTTGGGACTTGACCCATTGACCACTTGCACGCGAAGCTTTTCGGAGCTAGCGTTATCCATAACGTCGTAGTAGGGAAGGAGTAGGGCATGGCCATAGCGTCCCAAGGAACTCAGGTCGGAAGCCTGCAGGAGCTGGCTCAGCGACACCTCTGGATGCACTTCTCGCGCATGGGCGCCTACGGCCCCGACCACGAGATTCCGATCATCACCCGCGGCGACGGCTGTTACGTCTACGACGAGCACGGCAACCGCTACCTCGACGGCCTCTCGGCTCTCTTCTGCGTCAACGCCGGCCACGGTCGCACCGAGCTCGGCGAAGCAGCCGCCCGTCAGGTCGAGGAGCTCGACTTCTACACGCTCTGGAGCTACGCCCACCCGAAAGCGATCGAACTCGCCGCCCGGCTCGCCTCGCTCGCCCCCGAGGGCCTCGACCGCGTCTTCTTCACCAACGGCGGCTCGGAGGCGGTCGAGTCGGCGCTGAAGCTGGCCCGCAACTTCCACCGCATGCACGGCAAAGGCCAGAAGCACAAGGTGATCGCCCGCGAGATCGCCTACCACGGCACCTCGCTGGGGGCGCTCTCGGCGACCGGTATCACCGAGCTACGCAGTCAGTTCGAGCCGCTGACCCCGGGCGGTTGCCACGTGCCCAACACCAACGTCTACCGCTGGCCGCAGGATCGCGAGCCGACCTGGGCCGCCGACGCGATCGAGGAGCGGATCGTCTTCGAGGGCCCCGAGACCGTCGCCGCCGTGATCCTCGAGCCGGTTCAGAACGCCGGCGGCTGCTTCGTCCCGCCCGACGGCTACTTCCAGCAGGTCCGCGAAATCTGCGACCGCCACGACGTGCTGATGATCTCCGACGAGGTGATCTGCGCGATGGGCCGCCTCGGTCACTACTTCGGCTGCGAGCGCTTCGACTACGTGCCCGACATCATCACGATGGCGAAGGCGATCACCTCCGCCTACGCGCCGATGGGGGCGGTCGTCGTCGCCGACCGGGTCGCCGAGCCGTTCATGGAGGGCAACGCCTCCTTCGCCCACGGCTTCACCTTCGCCGGCCATCCCGTCGCCGCCGCGATCGCGATGGCCAACCTCGACATCTACGAGCGTGAGGACCTCTGCGGGCACGTGCTCGCCAAGGAGGGGGAGTTCCGCGGGATGCTGGAGACCCTGCACGACCTGCCGATCGTCGGCGACGTGCGCGGCGCCGGCTACTTCCACGCGGTCGAGCTTGTCAAGGACAAGGAAACGAAAGAGGGCTTCGACGACGACGAGGCGGAGGACCTGCTGCGCGGCTTCCTCTCCGGCGAGCTCTACCGGCGCGGGCTGATCTGCCGGGCCGACGACCGCGGCGACCCCGTCGTCCAGCTGGCGCCGCCGCTGATCGCCGACACCGAGCAGTTCGAAGAAATCCACGACGTTCTCCGCGACGTTCTCACCCAGGCCTCGCAGCGAATCCGCAACTAGGCGGGCCCCGATGCTCACGGTCCAGAGCCTGCTCGACGAACTCGGCCTCGACCTCGCGTCCGGCGAGCACGCGGCCGAGTCGCCGGTTCGCTGGGTCCACATCTCCGAGCTCGAGGACCCGACCCCGTGGCTCTCGGGTGGGGAGCTGATGCTGACGACGGGGATCCCCTTCGACACCGCCGCCAAGCAGCGCGCCTTCGTCCGCCGCCTCGCCGATCACAACATCGCCGGGCTCGGCTTCGGCACCGGCTTCACCCACGAGAAGCTGCCGAAGGCGCTTCTCGAGGAGGCCCGTAAAGGCGACTTCCCGCTCTTCGAGGTCCCCTACTCGACGCCGTTCATCGCGATCACCGAGAAGGCCTTCGCGCGCTTGGTCAACGAGCAGTACGAGGTGCTCCAGCGCGGGATCGCGGTCCAGCGCCGGCTCGAGCGCCTGGTCCTCGAAGAGCGCGGGCTCGAGGAGATCGTCGCCACGATCTCCTCGGCCGTGGGCGGCACCGTCGCGATCCTCAGCGGCCGCGGCGATCGGCTCGCCGGCCGCGGCTTCCGCCGTCAGCTCTCGGCCGAGGCGGTTACCGCGATCCGCGAGGAAGCGCTCGCCCACACCGGCGACGGCCACGCCTTCGTCCCGGCTCACCCGGCGGTCGCCGGCCGCGCCCTCGCCCACCCGGTGATCTCGCCCGGAGGCGGACCGCCGCAGGCCTGGGTGGTGATCGTCCGCGACTCGGGTGGCCTCGGCGACTTCGAGCGGCTGATCCTGCAGCAGGCCGTCGCCGTCGTCGCCCTCGAGCTGATGCGGCGCCGGGTCGCCCGCGAGACCGAGCGCAGGCTGGCCGGCGACGTCCTCGCGGGTGCCCTCGGCGGCCGGCTCGAGGCTTCGGAGCTGCGGCGGCGGATGGAGCCCTTCGGAATCGGCGAGGAAGCCGCGGTGCTCGTCTTCGACCTCGACGATCCCTCAGCGGCTGAGCCCGCCCTCGAGGCGGCGCTGGCCGCCGACGCCTGTCCCGCGGTAGTGGCCCCGCACTCCAGCGGCGGCCGCGAGCTGCTCTGCGCGGTGATCGACGCCGCCGACCGCGACCCGATCGATGTCGCAACCGACGCCCGCAAGGCTCTCGTCAAGGAGCGCGGCGCGGTCCGGGCGGCCGCCAGCCGCCCGGCGCCCCCCGACCAGCTTCGCCACTCCTTCCACGAGGCGCGCTGCGCGCTCGAGGCGACCGCCTTCGACAACGGCTCCAGCCCCGAGGTGGCGTCCTGGCGCGATCTCGGCGCCTTCACGCTGCTGCTCTCGATCCAGGACGACGAGGCCCTGAAGCTCTACTGCGACAGCGTCCTCGGCCCGATCGAGGCCGGCGACGAGGAGTACGGAGGCGAGCTGCTGCGCTCGCTCGAGGCCTTCATCGAACAGAACGGCCAGTGGGAGCGGGCGGCCCGCGAGGTCTACTGCCATCGCCACACCCTGCGCTACCGGATGCGCAAGGTCGAAGAGCTGACCGGCCGCGACCTCTCGCGGGCCCATGACCGGATCGAGTTCTGGCTCGCCCTCCGCGCGAGAGAGCTGGTGGGATGACAACCCCCCGAATCCAAGGTTTCACCCGCCACCCCCGGACGCGGGAGCGAGGGCGCGACGACTCCGGGTTCGATGAGCGCGCCCTCGCGGGAGCAGAGGAGGTGGCGGAATTATGAGGGTCGGGGTCCCGACCGAGATCAAGGAGGACGAGTACCGCGTCGCGATCACCCCCGCCGGGGTCCGCGAGATGGTCGAGCACGGGCACGAGGTACTGATCCAGGCCGGCGCCGGCGAGGGGAGCGCGATCGCCGACGCCGATTACGTGGGGCAGGGCGCACGGACCGTCGCCGGCGCCGCCGCGCTCTTCGACGAGGCCGAGATGATCCTCCACGTCAAGGAGCTGCAGCCTCCCGAGATCGAGATGCTGAAGCCGGGGCAGCTGCTCTTCACCTACCTCCACCTCGCCCCGGACCCCGAGCAGACCCGCGGCCTGATGAAGTCGGGCGCGACCGCCGTCGCCTACGAGACGGTCAAGGACGCCCGGGGGAGGCTGCCGCTGCTGGCGCCGATGAGCGAGATCGCCGGCAAGATCGCCACCCAGGCCGGCGCCTTCATGCTCGAGAAGCCGCTCGGCGGCCGCGGCATCCTGCTCGGCGGCGTGCCCGGAGTCGCCGCCGCGAACGTGATGGTGATCGGCGGCGGCGTGGTCGGCATGAACGCCGCCTTCATCGCGATCGGGATGGAGGCCGACGTCTTCGTCTACGACAAGTCGATCGACCGCCTGCGCGAGCTCGACGTCATCTTCAACGGCGGCTGCTCGACCGTCTACTCCACCACCCTGGCGGTCGAGGAGATGCTGCCCCGTGCCGACCTCGTGATCGGCGCCGTCCTCGTCCACGGAGCCCGCGCGCCCTTCGTGATCAAACGCGACCAGCTGGCACTGATGAAGCCGGGCGCAGTCGTCGTCGACGTCGCGATCGACCAGGGGGGTTGCTTCGAGACCTCGAAGCCGACGACCCATCGCGATCCCACCTTCGAAGTCGACGGGATCATCCATTACTGCGTCGCCAACATGCCCGGCGCGGTCCCGATCACGGCGACCTACGCGCTCACCAACGCGACCCTTCCCTACGCGATCGCGCTCGCCGACGCCGGCGACGTCAAGACCGCGATCGAGAAGCTTCCCGGCCTCCGTCCCGGCGTCAATGTCGCCGGCGGCAAGGTCACCCACGAGGCGGTCGCGGAGGCAACCGGCGAGGACTACGTACCCCTCGAGCAGGCGCTCGACTTGGATGAGCTGGCCTTGAAATGAGCACCGGACAGGAGAGAGCCTTATGAGCAGCAGCACTTACGCGGTCGTCAACCCGGCGACCGGCGAGACGGTCAAGGAGTACCCGGAGATCTCAGACGACGAGCTCGGCGCCGCGATCGGGCGGGCCGACGAGGCCTCCCGGAGCTGGGCGAGCGGCACCACGGTGTCCGATCGAGCCGCGCTGGTGCGCAGGGTCGGCGAGCTGCACAAGGAGCGAAGCCAGGAGTTGGCCGAGATCATCGTCCGCGAGATGGGCAAGCCGGTCGAGCAGGCGCTCGGCGAGGTCGACTTCGCCGGCGACATCTACGCCTTCTACGCCGACAACGCAGAGGACCTGATGGCCGACGAACCGGTCAAGGGCTTCGAGGGCGAGGGCACCGCCATCGTCCGCCGCAGCGCTTTCGGGGTCCTGCTCGGGATCATGCCCTGGAACTTCCCCTACTACCAGGTGGCCCGCTTCGCCGGCCCGAACCTGGTGATCGGCAACACGATTTTGCTCAAGCACGCGCCGCAGTGCCCGGAATCGGCCGAGGCGATGCAAAAGATCTACGACGACGCCGGCTTCCCCGACGGGGCCTACGAGAACATCTACGCCACCAACGAGCAGATCGAGTGGGTGATCGCCGACCCCCGCGTGCACGGCGTCTCGGTCACCGGCTCCGAGCGCGCCGGCGCGGCCGTCGCCGAGATCGCCGGCCGCAACCTGAAGAAGATCGTGCTCGAGATGGGGGGATCCGACCCGTTCATCGTGCTCGGCAGCGAGGACCTCGACAAGACGGTCGAAGCCGCGAGTGAAGCAAGGCTCGACAACACCGGCCAATCCTGCAACGCCGCCAAGCGCTTCATCGTCGCCGACGAGTACTACGACGACTTCGTCGAGAAGCTCAGCGCGTCATTGGGAGCGGTGCGGTCCGGAGACCCCACCGCCGAGGACACCGCGATCGGTCCGCTCTCCTCGGAGACGGCGGCCGACCGGCTCGAGGACCAGGTCAAGCGGGCGATCGAGAACGGCGCCGAAGCCGTCGTCGGCGGCAAGCGCGACGGCAACTACTTCGAGCCGACCGTCCTCACCGGCATCGCCCCCGGCTCCGAGGCGTCGCAGGAAGAGTTCTTCGGCCCGGTCGCGCAGGTCTACAAGGTCTCGTCCGAGGACGAGGCGGTCGAGCTCGCCAACCAGACTCCCTACGGGCTCGGCTCCTACGTGATGGCCACCGATCCCGAGCAGGGCCAGCGGGTCGCCGACAAGCTCGAAGCCGGGATGGTCTACGTCAACCTCGTCCTGGCCGACAGCCCGGAGCTGCCCTTCGGGGGGTTCAAGCGCTCCGGCTTCGGCCGCGAGCTCGGCACCTACGGCGCCGATGAGTTCGTCAACAAGAAGCTGATCCGCAGTGCCTGAGTGAAGGCATTCATCGAGTGGGACACCGCACCCATCCGGGATTGATGGTTTTTTACACCCGGTGAGGGAATCGATCAGGGTCATCGCAGGCGTCGCAGCCACACTCGTGGCGCTGCTCGCCGTCGGAGTCGCGACCGCGGCCGAGAAGGACGAGCCGTCGGAGGCGATCCAGCGTTGCCACGGCGCCCGGGTCACGATCCTCGGGACCGACGCCGGCGAGAAGCTGCGAGGGACCCCGAGCCGCGACGTGATCTTCGGCGGCGCCGGCGACGACGAGATCATCGGCAGCCTCGGCAACGACGTGATCTGCGGCGGCACCGGGTCCGACCTGATGCACGGCGGTCGCGGCAACGACACGGTCGACGGTGGCCCAGGCCCCGCCGACATCGCGATCGGCGACCTCGGCGACGACGCCGTCCTCGGCGGCGGCGGCGCCTCCGACGAGGTCTCGGGCAGCCTCGGGATCGACACGATCACCGGCGGCCCCGGCAGCTTCGACCTCGTCCACGGCGACTACGGCTACGACCGCATGGACGGCGGCGCCGGCAAGGGCGACATCGCCTCCTTCGCGACCGACGTCGGCGCCGGCCGCGGCGGCGGCGTAAAAGTCTCACTCGCCAAGCACCGGGCCCGCGGCGACGGCCACGACCGCCTCTTCCGCTTCGAGTCGCTCGAGGGCTCGTCCTTCGACGACATCCTCTACGGCAGCAAGCAGGGCAACATCATCGACGGCGGCCCCGGCAACGACACGATCGTCGGCGGCGGCGGCCCGGACACGATCGAAGGCGGCCAGGGCCAGGACGGCTGCAAAGGGGCGAAAGGGCGGACCACGTCCTGCGGCAAGGAAGCGAAGCCGAAGGCCTCCGCCTACATCGAGGTCGACCAGACTCCGGGCGGCGGCGGTGGCCTGGCGGTGATCGGCGGCGGTGGCCCCGACGACTTCGTCGTCGCCTACGACCCCACCACGATGACTTTCGGCGTCAGCGGCAAAAAGGGGATCGCGGTCGGCCCGGGCTGCGTGCGGCCGGGCGGCAGCCCGATCCAGGTCGCCTGCACGCTCGACGGCGACGCTCGCTGGCTGATGGCCGACCTCGGTCCCGGCGACGACAGCCTGATCGTCGAAGGCAGCCTCGCCGCGGTCGGCAACGTCCGCATCGCCGGCGGCCTCGGCGACGACCTGATCAAAGGCGGTCCCGAGGACGACCTGATCGAGGCTGGGTTCGGCGCCGACAGGCTCTACGGCGGCGACGGCTCCGACGGGTTGATCGGCAGCGTCCCCGGCCCGACCTTCCTCTACGGCGAAGGCAGCGGCGACCTGCTGGCGGCCGGCGGCGGCTGCGCCGGCGGCGCGATAGTCGGCGGCGAGGGACGCGACGACGCCTCCTTCGCCGAGACCCAGGCGCACCCCGGGCTGCTCTACATCTCGTTCCCTGCCGGAAAAGCCTGGATCGACGCGATCAAGGGCTGCAGGCCCGTGCGCCTCTCGAAGACCAACGAGGACATGGAGGGCTCCTTCGACAACGACATCCTGATCGGGGACGGCAGCAAAAACAGCATGCTCGGGCAGCCCGGCGAGGATCGGTTCTACGGGAACGGCGGCGACGACGTCATCGACTCTCGCGACAGCGTCCGCGACGTCGTCATCCAGTGCTCGGTCGCCCGGCCCGTGCTCAAAGGCCCGGATATCCGGGCCCGGCCCGGCGGCGACAGCCGTGCCTTCGTCGACTCCTTCGACCCGGCGCCGGTCGGCTGCGGCGAGGTCACCCACGGCAATCCGATCGCCGGCCTCCACAAGACCCAGGATCACGAGCCCGGCAAGTAGCTCCGGGCGAATAGTCTCTTTCCTATGAAGCGAAGCGCGAGCGCGGACGAGGCCGCGGCGGTGATTTCGGCGATCCAGCAGTTCGTCGCCGAGACCGCCCCGGCGGCCCCCGGCCCGGAGGAGAGTGAGTCCCCCTGGCAGCGAGCCGCTCTACTCGAGGGCGTCGGCGCCCGACGGATGACGATCCAGGACCTGGAAGGTGGTATGCGATGACCGTTGTGAAAATCATCGAGCTGGTCGGCAGCTCCAAGACCTCGACCGACGACGCGGCCAAACAGGCGCTCTCGCAGGCGCAGGGCACGCTCCGGAACATCCGCGCCGTCGACATCGTCTCGACCGGGATCCGCGGCGAGAACCTCGACGAGTACCGGGCGCACGTGCGGGTCGCCTTCCTGATCGAGGGGACTGACGTTGACTGAGGAGGCCGGGGCCGGCGCGCCCCGCGAGGTGAGCCGCGAGGAGGCTCGCCGGATGGTCGAGGACGGTGCCCAGCTGGTCGACGTGCGCGTCGACCACGAGTGGGAGGTCGGCCACATCGCCGGCGCCTCCCACCTGGCGCTCGAGCAGCTCTCCGAGCGCAGCGGCGAGCTCGACGCCGAGCGCCCGGTCGTCCTCTACTGCCGCGGCGGCACCCGCTCCTCGATGGCCGCCGAGGCGCTGGCCGAGGCCGGCTTCGACGCCGTCAAGCTCAGCGACGGGATCGTCGGCTGGGAGGAGGAGGGCCTCGAGCTCGAGCCGGAGGGTGGCTACGTCGCCGAGTCGGGCGAAGCCGCGGCCATCCTGCAGGCACGAAAAAGGGCTCCCTAGCGGTAAATACCTTAATCCCTGTCAGGTTTTGCTATTTTCCTGACGGTGGAGGTAACGGTAGACCAGAACAAGCGGCAGCAGGGCAAGGGGCGAACCGGCACGCTCGAGAACCCCGAGTCCTACGAGAACGTGCCCGGGCACGTGATCCCGATCATCGAGCGCGAGTTCGACGACTTCGACAACGAAGCCGAGAAGTTCCTCTCTGGCGAGCTCGAAGAGAACCAGTTCATCGGCTTCCGCCTCAAACAGGGCGTCTACGGCCAGCGCCAGCCCGACGTCCAGATGGTCCGCGTCAAGCTTCCCTACGGCGGCGTCACCCCCGATCAGATGGACGCCTTCGCAAGCGTGGTCGAGAAGTATGCGCCGCTGAACAAGGGTCACATCACGACCCGCCAGAACATCCAGATCCACCATGTCCCGCTGCGCGACATGGAGGCGCTGATCCGCGAGATCTCCGCTGTCGGCCTCTCCTCGCGCGAGGGCTGCGGCAACACGGTCCGCAACGTCACCGGCGACCCCTGGGCCGGTGTCGCCCCCGATGAGCTCTTCGATCCCACCCCTTACGCGGTCGCCTACATCCGCTACTTCGTGCGCCACCCGACGACGCAGTTGATGCCGCGCAAGATCAAGACTTCGTTCACCGGCTCCGACGCCGACCGGGCGATCAGCGGCATCCACGACATCGCCTTCCTCAGCCGCGAAAAGGACGGCGTCAAGGGCTTCGAGATCCGGGTCGGGGGCGGCACCTCGATCATGGCCCGCGTCGCCCCGACGCTCTACGAGTTCGTCGAGGCCGAGAACGGCGACTACCTGAAGGTGGCGGAGGCAGTGCTGCGGATCTTCGACCGGCAGGAGTGGCTGCGCGTCAACCGCGCCCGCGCCCGGATCAAGGTTCTGGTCGACAAGATCGGGATGGACGCTTTCCGCGAGCTCGTCGACGAGGAGCTCGAGGGCGAGTGGGTGGCGGAGCGCGAATTCGACTCCGAGCTGGTCGAGCGCCTGCGCTTCGACGACGACGAGGAGGCCAACGCGCCCGAGCGGCCCGCCGAGGCGGCTTCGCCGAATGGCGACCGCACCGGGTTCGAGCGCTTCGTCGAAGGCAACGTCCAGGCTCAGCGCCAAGAGGGCTTCTCGACGGTCGAGGTCAAGGTCACCCGCGGCGACCTGACCCCGGAGCAGTTCCGCGGGCTCGGCCAGATCATGCGCGAGCACACGGGCGGCTACGCCCGCAGCACGGTTCAGCAGAACTTCGTCCTGCGCTGGGTCCGCGACGAGGCGCTCTACGACGTCTGGCAGCGACTCACCGATCTTGGGCTGGGCGAGGCCGGCCCGCGCGAGGTCACCGACGTGGTCAGCTGCCCCGGCACCGATAGCTGCAAACTCGGGATCACTAGCTCGATGGGGCTTAACCGGGCGATCAAGGAGCGGGTCGAGTCGATGGACATCACCGACTCCCTGACCAAGCGGATCCACATCAAGATGAGCGGCTGCCCGAACGGTTGCAGCCAGCACCACATCGCCAACATCGGCTTCTACGGCGCCTCGCTGAAGGTCGGCGGCCGCCAGATGCCCGCCTACATCCCGCACGTCGGCGGCAACTTCGAGGGCGGCGAGATCGTCTTCGGGACCCGCCTCAAATCGCGCCTGCCGGCCAAACGGGTGCCGGAGGCGGTCGAGCGCTGGATCAAGCTCTACGAGTCGACCCGCGACGAGGGCGAGGAGTTCAACGCCTTCGCCGAGCGGACCGGCGCCGGTCCCTTCGAAGAGGAGATCAAGGACCTGACGCTGCCGGCCGAGTTCAGCCTCGAGACGATGCAGCAGTTCATCGACTGGAACCGCTCCAGCCCCTACAAGGTTGAGCGCGGGGAGGGGGAGTGCGCGATATGACGCCCCCGCCTCCGACCGCGACCGCACCGCTCGCCTTCCAGTCCTCCGAGGACTGGGCGAAGGAGAAGGCCGAGGAGCTCGAGGACAAGTCCGCTCAGGGCGTCCTCGAGTGGATGTTCGACACCTTCGGCGAGCGTCACTACATCGCCTGCTCGTTCCAGAAAACGAGCTCGGTGACGGCCCACCTCGCGACCCAGATCAACTCCGCCGCGCGGTTCTTCTACCTCGACACCGACGTCCTCTTCCAGGAGACCTACGAGACCCGCGACCGGCTCGCGGAGCACCTCGGAATCGACTTCGACCGCTACCACAACCTGACGCTCGAGGAGCAGGCCGAGCAGTACGGCGACGAGCTCTGGAACAGCAATCCGGACGCCTGCTGCGGCCTGCGCAAGGTCGAGCCGATGCGTCGCGCCCTATCTTCCGTAGACTGCTGGGCCGCCGGTGTGCGCCGCGGCGATTCCAGCAGCAGAGCCAAGACTCCGAAGCTCGCCTGGGACAAGAAGTTCAACCTCTGGAAGGTGAACCCCCTTGCCGACTGGTCCGAGCGCGACGTCTGGAACTACATCCGTGAGCACCACCTCCCGTACAACCCACTTCACGATCACGGCTACCCGTCGATCGGCTGCACGCACTGCACCAAGCCGGTCGGGCCGGGCGGCTCGCCGCGCGATGGCCGCTGGGCGGGCTCGGCCAAGACGGAGTGCGGGATCAACTAGCGCGTACCGCAGCGCACCAGTTCCAATTTCCTGATTCCCTTTCCCGATCCGATAGGTAAGAAATAACCCATGAGCGAGACTATGACTGAGCTTTCCCTGACACTTGACGAGCGCCACACCGCCGACTTCGAGATGATCGGCAACGGTGGCTTCGCCCCCTTGACCGGCTTCCAGGGCTCCGCCGACTGGGAGCGCGTCTGCTCCGAGATGCGGACCGTCGACGGCGACTACTGGCCGATCCCGATCACCCTTGCGTCCGACCTCGAGTGCGAGGTCGGCGACACGATCGCCCTTTCCAGCGACGAAGGCAAGCCGCTCGGCCGCCTCAAGGTCGAGGAGATCTGGGAGCGCGACGTCAAGAAGGAGGCCGAGAAGGTCTACGGCACCACCGACGAGGATCACCCCGGAGTCGCCGCGATCTACGCCGAGGGCGACCGGATGCTCGCCGGGGCGATCGAGGTCGACGCCCTGCCGGATCACGAGGAGGCCTTCATGCGCCGGTACAAGACGCCGGCCGAGCACAAAGCCGACTTCGAGGCCCGTGGCTGGAAGAAGATCGTCGCCTTCCAGACCCGCAACCCGATCCACCGCGCCCACGAGTACCTGACCAAGGCCGCGCTGGAGACTTGCGACGGCCTCTTCATCCACCCGCTGATCGGCAAGACCAAGGCCGGCGACATCCCCGCCGACGTGCGGATGAAGTGCTACGAGGTGCTGATGGAGAACTACTACCCCAACGACCGGGTGGTGCTTGGCGTGAAGCCGGCGAAGATGCACTACGCCGGCCCGCGCGAGGCCGTCCTCCACGCGATCGTCCGCCGCAACTACGGCGCCACCCACTTCATCGTGGGTCGCGATCACGCTGGCGCCGGCGACTACTACGGCACCTACGACGCGCAGAAGATCTTCGACGAGATCGACATCGACGAGCTCGGGATCGAGCCGCTGATGTTCGAGCACACCTTCTGGTGTGAGGAGTGCGAGGGGCTTGCCTCCGGCAAGACCTGCCCGCATGACAAAGAGGCGCACCTGTTCCTCTCCGGAACCAAGGTCCGCGAGATGCTCGGCAACGGCGAAAGGCCGCCGCACGAGTTCTCTCGGGACGAGGTCGCCGACATCCTGATCGACGCTTACAAGGAGGACTGAACAAGCATGGCTGGTGAGAAGGGATTCACCCTCTGGTTCACCGGGCTCTCCGGGGCCGGCAAGACGACCATTTCCGGGCTTCTCGAGACGGAGCTGCGCTCGCGCGGCTCGAAGCTCGAGATCCTCGACGGCGACATCGTCCGCGAAAACCTCTCGAAAGGCCTCGGCTTCTCGAAGGAGGACCGCGACATCAACATCCGTCGCATCGCGTTCGTGGCCGACCTGCTCAGCCGCAACGGCGTGCCGGTGATCACCGCCGCGATCTCGCCCTACGCCGAGATCCGCGACGAGGCTCACGAGCTGATGGGCGACCGCTTCATCGAGGTCTACGTCAAGGCATCGGTCGACACCTGCGCCGAGCGCGACGTCAAGGGCCTCTACAAGAAAGCCTTCGCCGGCGAGATCAAGGAATTCACCGGCGTCTCGGACCCCTACGAGGTCCCCGAGAACCCGGCCTGGACCTGCGACACCGAGAACGAGACTCCCGAGGAATCGGCTCAGAAGCTGATCGACTACCTCGAGTCGCGGGACCTGATCCCGGCCGCCGTCGCCGCCTAGCGCCCGCGCTAACGCATCAAAAAGGGGGCGGGAAACCGCCCCCTTTTTCGTGCCCCCACCACCCCTCGATTTGATCGTTTCTAGGGCTTCGGCTTCAGCGTGACCGCGCGGGCCTCGACGGCGTTGCCGGAGAGGCGGGCCCGGAGCTTGCCGGAGTCGCGGAGGAGATCGAGGGCCGTGCCCTTGAGCTTGATCGCGACGACCTTCTTCTTGCCGGGGCGGATCGTGAATTTGGCCTTGCCGATCGGCTTCGACCGCTTCGCCAGCTGCTGCTGTTTCTTTTTCTTGGCTCCGCCCAGGGTCAGCTTCAGGCCGCCGGAGCAGACCGCCGTGCCCGGGCAGCGGAGGGCGAGCCGCGCTTTGCCTTTCCTGACGGGGACGACCTTCTTCGCTTTCGCGAGAGCACGGCCGACGACCACGGTCGCGGTCGCGGTCGCGGTGTTGCCGACGGCGTCGACGGCAGCGATCGTGACCGTGTAGCGGCCCTGGCGTTTGAAGGAGTGCGTGGCGCTGGGTCCGCTGGCCGCCGTTCCGCCGTCACCAAAGCTCCAATCGACCGGGCCGAGCGCCGACCAATCGTCGATGACCGTGGCCGAGAACGACAGCGCCCGACCAGCCTGGGGGCGTTTCGGCAGCGTCACGGCGCCGATCTCCGGGCCGGTGGCATCGAAGGCGGCGGCCTGGATCGCCTGGCCGGGTTTCGAGGCGGCGCGCCAGATCGTGAGCGCGTTGCCGTCGGCGTCGATCGCGACGCTCGGGTATTCGGGGGATTCGGCGGCCAGCGAGAGCGGGGTCGAGGTGGGCCAGGCGGCACCGACGGGGGCGACGGCCCCCTGGACGACGGGGAACGGAGTCGTCACCCCCTCCCACGTGGCCGCCGCCGCGCCGGCGGCGTTGAGCGCGACTTCGGGCGCGTAGGAGTCGATACCGCTGGCCGAGATCGATTGCGGTGCGCCGAAGGCGCCGCCCCCGGCCGGCAGCTTCGCGACTCTCACCTCCTGCTCGGCGGGTTTCGGCTCCCCGGTCCAGACCGCGACCACGTTGCCGGCGCCGTCGTAATCGAGACGAACTTCGGAGACGTCTTCTTCGCCGGGCGCGGAGATGGTGACCGCTTTCGCCCACGGCGGCCCCGGTGAACCGATCGACGCCTGCGTCACCGAGTCCCGCCGCCAGGCGACGACGGCGCCGGCCCCCCCGGCGGCCACCGCCGGGGCGTTGGCGTCCTCGCCGCCGTCAGACAGTTCCTCGTAGCCGCCCCAGGGCCCGCCCGCGGGCTTGCGCGCCGCTTCGACGATCGCGTCGTTGCTCGGGTCGTATGCGTACCAGGCGGCGACCGCGTTTCCGGCCGGATCGAGGTCGACCGCGGGGTCGTGCGCTTCGCGCAGACCCGGCGAGATGTTCTCGGCCGGCCCCCAGGTCCCCGCGGCGCTCATCGAGGCGGTCTGGATCACCTGGGCGGGACCTTTGTTGGCACGCCAGACCGCGACCGCGTTGCCGGCGGGATCGACGGCGACGTCGGCGGAGTAGCCGGCATAGCCGGGCGCGGTGATGTTCACGGGTGCGGTCCAGGTTCCACCGCGGGGCTTCGTCGCGGCCTGGGTCACGCTGCCGCTTTCCGTGG
>DATDCK010000023.1:0-29566 GCA_036524375.1 Solirubrobacterales bacterium | reverse complement strand
CCCTCCCAATGCGGAGGCCGAAGCTTCCTTTAGCGAACAGGCTTACGCCTGTGCGCCACATCCGGTATTAGCCCGAGTTTCCTCGGGTTGTCCCGGTCATCGGGGCAGGTTACTCACGTGTTACTCACCCGTTCGCGGCTTGGCCCCAGGGCAAGCCCTGGTTCGTCGCACCACTTGCATGTGTTAAGCACGCCGCCAGCGTTCGTCCTGAGCCAGGATCAAACTCTCCGTGAAGGATGCTTCTGTACTTCTTCACTCAGAGAGTGGTCATATCTCGTAATGGTCGCCGGGTACACATACGTGGCGACCGGACATGACGGGTAAATCAAGACCACCCGGTCCGCTGGCGGACCGAATGGATCGGGCTCAAACATTCCACAGACCCTGCTGGGTCCGCGGAGTGCACGCTGCTCAGTTTTCAAAGACCGCTGCGCCTCTGCGGCGGGTTTCGCCGCCCTTCACGCATGGGCCAGGCCGAGGCCTGCCCCAGAGGGACCGGGGAATATAGCGCCCCGGCGTCGGTTTGTCTAGGCAGGGTTCATGCGTAGGCGCCGAAACCGCCTCTTGCCCGCCTGCAGGACCTTGCCGTCGAGCTCCGCGGGGGCCAGGTCGAGCGCGTCCGGGGCCAATGTCTCGCCGTCGAGCTTGACTCCTCCCTGCTTGAGCAGGCGCCGGGCCTCGCTGGAGCTGATCCCGAAGGCGTCGGCCATCAGGACCGGGACGTGGATCCGGACGCCGTCCTCGCCGGCGTAGGGGCCGAGGTCGAGGTCCTCGATCTCCTCCGGCGCCTCGCGGCGGACGAAGAGGCGGTCGAAGTGCTCCTCGGCGGCGCCGGCGGCGTCCTCGTCGTGGAAGCGGGCGACGATCCGCCGGCCGAGCTCGCGCTTGGCCTCGTTGGGCGGCGAGGACGGAGCCTCCTCCCCCAGCAGCAACCGGTAGTACTCGGCCATGGCCTCGTCGGGGATCCGCATCAGCCGCCCGAACATCTCCTCGGGCGGGTCGGTGACGCCCACGTAGTTGTCGAGCGACTTGCTCATCTTCCGGGCACCGTCGGTCCCGACCAGGATCGGCATCGTCAGGATCGATTGGGGAGGCTGGCCGTAGGCCGTCTGGATGTCGCGGCCGAAGAGCAGGTTGAACTTCTGGTCGGTCCCCCCGAGCTCGACGTCTGCATCGACCGCGACCGAGTCGTAGCCCTGTAGAAGCGGGTAGAGCAGCTCGAGGGCCGCGATCGGGGCGTTGGCAGCCATCCGCTTCTGGAAGTCGTCGCGCTCGAGCAGGCGCGCGACCGTGGTCTGTGCCAGCAGCCCGAGCAGTGCCTGTGGCTCCATCTCGAGCCACTCGCTGTTGCGGCGCACCTCGGTCTTGCCGCGGTCGAGGACCCTGAACGCCTGCTCCTGATAGGTGGCGGCGTTGGCCTCGATCTCCTCCGGCGAGGGCATCGGCCGCTGGGCCGAGCGGCCGCTCGGGTCGCCGACCCTGGCGGTGAAGTCGCCGATGATCAGGACCACCGTGTGGCCGGCGTCCTGGAACTCGCGGAGCTTCTCGAGCACGACCGTATGGCCGAGGTGGATGTCCGCGGTGGTCGGGTCGATGCCGAGCTTCACCCGCAGCGGGCGGTCCCCTTTCAGCTGCTCATCGAGCCTCCCCTCCGGGAGGACATCGACCGCGTTGCGCTTCAAGTCCGGCATGGCGGCAATGCTAGACTGCCGCCTGCGCTCGACGGCCCACGGCCTCGAGCTTCTTTTTTACTCTCGATGGCCTTCTTCGGACGAAAGCGCCGGCGGGAAAAGGACGGCGAGGGCTCAACCCCTCCGTCGCCGACCCCCGCCAAAGCAAAGATCAAGCGACCGCGACTCAAGAAGCTGCGGATCCTCTTCGTGCTCCTCGGCCTGGCGATCCTCGGCCTGGTCTCGATGGTGTTCGGGATGATGGCCGCGGTCTCGCAGGACCTGCCGGCGATCTACAACTTCGCCCAGTTCAAGGCGTCGAAGAACAGCGAGGTCTACGACGCCTCCGGCGAGCCGATCGGGACCCTGACCAGCAACCAGAACAAGATCCTGCTGTCCTCGGCCCAGATCTCCCCCAACATCAAGAATGCGGTGGTCTCGATCGAGGACGCCCGCTTCTACGAGCACAGCGGCGTCGACTTCGAGGGCATCGGGCGCGCCCTCGTCAAAGACATCCTCAGCCAGAGCGCCGCCCAGGGCGGCTCGACGATCACCGAGCAGTTCGTCAAGAACGCGCTGGCGGCCCAGGACAGCCGCACCCTGTTCCAGAAGTTCCGCGAGGCGGCGCTTGCCTACCGCCTCGAGCGGCACTGGAGCAAGGACAAGATCCTCACCGAGTACCTCAACACGATCTACTTCGGCGAGGGCGCCTACGGAATCGAGGCGGCCTCGCGCACCTTCTTCGGCGCCGCCCACCCCGGCTGCGGGACCCCGACCGAGCCCTGCGCCTCGGTCCTCGAGCCCTGGGAGTCGGCCCTCCTGGCCGCGATCATCTCCTCGCCGTCGGCTTACGACCCCAAGTACTTCCCCGAAAACGCCCTCGAACGCCGCAACCTGGTGCTCGGCAAGATGGAGGAACAGGGCTACATCACCCAGGCCCAGTACAGCGAAGGGATCCGCCAGGCGCTGCCGGCTCCGAGCGACATCGAACCCCCCAGCCTCGACTCGAAGGCCCCCTACTTCACCTCCTGGATGCGCCAGCAGCTGGTCGACCGCTTCGGCGCCGCGAAAGCCTTCTTCGGCGGCCTCAAAGTGAAGACGACGCTCGACCTCAAACTCCAGGGCGCGGCCGAAGAATCGGTCAACAGCTACCTCGGCTACTCGCCGGCGACCGCCTCGCTGGTGGTGATCGACAACAAGAACGCCGGCGTCAAGGCGATGGTCGGCGGTCCCGACTTCGACAACAAGCCCTTCAACCTCGCGACCCTCGGCCACCGCCAGCCGGGCTCCTCGATCAAGCCGTTCATCCTGCTGACCGCGCTCGAACAAGGAATCTCGCCGTACGAAGTCTATGAATCGGCGCCGCAGGAATTCCCGTTCGGGAAAAAGGGGAACGAAACCTTCGTCGTCACCAACGACGAGGGCTCCTACGTCGGCTCCTGCGACATCGTCTGCGCGACCACTAACTCCGACAACTCGATCTACGCCCAGCTGGGGCTGGAGGGCCTGAAGGGGAAGACCGTCGCCGACCGCACCCACGCGATCGCCGGCACGATCCACAAGATGGGCTACCGGGCACCGATCTCGACCAACCCCGCGATGGTCCTCGGCGGCCTCGAAGAAGGGGTCACCCCGCTCGAATGGACCTATGCCTACTCGACCCTCGCCAACGACGGCGACCGGGTCAGCGGCACCCTGGCGCCGGTCCCCGGCGACAGCCCCGTCGCCTACACCGAAGTCACCGACCAGGACGGCGACACGATCAAGGGCGGCGACAACGACTCGATGCACGAACAGGTGATCGACGAAGAAACCGCGCAGACGGCGAAGGGCATCCTCGAAACGGTGGTCAGCAGCGGTACCGGCACCAACGCCAACATCGGCGCCGAAGGCCAGTGGGGCAAGACGGGGACCACCGAGGAAAACGGCGACGCCTGGTTCTGCGGTGCGACCGAGGAAGTCACCGCCTGCGTCTGGGTCGGCTACGCCGACTCGGTGACGCCGATGGAAACCCTCTACAACGGCGGCCCGGTGATGGGCGGAACCTTCCCGGCTCTGATCTGGGCGAGCGTGATCAGCGCCTGGGAAGAGATCGCCGCCGAACGCGCTGCCGAACGGGCCGAAAACAAGGCGAACGACGAGTCCGATTCCGATTCGGAGGGCGACTCCGAAAGCGAAGGCGAAACTTACATCCCTCCGAGCACCGAAGTCGAAGAAGTGGAACCGGAAGAAGCGGCACCCGAAGAAGCCGCTCCAGAACCCGAAGCGGCGCCGGAAGCGGCGCCGGAAGAAGCCGCTCCGCCCGCCGAAACCGGCAGCGGCGGCGGTATCACCGCAGGCTGAGCAACTCAGCCCGGTCTCGGACTCGAGACGTACGGCGAGGCGCCGAGGCAGAAGCGCCAGGGGCGCTCGACCGCTTTCGTGATCCCGATCCTGGGGCCGGTGACGATCTCGCCGCTCCACCCGGCCTCACGCGGCTGCAAACGAAACGGCTCGCGGGAGAGATCGGCTCCGTTGTCGCCGAGACCCACCCCGATCGCTTCGGTCAACTTGCCCGGCCCCGAGCAGAGGTCGGTGTCAGGGCGCGGCGACTTTTTCGTCCCTGGAGCGAATAACTCGCCGCGGCGCACGCGCATCTGCTCGACCCCGTGGGTCGGCTCGAGGGCCCTGATCAGGACGGCGGCCGCGTCGCCCTCCGGCTCGGCGACGGCGTTGAGGAGGCTGTGGATCCCGTAGGAGAGATAGACGTAGGCACGGCCCGGCGGCCCGAACAGCGTCTCGGTCCGCGGCGTCTGCCCGACGAAGGCGTGGCAGGCGGGATCGTCGCGGTCGTAGCTCTCGGTCTCGACGATCGTTCCGCCGCGGCCTTCGTAGAGGAGGCGGCAGCCGATCAGGTCGCGGGCGACGGCGTGTACCGAGCGCGCGAAGAAGTCAGCCCCCAACGGCTCTTCGAGCCGTTGGGCCCGGCCGGTGGACACCGGGCTCACCCTCGCTCTTCGACGACCCGCGCCTTGACCGCCGCCAGCGTCTCCGCCGCCGCTTCGAGCTGGGCCGCGAGCGCGGTCGAGGAGGTACCGCCCTCGATCTTCTTCGACTCCAGCCAGCTCGAGCGCTCCAGCACCTCGTAGTAGGAGTCGTCGAGCAGCTCGGAGCGCTCGCGCAGCTCCTCCGGGGTCAGCTCGGAGAGGCTCTTGCCGCCCTCGACGGCGTCGCGGACGAGGCCGCCGACGATCCCGTGCGCCTCCCGGAACGGCACCCCGCGGCGGACCAGCAGGTCGGCGACCTCGGTCGCGGCGAGCATCTCGTCGCCGGACGCGTCCTCGAGGCGCTCGCGATCGAACTCGATGCCGGAGAGCATTCCCTCGGTGGCGTCGAGGCAGCTCTCGACCGTGTCGATCGCGTCGAAAAGCGGCTCCTTGTCCTCCTGCATGTCCTTGCCATAGGTGAGCGGCAACGCGTGGAGGACGCCGAGCAGCGCCTGGTAGTCGGCGGCCACCCGCGGCGCCTTCGCCCGCAGCAGCTCGGCCGAGTCGGGGTTCTTCTTCTGGGGCATGATGCTCGACCCCGATGAGAACGACTCGTCGAGCTCGCAGAAGCCGAACTCGGTGCTCGACCAAATCACGATCTCGGAGCCGAGGCGGGAGAGGTGCATCGAGCAGGTCGAGGCCGCCGCCAGGTAGTCGAGGGCGAAGTCGCGGTTCGAGGAGCCGTCGATCGAGTTGGCGCTGACGTGTTCGAAGCCGAGGTCGCCGGCGACCGAGCGGCGGTCGATCTCCCAGTTGACACCGGCCAGCGCGCCCGAGCCGAGCGGCATCACCGAGGCGCTGTCGAGCGCAAACTGGAAACGCAGGACATCGCGGGCGAGCATCCAGAAGTAGGCGAGCAGGTGGTGGCCGAGGTAGACGGGCTGGGCGCGCTGGAGATGGGTGTAGCCGGGCATCGGCCAGTCCTTGTGGCCATCGGCGAGGGCGAGCAGGCGCTCCATGACGCCGCCGCTGAGCTCGATCGCGCGCAGCGAGTGCGCTTGGACGACCATCGCCACGTCGGTCGCGACCTGGTCGTTTCGGGAGCGGCCGGTGTGGAGCTTGCCGGCCAGCGGGCCGATCTCGTCGCCGAGCAGCCGCTCGACAGCCATGTGGATGTCCTCGTCGGCCTCCTCGAACTCGAAGCCGTGCTCGGCCATCCGCGCCCGCACGCGCTCGAGGCCGGAGTCGATCTGCTCGAGCTCGGCGTCGTCGAGAACGCCGATGTCGCGTAGGCCGCGAGCATGGGCCTGCGACTGGTCGATGTCATAGGGCGCCAACCGCCAGTCGAACTCGATCGATCGGTTGATGCGCCAGAAGCGCGGGTCGGGATCTTTGCGGAATCGAGACATCAGCTCTCCAGGCTTTCGGCGAGAGCCTCGCATACGCGCTCGACCTCAACGCTGGTCATCGTCGTGAAGAACGGCAGAGCCAGCGAGCGCCGCGAGGCCTCTTCGGCGACCGGGAACTGGCCCTCGCCGTAGCCGAGCTCGCGCAGGTGCGGGAAGAGATGGATGCAGGGCAGGTAGGCCTTCGAGGCGACCCCGCGCTCGGCGAGGGCGGCGATCGTCGCGTCGCGATCGTGCGCGGGGGCGAGGCGCACCGGGTAGACGAACCAGCTGCGCCGCTCCGCCCCGCGCCCGGAGATCGGCGCCTCGACGCCCACGACCGAGTCGAGATGGCCGGCGTAGGACGCCGCCAGCTCCGAGCGTCGGGTGAGCATCGCGTCGAGCTTCTCGACCTGGGCGACGCCGAGCGCCGCCGCCAGCTCCGAGAGCCGGTAGTTGAACCCGAGACCGCCGTGGTCGAGCCAGCCCATGTCGGCGGCGCGACCCTGATTGCGCTCGGCCCGCAGACGGGCGGCGACGTCGGCGCTCGGGGGGATCACCATCCCCCCCTCGCCGGTGGTCATCTGCTTGTTCGGGTAGAAGGCGAAGGTCGCGAGGTTGCCGCGGGTGCCGACGCCCCCGCCCTCGGAGTCGGTCGCCCCGAGCGCCTCGCAGGCGTCCTCGAGAATGGTGAGCCCGCGCTCGGCCGCGATCGCCTCCAGCTCCGGCATCGCCGCCGGGTAGCCGAAGATGTGGACCGGCAGGATGCCGCGGGTGCGCTCGCCGATCGCCGCGGCCGCCGCCTCGGGGTCGAGGTCGAGGGTCTCGGGGTCGACGTCGCAGAAGACCGGCTTGGCACCCTCGTAGAGGAGGCAGTTCGCGGAGGCGACGAAGCTGAAGGGGCTGGTCAGGACCTCGTCGCCGGTGCCCCAGTCGAGGGCGCGGACCCCGAGGTGGAGCCCGGTCGTGCCGCTCGAGACGGCGACCGCGTCATCGACCCCGAGCCATTGCGCGAAGGCCCGCTCGAAGCGCTCTTGGACGGGCCCGAGCGAGAGCACCCCGGAACGCAGGACCTCGAGCACGAGTTGCTCCTCGCGCTCACCGAGCTCGGGTTTCGCCAGCGGGATCACCGTGGTTGGAAGGCGTACTCCAGCGAGTCGACCAGGGCCTCCCAGGAGGCCTCGATGATGTTCTCCGAAACCCCGATCGTCCCCCACTCCCGCTCGCCGTCGGAGGAGTCGAGGAGGACGCGGGTGACGGCCTCGGTGCCGTGGGTCTCGTCGAGGATCCTCACCTTGTAGTTGGTGAGCTCGATGTCGGCGAGGTGGGGATGGCGGTCGGCGATCGCCGCCCGCAGCGCCTTGTCGAGGGCGTTGACGGGGCCGTTGCCCTCGGCGACTTTGACGTAGCGCTCGCCGTCGACCTCGACCTTGATCGTCGCCTCGGTTTCGACCGCGCCATCGGCGTGCTTCTCGGTCGTCACTCGGAAGCTCTCGAGCTTGAAGAGCGGCGCGTAGCTGTTGGCCTCGCGCCGCAACAGCAGCTCGAACGAGGCAGGTGCCGCCTCGTAGTGGTAGCCGCGGTGCTCGCGCTGCTTGAGGCTCTCGACCGCCCGCACCGCGGCGGCGTCGTCGATCTCGAGGCCGGCCTGCTCGGCCTGGCTGCGGATCGTCGCCCGGCCCGAGAGCTCGGAGGGCAGGATCTCGCGACCGTTGCCGACCGCGGCCGGGTCGAGGTGCTCGAAGGAGCTGGCGTCGTTGGCCACCCCGGCGGCGTGCATCCCGGCCTTGTGGGCGAATGCGTTGCGTCCCACGTAGGGCTGGTCGGGGTCGGCCGCCATGTTGCAGAGCTCGTCGAGGTAGTGCGCGGTCGCGGTCAGGCTCGAGAGGCGCTCGTCGCCGACCACCTCGTAGCCCATCTTCAACTGCAGCGCGGGCATGATCGTCGCGAGGTTGGCGTTGCCGCAGCGCTCGCCGTAGCCGTTGACGCAGCCCTGCACCAGGCGTGCCCCGGCTTCGACCGCGGCGATGCTGTTGGCGACGGCGACCCCAGAGTCGTCATGGGTGTGGATGCCGACCTCGACACCCTCGCCGAGCGCCTCGACGACCGCCGCGGTCGCCTCGCCGGCGAACGAGGGGAGGCTGCCGCCGTTGGTGTCGCAGAGGGTCACGTTCTCGACCCCCGCACCGGCGGCCGCGCTGACGCATTCGAGCGCGTAGCCCGGGTCTTCGCGATAGCCGTCGAAGAAGTGCTCGGCGTCGAAGACTCCGCGCTTTCCCTCGCCCACGCACAGCGCGAAGGAGTCGGCGATCATCTCCAGGTTCTCCTCGCGGCTGACCTTGATCACCTTCTCGACCTGGAACCCCGACGCCTTGCCGACGAGGCAGACGACCGGCGCGAAGGAGCCGACGAGGACGGCGAGCGCCTCGTCGTCTTCGGCCCTGGTGTCGCGACGCCGGGTCATGCCGAAGGCGCTGATCGTCGCCTTGGTGAGCTCGACCTCGGCCAGGCGCTCGAAGAACTCGGCCTCCTTCGGGTTGGAGCTCGGGAAGCCGGCCTCGATGAAATGGATGCCGAGGCCGTCGAGGGCGGCGACGACCTTCAGTTTCTCGCCGACCGAGAGCGACATCCCGTGACCGCCCATGCCGTCCCGCAAGGTGGTGTCGTAGAGCTTGACCTGTTCCATCTGATGCCTTTCGTGTTCGAGAGTACGGGCGGACAGCCGCGCTAGGCGGCTGCGGTAATTCGCCCGATTGCCTCGAAGCGCATCGGCATCAAGAGCTCACCTTACTCGGCGCGTCCGCCTCGGCCGTGACCTCGACCGGGTCAAGCCACTCCAGGTACTCCTCCGCGCGTCCGTGCAGGGCATCCTCGAACTTTGCCTGGACCACTCGGGTGATCTCGCCTGGGTCGCCGATCTCGTGATCGTCGACCTCGCGCACCGGGACCAGCTCGGCGGCGGTGCCGGTGAAGAAGATCTCGTCGGCCAGGTAGAGCTCGGCGCGGGCGATGTCGCGCTCGACGACCGAGTAGCCGAGGTCGCGGGCGATCTGGATCACCGACTTGCGACTGATCCCGTCGAGGATCGCGGCGACCTGCGGCGGCGTCACGATCTCACCGTCGCGGATCACGAAGATGTTCTCGCCGGAGCCCTCGCAGACGAAGCCGCGCTCGTCGAGCAGGATCGCCTCCTCGTAGCCGGCTTTCTTCGACTCGGTCTTGGCGAGGATCGAGTTGAGGTACTGGCCGGAGGCCTTCGCGTGCGGAATCAGGCCTGCGGGCGAGATCCGGCGCCAGCTCGAGACCTTGGCGCGGATGCCAGAGCGCTTGCCGTCGTCGCCGAGGTAGGCGCCCCACGGCCAGACCGCGATCGAGACCTCCATCGGCGAGTCGGCGTATAGCCCCATCTCGCCATAGCCGCGGAAGGCGAGCGGGCGGATGTAGCAGGAGCGCAGACCGTTGCGACGGATCAGCTCGCGGGTCGCCTCGGCGATCTCGTCGGTCGAGAAGGGCATCGGCAGGTAGAAGAGCTCGGCCGACTTGGCGAGGCGATCGAGGTGGTCGCGATGGCGGAAGATCGCCGGGCCGCGCTCGGTCTCATAGCAGCGGATGCCCTCGAAGACCCCGGTCCCGTAGTGCAGCCCGTGGCTGAGCACGTGGACCCTCGCCTCGTCCCATGGGACGAACTCGCCGTTGTGCCAGATCAGCTCTGCTTGCTCCATCGTGGATCGGAATTATGCCCGATGGGGCAAGCGGTCAGCGGGACAGCTCGTCCAGCACGGCCTCGGTCATGCCGGTGGTCCCGACCGCCTCTTCGCCCGGGCCGGCGAGGTCGGCGGTGCGCAGGCCGCGCTCGAGCACGGCGTCGACGGCCGCCTCGATCCGCTCTGCGTCACCGGGCATTGCAAGACCGTGGCGCAGCATCATCGCCACCGAGAGGAAGGTCGCCAGGGGGTTCGCGAGGCCCTGTCCGGCGATGTCGGGAGCCGAGCCGTGGACGGGCTCGAAGAGGCCCGGGTCGCCGTCGGCGCCGAGGCTGGCCGAGGGCAGCATCCCGAGCGAGCCCGTCAGCATCGCCGACTCGTCGCTGAGGATGTCCCCGAAAAGGTTCTCGGTGACGATCACGTCGAAGTCCGCCGGTCGCGAGACGAGCTGCATCGCGGCGTTGTCGACGAGCAGGTGGTCGAGCTCGACGTCGGAGTACTCCGGGGCGATCCCGGTGACGACCTCGCGCCAGAGGCGGGAGGTCTCGAGCACGTTGGCCTTGTCGACCGATGTGACGCGCGGGGGTTTGCCACCGCGGCGGCGGGCCGCCTCGAACGCGGTGCGGGCGATGCGGTCGATCTCCATGACCGAGTAGGCGCAGTCGTCGTGGGCGGTGTCGCCGCTGCGCCCTGAGTCGCCGAAGTAGATGCCGCCGGTCAGCTCGCGGACGACCAGCAGGTCGGTGCCGGCGATCCGCTCCTCGCGCAGTGGGCTGGCGCCGACCAGCGCCGGGCTCGGCCGGACCGGGCGCAGGTTCGCGTAGAGGCCCATCCCCTTGCGGAGCCCGAGCAGCCCCTGCTCGGGTCGCGGCGCGTCGGGGTCGGTCGTGTCCCATTTCGGGCCGCCGACGGCACCCAGCAGGACGGCGTCGGCGCCGCGACAGGCCTCGAGCACCTCGTCGGTTAGGGCGGTGCCGCTCTCGTCGATCGAGATCCCGCCGACCAGGCGCTCGTCGAACTCGAATGGGCCGATGCCCTCGAGCAGGCGGCGGGCGGCGGCGACGATCTCCGGGCCGATCCCGTCGCCAGGTAGGACGACTATGCGGGGAACGTCGCTCATCCGGCCCGGCACTCTAGACGTGGCTGAGGTCAGGGCGCATATCCGGCCCCAAACTCAGGAACGTCAGGAGGTGGAGGCGCAAGCCTCGATGTTGAGGCGCACGTAGTCGAGCGTCAGCGGCTTCGTCGAGCGGTCGAGGACGGCTTCGGCGAAGGGTTGGCGGAGCTCCTCGGGCAGGCGGGCGAGGTGCGGTCCGAGGGTCACGGTCATCGTGAACCGAAGCGGGTCGGCCGGGGTTACCGGCTTCGGCTCGAGCCAGCAGCGCACGTCCTCGAACCCGGCCGCCTCCAGCCGTGCCTCGGTGTCGGCGGGAGCCGCGAAATTCCACATCTGCTCCATGCCCTCGAAGTGCGGCGCGAACCGAGCCTCGGCGGCGACCGCCCGGATCGCCTCGGCATGGCGGGCGACGTTGCCCTCCCCCCCGCACTGCGCGACCAGGCGCCCGCCCGGCACCAACGCCGCCTTCAGACGACGGAAGAGGCGGTCGTGGTCGGTGATCCAGTGGAAGGTCGCCGTTGAGAAGACGAGGTCGACGGGCTCATCGACCTCGAGCTCGGCGAGGTCGGCGACCAGGTAGGAATGGCGATCGCCGAGGTTCTCGCGGGCTTTGGCGATCATCGCCTCGGAGCCGTCGACGGCGAGCAGCCTGCCGCCCGAAATGCGGGCGATCAGCTCAGCGGTGACTTTGCCCGAGCCGCAGCCGGCGTCGATCACCGATTCGCCCTCGCGGAGCTCGAGCCGCTCGATCACCTCCATCCCCCATTCGAACTGGGGGTCGGAGATCGCGTCGTAGGCCTCGGCGTCCCACTCGCGCGGGCCGGTGTTGATCGCGTCCGACACCGCCGGCCTCAGAGCGCGGTGGTGACCGGGCCGTTCGAGGCCGCGCCGGTGCCCTCGAAGGTGTCGATCGCCGACTTGTTCTCGAGCGTGATCCCGATGTCATCGAGCCCGTTCAGGAGCCGGTGCTTTACGTCGGGTTCGACCGCGAACTGGAAGACTCCTGCGGCGCAGTTGACGGTCTCGTCGTCGAGGTCGATTCGCGCCTCGCCGGCCTCGGCCACAGCCCGGCAATGCTCCTCGTCGAGGATCGCCGGCAACAGCCCGACCTTGGTGCAGTTCGAGTAGAAGATGTCGGCGAACGAGGGGGCGACGATCGCCTGGAAGCCGAAGTCCTCCAGTGCCCACGGGGCGTGCTCGCGCGAGGATCCGCAGCCGAAGTTGGGACCGGTGACGAGGATCGGGTTCGGCTCGAGCTCGATCTCGCCGTCGCGGATCCAGTCGTAAAAGAGGAACTCGCCGAAGCCGGTCCGCTCGACCCGCTTCAGGAACTGCTTGGGGATGATCTGGTCGGTGTCCACGTCGGCGCGGTCCAGAACCGAGACCTTGCCCTCGATGACGTCTATCGCTCGCATCCTCAGCTCCAATCCCTGATGTCGACGAAATGTCCCTCGATCGCCGCCGCCGCGGCCATCTTCGGGCTGACCAGGTGGGTCCGGCCGCCCTTGCCCTGCCGGCCCTCGAAGTTGCGGTTCGAGGTCGAGGCGCAGCGCTCGCCCTCCATCAGGATGTCCGGGTTCATCCCCAGGCACATCGAGCAACCCGCGTCGCGCCATTCGAAGCCGGCGCTGCGAAAGACGTCGTCGAGCCCCTCGGCTTCGGCGGTCGCCTTCACCTGCTGGGAGCCCGGCACGACCATCGCGTGCACGGAGCCGGCGACCGTGCGGCCGTCGACGACCTGGGCCGCCTCGCGCAGGTCCTCGATCCGTGAGTTCGTGCAGGAGCCGATGAAGACCCGTTCCGGGGCGATGTCGGTCATCGGTGTGCCTGGCTCGAGCCCCATGTAGGTGAGGGCCCGCTCGGCGGCTTCGCGATCGGCCGGCGACTCCATCGCGGTCGGGTCGGGGACCGACTCGGTGACCTGGACGACCATCCCGGGGTTCGTGCCCCAGGTGACCATCGGCGAGATCGCCGAGGCGTCGACCTCGATCTCGGTGTCGAAGAGGGCGCCCTCGTCGGTCGGCAGCTTTTCCCAACGGGCGACGGCGGCGTCGAAGTCCTCGGGCGCGGCAGGCTTGCCGCGGACCCAGTCGAAGGTGTGCTGGTCGGGGGCGATCATGCCTGCCCGGCCGCCGCCCTCGATCGTCATGTTGCAGATCGTCATCCGGCCCGGCATCCCCAGGGCCTCGATCGCCGGACCCGCGTACTCGACCGCGTGGCCGACCATGCCGCCGGTGCCGAGCCGGCCGATCGTCGCCAGGATCATGTCCTTCGGGGTGACGTTCTCGCGCAGCTCCCCGAGGTAGGAGATCCGCATCGTCTTCGGCTTCTTCTGGACCATGCACTGGGTCGCCAGCACGTGCTCGACCTCGGAGGTGCCGATCCCGAACGCGAGGGCACCAAAGGCGCCATGGGTCGAGGTGTGGCTGTCGCCGCAGACGATCGTCATCCCCGGCTGGGTGACCCCCAGCTCCGGGCCGATCACGTGGACGATGCCCTGACGGTCGGAGCCGAGGCTGTAGATCGGCACTCCGAACTCCTCGCAGTTGCGCTCCAGGGTCTCGACCTGGACCCGCGAGAGCTTGTCGGCGATCAGCCCCGCCGCCTTGGTGCCGTCGGTCGGGACGTTGTGGTCCGCGGTCGCCAGGGTCTTGTCAGGCCGGCGGATTCCCCGGTTCGCAAGGCGCAGACCGTCGAAAGCTTGGGGCGAGGTGACCTCATGGACGAGGTGCAGGTCGATGTAGATCAATCCCTCGGACACCTCGTGGGCGTCCCAGAGCTTGTCGAACATGGTCTTCGGCATCGTCAGCTCCTCCTCAGGCCTGCGGCTATCACGGCCAGGAACCGGGTCGGCTCCTCGCCTTCGTTCTCGAAGTGATGGGGAAGATCGGCGTCGAAAGTGACCGAGTCGCCTTCGTGCAGCTCATGGCGGCTGCCGTCGACGACGAGCGCCAGGGTGCCGCCGAGGACGACGGTCGTCTCGCGGCTACCCGGCTCGTGCATCGGCGGGTCGGCGGAGCCCCCGGTCGCGGCTCCCGGCTCCAGCGTGTGGAGGGAGACGTCGGCGCGCTGGCCAGGCAGCGGCGGCGTCAGCTCCTCGAAGCGATGCCCGCCGCGCTCGTAACGGCGCCGTCCCTCGGCGCGGCTGACAGCTACGTGCTCGCCCTCGTCGAGGCGCAGCAGCTGCGACAGGGTGAGGTCGAGCCCGTCGGCGATCTTGGTCGCGACCGCCAAGGTCGGGCTCGTCTCCTGGCGCTCGACCTGGGAGAGCATCGGTGCGCTGACGCCACTGCGCTCGGAAAGGTCCCGCAGCGAGAGGCCCATGGCCTCGCGCAGGGCGTGTATGCGAGTGCCGAAGGTGGACTCGGCTGCGAACCGTGAAGCGTCGTCTGGGGTTTGGGCTTGGACTGCCACGGGAGTGTGTACGCTATCACAGACGTTTGTAATCAGGATCGCCGAGGAAAGTCGCGAGATCGCCGGCAACCCGTAAAAGGTCACCCTCGGCACGCATGGCGGCCAGGTTGCCCTGGCCGCCCGCACGCTTGTCGCGTCAGATGTAAGGAATGGCCCTCAGGGGCCGGGCGTGCGCTCGACCGCGGCCTCGGCGGTTGCCGCCTCGGCCTCGCGGATCGCGGCGCCCTCGAGCGCATTCGACAGCGCCCGGACGTAGGCACGCGCGGAAGCCTCGAGGATGTCGGTGGCGACGCCCTGGCCGGTGGCCAGGCGTCCCGCAACCCGCAGCATCACGGTCACCTGGCCGAGGGCGTCCTCTCCCCCGGTCACCGCCTCGACCGTGTACTGGCGTAGCTCGCACTCGGTCCCGACCGCCTCCTGGATGGCGAGGAAGATCGCGTCTACGGGCCCGTCGCCGCTCGACTCGCCGACGGCCTCCTCGCCGGAGGGCATCTTCACCGCGACCCGGGCGAGGGGCTCCTTGCGGGAGCCGGCCTCGACCTCGAACCAGGAAAGCTCGTGGGCGTCCTTCTTCTCGCGCATCTCGTCGGAGACGATCGCCTCCAGATCAAGCGCCGTGACCTGCTTCTTGCGGTCGGCAACCTCCTTGAAGCGCTTGAAGGCGGCGTTCAGGGCGTTGCCCTCGACCTTGAAGCCGAGCTGCTCCAGGGCGTCGCGCAGCGCGTGCCGGCCGGAGTGCTTGCCCAGCACGATCGAGTTCGACTCGAGGCCGACTTCGGTCGCGTCCATGATCTCGTAGGTGCTGCGCTCCTTGAGGACGCCGTCCTGGTGGATCCCCGACTCATGGGCGAATGCGTTGCGGCCGACGATGGCCTTGTTGGGCTGGATCGCGTAGCCGGTCAGGCGCGAGACCATGCGACTGGTGCGGGCCAGCTCCTTGGTGTTGAGGCCGATCGTCAGCCCATGGGTGTCCTCGCGGGTGCGGATCAGCATCGCGATCTCCTCTAGCGAGCAGTTGCCGGCTCGCTCGCCGATCCCGTTGACGGCGCACTCGACCTGGCGGGCGCCGGCCAGGACCCCCGCATAGGAGTTGGCGACGGCCAGGCCCAGGTCGTCGTGGCAGTGGACCGAGGTCTCGACCTCGCGCAGCCCGGGGACCAGCTCGTAGAGCTGCCGCCAGTACTCGGCGTACTCCTCGGGCGTCGTGTAGCCGACAGTGTCGGGCACGTTGATCACGGTCGCGCCCTCGGCGACGGCGATCGCGCAGACCTCGGCGGTGAACTCGACGTCGGCGCGGGTCGCGTCCATCGGCGAGAACTCGACGTCCACGCAATAGGACTTGGCCAGCGAGACGGCGGCCTTTGCTTGTCCCTTGACGTCCTCGCGGTCGGTCTGCAACTGGTGCTCGATGTGGATGTCTGAGGTCGAGATGAAGGTGTGGATACGCGGCCGCTGCGCGTCCTTGATCGCCCCCCAGGCGGCGTCGATGTCGGCCTTGTGGGTGCGAGCGAGGCCGCAGATCACCGGGCCCTCCACCCCCCGCGCGATCGCCTCGACGGCCTCGAAGTCGCCGGGCGACGTGATCGGGAAGCCGGCCTCGATCACGTCGACCCCGAGCCGGGCGAGCTGCTGGGCGATCTCGACCTTCTCGGCCGTGTTCAGCGAGATTCCGGGCGATTGCTCGCCGTCCCTCAGGGTGGTGTCGAAAATGTGGACGCGGTTGGCGTCAGATGCGGGTCCCATCGGACCTCCTCCTTCTCTGCTCGTATCGAATGACCTTGTCTCTCGCGGCTATCGCGCCGCCCAGCGCTATTCCCCCCGAAGGGGGAGGAGAAGGAGAAGCGCGAGGCTGTCGAGCCGGTGCGTCATTCGTCGGCCCACCTTAGCGCACGTCTTTCGGGCGGTCTAGGCTGCGCGACATCGACTCCGCCGACCAGAGCTCGACGATCGCGAAATCGGACTGGCTGGCTCTTTTCGCGATGGCGATCGCCGTGATCGTGATCGCCAACGACTTCTCGGCGATCAACGTCGCCCTGCCGACGATGGAGAAGGACTTCCACACGGACGTCAACACGATCCAGTGGGTGGTCAACGCCTACGCGCTCACCTTCGGGGTGATGATCGTCTCCGGCGGTCGCCTCGCCGACATGTTCGGCCGCCGCAACGCCTTCTTCCTCGGCACCGCGATCTTCGCCTCGATGTCGGCGCTCGGCGGCGCCGCCCAGTCCGAGGCATGGCTGATCGGCGCCCGGGTCCTGATGGGGATCGGGGGGGCGCTGATGTGGCCGGCGATCCTCGGCATGACCTTCGCGATCCTGCCCGACGACAAGGCCGGCCTGGCAGGCGGCATCGTCCTCGGCGCAGCCGGGCTCGGAAACGCGATGGGGCCGCTGATCGGCGGCGTCCTCACCGACGCCTTCAGCTGGCGCTGGATCTTCTTCCTCAACGTGCCGATCGCGATCTTCGCGGTCGCCGTCACCTACTTCCTGGTCAAGGTGAAAGAGCCCGAGCCCGGCGAGCGCCGCATCGACTACCTCGGCATCACGGCGCTCTCGGTCGGTCTCGTCTCGCTGCTGATCGCCCTCGACCAGGTCGCCGAGTGGGGCTGGGACGACCCGAGGGTCATCGGGCTGCTCGTGCTCGCCCTCGTCCTCGTGATCGCCTTCATCCCGATCGAGCGGCGGGCCGGCAGTCGCGCGCTGGTTCCGGCCCAGGTGATGAGCAACCTCAGCTTCCGCGCCTCCTGCGTGGCGATCCTGTTCATGTCGGCGACCTTCTTCGCCTCGCTCCTCTATTTGCCCCAGTTCATGCAGAAGCAGCTCGGCTACTCGCCGCTCGAGGCCGGGGTCGGGATCCTCCCCTTCCTCGGCACCTTCGCGCTGGTCTCGTTCATCGCCGGGCCGCTCTACGAGAGGATCGGACCGAAGCGCCTGGCCGCGTTCGGCGCCGCCTGCATCACGATCGCCCCGTTCCTCTTCTCCCAGGTCGACGCCGACTCCGGCTACGACTCGCTGATCGTCGGGATGGTCGTCCTCGGCCTCGGGATCGGCAGCTTCTATCCGACCGCCACCACCGCCGGGGTCACCTCGGTCGACGAGTCGCAGACCAGTCTCGCCGGCGGCATCGTCTACATGTTCCAGATCGCCGGGGGCTCGATCGGGCTGGGCCTGACGACGACCGTCTTCTCGTCCGCGATCCCGCCGTTCGCCGATGGCATCCAGGCCGCCTTCCGCCTCGACGCGGCGCTTTCCCTGATCGGCTTTCTGATCGTGCTCTTCTTCGTCGGCGGCAGGCTGACCGCGCGACGCCCCGTCAGTTCGGGGTGAGCTTGTTCGCGCCGGTGCCACCCGAGAGGGTGTCGGCGCCGAGGCCACCGCGGACGATGTCGTCCCCGGCGCCGCCGAACAGCGAGTCGATGCCCTCGCCGCCGGTGAGGATGTCGGCGCCATCGCGGCCGATCAACTTGTCGGAGCCGTCGCCGCCGTTGAGCTTGTCGTCGCCGGCCCCCCCGATCAAGGTGTCGGCTCCGGGCCCGCCCCGCATCGTCACCGGGATCGTGACGTGACGCGAAACCCTGACGTAGTCGTCGCCCCCGTCGGCGTTGACTTCGAAGGCGCTCACTTTGACCGCTTCGCAGATCAGCTCGTTGTGGTTCCCGGGCGGGTTGACGCAGACGTCGCCGCCGACTTCGAGTGGGACGACCGAGTCGATCACGTAGTTGCGGCCGTCGGGGGTCAGCACGATCTTCATCACGTTCGGCTCGGCGCCGCCTGCGAGCAGCACGTTGTAGGTCACGTCCGCCCCCGCCGTGCCGGCAGGGACCAGGAACGCGAAAAGCGTCAGTGCGATCGGTATTGCCTTCTTCATTTTCCCGCGCCGCCCCGCGGACGTCCCTTCGGAGCGCCTACCGGTTGAACAACCAAAAGTGCCCGTCGATGCGGCCAAGCGCCTAGAGATCGACCGATCGACCGACCGCGAAGCCGTCGAGCTGGAGGATCTTGCCGATCGTCTCCTCGCGCACCGGGGCGTCGGTGGTCAGGGCCATCACCGCGCGCTCGCCATGGGTCGCGCCGACGGCCGCCGAGATGATGTTCACCGACTCTTCGCCGAAGACCGTGCCGACGCGCCCGATCATCCCCGGTTGGTCCGCGTAGCGGAAGATCGCCAGGTGGTCGGCGAAAGGCAGGTAGAAGCTCTCGCCCCAGACCGAGACGAGGTAGGGCTCGTTGCGAGGCCCGACGCCCGTGCCCGAGACCTCGACCGCGTCCTCCCCCTCCCCGATCCTCACCCGGATCAGCTCGGTGAAGTCACCGGCGGCTCCGTCCTTGGTCTCGACCAGGTCGATGCCGCGCTCCTCGGCCATCTGCGGGGCGTTGACGAGATTCACCGGCTCCTCGGTGTTGCCGGAGAGGACGCCGACGAGGACCGCGATCCCGAGCAGGCGGGTGTCGTTGGCCGCGAGTCGACCGCGGAATTCGGCGCTGACCTTGTCGACCGAGCCCTCCCCCAGTCCCTGGGCGAGGCGGCCGAGCTTTTCGCAGAGCGGGACGAACGGCGCCAGCGCCTCCATCTCCTCGGGACGGACGGCGGCGATGTTGACCGCGTTGGTGACGACGCCGCCGGTCAGCGCGGCAGTCACCTGCTCGGCGGTGACGACGCCGGCGCGATCCTGGGCCTCCGCCGTCGAGGCCCCGAGGTGCGGGGTGACGACGACGTCCTCGCGGGCGAAGATCGGATGCTCGGTGAACGGCTCCGAGGGAAAGACGTCGAGCGCCGCCCCGCCGAGCTTGCCGCTCTCGAGCCCGGCCGCGACCGCGTCGAGGTCGACCAGCTCGCCGCGGGCGCAGTTGACGAGCCGGGCGCCGTCCTTCATCGCCGCGACCGCTTCACTGTCGATCAGGTCGATCGTCTCCGGGGTCTTCGGCACGTGCAGGGTGACGATGTCGACGGCACCGAGCAGCTCCTCGACGCTCTCGGCGCCCTCGACGCCGAGCTCGCGGAAGCGCTCGGCGGAGACGAACTTGTCGAAGCCGACGACCTCCATCTCGAAGCTCTGGGCGCGCTTGGCGACGAGCTGGCCGATGCGGCCGAAGCCGACGACCCCGAGCTTCTTGCCGTAGAGCTCGGTTCCCTTGAACTTCGGGCGCTCCCACTGCCCGCCGGTCAGCGAGCCGTGCGCCTGGGGGACGTTGCGGCAGAGAGAGAGCATCAGCGCCAGCGTGTGCTCGGCGGCGGCGACGGAGTTCGATTCCGGCGCGTTGGCGACGATCACCCCGCGCCTCGTGGCGGCCGGGATGTCGACGTTGTCGACGCCGGTGCCGGCGCGGCCGATCACCTTCAGCCGCTGGCCGGCATCGATCAGGTCGGCGGTCATCTTGGTCGCCGAGCGGATCAGGATCGCGTCGTAGCCGCCGATCGCCTCGCGCAGCTCCTCGTCGGACATGTCGAGGCCGAGCTCGACGTCGAAGTTCTCGCGCAGCAGCGCGACCCCGGTGTCGGCGATCTTCTCCTTGACCAGGACCTTCACGCGCTCACCCCGTCGGCATTCTCGAGCACCCAGTCAATGCAGGCGGTGAGCGCCTCGACGTCGGCGGGCTCGACCGCCGGGAACATCCCGACCCGCAGCTGGTTGCGGCCCAGCTTGCGGTAGGGCTCGACGTCGACGATGCCGTTGGCCCGGAGGGTGGCGGCGAGGGCGGCGGCGTCGACCGAGTCGTCGAAGTCGATCGTGCCGACGACCAGCGAGCGCTTGGCCGGGTCGGCGACGAACGGCGTCGCCTGCTCCGAACCCTCGGCCCAGTCGTAGAGGTGCGAGGACGAAGCGGTGGTGCGGGCAACGCAGCCGTCGAGCCCGCCGAGCGAGAGCATCCACTCGACCTGGTCGGCGAGCAGCAGCAGGGTCGCGACCGCGGGGGTGTTGTAGGTCTGGTTCTTGCGCGAGTTCTCGACCGCGGTCTGCAGCGAGAGGAAGGCGGGCTGCCAGCGGTCGCCGGCGCCGTCGAGCTCCTCGATCCGGGCGACGGCGGCCGGGCTCAGGGCGGCGAGCCAGAGCCCGCCGTCGGCGCCGAAGGCCTTCTGGGGGGCGAAGTAGTAGACGTCGGCCTGGGAAGCGTCGAGCGGCAGCCCGCCGGCGCCGGAGGTGGCGTCGATAAGGACGAGGGAGTCGCCGGAGTCGGCCGGGCGCTCGACCGGGACCATCACGCCGGTCGAGGTCTCGTTGTGGGCCCAGCCGATCGCGTCGGCGGTGGGATCGGCGACCGGCGCGGGAGCGTCGCCGGGCTCGGCCTCGACCACGATCGGGTCGCCGAGGAAGGGCGCGGCCGCTGTCGCCTTCGCGAACTTCTGCGAGAACTCGCCGTAGGTCAGGTGCAGGGCCCGCTCGCGCACGAGCCAGGCGGCCGCGGCCTCCCAGAAGGCGGTCGTGCCGCCATTGCCGAGCGCGATCTCGTAGCCGTCGGGAAGGCCGAAGAGCTCACCGAGCCCGTCCCGAACCCGGCCGACCAGATCGCGCACCGGCGCCTGGCGGTGCGAGGTGCCCATCACGTCGGAGCGCTCGGCCAATGCCGCGAGCGCCTGCGGCCGGACCTTCGAGGGGCCGCAGCCGAAGCGACCGTCCTCCGGCTTCAGCTCCGCGGGTATTTGGGTGGCGGTCTCGACTGTCATCGACGCGACAGGTTATTGACATAGGCTCCCGGCAATGAGCGACTCGGATCAGCAAATTGCGAAAGGCGATGGCTACGCCGTCGCGAATCTCGACGACCTGGGCGAGGGCTACGGCTTTCGCAAGGTCCGCAAGGAGCTCGGCGTAACCGCCTTCGGCGTCAACGCGATCGTCATCCCGCCCTCCTACGAGACCGGCCGTCACCTGCACGAGAAGCAGGAGGAGCTCTACTTCTGCCACCGCGGGAAGATCGCGATCGTCTTCGACGACGGCACCGAGCACGAGCTGGCCCCCGGCGGCTGCGCCTGGGTCGACGCCCCGACCGTCCGCAAGATCCGCAACCTCAGCGACAGCGAGGATGCCACCTACGTGGTCGTGGGCGGCAAGGACGGCTACGTCGGCCGCGACGGCGCCCTGCCAGAGGACGAGTCCTCCCGCTTCGGCGACAACGCCCCTCCCGGCGCCTAGTCGTCAGTTAGACGAGCCCGGTCACCCTCCGGGCGAATTGCGTTCGGCCACCTGCGGTGGCCTCCGGATGTCGGAGCGCGGCTGGCGCCGCGCAAGAGACAGATTGCATATCGCCGCTTCGCGACATTCGCCCCTCGGGCGACCGGACTCGTCCACCCCACCGCTCCTCGCCGCGACGGCGTGGATCGACCGGCTGTCGAGCGGCTTGAGGACGGAGGGGCGGGTGACCCTCACCGGGAATGTCCCCGCGATATGCAATCTGTCTTTTGCCCGGCGCAGCCGGGCTCCAACACTGGCGAGCCGCCGCAGGCGGCGAAGCAAATTCCCGGGGAGGGTTGCCCGCCCCTCCTTCTCGAGCCCTAGAACTTCTGGTCGATCCAGGGCATGGTGTCGCGGAGATCCTTGCCGACATCCTCGATCTCGGAGCCCTGGAGCTCCTCGCGCATGCGGCCGAAGTTCTCGTTGCCGGCCTTGTTCTCGGCGATGAACTCGCGGGCAAAGTCGCCGGACTGGATCTCGGAGAGGATCTGCTTCATCGATGCCTTGGTCTCGTCGGTGATGACCCGCTTGCCGCGGGTCAGGTCGCCGTACTCGGCGGTGTTCGAGATCGAGTAGTGCATCCCCTGAATGCCCTTCTCGTACATCAGGTCCGCGATCAGCTTCAGCTCGTGCAGGCACTCGAAATAGGCCAGCCTGGGGTCGTAGCCGGCCTCGACCAGGGTCTCGAAGCCTGCCTGGACGAGCTCGCTGGCGCCGCCGCAGAGGACGGCCTGCTCGCCGAAGAGATCGGTCTCGCACTCGTCTTTGAAGCTGGTCTCGATGATCGCGGCGCGACCGCCGCCGATCCCCGACGCGTAGGCGAGGACGAGGTCGTGGGCGTTTCCGCTTCCGTCCTGGTGGACGGCCATCAGGCAGGGGACGCCGTTGCCTTCCTCGTACTGGCGGCGGACCAGGTGGCCGGGGCCCTTCGGCGCGACCATCCCGATGTCGACGCCCGGCGGGGGCTGGATCTGCTCGAAGTGGATCGCGAAGCCGTGGGCGAACATCAAAAGGTTGCCGGGGGCGATCCCGTCGGCGATCTCGGCCTCCCAGACCTCGGCCTGCTTCTCGTCCGGAAGCAGGATCATCACGACGTCGCCGCGGCTGGCCGCTTCGGCGATGTCGAGGACCTCGAGCCCGGCCTCCTCGGCCTTGCCGCGGCTGCTCGAATCCGAACGCAGGCCGACGACGACGTCGACGCCCGAGTCCTTCAGGTTGAGAGCGTGGGCGTGGCCCTGGGACCCGTACCCGAGGATGGCGACGGTCTTCCCCTCGAGCTTCGAGAGGTCGGCGTCCTTGTCGTAGAAGATGTCGTCGGTGCGCATGGACGGGCAGGCTAACGAAGTGCCCGCCTCATCAACTTGCCCGAGGGCGTGCGCGGCAGGGCCGCCGCCAGCTCGACCCGCTTCGGGACCTTGAACCCCGCCAGCGACTCGGCGCAGTGGCGGCGCAGCTCGTCGGGGGTCGTCGAAGATCCGTCTTCGAGGACGACGATCGCGGTCACCGCCTGCTGCCACTCGGGGTCGTCGCGACCGACGACGGCGGCGTCGGCGACTTCGGGGTGTCGCATCAGCACCTGCTCGACTTCGGCCGGGACCACGTTCTCGCCGCCGCTGACGATCAGGTCGTCCATCCGGTCCTCGACGTAGAGGAAGCCTTCCTCGTCGATGCGGCCGAGGTCGCCGGTGTGGAGCCAGCCGTCGTCGTCGATGCGGTCGGGGGCGACGGTCGGTCCCTGGACGAGGATCTCGCCGTCCTTGATTCGCAGGTGCGTGGTCAGCAGAGGCCGGCCGGCCGAGCCGAGCTTGCGCTTCGCGTCGGCCGGGGCCAGAGTCGTGACCTGCGAGCAGGCCTCGGTCAGGCCATAGGTCTGGACCACGGTGGCACCGCGGCCGATCGCCTCTTCGAGCGGCTCCTCGGGGACCGGACCGCCGCCGACGAGGATCGCGCGGGGGCCGGAGAGGTCGGCTCCGGCATCGAGCAGCCGCACGAGCGTCGTCGTCACCAGCGAGAGGAGGCTGATGTCGTCGTCGGCCAGCGCCGCCGCCACCCGGTCGGTTTCGAAGCCGTCGTGGACGACCGCGGTGGTCCCGTAGATGACCGAGCGCATCACGATCCCAAGCCCCGAGATGTGGCTGAGCGGCAGGCAGCAGAGCCAGCGGTCGGCGGGGTCGACGCCGATGTTGAAGGCCGAGCCGACTGCGCTCCAGAGGAAGTTCCCGTACGTGAGCCCGACCGGATGCGGGGCGCCGCTGGAGCCGCTGGTCAGGACCCTGCAGGCGATGTCGTCCATGTCGTGCTCGCCGAGCAGCGGCAGGTCGGCCTCGTTCTGGGTCAGCTGGCCGGGGTCGACGAGGTCGACCGAGGCCTCCTCGGCGGCGATGATCGCGGCGTGCTCGCTCTCGGAGAGCTGCGGGCCGAGCGGCAGCGCGGTCGCGCCCACCTTCATCAGCGCGTGGAGGAGGACGACCTGCTCGCGCCGCGGGTGCATCGTCACCGCGACGATCGACCCCCGCCGGACACCCTGTGAGGCGAGGCGGCGAGCGACCCAGGTCGCCTCGGCCTCGAGCTCGGCGTAGGTGACGTCAGACCCGTCGGCGACGAGCGCGACGCGGTCGGGAGCGCTTTGCGATCTCTGGGAGAGCCAGTCGTCGAGTTTCATCGGAGCAAGGCATCGGCCGGGCGTCCCTGGCTATCGTGCGGTTGATGTCGCACCGCCACAAGGACTCCCCGCCCGAGGGGGAACTCTACGCGCCGATCGCCTGGGAGGCCGGCGCCGGCGAGTACGAGGACATCCGCTACGAGACCTCCGAGGGGATCGCAAAGATCACGATCGACCGGCCGGAGGTGCGAAACGCGTTCCGGCCCCAAACCCTGGTCGAGGTCTCGGCGGCGCTGGAGGCCGCCCGCGAGGACGGCGAAATCGGGGTCGTGATCCTGACCGGCGAGGGGACCGAGGCCTTCTGCTCGGGCGGCGACCAGAACGTCCGCGGCGACACCGGCTACGTCGCCGAGGGCGCAGCGATCGGGCGTTTCCACGTCACCGACCTTCAAGTCCAGATGCGGCGCCTGCCGAAGCCGGTGGTGGCGATGGTCGCCGGCTGGGCCGCCGGCGGCGGCCAGGTCCTGCATCTCTGCTGCGACCTCACGATCGCCGCCGACAACGCCCGCTTCGGGCAGACCGGTCCCCGGGTCGGCTCCTGGGACGGAGGCTTCGGAGCCTCCCTCCTCAGCGACCTGGTCGGGCCGAAGAAGGCGAAGGAGTTCTGGCTCCTCTGCCGCTTCTACGACGCCGCTGAGGTCGAGCAGATGGGACTTGTCAACACGGTGGTGCCTCTCGAGGACCTCGAGCGTGAGACGGTGGCCTGGTGCCGCGAGATGCTCGCCCTCTCCCCCTTCGCGCTGCGCCTGGTGAAGTCGAGCTTCAACGCCCACGAGGACGGCTACGCCGGGATCCAGCAGCTCGCGCACGACGCCAACCTCCTTTTCTACGGCAGCGACGAGGCACGCGAGGGGCGCGAGGCGTACAAGGAGAAGCGCCGGCCGGATTTCTCGAAATTCCCGAGGCGGCCGTGAGGGGGGCAGGACAGCGGTGCAGGGGGGTTACCCGGCCGTCGCCCTTCGCGCTGCTCCGGGGGCCGGGACAAAGCGCTACAAGGGCCGAGGCCTTCCCCTCCACAGCCTACGGACGCTCGCGTCCAACCCCCCTGCGCCGCCCACAGGCCACCCGCCCGTCCTGCGCCGGAGAATTGACCGCTAGAACCTTCGAATCTGCGACCAGGCCTCCCTCGAGATGCCCAGCCTTTGAACCTGCGACCAGCCCCTCCATGAGATCTACAATTAGCGAGCATCACGATCTGATTCTCTGCGAGCGGCGCCGATATGGCGATTGCCGCCGCCCCCGGACGCGAAGCGGAGGAGGTGGCGGTTCATGCGTATTTGGTTGATGGCGGCACGGCCGCGGACCTTGCCGGCGGCGATCGCGCCGGTTCTGGTCGGGACGGCCGCGGCCGTCTACTGGGCTGGTGAGCTGCCTCGGGCCGGCGCCTTCGTCGCCGCGCTGATCGGCTCGATCTTCATCCAGATCGGGACCAATCTCGCCAACGACTACTCCGACGCCAAGCGTGGCGCCGACACCGCCGATCGGCTCGGCCCGGTGCGGGTCACCTCTGCCGGCCTGGTCACCCCCCAGCGGGTGCTGACGGCGACCTGGATAGCTTTTGGGGTGGCGATCGCCTGCGGCGTGTATCTGGCGCTGGTCGCCGGTGCCGTCATCCTCGTCGTCGGCGTCCTTTCGATCGCCGCCGGCGTGCTCTACACGGGCGGCCCGCGCCCCTACGGCTATGCCGGGCTCGGCGAGGTCTTCGTCTTCCTCTTCTTCGGCCTGGTCGCGGTCAACGGGTCCTACTACGTGCAGCTCGAGGAGCTCGACGCGCTGCCGCTCGGCCTCTCGATCGCCGTCGGGTTCCTCGCGACCGCGATCCTCGTCGTCAACAACATCCGCGACATGGAGACCGACCGCCGAGCCGGCAAGATGACGCTGGCGGTGAGGATGGGCCGCCACAACGCCGTCGTCCTCTACCGCTGCCTCGTCCTCGGCGCCTTCCTGGTCCTCCCGCTCGCGCTCGCCGCGGCGAGCGCGAGCGCCCTGCCGCTGATCGGGCTCTTGGCGCTGCCGCTGGCATTCAAGCCGATGCGGACGGTCACCAACCGCACCGACGGGCCCGCCCTCAACGGCGCTCTGGCCGGAACCGGCGCCCTGCTCGGCGCCTACAGCCTGCTCGTCTCCCTCGGCCTTCTCCTCGCCGCCTGAGGGACCGCCGGGTGCCGATCGCCTCGGTCGAGGCAATCCCCTACTCGCTCCCGTTTCGGGAGCCCTACGTCACCGCCCGCGGCCGGCTCGAGGGGCGCGAGATGGTGCTGCTGCGAATCGTCGACGAAGAGGGAGTCGTCGGCCTCGGCGAAGCGGTTCCGCTCGGCCTGCGCGGCGGCGCGAGCCTCGAGGACGTCGTCCGCGAGCTGCGCGCCCTCGGCGACTCCGGGGCCCTCGGGCGGGCACTCGACTCGGGCCGGGTCGGCGAGTCGGCCTGGCTCCCCGACGACATCGAGCTCTCGCCGCCCGCGCGTTGCGCGGCGCTGACCGCACTCCTGGACCTCGGCGAGCGGCGCGATCCGCCGGCGGCGGTCGCAGCCGGGCCGGTGCCCTGCAACGCGACGCTGGTCGCCGGCGAGCCCGCGGCGGTGGCTGAGGAGGCGCTGCGCTGGGCCGCCGACGGCTACACCACCTTCAAGCTCAAGCTCGGCGCCGGCGAAGACGTCGCCCAAGTCCGCGCGGTCCGCGAGGCGCTCGGCCCCGACGCCCTGATCCGGGTCGACGCCAATGCCGCCTGGGACCTGGAGACGGCGCGCTCGACCCTCGTCGAGCTGGAGCCATTGGAGATCCAGCTCGCCGAGCAGCCGGTTGCGACGATGGAGCGGGCGGCCGAGCTCGCCGGCGAGACCCGGATCCCGCTGGCAGGCGACGAGAGCGTCGTCACCGCGGCTGACGCCAGGCGCGCAGCCCAGACCGGCGCCTTTCGCCTGACCGGCGTCAAGCTGGCCAAGGTCGGGGGCCTGTTCACGGCGCTGCGGATCGCGGGCGAGCTTCCCGCCTATGCGTCGAGCGCCCTCGACGGCCCGGTCGGGATCGCCCTCGGCGCCCGCCTGGCGGCGAAGCTGAGCGCGCTCCCCTGGCCGGTCGCGGGCGAGCGGGCCCACGGCCTCGCCACCCAGCGCCTCTTCGCCTCGACGATCGCCGCCGTCGAGTGCGAGCTGCGGGACGGGACACTGCACCCACCGCCGGGCCCCGGCCTCGGGGTCGAGATCGACGACTCGGCGCTCTCAGCGCACCGCCTTTAGCCTGGTGCGGCGCTTTTCGTGCACATGGGACGAGAAAAGCGCCGCACATGGATAGGACCAATGTCAACACCGCGCTTGCCTCGGCCTTCGTCGAAGAGCTGGCCCGTTGCGGGCTGCGACAGGCGGTGATCTGTCCCGGGTCGCGGTCGACCCCGCTCGCGGTCGCCCTCTGGCGCCAGGCGGAGATCGAGACGCCGGTGATCCTCGACGAGCGCTCGGCCGCCTTCTTCGCGCTCGGGGCCGCCCAGGCGAGCGGCTCCCCGGTGGCGATCCTCTGCACCTCGGGAACGGCCGCCGCCAATTTCCACCCGGCGATATGCGAGGCGGACGAGTCCTCGCTGCCGCTGATCGCGCTGACCGCGGACCGGCCGCCGGAGCTGCGCGGGATCGGCGCCGGGCAGACGATCGACCAGATCGGGCTCTACGGGGCCGCGGTGCGTTGGTTCTGCGAAGTCGGGACCCACGACGCCGACGACGCCGGGCTTCTGCACTACCGCTCGACCGCCTGTCGGGCCTACGCGACCGCCGCCGGCGACGCTCGCCGGGGGCCCGTCCACCTCAACATGCCCTGGCGCGAGCCCCTCGCGCCGATCCCGGTGGAAGGAGCTGTGACGGCGAGCGACCCGCTTGCGCTCGAGGGCAGGGACGACCGGCCGCTGACCGCGGTGACCGCTATCGACCGCGAGCCTTCGGCCTTCATGCTCGACGAGGTCGCGAAGCACATCGACTCGGCGTCGCGCGCGGTGATCGTCGCCGGCCGTCAGACCGACCCCGAGCTGCGGGCCCCGCTTTCCGAGCTGGCGGCCGCCGCGGGGGCGCCGATCCTGGCCGAGCCGACATCGCAATTGCGCTGCGGGCCCCATGACCGATCGCACGTGATCTCCGCCTACGACCTGCTGCTCCGCGACGAGGCCTTCGCAGAGCGCGCGCGGCCGGACCTGGTGCTGCGGTTCGGGGAGATGCCGACCTCGAAGCCGCTGCGGGGGTGGCTGGCGGCCTCGGGGGCCGATGAGCTGGCGATCGCCCCGGATGGCGGCTGGAACGAGCCCGGGCGCCGGGCGGCCGCGGTCCTGCGCGCCGATCCGGTCGAGCTCGCCGCCGGCTGGGCGGCGCGCGTCGGCCGCGGCGATCGTGAGGCCGTCTCGCTCTGGACCGAGGCCGAGCGGCTGGCGACCGAGGCGATCGCGGCCGAGCTCGACTCCGGGGATGTCGGCCTGACCGAGCCGGCCCTGCACCGGGCCCTCGGCGAGTGCCATCGCGAGGGCGACCTCGTCTATACCGCCTCGAGCATGCCGATTCGCGACCAGGAGGCGTTCCTGCCCTCCTCGGCGACCGACGCCATCTTCCTAAGCAACCGTGGCGCCAACGGGATCGACGGCCTGCTCTCCTCCGGCATCGGGGCGGCCGCCGCGACCGGCCGGCCGACGACGATCGTCTGCGGCGACCTCGGGCTGCTCCACGACCTCGGCGGCCTGGCGGCGCTGCGCGAGGTCGAGACTCCGGTGCGGATCCTGATCATCGACAACGACGGCGGCGGCATCTTCCACTTCCTGCCCCAAGCCGAGGCGCTCGATGCGGACGAGTTCGAGGCCATCCTCGGCACCCCGAGGGGCATCGACGTCGCCGGCGCCGCCGCGCTCTTCGACCTCCCCCACCGCCGCCTCGCGGACCTCGATTCGCTCACGGAGGCGCTAGAGGCCGGGACCGGGCTGATCGAGATCCCGGTCGACCGCGGTGCCAACGTCGCCCTCCATCGCGCCCTCGCCGCCCGCGTCGCCGCGGCCCTCTCCTAGCCGCAAGTGCCGTAAACACGAACGCACCGAATCGGTAGGTTCGCTGGGTGAGCAGCCCGGCAGCAGAGCGAATCCACTCTATGGACGCCCTCCGGGCGTCGACGATGCTGCTGCTGGTACCGGTCCATGCGGCGGTGATGCTCAGCATCAACGGCTATCCCGGCAACTGGTCGGTCGCGGCCTTCTGGCTGGTCCACATCTTCCGCCTGCCGCTCTTCTTCGCGATGTCGGGCTTCTTCCTCGTCTTCCTGATCTCACGCAAAGGGATCGAGCGCACGCTCCGCAACCGAACGATGAGGATCGCCGTCCCGCTAGCCGTCGGCCTGGTGACGGTGGTGCCATTGTTCTTCTGGGTTTGCGAAGTGACGGACATCGCCGCGCTCGGCGACAACGGCCACTCGGGCGGCGGCGAGGGATTCGGAATCCGGCTCAGCTATCTCTGGTTCCTCTG
>DATDCK010000022.1:0-26682 GCA_036524375.1 Solirubrobacterales bacterium | reverse complement strand
GCCGCGCTCGCCCTCGGGGGCGAGCTCGCGGAGAAACTCCAGGGTCCCCTCGGAGACGTTCGACCGCGTCCACTCGACCGCCTCCGCCGCCGCCTCCGAGAACGAGGAGATGTCGAGCCCGCCGAGCACGGCGAGGTCATGGTTTCCGACCAGGCAGACCTGGCAGCGCTCGCGGACGAGATCGGTGCAGGCATCCGGCTCGGCCCCGTAGCCGACGACGTCGCCGAGGCACCAGATCTCCTCGAAGTCACCGTCGTCGATCTCGGCCAGGACCGCCTCGAGGGCGGTCAGGTTGGCGTGGATGTCGGTGATGACGGCGGCCTGCACGAGCGGCCCAGCGTACTCATGAATCGGTTCTCTCCATACGATGGGCGGGTGAACGCGACGCGAGGAGGCCGACCGTGAGCGGCGACCTGATCGGCGAGCTGAGGGCTGCCGTCGACCGCGCTGCCGGCACCCTGCGCGGGGGCGAGAAGGCCGGCACCGAGCCGACCCTCGACCGCCCGCCGAAGCCCGAGCTCGGCGACTACAGCTCCAACGCGGCGATGCTGCTGGCGGCACCGCTGGGCGAAAGCCCGCGCGACGTCGCCGCCCGGCTCGGCACCGAGCTGGAGCGCGAGCTCGGCGGCGAGGACGGCGGCCTCGAGCGGATCGAGGTCGCGGGGCCCGGCTTCGTCAACCTCTTCCTCGGCGACACCTGGTACCGGCGGGCGATGGCGGGGATGGCTGACGCCGGCGAGCGGCTGGGGAGGCCACCGGCGCCCGACTCGCCGCAGCGGATCCTCGTCGAGTTCGTCTCCGCCAACCCGACCGGGCCGCTGCACGTCGGGGGTGGCCGCCACGCCGCTTACGGGGATGCCCTGGTCCGGCTCCTCGGCGCCGCCGGCCACGAGGCGACGCGCGAGTACTACGTCAACGACTCCGGCGGCCAGATCGAGCGCTTCGCGCTCTCGCTGGCGGCGGCGATGACCGGCGGCGACCCGCCCGAGGACGGCTATAGCGGCGACTACGTCGGCGAGCTGGCGGCCGAGCTCGGGGCCGAGGGGATCGACCCCGCCGACACCGACGCGGTCGGGCGCCGCGGCGTCGAGCTCGTGCTCGACGGGGTCCGCTCGACGCTCGAGCGCTTCGGCGTCCACTACGACAACTGGGCATCCGAGCGGGCCCTCTATGCCGAGGGCGAGGTCGAGGAGGCGCTCGCCCGCCTCGAGCGCGAGGGTCACTCCTACCGCAGCGAGGACGCGCTCTGGCTGCGGACCACCGACTTCGGCGACGACAAGGACCGGGTGCTGGTGCGGGCCAACGGCGAACCGACCTACCTCGCCGCCGACGTCGCCTACCACCTCGACAAGCTCGAGCGCGGCTTCGGCCACCTGATCAACGTCCTCGGCGCCGACCACCACGGCTACGCGCCGCGGCTGCGGGCGGCGATCGCGGCCCTCGGCGTCGAGCCCGACGTCTTCGAGCCGCTGATCATGCGGCTCGTCAACGTGATCGAGGGCGGCGAGCGCTCGCAGATGTCGAAGCGCAGCGGCGAATTCGTCCCGCTCGACGCGCTGCTCGACGACATCGGCGTCGACGCGACCCGTTGGTTCATGCTCTGGCGCAGCCACGACACCACCGTCGATCTCGACCTCGAGCTGGCCCGGAGCGAATCGAGCGACAACCCCGTCTACTACGTGCAATACGCGCATGCGAGGATCGCGAGCATCCTCCGCAAAGCGGGTCTCGACGAGGCCGACGCCGCGACCGGGGCGGGAGCGGAGACCCCTGGCACCGCCCTCGAGCCGACCGAAAAAGCACTGGTCAAGCGCCTGCTCGAGTTCCCCGAGGTGGTGGCCGAGGCCGCCGCGCGCCGCGCCCCGCACCGGGTCTGCGCCTACTCGACCGCGGTCGCCGCCGACTTCCACGCCTTCTACCGCGACTGCCAGGTGGTGGGCGCCGAAGGCGAGGGGGTCGAGCGCTCGCGGCTGGCGCTGAGCCTGCTGACCAAGCGGACGATCGCCGCCGCGCTCGGGCTCTTGGGGATATCGGCCCCGGAGAAGATGTGAAGCCACTCGCCGAGATCGCGGCCCGGGGCGGGTCCGAGCTCGGGTCGGGGGCCCTGCGCAGCGAGGACCTCGAAGCCTTCTCGACGATCTCGGCGGAGGTCGGATCCGGGCCGCTGCTGGTCACCGGGTCCGGCGACGCCCCTCTCGCGGTGGCCACCGGGCTCGCCGCCGCCGCGGCCGCCGCCGGGACCCGCACGGCGCTCCTCGAGTGCGACCTCGTCGACCCGGTCCTGGCGCCGGCGCTGGGCCTCGCCGCCGCTCCCGGCCTGCAGGAGTACCTGCGGCTCGAGGCCGAGGCCCCCGAACTGCTGCAGCCGCTCGTCCTCGCGGGCCCGGCATCCGGCAAGGCCGTCGAGCCACTGGTCTGCATCGTCGCCGGCGCCGTCGACGGCGCCGCCCCGGTCTCGGTCGACTCCGAGCATTTCCGCCACGCGGTGGCGAAGCTGCGGGACGGCTACGAGCTGGTCGTCCTGCTCGGGCCGCCGCTCGGGGACCAGAGCGGCGCTCTGGCGACGATCGCCGCGGAGGCGGACTCGACCCTCGCCTGCGTCGGCTCCGAGCTCGCCCGGGGGCGCTCGGGACGGCGGTTGGCCAAGGGCATGCGGCGGCTGCCGGCGCGCAGTGCCGGGATCGTCGCCTACGGCTGAGGCCTAGAGGTCGTAGCGGGCGATGTCGGCGTCGAGGCGAGCGGCGTCGCCGTCGTCGGGGGTGCCGGAGGAGGGGGGGCCGCTCCGCGAGTCGCCGTCGCGACGCCAGCGCCAGACCCCGAAGGCCAGGGAGACCACTGCGATCAGGAGGGCGATGGCCGGCACCAGGTAGGCGGAGAGGTCGAAGCCCGAGCCCCCCGGGACCGCGAGGACGTCGTCGCCGTACTGGACGACGAGCTCGTCCTTGACCTCCTCCTTGCTCTTGCCTTCGTCGATCAGCCTGCGGACGAGAGCCTTCTCGCGCCGCGCCTGCGGCGAGTCAGCGAGCTCGAGCAGGGTGCCGCAGACCGGGCACATGACCTCGTCTTCGACGTCGGAGATCTGAACCTGGGGCTGCGCCGCGAGGGCCTGGGGTGCAGCGGCGAGCCCGAACGCCAGCAGCCCCATGAGGGCGACCGCCAACGCCCGCCTCACCCGCGACCCCCGTCGATCAACGGGTCCACGTATTCGCGCAGGAACTGCTCGTCCACCGGGCCCCGCTGGATCAGGGCCAGCTTCCCCCGGGGGTTGACGAGGAAGTTCTCGGGGACGCCGGTCGACCCGTACGCCTCGCTGCGCTCGTCGCCGACCGAGCGCAGCTGCGGGTAGGTGGGCCGGAACTCCCCGACGAAGGCCCGCGCGTCCTCGCTGTTGTCCTGGACGTTGATGCCGAGGACGACGAAGTCGCGGTCGCGGTTGGCGCGGTAGAAGTCCTCGAGGGCAGGCGCCTCATCACGGCAGGGCTCGCACCACGACGCCCAGAGATTGACCAGCACCCAGCTGCCGCGATACTCGGCGAGCGAGCCCCGGCCACCGCCCTCGAGAGCGGGCAGGACCTTGTCGGGCGCCTTGTCGCCGACCTCGATCGTCGCCGAGCCCTTGCTCAGCAGCCCGAAGGCGAGCAGGGCGATGACGGCGCAGACGCCGAGGAAGGCAAGGAAGGATCGGGTACCCACGGGCGGGGAAGGTTAGATCCCGGCCCGTTCGAGCGTAGAATCCGCCGCTGCGCGGACGTAGCTCAGCTGGTAGAGCGCGAGCTTCCCAAGCTCGAGGTCGCGGGTTCGAGACCCGTCGTCCGCTTCGGACTCAGGCCGCGAAAGCGGTCAATGCCTCCTCGGCGGAAACGCTTCCGTTCCCATTTTGCTCCGACCGGGTAGGGGAGTCGGCGTGATCGATCACCCGGTAGAAGTGCTCGGTCGCGCCGCGGACCTGGCGCTCGCGCGCCAGCTCGATCAGGCCCGACCGCAACAGCTCGGTGACGTGGTAGTTGACGTTGCTGAGGGGGACTCGAAGCTCGTAGCTGAGATCGCTGGGGGAGAGGGTCCTGCCGCTGTCCATCTCCATCACTTCCATGACGGAGATGCGCAGCGGGTGGGTGTTCGCTCGGGCCAGTCGCTGCCAATCCATTTTCAGCCTCCATCTAGAAGTTGTTTCAATCGATACCTAAAAATTCTAGCCTAAATCATCAAAATCGGGTACAGTGGCGCCGAATGGGTTTTACAAAGGAGAATCAAATGGGCTTTAGCGGTTGGCGGAAGATCTCTCTGTTGCTCGCACTGGGAGTGCTTTTGGGCGCGATCATGGCGCCTGGAGCACAAGCGAAAACGGAAGACATAATCGCCCCGTCCCCGCTCGACCCGTTGACCGTGAACAACGGTTGGCAGGCCGGTGTCTGCAACTCCGACGGCCCGCCGCTCTGCTCGGTCGCGACCCCCGCCCAGTTCTTCGAAGAGGCCGCCGCCCATCCCCAGGTCGGCTTCACCCAGTTCATCGTCAGGAACGAACCGTCGGTCATCCCGGGGCCGATCGGCGGTCCCGAAGAACCGGTCGGCGCCCTGAAGACGATCAGGGTCGACCTCCCGGTCGGGCTCAGCGTCAACCCGCAGGCGACTTTTGGAGTCCAGTGTTCGCAGGCGCAGTTCGACACCGACTCCTGCCCGGCAGAATCCAAAGTCGGCGAAAGCTTCGTGACCGCGTCGCTGCTGGGCCACCCGATCGACCCGATCCCCGGGGTCACGCAGGCCAAAGTCTTCAACGTCGTCCCGCCCCAGGGCAAGCCCGCCCGCTTCGGGCTGAAACTCGCCGGCAGCCCCGTCTACCTCGAAGCCGACGTCGCCTTCGACTCGGACTACCACGAGGGCTTCACGATCGCGGTGCCGGAACTGCCGATCGCCGGCGAAGCGATCCTCAAGAACCGGCTCGTCTTCAACGGCCGCTCCGGCGACGGGACCTTCATCACCACCCCCTCTACCTGCCACGATCCTGCAACCGAGCCGGCCTGGAAACACGCCTACTCGACCTACCTGCTCGCCTCCTCGGTGGAAGAAGAGGCGCAGTCCGGATACGTCTTTCCCGAGAGCGCCAAACCCGCCCTCGAGTCGCCGCTGCCGCCCGGGAAAAAACCGCTCGACTGTCCCGGCATCCCCTATGACCCGAGCATCGACGTCGGCCCCGGCACGACCGAAGCCGACTCGCCCGCCGGGGCCGTGACCGAGATCGACGTGCCCCACATCACCGGCGGCGACGAGCGCGAGAGCTCCAACACCAAGCAGGCCCAGGCGGTGCTGCCGGTCGGGCTCGGCCTCAACCCGTCAGCCGCCAACGGCCTGCTCGCCTGCACCGACGCCCAGTTCGGCAAAGGCAGCAAAGCGCCGGTCGCCTGCCCGCCCGAGTCGAAGGTCGGCACCGTCGCGATCGAGACCCCGCCGCTCCCCGAGGGCTCCCTGAAAGGCGACGTCTTCGTCGGCCAGCAGCTCAGCCGCGACCCGGCCTCCGGCGACGAGTACCGGATCTTCGTCGACGCCGTCTCGGAGCGTTACGGGCTCGACATCAAGCTCCTCGGCCGGGTCGCGGCCGACCCGACCACCGGGCAGCTGACGGCCAGGTTCAGCGACACGCCGCAGGTCCCGTTCAGCTCCTTCGTGATCGACCTCGACGACGGTCCGGGCGCCGCCCTGACCAGCCCCGGCTATTGCGGCCCGCACACCAGCAAGGCGGTGATGACGCCGTGGAGCGAGAACCCCGACGCCGAACCCACGAGCGAGTTCACCCTGAGCCAGGCGGCGGGCGGCGGCGATTGCCCGAAATCGCTGGCCGAGCGACCGTTCGTGCCGACCTTCGCCGCCACCACCGCCAACAACCAGGCGGCCGGCTTCAACTCGATCGGCATCGACCTCACCCGTAAGGACGGCGAGCAGGAGCTCAAAGGCGTCGAAGTAACACTGCCTCCGGGCCTGACCGCGAAACTCGCCGGCGTTCGCTACTGCCCCGAGGAGACGATCGCCGCGGCCGCCGCCAACAGCGGCGTCGCCGAGAAGGCGAGTCCCAGCTGCCCGGCCGAGAGCTTGGTCGGCGGCGCCTCGATCGTCGCCGGGAGCGGCAGCCAACCCCTCAGCATCGACGGCGGCAAAGCCTTCCTCGCAGGCCCCTACAACGGGGCACCCCTGTCCCTGGCAGTGATCACCCCCGCCACGGCCGGGCCGTTTGATCTCGGCACGGTCGTGGTGAGGGTGGCGCTGTTCCTCGACCCGAAGACGGCGCAGGTCAGGACCGTCACCGACGCGATCCCACACGTCTACGGCGGTACCCTGCTCGACCTCCGCAGCGTCTCGATCGACATCGACAGGCCGGAATTCGCCCTCAACCCGACCAACTGCGCGGCGTTCGCCTTCGCCGGCAACCTCCGTGGCGGCGCCGGCAACCCCAATGACCCGGCTGGGTTCAGCACGGTGCCGGTCAGCGCGCCGTTCCAGGCCGTCGGCTGCGAGAGCCTCGGCTTCGGGCCGAAACTGTTCCTGCGGGCGTTCGGCGGCACCAAGCGCAAGGCGCACCCGAAGGTCAGGGCGGTCCTCGTCGCCCGGCCCGGCGACGCCAACATCGCCCGCGCGTCGGTCGCGCTGCCGAAGGGGATCCTGCTCGACCAGGGCGCGATCTCTCAGATCTGCACCCGGGTCCAGTTCGCGGCCAAGAAATGCCCCTCGAACTCGGTCTACGGGTTCGCGGAAGCGAAGTCACCGCTGCTCGACGGGCCGCTGAAGGGCAACGTCTACCTGCGCTCGTCCGACAACACCCTGCCGGACCTCGTCGCCGACCTCCACGGTCAGGTCGACATCGAGCTGGCGGGCCGCACCGACACGACCAAGAACGGACGGATCCGCAACACGTTCGACGTCGTCCCCGACGTGCCCGTCTCCGAATTCATCCTCACCGTCCGCGGCGGCAAGAAGGGGCTGTTGATCAACTCCCGCAGCCTCTGCAAGGGCAAGAAGAAGTTCGCCCGGATCGAACTGAACGCGCAGAACGGCAAGAAGGTGCTGAAGAAGAAGCAGCGCTTCAAGGCCGGCTGCAAGAAGAAGAAAAAGAAGAAGTCCGGCAAGTAGCCCGGCGATTAGGAAGCGAAATCGATGGGTACTGAACTTGCCATGGTGAGGAGGATCACGACCGTCGCGCTGGCGGCGCTGAGCGTCGCCGCGTTCGCGCCGGCGGTCGCATTCGGAGACACCGGCGACATCATCGCCCCCCAGCACACGCCCGGCACCGCCGCGGACGGCTGGCAGGCCGGGGTCTGCAACACCGACGTCCCCGAGTGCAGCCCCGAGAGCCCCGATGCCCAGTACTCGACCCAGGCGGCGACGCACCCGCCGATCGGGTTCACCCAGTTCATCACCAAGGATGCGGACGGTGGCCTGCTGGAACCGGTCGGGGTTCTCAAGGGCGTCCGCGTCGACCTCCCGGCCGGGCTCAGCGTCAACCCGCAGGCGACCGCCCAGTGCGAGCTCGCCACCTTCCAGGAAAACGCCCTGGCCTGCCCGGCAACCTCGGTCGTAGGCGCCAGCCTCGTCACCCTTGCGGTCGCCGGCCTACCTGTCGGCCCGGTCCCGACCCAGGTCTACAACATCGTCCCCAACCAGGGCGAACCGGCGCTCTTCGGCTTCGACGCGGCCGGCTCCGAGGTCTACCTCAAAGCCGACGTCGACTGGAGCGGCGATTACCACGAGGGCTTCACGATCGCCGTCCCGCCACCTCCGCTCGGGCGCATCTATAAAAACCGCCTCGTCTTCACCGGCATCGCCGGCAACGGCACCTTCCTCACCAACCCGAGCACCTGCCGCGATCCCGCCAACCCGGAATTCGCGCACACCTACTCGACATTCCTTCGCGCCGACTCGGTCGAGTCGCCCAACGCCACCTTCCCCGCCGGCTCGACCGCCTTCGAGGCGCCGCTGCCGGCCGGGGTCAAACCGACCGGCTGCGACCTGGTGCCGTTCTCGCCGGCGATCTCGGTCTCTCCCGGGATCGTGCGGACGGACGCCCCGGTCGGCCCCGCGGTCGACGTCACCGTCCCGTTCGACCCGGTGCTGCCGATCGCGCACTCGAACGTCGAGACCGCCAGCACGACCCTCCCCGACGGCATGGGCCTCAACCCCTCGGCGGCCGGCGGGCTCGAGTTCTGCTCCGACGCCCAGCTCGGCAAAGGCACCCGCGACCCCGTCGCCTGTCCGGCCAAATCGAAGATCGGGACGATCGCGGTAAACACGCCGCCGCTCCCCGACGGCTCGCTGACCGGTCCCGTATTCATCGGCAAACAGCTCAGCCGCGACCCCGAATCGGGCAACGAGTACCGGATCTTCGTCGACGCCGAGTCGGCCCGCTACGGGATCTCCGCCCGCCTGATCGGCAAAGTCAAAGCAAATCGCAAGACCGGCCAGCTGACGACCACCTTCGCCCAGAACCCCCAGGTGCCTTTCACCTCGTTCAAGCTCGACTTCGACGATGGCCCCAAAGCGGTGCTGACCAGCCCGCCGACCTGCGGCCCGAACAAGACGACGACTTCGATCTCGCCCTACTCGGGCACCCCCGCGGCGACCCCCGCGCACGAGTTCGGCCTGACCAAAGCCCCGGGCGACGGGCCTTGCGCGAAATCGCTCGCCGAGCGCCCCTTCTCGCCCGGCTTCTCGACCCGCTCGAAATCGCTCCGGGCCGGCGCCTACAGCCCGTTCGCGGTCCACATCGGCCGGGCCAACGGCCAGCAGGAGCTCAAAGGCGTCGACCTCTCGCTTCCCCCCGGCGTCACCGGCAAGCTCAAGGGCATTCCGTATTGCAAGCCCGACGACATCGTCAAAGCCGCCGGCCGGGCGGGAGAGGCCGAGGCGAAAAACTCCACCTGCCCGGACAAGAGCCTCGTCGGCAGGGCCACGATCCGGGCCGGGTCCGGGACGCCGATCGCGATCACCGGCAAAGCCTTCCTCGCCGGCCCCTTCGACGGGGCCCCCCTGTCCCTGGCAGTGATCACCCCCGCCACGGCCGGGCCGTTCGATCTCGGCACGGTCGTGGTGAGGGTGGCGCTGTCCATCGATCCCGAGACGGCGCGGATCCGTCCCCACACCGACGCGATCCCCCACGTCTTCGGTGGTGCCAAGCTGAGCATCCGCTCGATCGACGTCAACGCCAACAAGCAGGGCTTCATCCTCAACGGGACCAGCTGTCGCAAACTCGACACCTCCGGCTCGGTCCTCGGCGGCGGTGGCGACCCCAACGCCCCGGCCAAATTCAGCGCCGCCGCGGTCAACGCCGGCTTCCAGGTCAACGCCTGCAGGAAACTCAAGTTCCGCCCCAAGCTCTTCACCAAGGTGCTGAGCGGTCGCAAGACGGCGTTCCGGGCCCAGAATCCGAAATTCCGCGCCATCCTCGTCGCCCGCAAGGGCCACGCCAACGTCTCCCGCACGGTGGTGAAGCTGCCGAACTCGATGATCCTCGACCAGGCGCACATCCGCACCCTCTGCACCCGCCCGCAGCTGGCCGAACGCAAATGCCCGAAAGGCTCGGTCTACGGCCACGCCGCGGCGACCTCGCCGCTGCTGGGCAAGAAGCTGAAGGGCCCGGTCTACCTGGTCCCCGGCAAAAAGATCCTCCCCGACCTGCTGGTCGACCTTCGCGGCCAGGTCAACATCCGCCTGCGCGGCACGGTCGAAGCGGTCGGCGGCCGCCTCCGCAACATCTTTACCGCCCCCGATGTCCCGGTCGCCAAGTTCGTGCTGACGATGAACGGCGGAAAACGCGGGCTGCTGACCAATACCCGCGACCTCTGCCGCGGCGCCGGGCGCTCGAAGGTCACCCTGCGCGGCCAGAACGGCAAGCGGGTGCGCAGCAACCGGGTCGCGATCAAAGTCCCGGCCTGCCGCTCTGTCGCGAAGAAAAAACGCTAGGGCGCCGCGAGCCTAGATCGGCTGGCTCGTTGGCCGGATCAGGATCTCGTTGACGTCGACCCCGGGCGGCTGGTCGAGCGCGAACATCACCGCCCGGGCGATGTCCTCGTCTCTGAGCGCCCAATCGCCGGGGCGGTTGTCGAAGAACGGCGTGTCGGTCATCCCCGGCTCGATCAGCGTCACCCGGATGCCGGTGTTGTCGTGCATCTGGCGCAGCTCCGCGCGCAGGCTCTCGCCCATGGCCGAGACCGCGAACTTGGTCGCCGAGTAGAGCGAGCCCGGCAGCGCCCGGCGGCCGGCGACCGAGCTGGTCAGCAGGAAGTGGCCGTCGCCGCGCTCGAGCAGGTGGGGGAGGGTCGCGCGAATCGTCAGCGCGACGCCGAGGACGTTTGTGAGGACCATCGAGCGCCAGTGCTCGATGGACTCCTCGAGGAAGCCGCGGGTGGCTCCGAAGCCGGCGTTGGCGAAGACGGCGTCGATTCGGCCGAAGTGCTCCAGCGCGGCCGAGGCCGTCGCCTCGACCTGGTCCCACTCGGTCACGTCGCAGCGGACGGCGAGGGCGCGCTCGGGGCCGCCGAGCTCGGCGGCCAGCTCCTCGAGCGGATCGGTGCGGCGGGCGGCGAGGACGAGGCGGGAACCGCCGGCTGCGGCCCGCGCGGTGGCGGCGCCGATCCCGCTGCTGGCTCCGGTGATGAGGAGGACTGGGTCGTCGGCCACGGCCTGATTCTCCCACGTGAGCCGAGCTTGCGATAATTCGCGGCCCCGTGGATCCACAGCGGAAACGGACGATCCGGCTGGTCGTGGCGCTGAGCGTCGCGGTCCTGCTCGCCGTCGCCCTGGTCTACACCTCCTTCAGCGCCTCGACCGAGGCCAAGGAGCCCTCCGAACTCGCCAACGCGGCCCCCGGCTCGACCTACGAGATGACCGGCCGCGTGGTCAAGGGCTCGGTCGACCGCCAGGGCGAGGGGCTGCGCTTTCTCGTCGCCGATCGCGACGGCGAGGGGGAGAGGATCCCGGTCGCCTACGACGGTGTCGTCCCCGACCCGTTCCGCGGCGGCCGTGAGATCGTCCTCACCGGGGCGGTCGAGGGCGGCGTCTTCGTCGGCGAGCGGGACACGCTCGTGACGAAGTGCCCGTCGAAGTTCACGACCGAGAATGCCAGCTAGCCTCGGCAGCGTCGCCCTCGGCCTCGCCTTCCTGACCGCGGCGTTCGCCGCCGTCGCCGCCCTCTCGGCGACCCGCGGGCCCCAGGCGGATCGCTTCAGGCTGATCTCGCGGCGGGCGGTCTACGCCCTCTGCGCGCTGCTGACCTTTTGCGTCGTCGTCCTCGAGATCGCATTCGCCGGCGACGACTTCTCGTTCCACGTCGTCCAGCAGCACTCGTCGATCGAGACCCCGTCCTTCTACAAGATGGCGGCGATGTGGTCGAGCCAGGAGGGCTCGCTGCTGCTCTGGGCCTGGGTCCTCTCGATCGTCGCCTCGCTGTCGCTCTTCGCGACCCGCGACAAGCTCCGCGAGCTTGTGCCCTACGCGACCGCGGTGATGGCCGCGATCGCCGCCTTCTTCACCGGCCTGATGCTGTTCGCCGGCGGCGTCAACCCGTTTGCGACGGTCAACCCGGTCCCGGCCGACGGCGTCGGCCTCAACCCGCTGCTCCAGCACCCGAGCATGATGATCCACCCGCCGATGCTCTACTCGGGGTACGTCGCGTTCACGGTGCCCTTCGCCTTCGCGATCGGCGCGCTCGTCACCCGCCGCGTCGACGCCGAATGGATCCGCGCCACACGGCGCTTCGCCCTGATCGCCTGGGCGCTGCTCGGCTTCGGTCTCCTGCTGGGCGCCCGCTGGTCCTACACAGAGCTCGGCTGGGGCGGCTACTGGGCCTGGGACCCGGTCGAGAACGCCGCCCTGATGCCGTGGCTGCTCGGCACCGCCTTCCTGCACTCGATCATGGTCCAGGAGAAGCGGGGGATGCTGAAAGTCTGGAACGCCTGCCTGATCGTCGGCACCTTCTCGCTGGCACTGCTCGGGACGTTCCTGGTCCGCTCCGGCGTGCTGCAGTCGATCCACGCCTTCGGCGACAGCACCGTCGGCCCCTACATCCTCAGCCTGATCGCGGTGGTCATGATCGGATCGACGGCGCTGATCGTCTCCCGCCTCGACGACCTCCGAACCGAGAAGCGGATCGACTCGCTGATCTCGCGCGAGGCGGTCTTCCTCGTCAACAACCTGCTCCTGGTCGGGCTCACGGCGATCATCTTCTGGGGGACCTTCTTCCCGCTGATCTCCGAGCTCTTCACCGGCGACAAGGCGTCCCTGGCGGCGCCCTGGTTCGACCGCTACACCACGCCGCTGGCGATCCTCCTGGTGCTGTTCACCGGGATCGGCCCGCTGCTCGCCTGGCGCCGGGTCAGCTGGGCATCGGCGAAGCGGGTCTTCCTCGTGCCCACACTGGTCGGGGTGGGGGTGGGCCTCGTCCTCGCCCTGGCGACGGATGCCGGGGACTCGCTCTGGGCGCTCGCGCTCTTCGCCTTCGCCGGCTTCGCGCTGACCGGGCTGGCGCAGGAGTTCTGGCGTGGGGCGGCGGCGCGGAGGAAGCTCTCCGGCGGCTCGCTGCCCGCTGCGATGGGGGCGATGGTCTCCCGCAACCGCCGCCGGTACGGCGGCTACGTCGTCCACGCCGGGATCGCGGTCCTGCTGGTCGGGATCGCCGCCTCCTCGAGCTTCCAGACCAACCGCGACGTCGAGCTGCGGCCGGGCGAGAGCACCGAAGTCGACGGGCGCAAGGTCACCTACGTGAAGCCGACCGTGGCGGTCGACGACCGCGCCTTCACCTTCGGCACCGTCCTCCGCGTCGAGCAGGGTGGCGAGACCTTCATCCTGCGGCCGAGCCGCCGCTTCTTCAAGCCGACCGGGGTCGAAACCGGGACGATCGCCAGCTTCTTCGACGGCGAGGCGACCAGCGAGGTCGGCCTCAAGGCCGGGCCCTGGAACGACTTCTGGGTCTCGGTCGCGCCCGACGTCAGCGTCGTCCAGCGGCGGCTCGGCGGCGCCGATCGCGGCTTTCGAGACTGCATCCGCGGGGTCCCCGGGGCGCCGCCCGAGTGCGCGGCCCTGGCGGCGATGATGCGGGCGGCCCAGGCCGACCCCGGCCGCCAGCCGGCGGCGCTGGCGCAGATCGCCGGCCTCCAGGAGGCGACCGCGGCGCGGATCGCGAGCAGTTACGTGCGCGACGCCCTGCCGGCGACCTTCCGGGTTATCGTCGACCCGCTCGTCACCTGGATCTGGATCGGCGGCCTGATCGCGCTGAGCGGCGCCGCGATCGCGCTCTGGCCCGCCCGCAGGCCACGTCGTTCCCGCCTCACCGCCGCCTCCGCCCTCGAGGCCCAGAAGGAGGCGAAATACCGGGAGATCCGCGACGCCGAGCTCGACCATGCGGCCGGCAAGCTCTCCGACGAGGACTTCGCGATCCTCGACGCCGAGCTGCGCTCGGAAGCGGTCGAGATCCTCGACCGCGAGCAGGTCTAGATCTTCAGCAGGACCAGCGTGTTGATGACGAACAGGATCGCGAAGAAGATCGTCGCCCTGTCCAGGTTGCGCTCGACCATCGAGCCACCGCCGAAGGAGCTGCCGCCGCCACCGATGCCGAAGGCGCCGGAGAGGCCGGCGTCTTTGCCCGAGTGGAGCAGGATCAAAAAGATCAGCACCCCCGCGATGATCACCTGGATGACGGCTAGGAACGTGTACACGGCCGCGCAGTCTACCCACTCCACGTTCCTGGGTTTGAGGCCGATTTAGCGCCCTAACCTCGGGAACGTCCTCCTTGTTTGGGTGACATGGGGACTTGACCTGTTGCGTTGGTTGACAAATTAGGCTAGTTTGTCAACTGACAATACGTCAGTCGCAAATTTGACAACAGGAGGAGCGCGCCCATGGAGGCTGCCGCACACCCGCACGACGATCACGATCACCACCACCACGACCACGAGGAGATCGACCTCAACCCGGCGACCTGGAAGGACACCAAGCGCTATGCCTGGCTTCTAGGCCTGATCATCCCCCTTGCCCCCTTCATCGCCTGGGGGTTCGTCGAGTTGACCGGCTGGTCGGTGTTCTATTTCACCGGCCCCTTCCTCGTCTTCGGCATCTTTCCGTTGCTCGACCTCGCGATCGGTGTCGACCCGAGCAATCCGCCCGACAGCGTCCTCAAGTGGCTCGAGCAGGACCGCTACTACCGCTGGTGCACCTACCTCTTCATCCCGGTCCAGTACATCGGCCTCGTCTTCGCCTGCTACCTCTGGTCCAGCGGCGACCTCTCGGTCTTCGAATGCCTGGGGCTCGCCGTGACGATGGGCGTCGTCGGCGGGATCGGCATCAACACCGCCCACGAGCTCGGCCATAAGCGGGCCAACTCGGAGCGCTGGCTCAGCCGCATCGCGCTCGCTCAAACCGGCTACGGGCACTTCTTCATCGAGCACAACCGCGGCCATCACGTCCGCGTCGCCACCCCGGAGGACCCGGCCAGCGCCCGTCTGGGGGAGAGCTTCTGGGCCTTCCTGCCGCGGACCGTCTATGGCAGCCTGACATCCGCATGGGGGATCGAGGCCGCACGGCTCGACCGCTTGGGCAAGTCCCACTGGTCGCTGCGCAACGACATCCTCGGCGCCTGGGCGATGACGCTCGGCCTCTTCGCGGTGCTGGCGATCGCCTTCGGACCGGTCGTTCTGCCCTACCTGGTGCTGCAGGCGATCCTCGGCTTCTCGCTGCTCGAGGTCGTCAACTACCTCGAGCACTACGGCCTCAGGCGGCAGAAGAAAGAGGACGGCCGCTACGAGCGCTGCCTGCCCGAACACAGCTGGAACAGCAACAACGTCGCCTCCAACGTGCTGCTCTACCACCTCCAGCGCCACTCCGACCACCACGCAAACCCGACCCGTCGCTACCAGAGCCTGCGCCATTACAAGGAGGCGCCGCAGCTGCCGACGGGCTACGCGGGGATGATCGTCGTCGCCTGGTTCCCGCCGATCTGGCGCCGGATGATGGACCCGATCGTCGTCGACCACTACGACGGCGACCTCACCCTCGCCAACATCCAGCCACGCAAGCGGGAGAAGGTGCTCGCCAAGTACGGGACCGCCGGCGCATGAGCGCCTTCCGCTGCCCCAGCTGCGGCTACACCTACGACGAGGAGGCCGGGCACCCGCGGGAGGGATTCCCGCCCGGGACCCCCTGGGCCGAGGTCCCGGACGACTGGCACTGCCCCGACTGCGGCGTCCGCGACAAAGTCGACTTCGAGCCGGTTCAGGAGGGCGAGTGACCGAGGCCGAAACCGTCGGCGGCATGGCCGCGCCCCGCACCCCCTACCCCGAGGCCGCACGCAACCTGCTGCGCGAGACGCTGTTCGGGGCGATGCGCGACGAGCTCGAACGGCGAACCTGGTCGGAGATCACGATGTCCGACGTCGCCGGCGCCGCCGGCGTCAGCCGCCAGACCCTCTACAAGGAGTTCGGCAGCCGCGAAGAATTCGCCCAGGCGTTCGTGATCGACGTCGGCGATCGCTTCCTCGACGAGGTCGACGCTGCCGTCCGCCGGCATCTCGACGATCCCCGCGCCGCGATCGGGGCCGCCCTCGAGACCTTCCTGCGAACCGCCGGCGAGGACTCGGTCGTACGCGTCCTGCTCCGCGACGACGGCACCGGCGGCATGCTGCCCTTCGTCACCACCCAGGGAATGCCGGTCGTCGTCTTCGCCACCGCCAAGCTCTTCGAGACGATCAGCGAGGGCTGGCCGGAGGCGCCGCCGGAGAAGGCGCAGCTGCTCGCCGAGGCGCTGGTCCGGCTCGCGATCAGCTACGTCACCGCACCCGCCAGCACACCGGACGAGACGGCGAGGAAGGCCGGCGAGCTGCTCGGCCCCTTCATCGACAAGGCGCTCGGCGTAGCCGCCTAGCCCTGCGATGGCCGCCAAGTACGACCGCATCGGCCACGGCTACACCGCGGTCCGCCGCCCCGACCCTCGGATCGCGGCCCGGGTAGAGGCCGCGCTCGGCGATGCCGAGACGATCGTCAACGTCGGCGCCGGCACCGGGTCCTACGAGCCCGATGGGCGCGAGGTCACCTCGGTGGAGCCCTCTGAGACGATGATCTCCCAGCGCCCCCTCGGAGCCGCGCCGGTGGTCCGGGCCGAGGCCGAAGACCTGCCCTTCGAGGACGACAGCTTCGAGGCGGCGATGGCGATCATCACCGTCCACCACTGGGCCGACCCACGAGCCGGCTTGCTGGAAATGGCGCGGGTGGCACGCCGGCGGGTCGTCGTCCTCACCTTCGATGCCGGTCCGCTCGCGGACATCTGGCTTGTGCGCGATTACTTCCCCCGCGCGCTCGACTTCCACGACGACGCGATGCCCGGCCTGGCGGAGTTCGCCGGGATCCTCCCGCGGACGAGGGTCGAGGAGGTGCCCGTCCCGCGGCGCTGCAGCGACGGGTTCTTCTGCGCCCTCTGGGACCGGCCGGAGATGCACCTCGACCCGGAGGTCCGGCAGGCGAGCTCGGTCTGGCATGCGTTGCCCCCCGATCAGTTCGAGGGCGGGTTGGAGGCGCTTCGCGGCGACCTCGATAGCGGCCGCTGGGACGAACGGCACGGCCACCTGCGCGAGGACACCCCCGAGCTCGACGTCGGCCTACGGCTGATGGTCGTCGAGCTCGGCTGAGGCGCGGGTCGCCTCGAAGAACATGTAGAGGCCGGAGCGGCTCTTCGCGGTGAGGGTCAGGGCCGAGGCCGAGAGCCAGTCGAGCAGGCCCGCTTCGGTCGGGATCGGCCCGAAGTCGCCCTTGCCGGGTCGCAGCATCAGGCGCTGGCGCAGGCTCGGGCCGCGGACGAAGGTGGCGCCGACGAGGCGCCCGCCCGGCTTGAGGACGCGGGCGGCCTCGGCGATCGCGGCGGCGGGATCGGGGAAGCAGTGCAGGCCCCAGTAGGAGAGGAAGAGGTCGGCGACCGAGTCCTCGAGCGGCAGCGCGGTCGCCTCGGCCCGGACGAGCTCGAGGTCGGCGATGCCGCGCCTCTCGGCCCGCTCCCCGGCCCGTCTCAGCATCGCCGGCGAGAGGTCGGCGCCGACGTAGCGGACCCTGCCGTCGGAGCGCAGTTCCCGCAGGGCCGGGCCGGCGCCGCAGGGGCAGTCGACGATCGTGCCGCCGTCGGGCACCTCGGCGACCGCGACCATGCTCTCGTAGTACGGCTTGGTGTCGCCGCCCCAGAGCAGCCTGCCGATCGTGCGGCTCGCCCGCGGTCGCTCCATGTAGGCGCTGTAGGCAGCTCCCAGGGGCGAGGCATAGAAGTCGTCCTTGGGCACGGGCGGCCAGTCTATTTTCAGCCCGTGGCGGTGCGCGCCGCCGCTACTCGCCCGCGACGGCGACGGCCGGGCTCTGGCCTTGATCGCCCCGCAGCGGCGTCTCGCCCTTGATCAGGTCGGCAGCGCGCTCGGCGAGGGCGATCACCGGCGCATTGGTATTGCCGCGCGGCACCGTCGGCATTACCGAGCAGTCGACGACCCGGATCCCTTCCAGGCCCTCGACCTGGAGATCGGCGTCGACGACCGAGCCGATCGCGCAGGTGCCGACCGGGTGGTAGATCGGGAAGGTCGTGCGTGCCACCTGCGCCCGGAAGGCCTCGTCGGAGTCGCCGTCGGGAACGGTGAAGGGCTCCGAGCAGTGCGGGGCCATCGCTGCCTGTCCACAGACCTCGTGGGTGAGTCGCAGCCCCGCCGCAAGTCGCTCGAGGTCGGAATCGGAGTCGTAGAAGTTGTTGCGGATCAGCGGCTGCGCGGTCGGGTCGTTCGACGCGAGCCGCACCGAGCCCCGGCTCTCCGGCGTCAGCAGGCAGGCGGAGGCCCAGACGCCGTGGGCGACCGGGTCGGAGAAGCCCTCGTCGACGATCTGAAGCGGCACGGTGTGGAACTGGATGTCGGGCTCCTCGGCGCCGGCTCCGACCCTGGCAAAGCCTCCCGCCTCGGCGAAGTTGGAGGTGAAGACGCCGGTTTTCGAGGCTTCGAACTGCTCCAGTGCCGCCGGCTCCATCGCGTCGAGCAGGCTGCTCGGCTCGCTCGCCGTCCAGACGCTGTAGGCGCAGGCGTGGTCGCTCAGGTTCTCGCCGACCGCGGGCTGGTCGAGCAGGGTCTCGACTTCGCGCATCGCCAGGTGCTCGGCCGGGCCGACGCCGGAGAGCATCAGCAGCTGCGGGGAGTTGAAGGAGCCGCCGCAGAGGATCACCTCGCGCTCGGCCCGCAGCTCCTGCGACTCGCCGAGGTGGCTGGCCTCGACGCCGACGGCCTTGGTCCCCTCGAAGAGGACGCGGTTGACGTGCATGAACGGCATCACGGTCAGGTTCGGCCGGGTCGCCATCGCCGGGTGGAGATAGGAGACGGAGGCGCTGGCGCGCATCCCGTCGCGTTGGGTCACCTGGAAGAGGCCGACGCCGTCCTGGGCGGCGCCGTTGAAGTCCTCGTTGCGCTCGAGCCCGGCTTCCGCCCCGGCCTCGACGAATGCCTTCGAGGCGGGCATCCCCGAGCGTTGGTCGGAGACCGCCAGGGGCCCACCGGCCCCGTGCCACTCCGAGGCTCCGCGCTCGTTGTCCTCGGCCTTGAGGAAGTATGGGAAGAGGTCGTCCCAGGCCCAGCCCGGCTGGCCCCAATCGTCGTAGTCGCGGTGATTGCCGCGGATGTAGACCATCGCGTTGATCGAGGAGGAGCCGCCGAGGACCTTGCCGCGCGGCAGCGCGATCCGGCGCCCGTTGCAGTTCGGCTCCGGCGCCGAGACGTAGTCCCAATCGACGTCGGTGCGCTGCAGCTGCAGATAGCCGAGCGGGACGTGGATGTTCTCCTTGGTGTCGGGGCCGCCGGCCTCGAGGAGCAGGACGTTGACGTCCGGGTCCTCCGAGAGCCGCGCCGCGAGCACGCACCCGGCCGATCCCGCTCCGACGATCACGTAGTCGTGCATCCCATCCTCCTCGTTCCCGGTGCGCTTGGCCTGGTCTTGGCTACCAGGCCAATGTAGTTCCTGACAACTCGCATGTCGAACCGTTGCACCCGCAGAGTTCCAGCCCTGACTTCGCAACACCTGATACAAACACACTGGGGAGACTGAATGGAAATCGATTCGCCGCGCCGGATCCGCAACGTGCTGCTGCTCGGCACGGCGTTCCTCTTCCTCGCCCGACTGGCCTTCTCCGCGATCAGGACCGGGCCGGTCGTGCTCGCCGACGAGGCGGGCTACCTGATCAACGCCAGGGAGCTCGCGGGCGGGCTCGCCGGCCAACTCGAGCTCGCCCCGTTCTACCGGGGCGGCTATTCGCTGCTGATCGTGCCGCTGATCAACCTCAGCTCGGACCAGACGGTCGTCTACCACCTCGTCCTCGCCCTCAATGCGGCGCTGGCCGCGTCCGTCTTCCCGCTCCTTTACCTGCTGCTCACCAGGTTCGTCGGCGTGCCCCCGGCCGGCGCGGTCTGGGCCGCGCTTGCCGGGTCGGTCTACCCAGCCGTCACCGTCCTCTCCCAAGCATCGCTCTCGGAGAACGCGTTGTTTCCCCTGGTCTGCGTCTGGCTGGTCGCGATCGGAGGATTGTTCGCGAACGCCGAGCGCCGGCCGGCCGCCGAGATCTGGGCCATCGGCCTCGGGCTTTCGACGACCGCCCTCCTCGCCGTTCACGGCCGCATGATCGTCGCCGTCGTGCTCGCCGGCCTGGTGTTGCTGGTCGGCCTGAGGAGAAATTTGCGCCTCGGGACCTGTCTGCTCGCGGTCGCGGTGATCGTGGCCGGAGTCATCGCGGTGCAGGTGCTGAACGATCACCTCCTGAGCCAGAGCTACGGGGCGATCGCCGAAGCGGAAGCGGGGGATCGCGTCGACGAGATCGACGAAGGCCACGGGCCGCTGACGGCAGCCGCCAACCTGGTCGGACAGACCTGGTACCTGCTCGTCGCGACCTTCGGGCTGGCGGCGGTCGTCGTCGTCGATGCGATCCGCCGTCTTCGCCGACGGGCCGATTTGTCGACTCCGGCTGGACTCATCGGCCCATCGGCGCCGGAGTGGGCGGCGATCGGGCTGGCGGCGGCCCTGCTGCTGGTCTCGGCCGCGGCCTTCCCGGAGCGGAGCCGGCCGGACATGCTGATCTACGGGCGCTACGTCGAGGTGATCTCACCGGTCCTGATCGCGCTGGGCCTCGTTGCCCTCGCCCGCCTGGGGACGATCCGGCTGCGTCCCGCCTATCCGCTCGGCTTCGCGGCGCTCGCGATCGCGGTGGCCCTGATCGCGGCGTCGGCGGACGACCCGGGCGATCCCAGCCGCTGGAACATCTCCGCGCTCCCGTTCTTCAGCGCAAGCCTCGGGCCGGCAACGCTGCTCGCCGCCTCCCTGGTCGCGGCGGTGGCCGCATGGCTCCTGAACCGCGTCTCCGGCCGGGGCCTCGCCCGGCTCGGTCTGCTGGCGGCTGGGCTCTTCGCCGTCGTCGCCGTCTACGGGGTGTGGAACCCGGTGGTCAGGGCCGAGCGCGGCGCCTACCCCGGCGATTGGGAAAGCCCGGAGGCGATCGTCGAAACCGAGGGCGCCACCACGGTCGCCTACGACCTCGACCACTACGACACCATCGGCCTCTACGGGACACAGTGGTTCATGCCGGACTCGAGACTGGTCCTCTTCCACGGTGACCGCCAGGCGCCGCCGTCTCCTTTCGTGCTCAGCGGCGCCGCCTGGGCCCGGGCGCACCCGGGCCTGGACTCCGAGCCCCTCTGGCGAGACGCGGGCCGCGACGAGGTCCTCTGGAGGATTGGCGGGCCCTAGCGGTCGCCGGCATCCTCGCGCGCGAGCCGACGCTCGAGGTTCGCTTTCACCTCGGGCCACTCCTCGTCGATGACGCTGAAGTAGGCGGAGTCCCGGAGGCCGACGTCGGGAACGATCATGTGGTTGCGCAGAACCCCCTCGAAGCGGGCCGGGATCGCGGCGAGGGCGTCGCGCGAGCGCTGGTTGCGGGCATCGGTCTTGAACTCGACCCGGACGCAGTCGAGCCGCTCGAAGGCGTGGCCGAGCATCAACAGCTTCGCCTCGACGTTGGCGCCGGTCCGCCAGGCCCGCGGGTTGAGCCAGGTCCAGCCGATCTCGACGACCCGGTCCGGCGGCCTCACGTTCAGGTAGCGGCTGCTGCCGACCACGCTGCCGTCGCTCTGCAGGCGGGTGACGAAAGGCCCCTCGCTGCCGTCGGCGGTCGCCTCCTGGGTCAGCTCGATCCAGGCGTCGAATCGCTCGCGGCGGTCGAGGTGGGCTAGCCAGGCCCAGATCTCACGAGCCTGGGCGGCCTCCCAGAGCGCGTCGGCGTGCTCCTCGGTCAGCGGCTCGAGGCGGACGATCGATCCCTCGAGCAGGGTGGTCAGATTTTCCATCGCGCCATTCTCACGAGGGACTCGGATCAGGCCTCGAGCATCAGGGTCACCGGCCCGTCGTTGATCAGTGCGACACCCATGCACGCCCCGAACACGCCCTTCTTCGCCGCAAGCCGGTCGCAGAAGCGCTCGTAGAGGGGCTCGGCGACCTCGCCGGGGGCGGCGTCGACGTAGCTGGGGCGGTTGCCGCGGGTGGTGTCGGCGTAGAGGGTGAACTGGCTGACGCAGAGGACCTCGCGCTCGCCCAGCGGCTCGTTCATCCGCCCCTCGGCGTCGTCGAAGACCCTCAGCTTGCGGACCTTCTCGGCGAGCCGGTCGGACTGCTCGGGCCCGTCGTCGACGGCGACCCCGAGCAGGACCAGGAGCCCGGGCCCGATCTGGGCGACGCGCTCGCCCTCGACGTCGACCGCCGCCTGGCTGACCCGTTGGACCAGTGCCCTCATCGCGCCAGCGTATTCAGGACGGCTCGAACGGCGTCCAGCGATCCGACTCGAAAGGGATGGCCTGGGTCCAGGCGGTCTCCGCCAGGCGCGGGGCGACCGTCTCCAGCTCGGTGTGAAGGGCCCGGACGAGGTCCTCGGCTCGCCCCCGCGGGCCGATCGCGAGTGCGGCGACGGCGTCGAGCAGTTGCTCCTGGGTCATCGCCGTCGCCACCCGGCGCTCCGCGGGGACGGCCGCCAGCGCGACCGCCCGCCCGCCGGGGCTGAAGGCGCCGAAGCGGGAGACGAAGACCAGGACCTCGTCGAAGTGCGAGTCCCCGAGCTCGACTTCGAAGCGGGTCCGTAGCCTGCCGAGCCGGTAGCTGAGCTCCGACCAGGCGAGCTGGGTGAACTGGGCGATGGTCACCCAGAGCAGCGCGGCCCGCACCTTGGTTCCGGGACTGGGGAAAAGCGTTGCCGGCATCGAGCCGTAGAGCGCCGGCTGTGGGGCGGCGCCGACGTCGAAGTCGTGGAGGCGGCCGGTCAGGACCAGGACCTCGCGGTCGGCCTCGTCCACGAAGTGAGCGAACTTGGCAGTCAGTGCGGAAGGGGAGCCGTTGGACCCGATCGCCAGCAGCGGATGGCGATCGGGGGCGGCGGCGAAGCGGGAGATCGTCTCCTCGCGTTCGCCGGAGCTCAACCCGTCGAGCGCGGTGACCTTCTTCCCTTCGAGGTGGAATGAGCCCTGCGGCCGCGCGAACGGGTATTCGACCGCGTTCGCCAGCGTCGCCGCCTCGTACTGGCGGGCGGGCAGGCCCGCGAGCAGGTCACCGACGTAGGCGACGAACTCGTCCTGGTCCATCGCCAGCCGTGCCAGCAGTCCCGCGTCCGTGATCGGCGGCCAGGCGGACATGGCGCGAGCCTAGTCGGCGGGCTCAGGCGGCGCGCGGATCGCCGAACGTCGCGACGAACCCTTCTGCGACCTGCTGCCCCTCGGGGGAGGTCGAGACGGTGAGAGTCAGCTCCTCGCCGCTCTCGGTCAGCGTCAGCTCGAGGAACGGGCAGCACTCGCGCTCCGCCGCGATCAGGCGCTCGAGCGCCGATCTGGCCGCCGGGCCGGCCGTGAAGCGGAGCTCGTGGCCGTGCTCGCTGCGGGCCCGCGCCAGCAGCGCTTCACCCAGCGCCTCGGTCTCCCTCGCCCTCGTTCCCAGTTCCTCGAGGTCGAGCGAGCAGGCCGGGGCGTCTGCATCCAGCATCGGCAGTGGTTGATCGTCCACCTCTCGAGGTTAAACCGGACCCCCGCCGGGCATCTGCCCGGCGGGTCGGTCCGGATTCGAGCCGCTAGTTGAACGCGTACTGCTTGTATTCGTCGACGTTCTCTTTGGTGACCACCGCCGCCGGGACGATGATCTGCCGCGGGACCGTGGGCGGAACCAGCTCCGGGAAGCCCTCTCCGAGAGCGATCATCCGCGCCATGGTCACGGCCGAGGCCGCCATGTTCGGGTTGTAGAGGAAGGTCGCTTTGTAGAAGCCACCTTCTTCGATCTGCGCCATCGCGTCGGCCGAACCGCCGACGCCGGTCAGGAACATTTCGTCTTCCCGTCCGGAATTGCGGATCGCCTGGGCCACTCCCTGCGCCATGTCGTCGTCATGGGTGTAGACCGCGTCGATCTGGTCCTCGGACTGGAGGATGTTCTCCATCACTTTCAGACCCGTGTCGGGGTTGAAGTCGCCCGGCTGCGAGGCGACGATTTTGATCCCCCCGTCGGGGCATTCCTCTTTGAGCTGGTCCTCGAACCCTTCGGTCCGTTCCGAGGTCACCGAGATTCCGGCCAGACCCTGGATTTCGACCACGTTGCCTTTGCATTTGAGCTGCTCGCTGATGTATTCGGCCGCCAGCACGCCGATCTGGTAGTTGTCGCCGAGGATCGTCGCGGTCGCGGCGTCCGGCTGCGTGAACAGGCGGTCGATGTTGACGACCGGGATCCCCGCGTCCTCTGCTTTGACGGCGACCGGCGTCAGCGATTCGCCGTCCTGCGGAAGGACGACCAGGACGTCCGGTTTTTCGGAGATCACCTGCTCGATCTGCTGTGCCTGCGAGTCGGCATCGGCAGCCTCGAGGAGTTTGAAGTCCACGTCGTCGTACTCGTCGGCCTGCGCCTGCGCGTTCTTCGAGACCGCGCCGAGCCAGCCGTGGTCGGTCGGGGGGACGCTGGCGGTGATGCTCACCGTTCCGCCCGATGATTTGCCCCCGGCTTCGGTGCTGCCCGACGGTGACGTCGAGTCCGAGGTCGTGCTGTCATCGCTGTCGCCGCAGGCGGCAACACCGACCGAGAGCAGCGCGAACACGCTGATCGAGACTAGTAGTCGCTTGAGCGACATAGGTACCCCTCCTCCATTGTCTTTTTTTCTGTGACCCGTGAGTTGCGAAAGCGGTTCCATCAGTACCTCGCCTCGGGCCGCTGGAGCAGCACGGCGCCGAGCACGATTCCCCCTTTGACGACCTGCTGGATCTCGGTCGAGAGATTGAGCTGGGTCATGAGGCTGAAAATCAGGGCGAAGGTCAGCACCCCGAGGAAGGTCCCGACGATCGTCGCCTTGCCTCCGGCCAAGCTGGTGCCGCCGATGACGACGGCGCCGATCGCGTCGAGCTCGTAGAGGTTGCCGCTCACCGGCGAGGCGCTGCCGAGCCGCGCGCAGAGCAGCACCGTGGCGACCCCCGCCATCAGGCCGGAGAGCATGTAGACGCTGAAGACGATCCGTTTGATCGGGACGCCGGCGATCCGCGCGGCCTCGCGATTGCCGCCGACGGCGACGACGTAGCGGCCGTAGGGGGTGCGGTTGAGCAGGATCCAACCGCCGATCGTGATCCCGAGGAAGACGAAGACCGAGACCGGGATGCCGAAGATTTCGCCGGTGCCGAACCAGCCCAGGGAGAAGACCGCGGGATCTCCGAAGGAGCCGCCGTTGAGGTCGAGCAGGCCGACCGGCAGCTTGTCGTTGAACAGCAGGGCGAGCCCTTTGGCGATCGAGAACATCGCCAGGGTCGCGATGAACGGGACGACCCGGCCGATCACGATCGAGGTCGCGTTGATCGTTCCGAGCAGGACCGCGAACCCGATCGCGCTGGCGATGAAGATCAGGGTGCCCCCGGAGGGGTCGACCATGGTGCCGGCGAAGACGCCGGCGGCGGCGACCATCGAGCCGACCGAGAGGTCGATCCCGGCGGTCGCGATCACGAAGGTCATGCCGATCGCGAGCACCCCGATGATGCTCGCCTGGGTGAGCATGTTCTTGACGTTGTCCCAGGTCGGGAAGGACTCGGGCCTGAGGATCGAGCCGGCGACGAAGAGCGCTACGACGACGATCGCCAGGGCGTACTCCTGGAACTCCAGGGCGCCGACCCGGGCGCGCAGGGAGCGGGCCGCGTTCACGCGACCTCCTCGACCAGGTCGGAGGTCTTGGTCGGTGCGACCGCGTGCCCGAGCAGGTCTTCCACGTTGGCGCTCGCGCCCGCGACCTCGGCGACGAGCTCGCCCTCCCGCATGACCAGGATCCGGGTGCAGAGCCCGACCAGCTCCTCGAGCTCCGAGGAGACGACCAGGACCCCGATCCCGGACCGGGCCAAATCGCTGATCACCCGGTAGAGCTCGGCCTTGGTGGGGATGTCGACCCCACGCGTCGGCTCGTCGAGGAGCAGGACCCGGCAGTGCCGCAGGAGCCAGCGGGCGAGGACGACCTTCTGCTGGTTGCCGCCCGATAGCTCGCGGGCGATCCGATCCGGATCGTCGGGGATCGTGTTCAGCGAGCTCAGCTGGTCGTCGGCCGCGGCGCGCTCGGCCTTGACATTGAGCAGGCCTCGGGAGAAGCGCCCGAGGTCGGCGATCGTGACGTTCTTGGTCAAGCTCCATTCGAGCAGCAGGCCCTGCGACTTCCGGTCCTCGGGGGCGAGTCCGAGCCCGGCGGCGATCGCCCGGTCGGGCCGGTTCGGCGGCAGCCGCTTGCCCTCGACGGCGACCTCTCCGCGTTCGGGCTGGTCGACGCCGCAGATCAGCCTCAGCAGCTCGCTGCGACCGGAGCCGACGAGGCCGCCGATGCCGACGATCTCCCCGGCGCGGACCTCGAGGCTGACGCCGCGGACCATCGGCAGCCGCTTCATCTCACGGACCTCGAGCAGGACCTCCCCTTGCTCGGTCGGCCGCTCCGGGAAGAGCTGCTCGACCTTGCTGCCGACCATCTTCTGGACCAGATCGTCGGTCGAGGTGGTCGCGGGCAGCCCGGATGCGGTGGTCCTGCCGTCGGCGAGCACCGTCACGCGGTCGCCGATCCGGCGGATCTCGTCGAGGCGATGGGAGATGTAGACGACTCCGACACCCTCGGCGGTGAGCCGGCGGACGACGCCGAACAGGGTCTCGATCTCACCCCCGTCGAGGATCGCCGAGGGCTCGTCCATGATCAGCAGCCGGACCTCGTAGGAGAGAGCACGGGCGATCGAGACGATCTGCTTGGCCGCCGGCCGCAGGGCGCTGACGGGAGTGCGGGGGTCGATCGCGTCGTGCCCGAGCCGCTCGAGCAGGGCCGCCGAGTCCCGCCGCATCCGGGCAAGGTCGAGGAGGGGGCCGCGGCGAGGCTCGTGCCCGAGGTAGACGTTCTGGGCGACGCTCAGGCCCTCGACCAGGTCGAGCTCCTGGTAGATCGTCGCGACGCCCCGCGCGATCGTCGCCGCCGGGTCGCGCGGCGGCAGCGGCTCGCCTTTGACCAGGATCTTTCCCGAGCTGGGCTCGACCGCCCCGGAGACGCACTTGATCAGGGTCGACTTGCCGGCACCGTTGGGGCCCAGCAGGCCGTGCACCTCTCCTTTGCGGACGTCGAAGTCGACGCTTCGCAGCGCCTTCACGC
>DATDCK010000021.1:0-2351 GCA_036524375.1 Solirubrobacterales bacterium | reverse complement strand
CGCTCGCCTACGCCGAGCTGCTCGGCAACGACCTCGAGCCCGCCGCCCGCGCGATCCGTCCCGACGTCGGCGAGGCGCTCGACGAGCTGCGCGCGGCCGGGGCGCCGCTGGCCCTCCTGACCGGCTCGGGCCCGACCGTGTTCGGACTCTTCGAAGATCTCGCCGCGGCCGAGGCGGCGGCGGCGCGGCTGCGGCGTGACGACACGATCGTCTGCGAGGCTGGCCGCCGATGAAACTGGCGCTACCGGAGGAGCCGCGCAAGAAACGGTTGGCGATCGCCGCGATCGCGGCCGCGATCGCGGCCGGCTACTACCTGATCAGCCGCGTCATCCCCCACGACGAACTCCAGCAGTTGCTCGAGGACGTCTCCAACGCGCTCGGCGCCTGGACCTACCTCCTGGTCGGGTTCTTCGCCTTCGCCGAGACCGGCGCCTTCATCGGGCTCGTGGTCCCCGGCGAGACGACGATGCTGCTCGGCGGCGCCGTCGCCGGGCAGGGCGCGATCGACGTCTACGTGCTGATCGCAATCGCCTGGTTCGCCGCCTGGGCGGGGGACACCACCAGCTTCTTCATCGGCCGTCGCCTCGGCCGGGAGTTCGTGATGCGCAACGGCCCCCGCTTCGGGATCAGCAACGAGCGCTTCGAAAAGGTCGAGGACTACTTCGGGAGGCACGGCGGCAAGACGATCTTCATCGGCCGCTTCGTCAGCCTTGTCCGTGCCTTCGCCCCGTTTATCGCCGGCAGCTCGGGCATGCGCTACCGGGCCTTCGTCCCTTACAGCATCCTCGGCACCGGGATCTGGTCGAGCGCCCACATCCTGGTCGGCTACTTCTTCTCGCGCAGCATCGACAGCGCCGCCAAGTACGCCGGCCGCGGCGCCTTCATCCTCGCCACCCTGATCGTCCTCACCGCCGGCACGATCTACCTGGTGCGGCGCTTCCGGGTCGAGGAGAACCGCGAGGCGGCGGTGCGCTGGATGGAGACCCACGTCCTCACCCGCTGGATCGTCGTCTTGACCCGTCGCTTCCAGCCCCAGCTCCGGTTCCTCTGGGACCGCGTCACCCCCGGCGGAACCTTCGGGCTCGAGTTCACCTCGCTGATGGCGGCGCTCTCGGTCGCCGCCTTCGTCCTCGTCGCCTACACCGTGATCGTCGGCGGCGACGCGGGTCCGACGCCGGGGGACGAAACCGCCGTCGACATCGTCGAAAGCCTGCAGGCCGGCTGGCTGGTCGACCTGGCGAAGGGCGTGACCACGCTCGGCGCGTCGTTCGTCGTCCTGCCCCTGGCTCTGATCTCCGCGATCCTGCTCGCCGCCAACCGGCGCTGGGCCGAGCTCGGGGTGCTGACGGTCGGGATGGCGATGATCGTGATCGGCGGTCACGAGCTGAAGGCGGCGATCGACCGGCCGCGGCCGGATGGGAGCCTGGTCGACACCACGGGCTCCTCGTTCCCGAGCCTCCACGCCGCCTACTCGACGTTCTACGTCTGGGGCGCGATGACGATCGTCCTGCGCCTGCGCCCGGGGATGGCGCGCGGCGCCGCCGTGATCGTGGCCGGGATCGCGGTGGCGGCCCTGGTCGGCCTCTCGCGCGTCTATCTCGGCGCCCATTACCTCAGCGACGTCAACGCCGGCTGGGCCCTCGGGGCCGGATGCTTCGCGCTCTGCGCGATCGTGGCGCTGGTCATCACCACCGTGCGAAACAATGATTTCGATGCTGCCGCTCGCGCTTGAGAACGTCCAGAACGAGTACGTCCTGTTCGCCGCCGCCGGGCTGGTCGCCTTCTGCGCCTTCGTCGGACTGATCCTGGTCCCGGCGCTGAGCGCCTACGGCCGTGTCTGGGAGAAGGCCGCTGCCGGGGTCCTGGCGCTCGTGGTCCTCGCCGCGCTCGTCCTCGTCGGCGTGGTCATCGGGTTGGTGATCGTCTACTACTACAACGACCTCATCGACCTGTTCGGCAGCTGAAGGTCTGGATAATGACCCGATGCCCGCAGCATCGAAAGGCTCGAAGGCCGCCTCGAAGGGCGGCGACCCGGCCAGTCTCGACGCCCTCGCCGAGGCGGTCGAGTCGGGTGCCGGCCTGCCCGCGATCGCGCGTGCCGCGGCAAAGGTCCTCGACGCCAGCGTCGCCCTGATCGACCGTTCCAGCGCCGTGCTGGCGGTCGCCGGCGCCTCCTCCGACCAGGAGAGGAAGCTGATCGCAGGCGGGGCCGACGTGACCAAAGTCGAGCTGCGGGTCGCCGACTCGATCGTCGGCGAGCTGCGCTACCGCGGCGGCTCCCAGCCCGACCCCGCGATCGGCCGCATGGTGACGACGCTGCTCGCGCTCGAGCTCGAGCGCGCCCGCTCGCC
>DATDCK010000020.1:0-11466 GCA_036524375.1 Solirubrobacterales bacterium | reverse complement strand
CCCCCCCCCCCCCCCCCCCCCCCCCCACGACAGGACCCGCCCGCCTATTCGATCGAGGCCGGGCGGTTGCCGAGGGTCACAGTGACGGTCTTCTCGTCGCCGTCGCGCAGAAGGGTGACTTCGATCTCGTCGCCCGGCTTCTTGCCGTCGATCGTCGCCATCAACTCTTCGATCCCGGTCACCTTCTTGCCGTCGAGCTCGGTGATGATGTCGCCGCCGAGGGTGACGCCGGCGCCGTCGATCGTGGCTTCGGTGTCGCCGGCCTCGATCCCGGCGTCGGCGGCGGGGCCGTCTTTCGGGACGCCGGCGACCAGCACCCCTTCGTCGACGGGGAGGTTGAGGGCCTTGGCCAGGTCGGGGGTGATCGAGCCGCCGCTGATCCCGAGGTAGGCGTGTTCGACCTTGCCGTTCCGCTCGATCTGGTCGGCGACCTCGCGGGCGGTGTTGATCGGGATCGAGAAGCCGATGCCGACGTTGCCGCCAGAGGACCCTCCGCCGGTCTCGATCTGCGAGTTGATCCCGATCACCCTTCCTTCGGAGTCGATCAGCGGGCCACCCGAGTTACCCGGGTTGATCGCGGCGTCGGTCTGGATCACATGCGAGATCGAGAACCCGTTGGGGGCTTCGATCTGGCGCTGGAGGGCGGAGACGATGCCGCTGGTCACCGTGCTGTCGAGCCCGAACGGGTTGCCGATCGCGACCACCGGGTCGCCGACTTCGACCTTCGAGGAGTCGCCGAGCGCCAGCGGGTGGAGCTGGTCGGCCGGGGCGTCGACATCGAGCAGGGCGACGTCGGTCGCCGGGTCGGCGCCGACCACCTCGGCGGAGTAGGACTTGTCGGAGGCGCCGAGTTTGACGGTGATCTCCGAGGCGCCTTCGACGACGTGGTTGTTGGTGAGCAGGTGGCCGTCGGAGTCGATCACGAAGCCCGAGCCGGTCGCGGTGCCGCCGCCTTCGGATTCGCCGAAGGGGTTGAAGGGCGACGGTTCGACCTGCTGGGCTTCCTGATCGGATTCGATGAAGGCGACGCCCTGACCGTCGCGCTTGTAGATCTCGTTGACGAGGTTCGTGTCGCCGCCGTCGTGGTCGGCGACCGGTGCCGCCAGCACCGTTTCGGCCGACGCCGGCGCGCTGCCGTCGTCGGATTCGATCCAGCCGACCGCGACCGCCAGCCAGCCGAAGAGGCCGACGACGATGCCGCCGAGGACCGCGGACCCGAAGGAGGACTTGAAGAATCGCCTGGTTCTGCTCATCGACGGCGATCCTGAAGCGACGCCGTCAGCCCTCCCTAAAGGGTCGCGAAAAGATTCCTAAATCAGGGCAGGAGGTGCTCGCGGGTGCCGTCGTCGGCTCCGGTCAGCTCGCGGACCTTGGCCTCAGGCTCGCCGGAGAGCATCAGGGCGCCGCCGATCAGCACAGCGTCGACGCCGACCCGCTCGAGCTCTTCCAGCTCGGCCCGCTCGGAGATCCCGCTCTCGGCGACGACGGTCTTCCCGGCCGGGACGTCGGGCATCAGCTCATATGTCGTCGCGACGTCGACGCCGCCCTCGTCGAGGTCGCGGTTGTTGATTCCGATCACCTCGACGTCGGCCTCGAGCGCGCGCTCGAGCTCGTTCTCGTCATGGACCTCGACCAGGCAGTCGAGATCGAGGCCGCGGGCCTCGTCGTGGAGGTCGCGGAGCGCGCGGTCATCGAGGGCGCGGGCGATCAGCAGGATCGCGTCGGCGCCGTGGACCGCGGCCTCATACAGCTGGTAGGGGTCGACGATGAAGTCCTTGCGCAAGATCGGCAGGTCGCAGGCGGCGCGGGCCGCGCGCAGGTCCTCGAGCGAGCCGCCGAAGTGGCGCTCGTCGGTGAGCACTGAGAGCGCGGCGGCGCCACCGCGCTCGTAGGCGCCGACCTGGGCGGCGACGTCGGCGTCGGCGGAGATCTCCCCCGCGCTCGGCGAGCGGCGCTTGAACTCGGCGATCACCGAGAGGCCCGGGCGGACCAGGGCCTCGTTGAACGGGCGGTCCTCGCCGCGTCCGGTCAGTTGAGCCTCGAGATCGGCCTGGGACACCTGCCTGCGGCGCCCCTCGACTCCCTCTCGGGCGGCTGCGATGAGCTGCTCGATCATTCCCACTTGAACCGGGAAAGCCTAGCCATCGCTGCCGGTGGTCGCACCGATCAGGCGGTCGAGCAAGATTCCTGCCTCACCCGCGTCGATCGTCTCGGCCGCCCGCTGGACGCCTGCCCCGAGGCTCTCGGCGCCGCCCCCGACGTAGATCGCGGCGCCCGCATTGAGGACGACGATGTCGCGCCGCGGGCCCAGCTCCCCTGCGAACACGGCGCGGGTCGCGGCCGCGTTCTCCTCCGGGGTCCCACCGGCGACCGACTCGAGGTCGGCTGCCGCGACGTATTCGCCCGGCTCGACGAATTCCTCGGTGGTGGCACCGCTGGCGACCTCGATCACCCGGGTCCGGGCCGAGACCGAGAGCTCGTCGACGCCGTCCTCGGAGCTGACCACCATCGCCCTGGTGCTGCCGAGGCCGACCAGCGCCTCGGCGATCGTCTCCTGGTAGGCGCGATCGGAGACGCCGAGCAACTGGCGCTCGGCCCCCGCGGGATTCGTCAGCGGGCCGAGGAAGTTGAAGATCGTCCGCACCGCCAGCTCTTTGCGAACCGGGATCACGTGCGCCATCGCCGCGTGATGCTTGGGGGCGAACATGAAGCCGAAACCGACCTCCTCTATGCAGGCGGCGACCTGCTCGGGCTCGAGGTCGATCCGGACCCCGAGCGCCTCGAGCAGGTCGGCGGAGCCGGAGTGGCTGGTGGCGGAGCGGTTGCCGTGCTTGGCGACGGCGCAGCCGGCCGCGGCGGCGACCAGCGCCGCCGAGGTCGAGACGTTGAAGGTCGAGGGGCCGCCGCCGGTCCCGGCGGTGTCGACGAGGTCGTGGCGGCCGGTTTCGACCGGCGTGGCGAGCGAGCGCATCGTCCGCGCCAGGCCGACCAGCTCGGGGACGGTCTCGCCCTTGGCCCGCAGCGCGATCAGGAAGGCGCCGGTCTGCACCTCGCCGGCTCGCCCTTCCATGATCTCCGCCAGGACCGCGGCGGCGTGGTCGGCGGTCAGGTGCTGGCCGCCGGCGACCGCGTCGATCCCGCGGGTGAGGACGTCGTTGGGCATCAACCCTCCCCGAGGAAGTTCTTCAGGATCGATTTCCCCTGCGGCGTCAGCACCGACTCGGGGTGGAACTGAACGCCCTCGGCCGGCAGCTCGCGGTGGCGGGCACCCATGATCACGTCGCCGAAGCGGGCGCTGATCTCGAGCTCGTCGGGAACCGTCTCCGGGTCGGCGACGAGCGAGTGATAGCGGCCGGCGACGAGCGGGGTCGGCAGCCCCGTGAATATCGTCCGGCCGTCGTGCTCGACCTCGGCGTCCTTGCCGTGGATCGGCTCGCCCTGGATCGTGTCGCCTCCGAAGGCCTCGACCAGCGACTGGTGGCCGAGGCAGACGCCGAGGACCGGCGTTCCGGCCTCGGCGAAGGCGCGGATCGCGTCCTTCGAGATTCCCGCCTCCGCCGGCGTGCAGGGGCCCGGTGAGACGACGAGGCGGTCGGCGCCGCGTTCGAGCAGCTCGCCGACCTCGGCCTTGTCGTTGCGGACGACCTCCACCTCGGCGCCGAGCTCGCCCAGGTACTGGACGAGGTTGTAGGTGAAGGAGTCGTAGTTGTCGATCACCAGGGCCTTCATCGTCAGCTCCAGTCCGGCTGCTCGCAGGCGAGCTCGACGGCCCGGAAGACCGCTTTTGCCTTGTTGACCGACTCGTTGTACTCGTAGGCGGGCACCGCGTCGGCAACCGTGCCGCCGCCGGCCTGGACGTGGATCTGGCCATCCTTGACCACCACCGTGCGGATGTGGATCGCGGTGTCGAGGTCCCCGTTCCACGACAAATAGCCGATCGCGCCGCCGTAGGAGCAGCGCTTCACCTTCTCGAGCTCGTCGATGATCTGCATCGCCCTGACCTTGGGGGCGCCCGAGAGGGTCCCGGCCGGAAGCGCCGAGCGCAACACGTCCATCGCCCCGACCCCCTCGCGCAGGGTTCCCGAGACCTGGCTGACGATGTGGAGCACGTGCGAGTAGGTCTCGACCACCATCAGCTCGTCGACCGAGACGCTGCCGTACTCGCAGACCCGGCCGAGGTCGTTGCGGCCGAGGTCGACCAGCATCACGTGCTCGGCGCGCTCCTTGGGATCGTTGACGAGGCGCTCGGCGAGGCGCCGGTCCTCCTCCTCGTTGGCGCCGCGCGGGTAGGTGCCCGCGATCGGCCGCGTCTCGACCGTGCGCCCGGTGACCTTGACCAGCGGCTCCGGAGAGGCGCCGGCGATCTGGAAGTCGCCGAACTCGAGGTAGTACATGTACGGCGAGGGGTTGACGGCACGCAGGCCGCGGTAGATCGAGAAGGCCTCGACCGGCGCCGGGGCCGAGAAGCGCTGGGAGGGAACGACCTGGAAGGCGTCGCCGGCGTGGACGTACTCGACGATCCGGGCGACGGCGGCTTCGAACTCCTCGCGCTCCATGTTCGACTCGAAGCGCGGCGGCTCGGCGACGGAGGGCGCATCGGGCGCCGGGACGGCGCCGCGGAGGCGCTCGCGGACGTCGGCGATCGCGGCGGCGGCGCGCTCGTAGGCGGCGTCGACCTCGCCGTCCTCCTCGACGAAGGCGCAGGACATGATCGTCAGCTCGTGCATGAGGTGGTCGAAGACGAGCAGCACGTCGGTGACCATCAGCGCCATGTCCGGCAGCCCGAGCGGATCGGGGTTCGGCTCGCCGAGCGGCTCGACCGTGCGGACCAGGTCGTAGCCGAAGAAGCCGACGGCGCCGCCGGCGAACGGCGGCAGGCCCTCGACCGGCGCCGGCCGGAAGGCGGCGAGGCGCTCGGCGACCGCCCCGTAGGGGTCCGGCGCGTCGACGGGGTCGCCGCCGTCCTCGGTCATCCGACCCTCGCTCCAGCGCAGGACCGAGCGCGGGCGGATGCCGACGAAGGAGTAGCGGCCGACCTGGCCCTGCTCGGCGGACTCGAGCAGGAAGCAGGGCGCGCCCTCGGGCTCTCCGGCACGCAGCTTGAGGAAGGCGGAGACCGGGGTCTCGCAGTCGTCGACGATCCGCGCCCGGACCGGGACTACGTTGCCTTCGCGGGCGAGCTCGCGGGCGCGCTCGAGGCTCGGCTCGAGCTTCAACTCCCCGGGGCTAGCGACGACGCTCATTGAGGACCTCCATCACCGCGGAGTGCGGCACGTCGCGGGAGGCCAGGAGCACGCTGAGGTGGTAGATCAGGTCGGCCGCCTCTTCGGCCACCCGCTCGTCGCTCTCCTCGCGGCCGGCGCGGACGACCTCCTCGGCCTCCTCCTCGATCTTGGCCGCGACCAGCTCGGGGTCGTCGAGCAGCTTCACCGTGTAGCTGCCCTCGGGCCGCTCCTCGGTGCGACTGCGCAGGGTCCGCTGGAGAGTCGGCAGGACCTCGTGGGCGACCGGCTCGGGATCGCCGTCGAGGGCCCGGTAGAAACAGGACCGCTCGCCCGTGTGGCAGGCGGGACCGGTCGGCTCGACCAAGGCGACGAGCGCGTCGCCGTCGCAGTCGTAGCGGAGCTCCCGCAGCTTCAGCACGTTGCCCGAGGTTTCCCCCTTGCGCCAGATCTCCTCACGCGAACGCGAGTAGAAGTGGAGCTCGCCGGTCTCGACGCTGAGCCGCAGGCTCTCGTCGTTGGCGTAGGCCAGGGTCAGCACCTCGCCGCTGGCGAAGTCCTGGGCCACGCACGGGACCAGCCCTTTCTCGTCGAAGGCGATCTGCTCGAACATCGCTAGATCGTAGTCCGCGGCGATTTATGCGGACCTGGGACGAAAAAGTGGCCGCATTACTCGATTCCCAGGCGGTCGAGCATGTCCTCGTCGCGGCGCCAGCGATCGCGGACCCGGACCCGGAGGTCGAGGTGGACTTTGGCCCCGAGCTCGCCTTCGAGCGAGGAGCGGGCGGCGGTGCCGATCTCGCCGACCTTGGCGCCGCCCTTGCCGATCAGGATCCGCTTTTGGGACTCGGCCTCGGCCCAGACCTCGGCGCGGACGGTGACGAGACCGTCTTCACGAGTGCTGACGTCACTGACCACGACCTCGACTGAGTGCGGGATCTCCTCGCGGGTCCGATTGAGGATCTGCTCGCGGATCAGCTCGGCCAACAGCAGCTCGCTGGATTGGTCGCTCTGATCCTCGGGCGGGTAGAGGAACGGGCCCTCGGGGGCGAGCTCCGTCAGCCGCGCGACGAGCTCATCCAGCCCCTCGCCCGAGCGGGCGCTGATCGGGAAGACCTCGTCGACGCCCTCGAGCTCGGCCGCTCCGGCGAGGACCGGCACAAGCTCGTTGGGCCCGATCTTGTCGATCTTGTTGACGGCGCAGATCGTCGGCAGCTGCCGTCCTTTGGCGCCGAGCAGGGCTCTGGCGATGAACTCGTCGCCGGGGCCGATTCCCTGTTCGCCGTTGACGACCAGCAGGGCGATGTCCGATTCGGCGAGCTCGCGCTCGACCCGGTGCTGCATACGCTCGGTCATCACGTCGCGCGGCTTCTGGACGCCGGGCAGGTCGACGAGGACGAGCTGGCGCTCGGCCTCGACATCGGTCGAGATCCCTCGGATCGCCCGGCGCGTCGTCTGCGGGCGGACCGTCGCGATCGCGACGTGGCTGCCGACGATCGCGTTGACGAGCGTCGACTTGCCGGCATTTGGTCTCCCGGCGAGGCCGATGAAGGCAGCCCTCTGGGTCATATCCGGCGCTCCGGGGACAGTGCGGTGAGGATGCGTGCCTGCAGCGCCAGCATCTCGCCGTCGTCGGCCTCGTGGTCGTAGCCGCAGAGGTGGAGGACGCCATGGACGGCCGCCTCGGTTACGTCGGAACAATGCTCGGGGCAGATCGCGACGTCGCCGAGCTCCCGCGGCCCGGCGGCGGGCTCGAGCCGGTCGACCGGGAAGGCGAGCACGTCGGTCGGCTCGTCGACGCCGCGGTGCTCGCGGTTCAGCTCGCGGATCTGCTCGGCGTCGACGAGCTCGACCGCCAGGTGCCCGTCGTCGACTTCGAGCGCCGCCAGCGTCGCCTCGACCGGTCGGCGCAGGTCTTCGGGCACGGCCAGCTCGAGCGTCAAGATCGCGGGGTCGGACCGTGTTCGTCGCGTACCGCACGCCCCCGGTCGCCGTGCGCGTCGTAAGCGGCGACGATCCGCTGCACCAGCTTGTGGCGGACCACGTCCTCGCCGCCGAAGTGGACGAAGGAAATGTCTTTGACCTCTTCGAGGATGTCGCGGACCGCGATCAGGCCGGAGCGCTGTTTTTTGGGAAGGTCGATCTGGGTGACGTCGCCGGTGACGACCATCCGCGAGTTGAAGCCGAGCCGGGTAAGGAACATCTTCATCTGCTCGGGACTGGTGTTCTGGGCCTCGTCGAGGATCACGAACGAGTCGTTGAGGGTGCGGCCGCGCATGAAGGCGAGCGGGGCGACCTCGATCACCCCGCGCTCGAAGTAGCCGTTGACCCGGTCGGGGTCGAGCATGTCGTAGAGGGCGTCGAAGAGCGGCCGCAGGTAGGGGTCCACCTTGGCCTGGATGTCGCCGGGGAGGAACCCGAGCTGCTCGCCGGCCTCGACCGCGGGCCGGGTGAGGATGATCCGCTGGACCTCGCGCTCGGCGAGCGCGTGGGCTGCCATCGCGACCGCGAGAAAGGTCTTGCCGGTCCCGGCCGGGCCGATCCCGAAGGTGATCGTCTCGCGGCGGATCGAGTCGACATAGCGTTTCTGGTTGACCGTCTTCGGCGTGACCTTGCTGTTGCGGTGGCGCCAGACGACGTCCTCGAGGATCTCGGCCGGGTTCTCGTCGGCGTCGAGGGCGCCGGTCACGGCTTCGATCGTCCCGGGGGCGACCTCGTGGCCCTGCTCGATCAGCTCGACCAGCTCGTCGACGACGGTGGCCGCGGCCTGGAGGTCGCCGGAGTCGCCGTCGAGGGTGAGGACATTGCCGCGCAGGTGGAAATCGACGTCGCCGAGGTGGCCGCGCAACGCCCGCAGGACCGCATCCTCCGAGCCCGCCAGCTCGGCGGCGACCGTGTTGTCGAGAGTCAGCTGCCTACGAGCCAAGCGCCTCACGCACCGCTGCGCTGACCCGCTTGCCGTCGGCGCGGCCGCCGACCTTCGGCATCAGCGCCGACATCACCTGGCCCATCTGCTTCTGCCCGCTCGCGCCGGTCTCCTCGACCGCCTCCGCAACCAGCGCCGAGAGCTCCTCGTCGGAGAGCTGTTGAGGCAGGTAGGCCTCGATCAGCTCCGCCTCGAAGCGCTCGGCGGCGGCCTGCTCGGCACGCCCGGCGTCCTCGTAGGCCTCGGCTGCTTCGAATCTCTTCTTGCGCTCGCGCTGGAGCACGGCGAGCTCGTCGCCGTCGCCGAGCTTGGCGTCCTTCTGCAGCGAGTCGACGATCATCCGCAGCGCCGAGACACGCTCGCGCTCGCCGGCCTTCATCGCCGTGCGGACGTCCTCCTGGGCTTGCTCCAGAGCGCTCATTCCGTTAAGGGTAGTCGGCCTACGCGAGCGCGATCCGCTCGACCTCTCCGAGCGGCATCTGCAGGAAGCGGGTGCCCAGCTCGCGGAAGGACTCGACGTCGCCGGTGCAGAGGAAGCGGTAGTCGCCCTCGCCGTCGCGGCCGCGGGCGAGACCGCCCGACTCGAGGGTTCGCTGGACGGCGGCGGCGACCGCGTGGCCGCCGCTGACGAGGCGCACGTCGCGGCCGAGGATCCGCTGCAGCATCGGCGCCACCAGCGGATAGTGGGTGCAGCCGAGGATCAGGGTGTCGACCTCGGCCTCGCGCAGCGGCGCGCAGTAGTTGCGGGCCATCCGCATCACGGCCTCGTCGAAGGCGTCGTCGTTCTGGATGAAGGGCGCCAGGTCGGGCGCCTCGACCTCGGTCACCTCGAGGGCCCGGCCCTGGGTTTCCAGCGCCCGCCGATAGGCACCGCTCTCGACCGTGTTCGGCGTAGCCAGCACCCCGACCCTGCCGCTGTCGGTGATCGCCGCGGCGATCTCGGCCTGGGGCTCGACGACGGGGACCACCTCGACCCCACGCGTGCCGGCGACCTCGCGGGCGACGTCGGCGCCGATCGAGGTCGCGGTGTTGCAGGCGATCACCAGCAGCTTCGCCGCGTCCTCGCCGAGCAGCAGCTCGGAGATCGCCGCGATCCGCTCGCGCAGGAGCTCGGGGTCGCGGGTGCCGTAGGGGAACCACTCGGTGTCGCCGAGGTAGATGAAGTCCTCCTCCGGAAGCGAGACGAGACACTCGTGGAGGACGGTGAGGCCACCCACCCCCGAGTCGAACATCGCTATCGGGGAGCCGGCGTCTATAGGAACGGCTTGTACGTCATGAAGAAGATCGCCACCACGACGATCAGCCCGGCGAGGCCGCCTACCTGCCCGATTCTCTGGCTGAGGGCTTCGAACTCGTCGCTGAGCGTGTCGCCGGCCTTGAGGTCGCGTTCGGCGAGCTCCTTGGCCTGGCGGGTCTTGGGCTGGAAGAACCCGCCCTGGAGGGCGAACAGGGCGATGATCGCGAAGAAGCCGACGCTGATGAAGACGTCGCTCGTGTCGAAGGCGTCGTCGGACGCGGTCAGCATGTAAATACCCGCCACGAGCAGGACGATCATGCCCGGGGTGACCAGGTACTTGTCGCATTTCTGGATCCCCGTGAGGATCGCGGGGGTGGCCTGCGGGTATCGAGGCGCGACCGACATGAAAAGCGCGTAGCCGAAGGTCGGGCCGAAGGCCAGCACGACCGCGACGATGTGCAGGAAGAGCGCGATCTTGTAACCGGGATCGACTATCGACGCGAGGACCATCGGGGAAACATATTCGACACCACGGCCGCAATCACCTGCGCAATAACAGGGCCGCCCAGTCTCCGTCGATGCGCCGGTCGCGCTCCCGCAGGCCGAGGTCGGCGTAGACGGCGGCGATGTCATCAAGCTCGGCGGGAAGAAGTCCGGAGAGGACGAGCGTGGTCGGGGGAGGGCTCGTCAGAGCAACAGCGGGGAGGCTCTGTCGAGCCCTCCCCCGACCACCCCCACCGCCGCCGAACAGTCCGGCGATCTCACACAGGACGGGGGCGGTCATGTTGGCGACCACGGTCGGCGCGAGCGGAGGTAGTTCCTCCCGCAGGTTCTGGCGCTGGAAGCGGATCTCGACCCCGTTGACCTCGGCGTTGGCGGTCGCCGCCTCGATCGAGGCCTCCTCGTGGTCGAAGCCCTCGACCGGGTCCCAGCCGAGCTTGGCTGCGGCGATCGCGAGCACGCCGGAGCCGGTGCCGAGGTCGGTCAGCGCTCCTCCGCTCTCACCCCCGATCTCGAGCTCCAACAGGTACTCGAGGCAGAGCCTGGTGGTCGGGTGGGCGCCGGTGCCGAAGGCCCGGCCGGGATCGACGACGAGGTCGATCGCCCCATGGCGCGGCTCCTCCCAAGAGGGGCGCAGCCAGATCCGCTCGCCGATCAGCAGCGGCTTGTGGAAGTCCTGCCAGCGGTCGGCCCAGTCGTCGGGGACCTCGGTGGCGACGACCTCGACCAGGCCGTCGCCCGCGGCCGCCTCGAGCTCGCCGAGCTCCGGCAGCTCTCCCTCGCCGCCGTAGATCGCGTACTCGACGTAACCGGGGCCGTGCTCCTCCTCGACGCCGTTGGGCGCCAGCACGGTCAGCTCGGCGAGGACGATCTCGGCCTGGGCCGGGTCGCAACGGACCGCTAGCCGCAGCACGGCGCTAGCCGAACGCCCTGCGAACCCGGGAGAAGATGCTCTCCTCCCCACCGCCGCGCGAGGACTTCAGGTTGCGCTCCTCGAGCGACTCCCCCAGCTTGCGGGCGAGCTTCTCCTGCTCTTCGTCGAGGTCGGCCGGGATCAGCACGTGGACGACGACGATCATGTCCCCGGACGGGCCTCCGTTGGAGCCGGGCAGCCCGTGCTCGCGAAGGATGTACTGGGTCCCGTGCTGGGTCCCCGCGGGCAGCTCGATCTCGCGCTCGCCCTCATGGCTGGGGACCTTCACCGAGGCGCCGAGCATCGCGTCGATCGCAGTGATCTCGACCTGGTGGACGAGGTCCTGGCCCTTGACCGGCCCGCGCGGCCCGAAGCGGATTCCCTGGCCGCTGAAGAGCGCTTCGAAGAGGTCCTCGACCGAGGCGAAGCCGGTGCCCCCGCCCGGGAACCCGCCGGCGCCGCGGAGGCCCTCGTGGCCGTAGGCGTCGTAGGCCTGGCGCCGCTGCGGGTCGGACAACACCTCGTAGGCTTCAGCGGCCTCCTTGAACTTGTGTTCGGCCTCGGGGTCGTGGTCGTTGACATCGGGATGCAGCTCGCGGGCGAGGCGGCGAAAGGCCGACTTCACCTCGCCGCTGTCGGCATCGCGCCCGACGCCGAGCACCTCGTA
>DATDCK010000019.1:0-3322 GCA_036524375.1 Solirubrobacterales bacterium | reverse complement strand
CCTCGGTCAGGAGACCAAGGACCCGAGCTGGGCGATCGAGCAGATCGGTTGCCGGGTGGCTTGGCAGCACTCGACCGGCGCCGGGGTCAAGGTCGGCCACCCGGATACCGGCTACGTCGACCACCCCGAGTTGATGGGGGCGATCGTCGCGGGCGGCTACGACCTCCTCAAGGGCGACGCCGATCCCCGCGACGTGCTGACCGGCATCCCGCCGGCCCAGTTCCCGGGACATGGCACCGGCACCGCGAGCGTGATCGCCAGTCCCGAGGCGGGGATCCTGACCGGCGCCGCGCCGGGCGCCAAGATCGTGCCGTTCCGGATCTCCAGGTCGGTGATCCTGCTGCGCGGCACGCGCCTCCTGAAGGCGATCCGCAAAGCGCGCGAAGCCGATTGCCGGGTGATCTCGATCAGCCTCGGCGGCCTCTTCCTCGGCAGCGCCCTGCGCCGCGAGCTCGACGAAGCGGTTGCCGAAGGCCGGATCGTGATCGCGGCGGCGGGGCAGCCGGTCCGGTTTGTGGTCGAGCCCGCTTCCTACGCCTCGACCATCGGTGTCGCCGGGACCACCTTCGACCGCGAGCCCTGGCAGTGGACCGCGAGGGGCGAAAGCATCGACATCTGCGCGCCTGCCGCCGGGGTTCAGCGAGCGGAGGCGAAGAGCGGTGAGGTCGCCAGCGGCGACGGCACCTCGTTCTCGACCGCGCTCACGGCCGGTGTCGCCGCGGTCTGGTTCTCGGCTCACGCCGACGAGCTGCGGGCGGGCGATCCGGCCAAGATCGTGCCCATCTTCCGTTCCCTGGTCAAGCGGTCGGCGAGGCCGATCCCGCCCGGCGACTGGAAGCTCGAGGAATACGGTGCCGGCATCGTCGACGCGGCCGCGCTTATGGGGCTGTCGCTGTCCGACGCCGCACCCGAAGCGCCCCCGCCGGAAGTCTCCCGCGGCAAGCGGATCGTGAAGTGGATCGCCCGCTTGGTCGAGGAGCCGGTCGACGACGTCAGGGACTGGTTCGACCGGACCTTCGACGGCGAGCCCGAGCAGGCCGCGGTGGAGGTCGGCACCGAGCTCGCTTCGCTCTCCAGTGAGGACGAGGCGGTCCGGGTCGCGCTGAAGAGCGCCGCGGCGGAGGCGAGGACGGGCCTGCCGGGTCCGCTCCGCGATCAGGCCTCGGACTCGCTGAAGGCGGCGGCTGCTCAGCCGGCGTAGAGCTGCTCGATCGCCTGCTCGTGCTTCGAGGCGACGACGTTGCGCTTGACCTTCAGGGTCGGCGTCAGCTCACCGTTCTCCTGTGAGAGGTCCTGGGGGAGGATCGAGATCTTCTTGACCTGCTCGACCCGGGCGAAGTCCTTGTTGATCTCCTCGACGTGGGCCATGATCGAGGCCTTCACGTCGGCGTTGGAGGCGAGCTGCTCGGGGGTCTCCTCGAGGCCGTTCTCCTTCGCGTAGGCGGCCGCTTCTTCGGGGTCGAGGGTGACCAGCGCTACCAGGTAGGGGCGGCGGTCGCCGACCACCACGCACTGGGAGACCAGCGGGTGCTGCTTGATCTCCGCCTCGAGGTTGGCGGGGGTGATGTTCTTGCCGCCCGCGGTGATGATGATGTCCTTTTTGCGGCCGGTGATCTTGATGAAGCCGTCGGAGTCGATCTCGCCGATGTCGCCGGTGTGGAGCCAGCCGTCGACGATCGTCTCGCGGGTCGCCTCCTCGTTCTTGTGGTAGCCCTGGAAGACGTTCGGGCCCTTGACCAGGATCTCGCCGTCGTCGGCGATCCGCACCTCGCAGCCGGGGAACGGCTTGCCGATCGTGCCGACCTTGAAGTCGTCGGGAGTGGAGATCGTCGCCGCGGTCGAGGTCTCGGTCATTCCCCAGCCCTCCAGCACGAGCACGCCGGCGGCGTCGAAGAAGCTGAGGATCTCTGGGTTGATCGGGGCCGCGCCGGAGACCGCGAGGCGCAGGTTGCCGCCGAACAGGCCGCGGATTTTCGAGAGCACCTTCTTGTCAGCGAAGGCGTACTGGCGGGTGAGCAGGAAGCCGGGCTTGCGACCGCTCCGTTCGACCTCGCGCATCTTCTTGCCGACCTTGATCGACCAGTCGAAGATGAATTTTTTGAGGCCGCCCGCTTTTTCCATCGCGCTGGTGGCGGTGGTGTAGATCTTCTCGAAGATGCGCGGGACGGAGGGGAAGTAGGTCGGGCGAAGCTCTCCCAGGTTGGGGACGATCCTGAGCGGGTCGCGCTCCCAGTAGGCGATCGTGGCGCCGAGGTCGAAGCTGCCGAGCTGGATCAGCAACGCGAAGGAGTGGGCGAGGGGCAGGTACAGGTAGCTGACGTCTTCGGGCTCGATCACGCTGGTCTCGGCGACCATGTCGAGCATCGCCCGGTAGTTGCCGTGGCTGATGATGCAGCCCTTCGGCGGCCCGGTGGTGCCGGAGGTGTAGATGAAGGTGCAGATGTCGTCGGGGCCGACCGCCTCGTAGCGCTGCTTCAAGGTCGAGGCGTCGACCTTGGCGCCGCGCTCGGCGAGCTGCTCGGAGGAGATCGCGTCGTCGCTGCTGCCGGTCATCCGCACGATCTGCTCCAGCTTCGGCAGCTTGTCGCGGACCTCGCGGATCTTCTCGATCTGTTCGTCGTCCTCGACCACGACGACCTTGGCGTCGGAGTTCTCGAGGACGTAGCGGCACTCCTCGGGCGAGTTGGTCTGGTAGATCGGGACGACCACGGCGCCGATCGTGAGCGCGGCGAAGTCGAAGTAGGTCCACTCGGCGCGGGTGTTGCCGAGGATCGAGACCCGGTCGCCTTTCTCGACCCCGAGGTCGATCAGGCCGAGGGCCAGCGGGCGGGCGATCTCCTCGACCTCGGCGAAGCTGCGGTCGACCCAGGAGTCACCCTCCTTGTAGCGAACCGCGGGTTTGTCGCCGTAGGTCTGCGCCGCCAGCGGCAGCAGGTCGGCAAGCGTCTTGGAGCCAGTCCCCCGTCCCATCGCGGGGGAAGTCTAGTTAAAGCGGAGTGAAGTGGGGCGAAGGCTCAGCCTGCGGTGGGAGCGCCGGTTCGGCGCTTGCCGCCCATGTGCCGCAGCGAGGTCTGGAACAGCGATTTGTCGATCCTGCCGTGGAAGATCGGAACGCCCATCTCCACGCACTTGCCGATCACCTCCTGCCGTTTCATGCGCATCTCGTCGGCAAGTTCGGCGGGCGTCAGGTGATTGGCCATGGAGACCTCCCAGGTAGTTGAAATTGGGTAGGTCGATATTTACCGCTGCGGGCGGACATGTCAATCGCCGTTCCGCACCTTGCGGCTTCCGCCGCGCGCCGATCGGGATAATGAGCCGAGAT
>DATDCK010000018.1:0-12283 GCA_036524375.1 Solirubrobacterales bacterium | reverse complement strand
CGCGCGAGCCACCTCGGCGGCGGGACGGGTCAAGTTCACCGTCCCGCTGAAGCGCACGGCTCGCCGCGTTCTCGCCGATCGCGAGGCGATGTCGCTGACCGCCAAGGTTTCAGTCATCGCGCCAGGGAGGGATGCCTTTGCGCGCACGCGTGGAGTCGTGATGTCGAACGGGGCAGGATCGTGAAAGGGGGAAGGATGAGGATCAGGCAGAGGCAGAGGTCACTGCTCAGCGGGGTGTTGGTGGGCCTCGCCTCGGTGCTCCTGTTCGCAGGGCCGGGAATCGCCGCTGACCAGACCGTGGAAGCCGTGGGAATCTCCTCTTGGAGCCCTTCCAACCCATCCCTCACGACCGACGACACGCTGACGATCAAGAACCCCAGTTCGACCCTCCACGGTTTCGACTGGACCGGCGGGCCGACGACGCCTAATTGCTCGAATGTCCCCAGCGTCGGCCAGGGCAATTGGGAAGGGACCTGCGCCTTTACGCAGGCCGGTAACTACTCGTTCGTCTGCACGGTCCACCCTGCGATGACGGGAACCGCGAATGTGACCGGCAGCGGCCCGCAACCGCCGACGGTCTCCACGGGCAGCGCCGCCTCGGTCACCGACACCCAGGCGACCCTGAAAGGCACCGTCAACCCGAACGGCCTGGAGACCGAATACTTCTTCGAATACGGCACCACCGCGACCTACGACCAGATCACCGGCAAGACCACGGTCCCGGCCGGGGCCAGTCCGGTCAATGCCTCGGCGAGCATCTCGGGCCTCACGGCCAATACGACCTACCACTTCCAGCTGGTCGCCGAAAACGATGGTGGGACGACCGAGGGCGGCGACAAAACCTTCACGACTCCCGCCCCGCCCGGCCCGCCGTCGGCCACTACGTCCGGCGAAGTGACCGGGATCACCGCAACCGGAGCCACCGTGAAGGGCACCGTCAAAGCTGGCGGCCAGACCACGACCTACTTCTTCGAATACGGCACGGACACCAGCTACGGGCAAAAATCAGCGAACAAATCGGCAACCGGCACCGCTTCGCTACCGGCCTCAGCCGTTCTGAACGGCTTGCTGTCGGAGACCGAATACCACTTCCGCCTCGTCGCCACGAACAGCTCCGACACCGTCGAGGGCGCCGACAAAACCTTTACGACCCTGGCGGAAGGCGGAGAAGAACCGCCGCCGCCTCCCCCGCCGCCCCTGCCCCCGCCGCCCGACCCGGGCCCGCCGCCCGTCGTGCTGGCGATCCCCGATACGACCATCCTCGGCAAGGTGCCGGCCAAGACCCGCGACCGCACCCCGACGATCAAATTCAACTCGACCGTGGCCGGGGCGACCTTCCAGTGCAAGGTCGACGGTGGGCCGTTCAAACCCTGCCACTCGCCGTTCACCACGAAGAAGCTGAGCTTCGGCAAGCACAGGGTCCAGATCCGGGCGGTCAGCGGAGCGGTTTCAGATTCGTCCCCCGCGGCGATCTCGTTCAAAGTGATCAGGCCCAAGCCCAATCGCGTCTAGCGGACGTTGAACCCTTCGCCGGTCAGCCTTCCGATGTCGTTCGAGAGGCCGAGGAAGAAGAGCATGATCACCAGCACGAAGCCGACGGCTCCGGCTCGCTCCATGACGCTGAACGGGACCCGTTTGCCGCGGACCTTCTCGACAAGGCTCCAAAAGATGTGACCGCCGTCGAGAGGCAGGAACGGGAAGAGGTTGATCAGGCCGAGGGAGAGGCTGACGACCGCGAGCAGCAGCAGCGCCTCGGTGAGCCCGAACTTGTCGATCGTCTGGTGGGCGACCTCGCTGGTGCCGACGACCCCCGAGACTTCCTTGCGGTTCTCGGCGTCGAGCAGGTTGGCGAAGACCGTCACCGTCTTGGTGGTGATTTCCCACATGAACCCGAGCGACTGGTCGGCGGCGGCACCGACCCCGAGGTCCGCCGGTTCGGTCCCATAGGCGAACCCGATCCGGGTTCGCTCCAGGGCCGGGTCGTATTCGGGGCGCAGCGAGATCGTCTCCGGCTCGCCGTCGCGGACGATCCGGAGCGAGACCGGGGTCGCGGCCAGGCAGCCCTGGCGCGGCTCACCGGCGCACTCGTGGGCGGCGACATCGTCGCGGAAGCGTTCCAGGCGGTCCCCGAGGCCCAGGCCCGGATAGGCGTGCCCGTCGACGGCGACGATCCTGTCGTCGCTCTGCAGGTGCGCCGCGGCCGGTGACCCACGCTCGATTTCGCCGACCTTCTGGGTCCCCTCCTGGGCGCTGGTCAGGTAGACGCCGAAGAAGATCGCGAAGGCGAGCACGATGTTCACGGCCGGCCCCGCCCCGATCACGACGATCCGCTTCCAGACCGGCATTTCGTAGTAGCCGCGGTGCTCCTCCCCCTCCGGCAGGACGTCGTCGGGGTTCATGCCGCTGATTTTCACGTAGCCGCCGGCAGGGATCGCAGCAACGCCGTACTCGGTCTCGCCGCGTTTGACCGACCAGATCTTGGGGCCGAAGAAGAGAAAGAACTTCTCGACCCGCATCCCGGTCCACTTGGCGGCGAAGAAGTGCCCCGCCTCGTGGAGGATGATCAGCAGCGAGAAGCCGAGGAATACCCAGACCCAGCTCATACGCGTGTCAACCCGCGAACCTGGTCCTCGGTGCGGCGACGGGCCTCCTCGTCGATCGCGAACAGCTCTTCGAAGTGCGTAATCGGGCGTGCGGGCATCTCGCCTAGGACCCGCTCGATCGCCGCGGCGATCGCGGCGAAGGCGATCTTCCCGTCGAGGAAGGCCGCGACCGCGACCTCGTCGGCGGCGTTTAGGACGCAGGGGGCGCTGCCCCCCGCTTCGCCGGCCTCCCGCGCCAGCCGCAGGCAGGCGAAGGTCTCCTCGTCGGGAGCCTCGAACTCGAGGGCGCCGACCGATGCGAGGTCGAGCCGCGGCACGTCGACGTCGACCCGCTCCGGGTAGTGGAGCGCGTAGGAGATCGGCACCTTCATGTCGGGCAGGCCGAGGTGCGCGAGGGTGGCACCGTCGTTGAGGTCGATCAGCGAGTGGACGATCGACTGCGGGTGGACGACGACCTCGATCCGCGCGTAGGGGACGCCGAAGAGGTGGTGGGCCTCGATCGCCTCGAACCCCTTGTTCATCAGGGTCGCCGAGTCGATCGTGATTCTGCCGCCCATGCTCCAGGTCGGGTGCGCGAGGGCGTCGTCGATCGAGACGCCATCGAGGTCGGTGCGGCCGCGAAAGGGGCCGCCGGAGGCGGTCAGGACCAGCCGCTCGACCGTGCCCGGGGGCTCGGATCCGATCAGTTGGAACAGCGCCGAGTGCTCGGAGTCGACGGGCAGCAGGCGGGCACCGGTCGCCTCCGCCAGAGCCATCGTCAGCTCACCGCCGATCACCAGGCTCTCCTTGTTCGCGAGAGCGACGTCGATCCCCTCGGTCAGGGCGACGATCGTCGGGCCGAGTCCGGCGGCCCCGACCATCCCGTTGAGGACGAGGTCTGCACCCGATTCGGCGACCAGCTCCCGCACCCCCTCCTCCCCCACGAGCACGCGGCCGTCCCAGGCATCGCGGGCAAGGGCGGCGGCATCGCCGTCGCCGAGGGCGAGCGTGGGAACCCCGAAGCGCCCCGCTTGCTCGACGGCGAGCTCCCAGCTCGAGCCGGCGGCAAGGCCGACGACCTGCAACTGCTCGGAGGTGGAGACGATCTCGAGCGCCTGGCGCCCGATCGATCCCGTCGATCCGAGGATGACCAGCTTCTTCATCAGCTCAGTGTAGGTGGGTCAGTAGACCAGCTGGACGGCCAAGTAGTAGCCGACCACGATCGTGAAGAAGACCGCGTCGAGGCGATCGAGGATGCCGCCGTGGGGGCCGAGGATCTTGCCGGTGTCCTTGACCCCGAGGTCGCGCTTCAGCATCGACTCGAAGAGGTCGCCGACCGGGGCGATCGCGGCCACCGCGGCGCCGATGATCAGGGCGTCCACGCCCGAGAGCCAGTCCTGGTAGAGCCCTGCGAACCAGAACGCCATGGTGCCGATCACGAAGCCGCCGATCAGGCCCTCGATCGTCTTGTTCGGCGACAGTTTCGGGGCAATCTTGTGGGCCCCGAACATGCGGCCGGTCGCGTAGGCGCCGGTGTCGGTGGCAAAGGTCCCCACGAGGACGTCGACGAGCAGCGCCGCCCCGTGGCTGGGCAGGTCGCGCAGCAGCACCGCGTGGACCAGCGGGATCCCGATCCAGACGATCCCGAGCAGGGTCGCCCCCATCGAAACTGTGATCCCGTCGCGGTGCTTCTGGTCGAGGCCGAACAGGGAGATCAGCGGGAACGAGGCCGCCAGCACCAGCAGCACGTTGAATGCGGTGCCGAAATGCGCGGCGATGACCAGGGCCGGGACCGCGATCAGCGCGGCGCGCTCGATCGGCCGGATCGCCGCGGTCATCGTGAAGTACTCGCGCAGGCACAGGACCCCGATCGCGATCATCGCCAGCGTGAACGCGATCCCGCCGGCGACGGTGATCGCGATCGCGAAGACGATCCAGGGGAGGGCGAAGAGGATGCGCTTGACGGTCTCGCCGCTGTCGCGACGCCGCTGCTTGCGCGGCGGGGGTCCGCGCCGGCGGCTCGGTTTCTCCTCGACCTCCAGCATCTCGTCGTCGAAGAGGTCCATCAGGCCCTCGCGCCGAACCGGCGCCGCCGCGAGTCGAACTCGCTCAGCGACTGCTCGAGGCTCTCACGGCTGAAATCGGGCCAGAGCTCGTCGCGGAAGACGAGCTCCGAGTAGGCGCACTGCCAGAGCAGGTAGTTCGAGATCCGCTGCTCGCCGCTGGTCCGTATCAGGAGGTCCGGGTCTTTCATCTCGGGCGCGTAGAGGTGGCGCCGGAACTCCTCCTCGCCGCCCTCGCCCTCGAAGCTTCGCGCCGCGTCGACGATCTCCGCCCTGCCGCCGTAGTTGAAGGCGACGAAGAAATCGATCCGCTCGTTGCTGGCGGTCGTCCGCTCGGCCCAGTCCATCTTCTCGATCAGCTCCGGTCCCACCCCCTCGCGGCGGCCTACGAAGCGCATCCTCACGCCCTCCTCGTCGAGCTCCGGGGTCTCGGCGTCGATCCGCTCGCCGAACATCCGCATCAGGCCCTCGACCTCCTCCGCGGGCCGCGTCCAGTTCTCGGTCGAGAACGAGAAGACGGTGAGCTGCTCGATGCCGAGGTCGACCGCGTCCCGGAGCCGGGCCTTGACGACGTCGGCGCCGGCCTTGTGCCCCTCGATCACCGGCAGGCCCCGCTCCTGGGCCCAGCGCCCGTTCCCGTCGGTGATGATCGCTACGTGCCGCGCGGAGGCACTCACACCTCCAGGATCTCCTCTTCCTTTCCCTTCAGGAGCCCGTCGATCTCGGCGATCGCGTCATCGGTCTGCTTCTGCAGGGCGGTCTCGGCGCGACGCTCGTCGTCCTCGCCGGCTTCGCCCTCCTTCTTGAGCTCGCGCAGGTCGTGCATGACGTCGCGACGGACATTGCGGACGGCGACCCGGCCCTCCTCGGCGACGCCGTTGACGACCTTGACCATCTCGCGGCGACGCTCCTCGGTCATCTCCGGGATCTGCAGCCGGATCACGTTGCCGTCGTTGTTCGGGCTCAGGCCGACGTCAGACTCGTTGATCGCCTTCTCGATCGCGCCGATCCCCGAGCTGTCGAAGGGGGTGACCGTCAACAGCCTCGCGTCGGAGGCGGAGACGTTCGCCAACTGCTTGAGCGGCGTCGCCGCGCCGTAGTAGTCGACGACGATGCGGTCGAGCAGGTGCGGGGAGGCGCGTCCGGTGCGCACGGTCGCGAGCTCTCCGCGGCTCGCCTCGACGGACTTGTCCATCCGCCCCTTGGCGTCCTCGAGCAATTCGTCGATCAGCTCCACCGGTGCTCCCGTCTACTGGTTCGCGGCCGCGCCGGAGGAGACCAGCGTGCCGACCTTCTCGCCGCTGACGATCCTATCTATGTTCTTCTCGTCTCCCATGTTGAAGACGTAGATCGGGAGGTCGTTGTCCATGCAGAGCGAGAGCGCGGTCGAATCCATGACCCGCAACCCGCGCTCGATCGCCTCGCGGTGGGTGATCTCGGCGATGAACTGCGCGTCCGGATTGGTGGCTGGGTCGGAGTCGTAGACGCCCTCGACGCCGTTCTTCGCCATCAGGATCGCCTGGGCGTGGATCTCGAGCGCGCGCAGGGCCGCGGCCGTGTCGGTCGTGAAGAACGGGTTGCCGGTGCCGGCGGCGAAGATCACGACCCGGCCCTTCTCGAGGTGGCGCATCGCGCGGCGACGGATGTAGGGCTCGGCGACCTCCTTGACGTCGATCGCGGAGAGCACTCGAGTGTGCTGCCCGAAGCCCTCGAGGGCGTCCTGGAGGGTGAGGGCGTTCAGCACCGTGGCCAGCATCCCCATGTAGTCGCCGGTCGCCCGGTCCATGCCGGTGGCGGCGCCGTCGATGCCGCGGTAGATGTTGCCGGCGCCGACAACGATCGCGACCTCGACGCCGCGCTCGCGGATCGCCCCGACCTGCTTGGCGATCCGCTGCACCTCGCCGGCGTCGGTACCGAACTCCAACTCCCCCATCAGCGCCTCACCCGAGAGCTTGAGGAGGATCCGCCCGAAGCGGGGCTCGGAGGTCGACACCGCGGCGCTACTCCCCGACGCGGAAGTAGGCGAAGCGGGCGACGCGGACGTTCTCGCCGGTCTTCGCGGCGAGCTCCTGGCGCAGCTCCTCGATCGACTTCGAGTCGTGCTTGTCGGCGTTGACGTGGGCCTGATCGAGCAGTGCCACCTCGCTCGCCCACTTCGAAAGCTGGCCCTCGACGATTTTCTCGACGACGTTGTCGGGCTTGCCTTCTTCCTTTGCCTTCTGCTCGAAGACCTTCTGCTCGGCCTCGCGCTCCTCGGCGGGGATTTCGTCGGAGGAGACGTAACTGGGCGCGGTCGCCGCGACGTGCAGGGCGACCTCGTAGGCAAACGCCTTGAAATCCTCGTTACGGGCGACGAAGTCGGTCTCGCACTGGACCTCGACCATCGCTCCGACCCTGTCGTTGGCGTGGATGTAGGAGGAGACGACGCCCTCTTCGGTGCCGCGCCCTTCGCGCTTGGCGGCCGAAGCCTGCCCCTTGACCCTGAGGATCTCGATCGCGCGGTCGACATCGCCGTCGGACTCGGTCAGCGCCGCCTTGCAGTCCATCATCGCCGCGCCGGTGCGGTCGCGGAGCGCCTTGACGTCGGCTGCAGTGACGCCGCTCATTTGCTCTCCCCTCCGCTCGGCTGATCCGGGACTTTCTCGGCCGGCGCCGCCGGCTGTGCGGCCGGTGCGGCTGGCTTGGCCGGTGCCGACGGCCGCGGCGGTGCCGGCGGCTGCGTCGTCGGATTCGCGGGCGGCTGCGTCGGCGGATTCGCCGGGGCTTCGGCGGCTTGTTTCGCCGCCTCGGCTTCGGCTGCGGCTTTTTTGGCGGCCTCCTCGGCCGCGACGCGGGCTTTCTCTTCCTCCTCGCGTTTTTTGCGCTCTTCCTCGTCCTTGCGGCGCCTCTCCATCTCCTCGGCCAGGCGCTTCTCCTCCTGGACGCGCCAGGCTCCGGCGCCGCTCTCTATCGCCCCTCCGATCGTCCCGATCGCGAGCTGGCAGGAGCGAATCGCGTCGTCGTTGCCGGGGATCACGAAATCGACCGGCGTCGGGTCGCAGTTGGTGTCGACCAGGCCGATGATCGGGATCCGCAGGCGGGCCGCCTCACGGACCGCGATCTCCTCGGTTTTGAGGTCGATCACGAAGATCGCGTCGGGCAGTCGGTCCATGTCGCGGACGCCGCCGAGGTTGTACTCGAGCTTCGCGAGTTCGGCCTGCATGCCCATCCGCTCCTTGGTCGGGAGCAGCTCGAGTTTGCCCTCGTCCTGCCAACCCGTGAGCTCGTGCAGGCGGCCAATGCGCTGGGAGATCGTGTTGAAGTTGGTCAGCAGCCCCCCGAGCCATCGCTGGTTCACGTAGGGCATCTTGCAGCGGTCGGCCCATTCCTTGACCGGGCCCCGGGCCTGCTTCTTGGTGCCGACGAAGAGGACGGTGCCGCCGCCGCTGGCGAGCTCGCCGGCGAAGACGCGTGCTTCCTCCAGCAGCGTTTCGGTCTGGACCAGGTCGATGATGTGGATCCCGTCCAGCTCGCCGAAGATGTAGCGGCGCATGTTCGGGTTCCAGCGGCGCGTCTGGTGGCCGAAGTGGACTCCGGCCTCCAGCAGCTCTTGCAAGCCTGTGCTGGCGGGCATCTGGTGATTCTCCTTGTGTTTGTTGTGCATCTCCCGCCGCCCTTGCCGGGACCCGGCCCACATTTGGGGGCCGGTCAGGATCCGGGTCGGTGTCGACGGGGGTCGGTTACCGAGTCCGAGGATTGTAGACGGGCGGGCTAGGCGCCGCGCGCGGCCCTGAGGGCAGCCTCGAGGTCGGGCGGCAGCGCCGAGTCGAACGCGAGGCGATCGCCGCTCGTGGGATGGGTGAAGGCGAGGTGATGGGCATGCAGGAACTGGCGCTGGAGACCGTGGCGCATCTCGCCCCCGTAGGTGGAATCGCCGCTGAGCGGGTGGCCGATGGCGGCGAAGTGGGCCCGGATCTGGTGCGTGCGCCCCGTCTCCAGGCGAGCCTCGAGGTAGGTCTCCTCGGCCAGCAGCTCGAGGACGGTGAAATGGGTTCGTGCTTCGCGCGAGGCCGCGCCGGAGACGGCCATCCGGTGGCGCTGCCGGGAGGCGCGGCCGATCGGGGCGTCGATCGTCCCGGTCCGCGAGCCGAGGCGCCCGCCCGCCAGCGCCAGGTAGACGCGGTCGACCTCGCGGTCGCGCACCTGCTGCTGCAGGGCGGCGTGGGCCCCATCGCTGCGGGCGACGACGAGCAGGCCGCTGGTCCCTTTGTCGAGCCGGTGGACGATCCCCGGCCGCTCGGGATCCTCGCCGCCACCGAGGATCTGGGCCAACTCCGAGACCAGGGTCGGCCCGCTGTGCGATGGGGCCGGGTGCACGACCAGGCCGGCGGGCTTGTCGACGACCGCGACCTCGTCGTCGAGATGGACGATCTCTGGTTCGCTCATGCGTCCTCCCGCAGGTATGCCCAGGCGAAGATGACGACCCCGATCGTGATCGCGACGTCGGCGATGTTGAAAGGAGGCCAGGAGCCGATGTCGAGGTAATCGGTCACGACTCCGGTCCGCACCCGGTCGACCAGGTTGCCGAGCGCGCCGCCCGCGACCAGGCCGGCGGCCACCCAGAGCCCGGGCCGCCGTGGGTCGCGGGCGAGCAGGTAGCCGACGACGGCGAGGGCGGCGAGGGCGAAGACGATCAGGACGGCGTCGCCACCGCTCGCGAGCCCGAAGGCGACGCCGCTGTTGTGGGCGAGGGTGAGCCCGATCGGGCCGAGCACCTCCACTTCCTCGCCCGGGACGAGGCTGTCCTCGACCACGGCCTTGGCGATCTGGTCGAGAACCAGGACCACGAGGCACAGGGCGCCGGAGAGGCGCCAGGCACGCGCAGCCGCGGCGCTCACCCTCGGATCAGGCCGACGACGATCGCCTCCGCCACGAAGAGGACGAGCAGGGCCACGATCGGGGCGAAGCTGAAGGCGAACCCCCCGCTCCCCATCGACGGGATGAAGCGCCTGAAGATGTTCAGGTAGGGGTCGGTGGTCTCGGTGATGAAATCGAGGATCGCGCGGAACCAGCGGCTGTAGAACGGCATCCGCGGCAACCACTGGAGAAGGATGTTGAGCAGGATCAGGATGCTGTAGACCAGGAACAGGGCGGCGACGTAGTCTGCGACGTCGCCCCTGGTCAGCGCCAGCGGGATCAACTTCCCCTCATCCTCTCCAGCGAGGCTCTCACCGCGGCCCCGAAGGCCTCCCGAGCCCCCTCGGCGTCGAGCGCCTCCAGCCCGGCCTCGGTGCTGCCGCCCGGCGAGGCCACCGCCCTGCGGACGTCGGCGGGATGCCGGCGGCGCAGCAGCTCCGCGGTGCCGGCGGCGGTGTCGACGACCAGCTCCCGGGCGAGGTCGGCGTCGAGCCCGGCCTCGGCGCCCGCATCGGCGATCGCCTCGATCGCCAGCGCCAGGTAGGCCGGCGCGCAACCCATCACCGCGGTCGCGGCGTCGAATTGCTCGTCGGGCAGCTCGATGACGGTGCCGAGCTTCTCCAGCAGTGCCCGCGGCTCGCCGTCGTCGGCGCCGGCGACACAGAGGACGCCGCGCCCGACCTCGGCGGCGACGTTCGGCATCACCCGGGTGACCCTGGCCTCGGGGAAAACCGCCTCGAGCCGCTCCAGCGGGGTCGCCCCGAGCAGGGAAATCACGGCATTGGCGCCGGTCAGCTCGGAGGCGACCGCCTCGAGGGCGGCGGGCTTGACGGCCAGGACGACGAGGTCGGCGCGCGCGGCCAGCTCGGAGTTCGAGTCGAGCGCCTCACCGCCGACCTCTGCTGCCAGCTCCTTCGCCCGTCCCGAGCCGGAGTCCGTGAACAGCATCGGGGCCTGGCCGGCCCAGCCGCGCGCCATCGCGGCGGCCATGCTGCCCGAACCACAGAAGCCGACGATCATCGTCGGGAGACTAATGAAGCTAGGACTGGTTGAAGAAGCCCTTGTCGATCAGCCGAGCTTTCTCCTCGGCTGAAACCTCGACGTTGCGAGGGGTCAGCAGGAAGACCTTCTCGGCGATCCGCTGCATGCCACCGTCGAGCGAGTAGGTGAGGCCGGAGCAGAAGTCGATCATCCGCTTCGAGAGCTCGTTGTCCGTGGTCTGCAGGTTGAGGATCACCGGGACCGCTCGCTTGAACTGGTCGGCGACCTGCTGGGCGTCGTTGAAGTTGCGCGGGATCACGAGGTGAACCTGGACGTCGGAGTCCCCGTTGCCGACCGGGCGCAGGGTGCGGGTCCGGGTCGCGGAGATCGGCTCGTCGTCGGCGAAGATGTCGTCGATCTCGTCGCGGCGCGAGCGGCGCGAGGTCGGCAGGCGGCGGACCTGGGCGGGTTCGCGTTCACGGCGGCCTTCGAAGAGGTCCTCCGACCCCGTCTCCGGTTCGTCGACTTCGTCGTATTCGGGGCCGTAGTCGTGGTCCTCGGCAAGGCCGAAGTAGACCAGCGCTCTATGCCAAGTGTCGCGTAGGGCCATGACCGGGGTGTTCGGCTTTCGGTTGCCGATTCCTTTACTGATTATGCCGGAAGGTAGCGTCGTTTCACACAAACAACGAAGTGCCGAGCCGGATGATCGTCGCGCCCTCCCCGACGGCGACCTCCCAGTCTTGGGAAGTGCCCATCGACAGGCGTTGCAGGCCGTGCTCGCCCGCAAGCTCGGCCAGGCGTGCGAAATGTGGTCGCGAGTCCTCCGGGTCCTCGCTGAACGGCGGCATCGTCATCAGCCCAGACACACGCACCGGCGCACGGGCGATGAGCTCGCCGAGCTCCTCGGGGGCGACGCCACCCTTGCCTCCCTCGCCGGAGACGTTGACCTCGACCAGGATCTCGGTCCCCTCGTCGCCGTGGCGGCCCAGCTGCTCGAGCGCGGAGTCGCTCGCCACCGAGTGGATCAGCCTGCAGATCGGGACCAGCTGCTTGACCTTGCGGCTCTGCAGGTTGCCGATGAAGTCCCACTCGAAGGCGTCGCTCCAGCGCTCGTGCTTGGCGGCGAGGTCCTGCTGGCGGTTCTCGCCGACCAGCCGCACCCCCGCCTCGGCCAAAGCGCCCATCTCCTCGAGCGGCACGTACTTGGTCGCGACCAGGACCTCGACCTCGGCGCCGGCCACCGAGCGCACGCGCTCGAGGTTGGCGGCGATCCGCTCGGGGTCGAGCCCGTGGATCAGCTCGGCCATCGCGGCTCCCCGTCCCCGAGCCAGGCCATGCCGGCCTGCCTGCCGGTGCGTCCCTCGTCGCGCCGGTGCGAGAAGAACAGCTCCTCCTCGCAGCTGGTGCAGAGCGCGGCGGCCTGGACCCGCTCGACGCCGGCCTCGCCGAGCAGCCGCAGGGCGACCTCGGGGAGGTCGAGCATGCGGTCGGCGGCGATTCCCTCGCCGAGGCCGGCGAAGGCGCCGAGGACCTCCTCGCCGACCTCGTAGCAACAGGGGCCGATGCCGGGACCGATCGCGGCGTCGGTCGCCCCGACCGCCTCGGCGCCCCTGGCGACGATGCCCGCCGCCAGCCCGCGCCAGCCGCAATGGAGCATCGCGACTCCGCCGGGGCCGGCGAGCGCGACCGGGAGGCAGTCGGCGACGAAGACGAGCGCCGTCAGGCCGGGCTCGGCGCTGACGTGGCCGTCGACGTCGGGGA
>DATDCK010000017.1:0-42994 GCA_036524375.1 Solirubrobacterales bacterium | reverse complement strand
TCGGTCGTCGAACTGTCGTGCTCGTGGGTGGCGTCGCCCTTGAGCTCCGGGATGATGCGCTTCGCCAGGGCCTTCCCGAGCTCGACCCCCCACTGGTCGAATGGGTTGATCCCCCAGACGGCCCCCTGGGTGAAGACGCTGTGCTCGTAGAGGGCGACCAGCGACCCCAGCGTCGCCGGGGTGAGGCGGTCGGCCAGGATCGTGTTCGAGGGCCGGTTTCCCTCCATCACCCGGTGGGGAACGATCGGCTCGGGGGTCCCCTCCTCGCGCACCTGCTCGGGCGTTTTCCCGAAGGCGAGCGCCTCGCTCTGGGCGAAGACGTTCGACATCAGCAGGTCGTGGTGGTCGCCGAGCGGGTTCTCGGAGTGCATGAAGCCGATGAAATCGCTCGGGATCAGGCGCGTGCCCTGGTGGATCAGCTGGTAGAAGGAATGCTGCCCGTTGGTCCCCGGCTCGCCCCAGAAGATCTGGCCGGTGTCGTAGTCGACGCGGGCCCCGTCGAGGGTCACGTGCTTGCCGTTCGACTCCATCGTCAGCTGCTGCAGGTAGGCGGGGAATCGGTGCAGGTACTGGTCGTAGGGGAAGACACCGTTCGTCTCGGCGCCGAAGAAGTCCGCGTACCAGACCGCCAGCAGCCCCATCAGCGCCGGCAGGTTCCCGGCCAGCGGGGTCGTCCGGAAGTGCTCGTCCATGGCGTGGAAGCCGCCCAGCATCTCCTCGAAGCGGCCGGGGCCGATCGCGACCATCGTCGAGAGCCCGATCGCGGAGTCCATCGAGTAGCGGCCCCCGACCCAATCCCAGAAGCCGAACATGTTGTCGGTGTCGATCCCGAACTTCGAGACCTCGTCGGCGTTGGTCGAGACGGCGACGAAGTGCTTGGCGACCGCGGCCTCGTCGCCGCCGAGGCCGGCGAGGCTCCACTCCCTCGCGGTTCGGGCGTTGGTCATCGTCTCCAGCGTCGTGAAGGTCTTCGAGGCGACGATGAAGAGCGTCTCCTCCGGATCGAGGTCGCGGGTCGACTCGGCGAAGTCGGTGCCGTCGACGTTGGAGACGAAGCGGAACGTCATCTCCCGCCTCGAGTAGTGCTTGAGCGCCTCGTAGGCCATGACCGGGCCGAGGTCGGAGCCGCCGATGCCGATGTTGACGACGTTCCGGATCGGCTTGCCGGTGTGGCCGGAGAATGCGCCGGAGCGAATCCGCTCGCTGAAGGCCGCCATCCGGTCGAGGGTCTCGTGGACCTCCTTGACGACGTCGACGCCGTCGACGATCAGCGAGCGCCCGCGCGGCATCCTCAGGGCGACGTGGAGGACGGCGCGGTCCTCGGAGACGTTGATGTGCTCGCCGTCGAACATCGCTTCGCGGCGCTCCTCGACTCCCCGCTCGCGAGCCAGCTCGCCGAGCAGGATCACGGTCTCATCGGTGATCCGGTTCTTCGAGAAGTCGAGGTGCAGGCCGGCGCCGTCGGCGACCAGGCGCTCGCCGCGGTCGGGGTCCGCCTCGAAGAGGTCGCGCAGGTGGGCGTCGCCCATCCCGCCGTCGAAATGAGCCTCCAGGGCCCGCCAGGCCGACCCTTCGCGGAGGGTCGGGGCCGGTGCGATGCTCACGCCCTCAACCGACCTTCTGGCGCTCGGAGTCGATCGAGGAGAGCAGGTCTTCCCAGGACTTGTTGAAGGACTGCTTGCCCTCCTCCTGGAGTCGTTCGGCGAGGGCCTTGACCCCGATCCCGGCGCTCTCGAACTGCTCGAGGGTCTGGTCCGCGTCACCGCCGTCGGCCGGGACCAGGTCGCCGACCGTGCCGTGATCGGCGAACGCCTTCAGGGTCGGCTCGGGCATCGTGTTGACCGTGAACGGCGAGGCGAATCCCTCGACGTAGAGGGTGTCGGAGGCCTCGGGGTCCTTGGTCCCGGTGCTCGCCCAGAGCAGCCGCTGCGGCCGCGCGCCCGCGTTCATCAGCTTCTGCATCCGGCTGGAGTCGAGCAGCTCGCGATAGGCGCGGTAGGCGTGGAAGCCGACGGCCAGCCCAAGCCGGTTCCTCAGCTCGGCAGGCGCCTCGTCGGCGACGGCCACGTCCCAGCGGCTCATGAAGATCGAGGCGACCGAGGCGACGTCGGGATCGAGACCTGCCTCGATCCGCCGTTCGATCCCCTTCAGGTAGGCATCGGCGGCCGCCAGGTACTGATCGGCGTCGAACAGCAGGGTGACGTTGATCGGGATCCCGGCGAAGATCGACTCCTCGATCGCCGGCAGCCCCGCCGGCGTGCCCGGGATCTTGATGTAGAGGTTCTCCCGTTCCGCCTCGGTGTGGAGGCGGGCTGCCTGCTCGATCGTCGCCGCGGTGTCGTCGGCGATCAGCGGCGAGACCTCGAGCGAGCAGTAGCCGTCGACGCCGGCGGTGCGCTCGTGGACCTCGCGGAAGAGGTCGGTGGCATCGCGCAGGTCGGCGATCGCGAGCTCGAAGAAGACCTCCTCGCTCGAATCGACCCGGGGGGCGACCTCGGCGATCTGCTCGTCGTAGGTGTCGCCGCCGGAGATCGCCTTGTCGAAGATCGTCGGGTTCGACGTCAGGCCGGTGACCGATAGCTCGTCGATGTACCCCTTCAGGGTCCCGTCGCCGAGCATCGTGCGGGTGATGTTGTCCAGCCAGAGGCTCTGGCCGATGTCGTGGAGCTGTTGCGTGGGGTTCATTTCAAGACCTCCCTGGCCGCCTCGGCCACTTTGTCGGGGGTGAAGCCGAATTTCGTCGTCAAGTCCTTGAGGGGAGCGGAGCTGCCGAAGGTGTGCATGCCGATCGCCCGGCCGCGGCTGCCGACGAAGCGCTCCCAGCCCATCGTTGCCGCCTCCTCGACCGAGACCCGCGCCGTCACCGCCGGCGGCAGCACCGCGTCGCGGTAGGAGTCGTCCTGGCGTTCGAACAGCTCCCAGCAGGGCAGGCTGACGACCCGGGACCGGATCCCTTCGCCGCTCAACTCCACGTGGGCGCCGAGCGCCAGCGTCACCTCGCTGCCGGTCGCGATCAGGATCACCTCGGGGTCGCCGCCCTCGGCATCGGCGAGCACGTAGCCGCCGCGCCGCAGGCCCTCGGCCGAGGCGTAGGCGCCGCGGTCGATGACCGGGACGTCCTGGCGGGTGAGGACCAGGGCGACCGGCTGATGGCTGCGGTCGATCGCGACCCGCCAGGCCTCCGCTACCTCGTTGGCGTCGGCCGGCCGGATCACGTCGAGTCCGGGGATCGCCCGCAGGCCGGCAAGCTGCTCGACCGGCTGGTGGGTCGGCCCGTCCTCGCCGAGGCCGATCGAGTCGTGGGTGAAGAGGTGGATGACCGGCAGCTCCATCAGCGAGGAGAGGCGGATCGCCGGCCGCGCGTAGTCGGAGAAGGTCAGGTAGGTCGACCACAGCGGCCGCAGCTTCGAGAGCGAGAGGCCGTTCGAGATCGCCGCCGACTCGTGCTCGCGGATCCCGTAGTGGAGCTGGCGGCCGCCGTAGGAGCCCGGCTCGAAGTCGGTAACGCCCTCGAAGGCGAGGCGGACCGAGGTCGAGTCGGTGAGGTCGGCCGACCCGGCCAGCAGCCAAGGCAGTCGCTCGCCGATCGCGTTCTCGACCTTGTTCGAGGCCTTGCGGGTGGCGATCCCCTTCTCGTCGGCGTCGAAGCTCGGGATCGCCCCGTCCCATCCGTCCGGCAGCTCGCGCTTCTGCATCGCGTCGATCTCGGCGGCGAGCTCCGGGCTGTCCTGCTCGTAGGCGGAGATGCGCTCGCCCCACTCGCGGCTGAGCTCGGCCCCGCGAGCGCCGACCCCCTCGGCGAAGCGCTCGAGGACACCGTCGGGGACCAGGAACTGGGCGTCCTCGGGCCATTCGTAGGCCCGCTTCGTCTCGCGCACCTCCTCCTCGCCGAGCGGCTCGCCATGGGCGGCGGGCGTGTCGACCTTGTGCGGCGCGCCCCAGCCGATGTGGCTGTCGACGACGATCAGGGTCGGCCGCGCCTCCTCGGCCTTGAACTCGTCGAAGGCGGCGGAGATCCGCTCGGTGTCATTGGCGTCTTCGACCCGGAGGATGCTCCAGCCGTAGCCCTCGAAGCGCAGCGGGACGTCGTCCTCGTAGGCGAGCTCGGTGTGACCGTCGATCGTGATGTGGTTGTTGTCGTAGACCCAGCAGAGGTTGTCGAGCTCGAGATGGCCGGCAAGGGAGGCGGCTTCGCCCGAGACACCCTCCATCAGGCAGCCGTCGCCGGCGATCGCGTAGACGTCGAAGTCGAAGAGGTCGGCGCCGTAGCGCTCTCCCAGCCACTTCGAGGCGATCGCCATCCCGACCGAGGTCGCGACGCCCTGGCCGAGCGGCCCGGTGGTGGTCTCGACGCCCGATGTCCAGCGGTACTCGGGATGGCCCGGCGCCTTCGAGTCGAGCTGGCGGAAGCTTTCGATGTCGCCGAGGCCGACAGCCGGATCGCCGACGACCTCGTACTTCGGGTCGACCGCCTTGACCCCGGCCAGGAAGAGCAGCGAGTAGAGCAGCATCGAGGCGTGCCCGGCGGAGAGGACGAAGCGGTCGCGACCGGGCCAGATCGGGTCGGCGGGGTCGAAGCGGAGGTGGCGCTGCCAGAGCGTGTAGGCCGTCGGCGCGAGCGCCATCGGCGTGCCGGGATGGCCGGAATTGGCCTTCTGGATCGCGTCGATCGAGAGCGTCCGGATCGTGTTGATGCAGAGCTGGTCGATGTCCTGGGCCATGACCTTGGTCGATCCTAGTGATTGGGGCTACGGCTCGATCCGCGTGACCGCGCCGTCGCCGTTGTCGGCGACCCAGACGGCCTCATCGCCAACCGCGACCGCGGCCGGGTGGCGCCCGACCGCGATCGGGTCCCCGGTTGGCTCGCCGCTCTCGATGTCGATCCGGCTGACCGTGTTGTCCTTGAAGTTCGCGACCCAGACGACGCTGGTGCCGGCGTCGATCCCGCCCGGCCGGCCACCGACCGGGATCGGCGCCCCGAGCAGGATCCGGGTCACGGAGTCGATCTGGGTGACGCTGTCGCCGCGGCTGTTCGCGACCCAGACGACGCCTCCCCCGACCGTGATCCCCGAGGGACCGCGCCCGACCTGGACGGGCGGTCCCGGCAGGGCGGTGGCGAGGTCGATCCGGCGCACCGTCCCAGTGGCGGCGCTGCTGACCCAGACGCCGCCGGCGCCGACGGCGAGACGCAGGGGCGCCGCGTGCGGGGCGATATGGCGCCTGAAGACCCGACCGCCGGCGGCGTTGATCGCCGTCACGCCTCTCCCCTCCTGGTCGGCCACCCAGACCCGATCGCCACCGAAGACGAGGGCCCCGGGCTTGCCGCCGAGCAGGATCCGCCGCTGGACCTCGCCGCTGTCGCCGTCGACCCGCAGCACCTCGCCGGTCCGCGGCGAGGCGACCCAGACCGAGCTGGCGCCGACCGCGACCCCGGCGATGCCCCGCTCTAACTCGATCGGCCGTCCCTCGACCAGGCCGCTCTCGACCCCGACCCGGGTCAGGGTCCCGTCGCGGGCGCTCGTCACCCAGAGGGAGCGCTCGCCGACGGCGAGCCGCAGGGGGCCGCGGCCGACCGCGATCGGCTCGGACACCGAGACGCCCCCGGCGCCGAAAATCTTCGCGACCAGGAAGGCGATGAGGATCACCGCCAGCAGGCCGCCGACGGCGATCGCGGCCCCGCGAGCGCGATCCCGCAACCAGGCGCCGACGCCCCGGCGGCCCTCCTTGCCGGGGGAGATGACCGCCGTCTGCCGGCCGGGGGTGTCAGTGAGGACGCGGGTCGCGGCGGGAGCGGCGCCCTCGTGGGCACGGGCGGCGTCGATGAAGGATCCGGCGGTCGGGTAGCGGCGCCCGGGATCGCTGTCGACGGCGTGCTCGATCACCGTGTCGAGGCCCTCGGGGATCTCCGGTTCGGTGTCGGTCGCCTGCCGCGCGTAGGGGACGATTCCGGTCAGCGCCTCGTACATGACGCAGCCGAGGCTGTAGATGTCGGCGGCGGGGCCGATCCGGCCGCCGCGCCACTGCTCGGGCGACATGTACTCGACGGTGCCGGCGATCGAGGCGCCGCTGAGGACACCGGAGTCGCCGATCGCCTTGGCGAGGCCAAAGTCGGTCAGGAAGGCGCGGTCGCCCTCGAGCAGGATGTTGTGGGGCTTGACGTCGCGGTGGACGATCCCCTCGGCGTGGGCGGCGTCGAGAGCGCCGGCGACCTGCCCGAGCAACTCGACCGCCTCGGCGGGATCGAGCGGCCCCTCGGTGGCGATCCGCCGCTTCAGGTCGCCGCCGCCGATCAGCCGCATCGCGACGATCAGCTCGCCGTCCTCCTCGCGGGCGTCGTAGACGGGGACGACGTTGGGGTGGTCGAGCCGAGCGGCGAGCCGCGACTCGCGTAGGAAGCGCTCGCGGAAACCCTCGTCGTCGGCGAGGTGGCGGGCGATCACCTTCAGCGCCACCTGACGTTCGAGGGCCAGGTGGGTGGCCCGATAGACGACCCCCATCCCCCCGCGTGCGATCAGCGCCTCGACGCGGTAACCGCCGATTGTCGACCCGATTGCCGGTTCCCCCACACGGCGTTTATAGCGCCGTGTGGGGGACGGACAGCAACTGGCCTAGCGGACCGGCTGCCAGGTGATGACCGGACCGATCGTGCTGACCTGGCCGGCCCCGCCGGAGGGATCGTCGGGTTCGAACCCTTCGGCGAGCTCGCGATCGTCGCCACTGGCGACGTCGATCGAGGAGAGCTGGGTGCGGCCGTCGACCTCGCTGAAGGCCGCGACCTTCTTGCCGTCGGAGGAGAAGACGGCGTTCGTCTCCGAGTTGTCGGGGAGCTCGCTGATCTTGCGCGCCTTGCCGGCGCCGATCCGCTTCACCCAGAGGCCCTGGTCGCGACGGAACAGCACCGTGTGGCCGTCGGCGGTCACGTCTTCGACGTAGGCCGAGCCTGCCCCGGCGATCAGCGCCTTGACCTTGCGGCCGTTGCGCTTCGCCGTGTAGACGTCGGCGTAGGCGCTCGGGCCCTCGCCGCTCTCGCCGCGGCTGTAGATGATGCCGCCGGCGAAGTAGCGGGGGCTGAACTCGTCGATCCGCCCGGTGCGGGTCAGCCGCGCCTGGTTGATGCCGCTGGGCCGCATCGAGTAGACGTCGTCGGACGTGCCGCCACCGGTCTCGGCGACGCTGCGGACGAAGACGATCGCCCGCCCGTCGGTCGAGAACGACGCTTCCCGGTCGTCGTCGGGCGTGTCGGTGAGCCGCTTGGCGTTGCCGCCGAGGGCGCTGACCGAGTAGAGGTCGGCGGGAGCCCCGGAGATCGAGCGCCGCTCGTAGACGACGACCTTTCCGTTCGGCGATACGACCGGCGCCGAGTCGAGCTCGGTGCCACTGGTCAGACGCCGCAGCCCGGAGCCGTCGGCGCGGACCGAAAAGACGTCGCCGTCGCGGACGTAGGCGATCGCCCTACCGTCCGGCGAGAAGGCCGGTTCGGTGTCGGTCGGGTCCTCGGTGAGCTGGTTGAGCTTGCCGTCCTTGACCGCGAAGAGGCCTCCCTCGACGGTCGTTTTCTCTTCTTCTTTGACGTTGCCTTCCGCGTCTTTGACCGGGTTGCCTTCGGCGTCTTTGACGACGACTTTTTCGGTCGAGGTGACGACGCGCGAGAAGACGACGGCGCCGCCGTGGCTGCCGGCGGCAGACGCGAAGCTCGGCACGACGAGCGCCGCGATCGCGACGAGCGCCAGCAGCATGGACTTGACGATTCGGGTGGTGCACATGGCGTTTCCTTCCCTGGCTTGCATTACCAGGCAATCGTCGAACCCCGGAGCGGGCGCGAAAACGACAGCGGCGCCCCGAAATGGGACACATTTGACCCCCACCGAGCCGTCGAGCCGTCATTTCGACCCCTATGAGGGGCTCGATCGACGGATCAGCGGCCGCGGTCGAGGCCGAGCTCGATCACCTTGGCGGCGACGAGTCGGGGGCGCTCGCGGCCGGTCTCGCCCGGGACGTCGAGCTTGGCGGCGAGCGCGTCGAGGCGCCGTTGGGCGGTCCGCTCGCTGACGTGCAGGGTTTCGGCGATCTCGGCACGGGTCGCCGGGCGGCCGGCGAAGGCGCCCTCGGTGCGGTACGGGGCGACCAGCGCCGTCGCCGTCGCCCGCTCCTCGTCGCTGAGCGCGACCCCGGGCTCCGAGGACGCGACGGTGGCCCCGGAGCGGCCCGGGATCGGGTCGGAGAGTTCGAGCCGGTGGGTGCCGACCAGCAGGGTGTCACCGTCGCGAAGCCGGCGCGGGCGGTCGAGCGGATCGCCGTTGAGGACCGTGCCGTTGCGGCTGTCGAGGTCGGTCGCCATCAGGACGCCGCCGCGGGCGACGATCTCGAGGTGATTCCAGGAGACCGCCTCGTCGTCGATGTGGACGTCGGCCTCGGGGTCGCGCCCGACGACCGTCCGCTCGTCCGTCAGGGCAACCGATCGGGGCTCGCCCTCGCTGCCGCTGAGCCAGATCCTCGCGTCCATTCCCCGCCGAGCATAGAGTCCCGGCCGTGACCGATGCCGACGCCGAGAAGCGACTCGCGGCCGAGGCGGCCGCGGAGCTGGTCGAGGACGGGATGACGGTCGGCCTCGGGACGGGCTCCACCGTCGCCCACCTGCTGCCGGCGATCGCCGCGCGCGGTCTCGAGGGCATCCGCTGCGTCTCGACCTCGGTCGCGACCGAGGAGCAGGCGCGCGAGCTCGGGATCCCGGTCGAGGAGTTCAACGAGCTCGAGCGCCTCGACATCGCGATCGACGGCGCCGACGAGATCCGACCCGACGGCTGGCTGATCAAGGGCGGCGGCGCCGCCCACCTGCGCGAGAAGATCGTCGCCGCGGCGGCCGAGCGCTTCATCGTCATCTCCGACTCGAGCAAGCCGGTCGACCACTTCACCTGGCCGGTGCCGCTCGAGCTCTTCGCCTTCGGCCTCGCATCGACCCTCGCCCGCCTCGGTCCCGAGGTCGAGCTGCGCGACGCCCCGCGCAGCCCCGACGACGGCGTCATCGCCGACTTCCGCGGGTCGATTCCCGCCGACCCTTCCGAGCTCGCAGCGCGCCTGGCGGCCGACCCCGGCGTCGCCGCGCACGGCCTCTTCCCCCCACAGCTGGTCAGCGAGGTGATCGTCGGCAGGGGCGAGACGGTCGAACGAAAGAAGCCAACCCACCCATGAGGAGCGACGGATGACGGATTTCAGCGAGTTGAAGATCGACGGCCGCCTCGCCACCCCCGGCGACGGCGACTGGGACGAGGTGCGGATGGGCTGGAACCTGGCGGCCGATCTGCGTCCGGCGGCTGTCGCGCTCGCCGCGAGCGCCGATGACGTCGCCGCCACGGTCGCGTTCGCCGCCTCCCACGACCTCCGGGTCGCCGGCCAGGGCACCGGGCATGGCGCCGCGGCGCTCCCCGACCTAGGCGACAAGATCCTGATCAAGACCGGGGCGATGAAAGGCATCGAGGTGGATGCCGACGCCGGGACGGCGCGGGTCGAAGCCGGCGCCCATTCGATCGAGCTCGGCGAAAGCGCCGGCGCCCATGGGCTCTGCTCGCTGCCCGGTTCCTCACCCGATGTCGGCGTCGTCGGCTACACCCTCGGCGGCGGCCTCAGCTGGCTCGGCCGCAAGTACGGGTTCGCCTGCAACCGGGTCAGCGCGATCGAGCTGGTCACCGCCGACGGCGAGCGGCGCAGCGTCGATGCGGAGAACGACCCCGATCTCTTCTGGGCGCTGCGCGGCGGTGGCGGCAGCTACGCGATCGTCACCGCGCTGCATCTGGACCTGGTGCCGATCCGCGAGCTCTACGCCGGCCTGCTCGCGTTCCCGGCCGCGCTCGGCGCCGACGCCGTCCGCCGTTACCGCGACTGGGCGGCCGAGCAGCCCGACGAGGTCTCCTCGGTGGTCCGCTTCGTCACCCCGCCGCCGATTCCCGACGTGCCGGAGCCGATCCGCGGCGTGCCGCTGCTGACCATCAACGGCGCCGCAATCGTCGATTCCAAGGAGGACGGCGAGGCCATCTGGGCCCCGATGCGGGAGCTCGGCGAGCCGATCATGGACACCTTCGAGTGGATGCCGCCGGTCGGCCTCAGCCGCATCCACATGGATCCGGAGAGCCCGGTTCCGGGGATCGGGGAAGGCGGGCTGGTCGACGAGCTCGGCGACGAGGCGATCGACGCCTTCGTCGGCATCGCGGGCCCCGACTCGGACTCGCCGCTCCTGCTCACCGAGCTGCGCCGCCTCGGCGGCGCCTTCGGACGGCCGGCCGAGAACGCCGGCGCGCTCTCCCACCTCGACGCCGACTACGTGATGTACAGCGTCGGGATGGCGATGTCGCCCGAGATGGGCGAGGCCGCAAAGGGCCACCTCGACAAGATCGGCGAGACGATGAAGCCGTTCGGGTCGGAGGGCGCCTACTTCAACTTCACCGAAGCCCCTTGCGACGTCGACGCGATCCTCCCCGCCGACGTCTGCGACCGCCTCGGCGAGGTGAAGGGCTCGTACGACCCCGATAACCGGATCGTCTCCAACCACGGGGTCACGCTCGAGGCCTGAACGGACCCGCCGGGTGCCCCCGGTAGGGGAGAATAGTTAGTGGTAGAATTTACCCACTATGGCCTTCATCGTCGCCACCAAGCGCGGGCCGTTCGAGGTGCGCGAGTCCCGATCGACGCCCAAGGGACCCCGCGCCAGGACGCTCGCCTCGTTTCGCGAGCTCGATGAAGAGACCGTCGCGGCGGTTCAAGCACGCGCTGTGAAGCCGCCTACATATGAGGAACTGCGAGAGGCTGCCCTGAAGGTTGGAGCCCCGGTGGCCTCCCCCCCAGCCGATAAGGCTGCGCGCCAGCTGATCGCGGCCCTGGCCGAGGGCCACCCGCTCGACCCGACCTTGCGCGACCTCGTCATCGACTTGCTCGGCAACGGAGGGAGACAGTCCGGATCCGCAAAGCTCAGCGATAGCGCCCGCTCGGCCGCAGCCTGGATCGACACCACCCCGAAGGAACGGGGCCGGGCGCTATTCGACCTCCTGCTGCTCGCAGACGCGATCCCCGCCCGCATGCAACGCAGCGAGGCGCCCGACTTCCCGAGGCTCGACTCGACCCGCCATGGCTGAGAGAAACCCGAACGTCCCCTCCCTGCCGGAGAAGGTGATCGCGATCCACGAAGCGCTACGCGTCGCGAAGGTCCCCCACGCCTTCGGCGGCGCGCTCGCGCTTGCCTACTACGCGGAGCCGAGGGCGACGATCGACATCGACCTCAACGTCTTTCTCCCCGTCGAGCGCTGGCGAGAGGCGATCGCGGAGCTCGAGCCCTTGGGGGTCGTCGTCTCGAAGCTGAATGAAGCGGCCCTGCTTCGCGATGGGCAGTGCCGCCTCTGGTGGGAACGGAACCCGGTCGACCTCTTCTTTTCCTACGACCCGATCCATGACGAGATGCAGCGACATATACGGCGCCTTCCCTTCGCCGACGAGACCCTCCCCTTCCTCTCACCGGAGCATCTGGCGGTCTGCAAGGCGATGTTCAACCGGCCGAAGGACTGGCTCGACATCGAGCAGATGGTCGTCGCCTCCGGGGCCCAGCTCGACCTCGACGAGGTCGAGACCTGGCTCCGACGCATGGTCGGGCCTGACGACTTGCGGGTGCAGCGGATCTCGGCGTATCGCGCCGCCTAGGGCGCCGCGGCCTCGTCGGCGACGATCTGCATCGCGTCGTTCCTGACCCGGCCGGCGGGGATCGAGTCGTCGCCGGCCAGCAGCTTCTGCAGCGGGTCGCGCTTCTCGGGTCCGGTGACCAGCCAGAGAATCTGGCGCGCGGCTTCGAGTGCCGGGTAGGTGAGGGTCATCCGGTGGTAATCCTGGTAGGCGGTCTCGGTCACCGCCACCTGCCGGTCGCTGACCACGAGGACCGGATCGTCGGGCACCAGCGACGCGGTGTGGCCGTCGGGCCCGAGGCCGAGGTGGACGAGGTCGAGCTGCTCGGGCAGCGACTCTTCGTACTCGCGGGCGGCGGCATCGAGGTCGCGCTGGGTGACGGGCATCGGCTTCAGCGCCGCCTGGTTCTGCATCGATAGGCCGAGGATGAAGTGAGTGAGGTTGCGGTCCTCGCTACCCGGCGAGGCGACCCGCTCGTCGACCTGGAACAGCGACGTCTCCGCCCACGGCATCTCCTCGCGATCGGAGAGGATCGCGAGCATCGCCCACGGAGTACGGCCGCCGCTCATCGCCAGGTTGAAGGAGCCGTGGTCGGTCACCGCCTCGCGTCCGGCGGCTGCAATCAGGTCCGCGCCGCGCTGGGCGGCGTCCTTCTCGTTGGCGACGACCTCGAGCTCGGGAGCCGGGCTCACGCCTTCTTCTCGTCGTGGCCGCCAAACTGCTTGCGCATGGCCGAGAGCACTTTGTCGCCGAAGTCGTCGAGCCCGCGCGAGTAGAAGCGCTCGTAGAGCGCCGTGGTCAGAACCGGCGCCGGGACTCCCTCGTCGATCGCGGCGATCGAGGTCCAGCGGCCCTCGCCGGAGTCGGAGACCCTGCCCTCGAAGTCGGAGAGGTCGCCCGATTCCTGCATCGCGGCGGCGGTCAGGTCGAGCAGCCAGGAGCCGATCACGCTGCCGCGGCGCCAGACCTCGGTGACCTCCGGCAGGTCGAGGTCGTACTGGTAGTACTCGGGTTGGTCGAGGGGCGCCGTCTCGGCGTCGGCTTCGCGCTCGACCTTGCCGGCATCGGCGTTCTTGAGGATGTTGAGGCCCTCGGCGTAGGCGGCCATGATCCCGTACTCGATCCCGTTGTGGACCATCTTCACGAAGTGGCCCGCGCCGTTCGGACCGCAGTGCAGGTAGCCGTTCTCCGACGGGCTCGGGTCGCCGCCGCGCCCCGGCGTTCGCTCTGCCGAGCCGACCCCGGGGGCGAGCGTCGCGAAGACCGGGTCGAGCCGCTCGACGGCGCCGTCGGGGCCGCCGATCATCAGGCAGTAGCCGCGCTCGAGGCCGAAGACCCCACCGCTGGTGCCGCAGTCGACGAAGTCGATCCCCTTGCCGCGAAGCGCCTCGGCGCGGCGGATGTCGTCGCGGTAATAGGAGTTGCCCCCGTCGACGATCGCGTCGCCCGCGTCGAGGGCGGCGGCGACGTCCTCGACCGTCTGCTCGGTGATCTCGCCGGCGGGAACCATGACCCAGACCGAGCGCGGCGCCTCGAGCTTGGAGGCGAGCTCCTCCAGCGAGGAGGCACCGTCGGCGCCGTCGTCGGAGAGCGCCTTCACCGCATCGGGGTTGACGTCGTAGGCGACGACGCGGTGGCCGTCGCGCATCAACCGCCGCGCCATGTTGGCGCCCATCCGTCCGAGACCGACCATCCCGAGCTCCATGCCCGTAACCCTATGCGACGCACTCGATAGCCTGGCGACCCGATGTCCGAGTCACCGACGCAAGCCGCCGATGTCCTGACGATCTTCGGGATCACCGGCGACCTGGCGAAGAAAATGACCTTCCGCGCCCTCTACCGGCTCGAGGCCCGCGGCAAGCTCGACTGCCCGATCGTCGGTGTCGCGATCGACGACTGGACCGTCGAGCAGCTCCGCGAGCACGCCCACGAGGCGATCGCGGCCACCGTCGAGGACCCCGACGAGGAGGTCTTCGAGCGGCTCGCCGAGCGGATCTCCTACGTCCAGGGCGACTACGCGGACGCCGCCACCTTCGAGCGGGTCGGCAAGGCGATCGACGGCTGCGCCCAGCCGGTCTTCTACCTCGAGATCCCGCCCTCCCTCTTCGCGAAGGTCGTCCACGGGCTCGCGGCCGCCGGGCTGACCGAGAACGCCCGGGTCGTCATCGAGAAGCCCTTCGGCCACGACCTGGAGTCGGCCCGGGCGCTCAACGCCGAGCTCTGCGAGGTCCTCACCGAGGACCAGGTCTTCCGGATCGACCATTACCTCGGCAAGGAGCCGGTGATGGACATCACCTACATGCGGTTCGCGAACTCGATCCTCGAGCCGGTCTGGAACCGCGAGCACGTCTCCCACGTGCAGATGACGATCGCCGAGGACTTCGGCGTCGACGACCGCGGCCGCTTCTACGACGCGGTCGGGGCGATGCGCGACGTGATCCAGAACCACGCGCTGCAGGTGCTGGCCCTGGTCGGGATGGGACCGCCGACCGGCAACCACCACGACTCGATCCGCGACAAGAAGCTCGAATTCTTCAAAGCCGTGCGCACGGCCGACCCGGAGAAATACGTGCGCGGCCAGTACGCCGGCTTTCGCGACGTCGCGGACGTCGCGCCCGACTCGAGCACCGAGACCTTCGCCGCGGTCGAGCTCGAGGTCGACAGCTGGCGCTGGAGCGGCGTCCCCTTCTTCATCCGCGCGGGGAAGAACCTGCCGGTCAAGGCCTCTGAGGTGAGCGTGGTCTTCAAGCGCCCGCCACGTCTCGGGATCGGCAAGGGGAAAACCCCCGAACCGAACCAGCTGACCATGCGAATCGAGCCCGAGCCCGGCTCGCGGATACGGCTCTGGGCGAAGAAGGCCGGCGAGGAGGACTTCGAGGCTGCCGACCTCGAGGTCCTCTTCGAAAAGGTCCCCGGCGAGGAGCCCGAGCCCTACGAGCGCCTGCTCAGCGACGCTCTCGCCGGCCGCAGCCAGCTCTTCACCAGGCAGGACACGATCGAAGAGACCTGGCGGATCGTCCAACCGCTGCTCGACCAGCCCGGCCCGGTCCACCCCTATGAGCCGGGGACCTGGGGGCCGAAGGAGGCCGACGAGCTGACCCGCGGCGTCTGTCCCTGGTTCGAGCCCTGGCTCCCATGAGCCGCGCCGACGAGCTGCTCGGCAAGCTCGGCTACGAGTCCTTTCGCCCGGGCCAGCGCGAGGCGGTCGAAGCGGCCCTCGACGGCTGCGACTCGCTGATCGTGATGCCGACCGGCGGCGGCAAGAGCCTCTGCTACCAGCTCCCAGGCCTGGCCACGCCCGACCTCACCGTCGTCGTCAGCCCTCTGATCGCGCTGATGAACGACCAGTGGCTGCGGCTCTCCCGCGCCGGCCACCCGGTGACGATGATCGCCTCCGGGATGAGCGAAGAGACGGCCCGCGGCGCCCTCGAGATGGTTCGATCCGGAGAGGCGCGGATCGTCTACTGCTCGCCGGAGCGCTTCGGCTCGAGGGTCTTCCTCGACGCCCTGGCCCAGCGCCGCATCGACCTGCTCGCCGTCGACGAGGCCCACTGCGTCTCGGAGTGGGGGCACGACTTCCGGCCCGACTACCTGCGACTGCCGCAGATCGCCGACCGCCTCGGCCGCCCGACGGTGATGGCCTGCACGGCGACCGCGACCGAGATGGTCGCCGACGAGATCGCGACCCGCTTCGGGATGCTCGACCCGCTCCTGGTCCGGGCGGGATTCGACCGGCCCAACCTCTCCTTCGACGTCGTCCGGCTCGAGGGCACCGGCTCGAAGGCGCGGCGGACCGCCCTCCTCGAAGCCGGCCTGTCCGACCGGGCCAACCTGCCGGCGATCGTCTACTGCGGCACCCGCAAAGACACCGACGAGGTCGCCGAGGACCTGCGCGCGGCGGGACTCGCCGCCGCCCCGTACCACGCCGGCATGGAGGCCGAGGAGCGGACCGCGACCCAGCGGCGCTTCATGGCCGGGGAGGTCGAGGTGATAGTCGCCACCAACGCCTTCGGGATGGGTGTCGACAAAGCGGACGTGCGCTCGGTCTGGCACGTGGCGATCCCGACCAGCGTCGAGGCCTACTACCAGGAGGCCGGCCGCGCCGGTCGCGACGGCCTCCCCGCGAAAGCGGTGCTGCTGGCGATGCGCTCGGACCTCGGGCGGCTGGTCCGCTTCAACGAACAGCGCAGCCCCGACCAGGAGATCGCCCGCGAGCGCGGCTGGCAGGCCTACCGGGTGATCAAATCGTTCATCTACTCGGACCGCTGCCGGCGACGGCAGCTCCTCGACCACTTCAGCGACCGCACGGCGGGGGCGCCGCTGGGGCGCTGCTGCGACGTCTGCGACCCCGACCGCTGGCTGCCCGACCCGGAGACGGTCGCGACCAAGCCGCGCCGCTCGAAGTCAGGTGGCTCGGCACCGCCCGACCTCGACCTCTCCGACGCCGACGCGCCGCTGTTCGACGCGCTCAAGGCCTGGCGGCTGGAGGCGGCGGCGGGCAAGCCTGCCTACACGGTCGCCCACAACAAGACGCTGGGCGCGATCGCGGTCACCCGGCCCAGCGACGCCGCCGACCTCGAAACGATCAGCGGCGTCGGCAAGGGCTTCATCTCCAAGTACGCGCCAGAAGTCCTGACGATCGTCGCCGCGCACTCCGCCTGAGGCGGCTAGCGCTGGTCGATCTCGCTCTCGCGCTGCTCGGCGCGGGTCTCGTCGAGCTCGGCCTCGGCCTGGGCCCGCTTCGCCCGCTCCTCGGCGACGGCGGCCTCGGTGCGCTTGTCCTCGGCCTGGGCACGGTGGTGCTGGGCGTCGTCGCGCTGGGCGTCCACTTGCGTGTTGCCGAACTCACGCTCCCGCTTCTTCCGGTTGGCGGCCGAAACCACGAGCGCGATCACGATCACGGCAACGACGACTATGGCGATGATGGCAACGGTCGACATCTTTCCTCCTTGGGTAGGTGCTCCGTTGCAACACCTGCCCCCGGGGTCGACGGTCGAAACCTCTTGAGCGACGCTCAGGCGCGGCGCAGGGCGATTCCGGTGACGATCTCGCGGACGACCCGCTCGGCGCAGAGCGCGGTGATGTCGGCCGAGCCGACCGCGGTCGGGATCACCTCGACCAGGTCGGCACCGACCAGGTCGAGCCGGGATGCGAGGAGGCGACAGGCGCGCAGCAGTTCGGCGCTGGTCATTCCGCCCGGCTCCGGCGTGCCGGTCCCGGGGGCGAAGGCCGGGTCGAGGACGTCGATGTCGACGGAGAGGAAGACCGGCCCCTCCCCCACCGCCGCCACCGCCCGCTCGACGACCGTGTCGATGCCGAGCTCGCGGACGTCGTGCATGAACACGCTGGCGATCCCGCGCTCCCGCTGCCAGCCGAACTCCTCCTCGCCCGGCCAGTAGCCGCGCAGTCCGACCTGGACGTAGCGGCCGGGATCGACGTGGCCGGCCTCGACCAGGCGGCGCATCGGCGTGCCGTGGGAGAGCTCGACCCCGAAGACCTCGGCACCGGTATCGGTGTGGGTGTCGAAGTGGACCAGCCCGACGGCGCCGCCGGCGTGGTTGGCGCAGGCGCGGATGTCGGGCTCGGCGATCCCGTGGTCGCCGCCGAGCACGATCGGGATCGCACCGGCGGCGAGCGCCTCGCCGACGGTGCGCTCGATCGCCGCGTGGGTGCCGAGCGGGTCGGCGGGCAGGACCGGGGCGTCGCCGTAGTCGATCACCCGTAGGGCCCCGAAGCCGTCGATCCCGGCCTCGAGGTGCGGGCCGGGTGGGCAGCTTGCGGCGCGGATCGCCCGCGGGCCGAAGCGGGCGCCGGGACGATCGGAGACGAGGTCGTCGGTCGGGGCCCCGAGGATCGCGACGTCGGCGCCCTCGAGCTCGGCCGGGTCCTCGGTATAGGGCATTCCGGAGAAGGTGAGGAGGCCGGCGAAGTCGGGCTTCTCTCCGTGCTCCCTCCAGCGCTCGAGCGGGTCGATCACCGCTGCAATGCTACGCCCGAGAGGCCGAAACCTTTGCCTTTGCAGCCGTGTTGTGCGAGACGTGCAGCCCTTGCGACGCCCGGCTTTCCCGTTGGCGCTGGCTATCGCCGCGCTCTTTTCGCTGCTTCCCGCCGCCCAGGCGGGGGCCGGTCCCCTGGAACCGCGCGGCGACAAGATCTTCTTCGGCACCAGCGACACCGGCGACTCGGCCGATTTCGGTCATTTCAGCCGCGACCTCAACAAGCATCCGGCCCTGATCCAGAGCTTCCGCAGTTGGGGCACCGACTTCGACGAGTCGATCCAACGCTGGCAGGAGGCGCGGGCGCGGCCGATCCTCCACATCTCGACCGCCGACAAGCGCGACGGCCACGAGCTGATCAGCCCGAGACAGATCGCCAACGGCGCCGGCGACAAGTACCTGCTGCGGCTCAACAAGCTGTTCTGGTCGAAGAAGATGCGCGCCTACCTGCGCCCGCTCGGCGAGCCCAATCGCTGCCTCAACGTCTGGGCGGCCTACGACTGCGAGGGCGGACTGAAGGACGCCGCCCACAAACCGCGCTGGTACCGCCAGGCCTTCCGGCGCATCTACATCCTGCTCCACGGCGGCGCCAAGGCCGGCAAGCTCGACGCCCGCCTCGCCGAGATCGGCCTGCCGCCGATCACCGAGGACGTCGGCGGCCTGCCCCGCGCGCCGATCGCCGTGATGTGGAGCGTGCTCCCCGCCGGCTCGCCGACCGTCCCGCACAACCGGCCCAAGTACTTCTACCCCGGCGACCGCTGGGTCGACTGGGTCGGGACCGACTTCTACTCCGACAACCAGGACTGGAAGAGCCTCCGCGGCCTCTACAACCGCTACTCCTCGAAGCCGTTCGCGCTGCCCGAGTGGGGCGTCTCCGAAGGCGACGACCCTGGCTACGTGGAAAAGACGATGGCCTGGTGCAAGAACCACGAGCGCTGCAAGATGCTCGTCTACTACCAGGACTTCGGCTCGACCAGCCGTTACCGGATCCAGAACTACCCGGCCAGCCTCGGCGTCCTCAACCGGATGATCCACTCCAGGCGCTTCCCCCACTTCGCCCCGGGCCACCCGACCCCGCCGCCGGCTCCCCCGGGTGGTGTCGGCAAGCCGGGCAAAGGCAAGCGGTAGGCGCTCCTACTTCTTCTTCGCCGGTTTCGCCTCAGGTGCCTCGATCGCCCTCGAGAGCTTGGCTTCGTATTTGAACGGTTCCAGGGCGCTGATGCTCGAGTAGCCGACCAGGTAGAGGCGATTGCCGTCGGAGACGACCGGTGTGTAGGTGCCGCGCGAGTAGTGGAACACCTCGCGGCCCGTCTTCAGCGCATAGCCGGTCGTCGAGGTCCCTTCGAACTCGGCCGCGTAGACGATGTCGCCGATCACGATCAGGGAGCCGATCACCGGCCCGCCGGCAGAGGCGATCCAGCGCGGTTCGCCGCTCTTCGCGTTGAGCGCGTAGACGTTGCCGTCGAAGGAGCCGATGTAGACGGTCGGCCCGGTGTGCCGAGTGCGGGCGACCGCCGGGCCCGAGTACGCGTAGCCGCCGGTCGAGTAGCTCCAGGCGAGCTCCCCGCTGGATGTCTCGAAGCTGTAGACGCGAGAGTCGTTGTTGCCGGCATAGACCCGGCCGAAGGCGACGGCTGGCGTCGAGTAGAAGGCGCCCGTCCCGCCGAAGCCCGGCCCGAGGCTGCCACTCTGCCAGTTCAGCTTTCCGGTTTTGGCGTCGACCGAGTTCATGTAGCCGCCGTAGTCGCCGACGAAGAGGTTGCCGCCGTAGTAGGCGGGGGCCGCCTTGACCGCGCCCCCGAGCGGCGTCGACCAGCGGACGTTGCCGTTGCGGGTGCTCATCGCGTAGAGGTTGCCGTCCTCACAGCCGAAGTAGAGGGTGCGGTCGATCACCAGCGGCGAAGACTCGGCACGGCCCGGCAGGTCCCGTTTCCAGAGCACCCTGCCGGTTTTCGCGACCATCTTCACCACGTGGCCCGGCACCAGGTTGACGATGTAGAGGCGCCCTTTCGAATAAGCCGGCGAGGAGGCGTTGAGGGTTCCGATCCGGCGTTTCCAGAGCTGTTTGCCGGTGTCGGCGTCGAGCGAGATCGCGTAGCCGTTGTTGTTGACGAAGAACAACCTGCCCGCGGCCGCCACCGGCGGGAACTCGAGCAGCGGCCGGTCGGTATAGCGCCAGAGATCGCGGTAGGGCGGGACGATCCCCTTCGCCGGCAGGTAGCGGGTGCGGGCGCGGTCGTAGCCGTAGACGGGCCAGGGGACGGTTTTCGTCACCTCTTTTTTCGGCTTCTCCGGTTTGAACACGGCGTCGGGGTTGTGGACGTCCGCCGGCCGCTTCAGCGACTCGTAGGCGATCGCGATCCCGGCCAGGCCGAGCACGAGGACGGCGGCCGCGGCGATGCAGAGGCGCCGGTGGTCCTTCCAGAACTTCTTCGGGTGGCGGAGCTCCTTCGCCGTCGCCAGCAGCCGCTCGCGAACGCCGGGCTTCTTGGGCTCCGTCTTCTTCGACTCCGGCTTCTTCGGCTTATCGGCCATTCGCCGCGCCGGCGCGGCGCTCGGCCGCGGCGGCGACGCCGTCGACCAGCTGCTTCACCCCGAGCTTGATGGCGGCGACCACCACCGCGCCGACCACCGGCACCGTCGGCATCGTCCGCACCGCGTAGGTCAATTTGGTCCCGTCTCCCGCCGCCGTCAGCTCGACGGTCCCGACGTGGTCGCGGACCGGCAGCCCGGAGAGAAGCTTGTAGGAGAAGCGGGTCGGCTCCTCGTAGCTGAGGACCTCCTCGCGGAGGGGCGGCCCCACCGCGCTCAGCTTGCGGATCGCGCCGACCCCGTTCGGGGCGGGGTCGCCCTCGCGCTCGAGCACGGACTTGCGCACGGGGGTGATGTCGGCATAGCCGCGGTGGTCGACGAGCAGGTCGAAGACCGTCTCGGGGGGCGCGGCGATCTCGCGCTCGATCGTGAAGCTGGCCATTCGCGGCAGGCTACTGAAGCGCCCAGCGCTGCGGATCGGTTCCCTCGAGCGCCTCGACCTCGCCGAGGATGGTGAGGTGGTCGAGGCAGGAGAGGACGATCTGCAGCACCCAGGCGCTGACCGGCGTGTTGAGGTTCTCGGCGCCGACGATCTCCCCGACGATCTCGAATCCGGTCTTCTCGCCGTCGCCCAGCGCCTTCCGGACCTTCTCGGTCAGCTCGCCGACCTGGCGCCGGGACTCGGCGATCTTCACCTCGGGATCGCGGAACGGGCGCCCGTGGCCAGGCAGGCAGAGGTCGACCTCGAGCGGCTCGACCTCGTCGAGGCTGCGGAGGAATTCCCCGACCGGGTCGGGGGTGTGACCGTGGTCGAAGAAGAGGACGGTGCGGCCGAGGAGGTGATCTCCGGAGACCATCAACCTGCGCTCGGGCTGGTGCAGGACGACGTGGGAGGGCGCGTGCCCCGGCGTCTCGTGGACCTGCCAGGCCCCGAGGTCGGTCTCGACCTCGACCCCGGGGAGGAGGTGACGATCGGGCTCGACGATCGCGTCGATCCCGTTGTCGTCGGGGTCGCTTCGCGCCTCGCGGTAGCGCTGCAGGGACTCTTCCGGGACACCGCTCTGACGGGCCACCTCGATCCGGTGCTCGAGGTGGCCGGCGGGGTCGTCGGCCAGTAGCCGGACGTGCTCCCAGGCGGGGTGCATCCAGAGCTCGCAGCCGGCCGCCTCGACGATCGGCGCCGCGAGCCCGTAATGGTCGGTGTGGGAGTGGGTGCAGACGAGCAGGCGCACGTCCTCGATCCCGAAGCCGATCTGGCTGAGCGCCAGTTCGAACGGGCGCATCCGTCCCTTGCCGCCGATCCCGGTGTCGAAGAGGACGATGCCACCGTCGGAGGCGACCGCCCAGACGTTGCCGTGCGGGACACCCGGCCAGGGAAGCGCCAGGCGCAGGCGCCACGCTCCGGGCAGGATGCGTTCTCCGCGCGGCGCCTCCGGCCGTTTGCGATCGCTCATCGACACCATCCTCTCAGGGCGTCCCGACCCGCTGCGTGACCGGCGTCGACGTCGGATAGGTTTGCCCCGGATGGAGTCGAGCAGCCCAAAGCGAGCCGGACTCATCCTCGCGGCGCTGATCCTCGTCGCCGCCGTCGCCAACCTCAACCTCGCGGTCGCCAACGTCGCCCTCCCGGACATCGGCAAGGCCTTTGGCTCGAGCCAGACCACGCTCAATCTGATCGCCGTCGGCTACTCCCTCGGGCTGGCGACGTCGGTCCTCTATCTGGGCGCGCTCGGGGACCGCTACGGCCGCAAGATGATGCTGATGCTGGGCATGGGACTGACCATCCCCGCATCCCTGCTGGCCGGCTTCGCCCCCTCCGACGGGGTCCTCTTCGTCGCCCGGCTGTTGGGTGGTGTCGCGGCCGGCATGGCCTTCCCCACGACCCTGGCGCTGATCACGGCGCTCTGGACCGGCGCCGCGCGAACCCGGTCGATCGCGCTCTGGTCGGCGATCGGCGGCGCGATCGCGTCGCTCGGCCCGCTTCTCTCCGGCGCCCTGCTCGAGCATTTCGACTGGGGCTCGGTCTTCCTGGTCACGCTGCCGCTGGCGGTCCTCGCGTTCTTCATGGCATGGCGCTACGTGCCGGCCCACGTCAACGAGGCGAGCGAGCCGGTTGACAACCTCGGTGGCGTCCTCTCGATCCTCCTGATCGCGGCGCTGGTGCTGGGGATCAACCTGGCGCCGGTCCCGGGCAAGGGCGCGGTCGCGATCGGCCTCGGCCTGGTCGCCCTCGCGGCGGCGGCTGCCTTCGTGATCCGTCAGCGTCGAGCCCGCTCGCCGCTGTATGACCTCGACGTCGCGGCGCGGCGGATCTTCTGGGTCGCCGCCTGCGCCGGGATCATTGTCTTCGGCTCGCTCATGGGGGCGATGTTCATCGGCCAGCAGTTCCTCCAGAACGTGCTCGACTACTCGACCCTCGACTCCGGGCTGGCGATCCTGCCGGCGGCGGTGATGATGGTGATCGTCGCGCCGCGCTCGGCCAAGCTGGTCGAGGCAAGAGGCGCGCGCTTCACCCTCCTCGTCGGCTACGTCTTCTGCTTGCTCGGCTTCCTCACCATGTTGCTGCTCTGGAAGGAAGGGATCGCCTACTGGAAGGTGGGACTCGGTTACGCCCTGGTCGGAATCGGGGTCGGCTTTGCCGGCACCCCCGCCTCCCACTCGCTGACCGGCTCGGTGCCGGTCAGGCGGGCCGGGATGGCTTCGGGGACGGCAGACCTTCAACGCGACCTCGGCGGGGCGATCATGCAATCGATCTTCGGTGCCCTGCTGACCGCCGGCTACGCGGCCGCCGCCGCCGCCGCGATCTCCTCGTCGCCCGAACAGGCGAAGGTGACCGAAAGCGTCGAAGGGGAGCTGACCAAGTCCTTCTCCAGCGCTGCCGATATCGCCCAGCAATACCCGGGGCACTCCGAACAGATCGTCGCCGCCGCCAAGTCCTCGTTCCTGCAGGGCGACGAGTGGGCCTATACCGCCGGCGTCATCGCCGTCCTGCTCGGTGCCGCCCTCGTCTTCTTCTTCTTCCCGAAGAACGATGAGGAGCGCCGGCTCCTGGCCGAGTATGCGGCCGAGGACAGCGAGCCGGACCCAGCCGGCTGAGAGGATTGCGGCGATGGCCGCCTCCGAAGAAACGCAGTCCCGGATCGGCGCGAGGCTCCGCGAAGAGGATCGGGTCACTCCGCTCGAGCTCTTCTACGACCTCGTCTTCGTGCTGGCGCTCACCCAGTGCACGGCGCTGATGTCGCACGACCCGTCGTGGTCAGGGCTCACCCAGGGGCTCCTCATCCTCGGGATGCTCTGGTGGGCGTGGGTCGGCTACTCCTGGCTGACCAGCGTCCTCGACCCTGAGGAGGGCGCGGTGCGCCTGGTCATGTTCGGCGCGATCGCGGCGATGCTGATCGTCTCGCTCTGCGTTCCGAACGCCTTCGACAACCTCGGCCTCGTCTTTGCCGTCGCCTACGGAGCCGTCCGCATCGCCCAGATCGGCCTCTTCATCCTCGCCAGCCCCGACGACGACGGCTTGCGCCACTCCGTCCTCGGTCTCGCCGTCAGCACCACGATCGCGGTCACGCTCCTCGCCGCCGCGTCCTTCTTCGACGGAGTCGCGCAGGGGTCGATCTGGTTGCTCGCGCTTGCGCTCGACATGGGCGGCCCCTACCTGTTCGGGTCCGAAGGCTGGAAACTGATGCCCGAGCACTTTGCCGAGCGCCACGGGCTGATCGTGATCATCGCCCTCGGCGAGTCGATCGTCGCGATCGGCGTCGGCGCCTCCGAGGAGCTGTCGCTGGGAATCGGCGCCGCGGCCGTGCTCGGGGTGGCGCTGATCTCGGCGATGTGGTGGGCCTACTTCGACGTCGTCGCGATCGTCGCCGGGAAACGGCTGGTCGAGGCCCCCCCGGGCAAGGTGCAAAACGAGATGGCCCGCGACTCCTACTCCTACATGCACTTCGTGATGGTCGCCGGCATCATCCTGGTCGCGCTCGGCCTGAAGAAGACGATCGGCCATTTCGACGAGCACCTCCACACGGTTCCCGCTTTCGCGCTCTACGGGGGGATCGCGACCTACCTGATCGGCCACGTCGTCTTCCGCTACCGCCACGTCCACACGGTCAACCGCCAGCGCCTCGGGCTCGCCGCCGCGCTGCTGATCCTGGTCCCGGTCGCCGCGGTGCTGCCGGCGCTTGTCGCGCTGGTGATCCCGACCGTCCTGATCTGGGTGATGGTCGCCTACGAGACGCGGCTCTACGGAGAGGGCCGCCACCAGCTGCGCCGGCCGGAATCGGCCTAGTCCGCGGCCCCGGGCCGCTCGAGCTCCTGCAGGGCGCCGGCGATGGCGAAGCACAGGGCGCCGGTCAACGTCCCCCAGTTCGCGATCCCGACGTTGACCTCCTCGGCGCTCGCCGGCTCGACGAACGCGGCCAGCGCCGAGACCATGAACAGGACCGAGCCGAGCTGGTTGACCATCACGATCCACCACTCCAGCTCGCGCGGGCGGATCACCCTACGGCCATGCCCGATCTCGAGGATCGCAAGGTGGCCGGAGATCAGGAACAGCAGGCAGCCGATCAGGTCGGGTGACCAGACCAGGCGGTCCTCGGTGACCGGGCCGAGCCCCTCGATGAACGAGTCGATGAGGTTGATTCCGAAGATCAGGGTCCCGGTGAAGAGGATCGCCGCGCTCAGCCACTCGATCCGCTGCGGTTCGCGGGCGAACCAGCGCCATCGTTGCGCCCCCAGCGCGCCGTCGGGACCGGCACGGGGACGATTGACGACGAGTAGCACCGAGGCGTAGCCGCCGCTGCTGAAGAAGACGCCTCCGAAGAGGTAGACCGAGCAGTAGAGCGTCGGGTCGGCGCCGCCCTGCGCCAGAGCCGCGCCGAGGGCGAAGAGCGAGCCGCCGAGGACGAAGGCCGTGGCGGCGACGGCGTTGGTGCGACGAGCCCTGGCACCGCTCTTACGCAGCGCCCGGTTCTTGGCCGAGCGCGCTAGGGCGATACGAAGGTCGCCGGGTCGGGGCCGGTGCGGTTGCCGGTATCGACCTCCTCGAAGGCGGCCATGTCCTCGTCCCCGAGCTCGAAGTCGAAGACGTCGAAGTTCTCGCGGATCCGCTCCGGCGTGACCGATTTCGGGAAGACGACGTTGCCGAGCTGAAGGTGCCAGCGGATGATCGCCTGCGCCGGCGTCTTCCCGTGCCGCTCGGCAACCGCGACGATCGGCGCCTCGCCCAGCAGCTCGCCCTGCCCGAGCGGCGCCCAGGCCTCGGTCACGATCCGGTGCTGCTCCTGCCAGGCCCGCAGCTCGCCCTGGTGGAAGGCGGGGTGCAGCTCGACCTGGTTGACGGTCGGGATCGAGCCGGTCTCCGAGCGCAGCCGCTCGAGGTCCTCGACCCGGAAGTTGGAGACGCCGATCGTACGGCTGCGCCCCTCCTCACGGATCCTCTCGAAGGCCTTCCAGGTCTCCACGTAGAGGTTCTGGGGCGGGGCCGGCCAATGGATCAGGTAGAGGTCGACGCGCTCCATCCCGAGCCGCCCGAGGCTCTTCTCGAACGCCTCCAGGGTCGAGTCGTAGCCTTGCTGGGAGTTCCAGAGCTTGGTGGTGACGAAGAACTCGTCGCGGGGGATCCCGGAACCGGCGATCGCGGCCCCGACGCCCCTCTCGTTGCGGTAGGCGGCGGCGGTGTCGATGTGGCGGTAGCCGGTCGCGATCGCCTCCTCGACCACCCCCTGGGTTTCCTCGGGCGGCACTTGAAAGACCCCGAATCCGAGCTGGGGTATCTCGACGCCGTCGTGCAGCGTCACGGTGGGGACGGTCACACGGGGCTCCTAGGCGTTGGACAGCCCGAGGGCGAGCAGCGGAAAGCCGGCCATCAGGCCGAGGAAGGCACCAATCGCGAGCCCGGTCATGGTCTTCGTGGTGCTCGATTTGGCGCCGGCGATGAGGCCGATCAATACGCAGGCGCCGGTGATGACCAGGCCGATCCAAAAGACGTCGGGCATGGCCGCGAGACTATCGAAACTCTGGACGACTCAGGCGCCGACAAGAAGCTGATCCTCGCCGCGATGATCTTCGCGGTCGCGATGACGTTCATCGACCAGACGATCGTCGCGATTGCGGTTCCCAGCCTCCAGGACGACCTCTCGCTCTCCTCCACCGGGGTGCAGTGGATCATCAACGGCTACCTGCTCTCGCTCTCGGCGCTTTTCGCCTTCGGCGGCAGGCTCGCGGACATCGTCGGCCACCGGACGATGGTCGTGACCGGCGTGATCGTCTTCGCGACCGCCTCGGCGCTCTGCGGGGCGACCCCGACCGGCGACCTCGACGAGGCCTGGATCGTCACCTTCCGGGTGATCCAGGGAGCCGGCGCGGCGATGATGTTCCCGGCCGCGCTGGCGATCGTTCTCGAGGCCTTCCCGGTCGCCGAACGCGGGCGTGCGATGGCGATCTTCTTCGCGATCACCGGCGGCCTCACCTCGATCGGCCCGCTCGCGGGCGGCTACCTGGTCGAGTGGACCTGGCGGGCGATCTTCTGGGTCAACATCCCGGTCGCGATCATCTCCCTGATCCTGATCGCGAAGTCGAAGCCCGCCAATGAGAAGCGGCCGCAGTCGATCGACTACCGCGGCACGGTGCTGATCACCGGCGGCATGGCGCTGACCGTTCTCGGCCTCCAGCAGTCGGCGGCCTGGGGCTGGGACAGCGCCACGACCTGGCTCTGCATCGCCGCCGGTATCGCCCTCCTGGGAGTCTTCGTCGCCTACGAGCTGCGAGTCGCGAACCCGCTGTTGCGCCTGAGGATCTTCGAAGACAGGGCGTTCCTGGTCGACAACGTGATCCTCTTCCTGCTGATGATCCCGTTCGTCCCGTTGTTCTTCTTCGCCAGCATGTACGCGCAGATCTCGCTTGGCGAAAGCGCCTCGGAAACCGGCCTCTACCTGCTGATCTTCTTCGCCGGCTTCGCGGTCGCCTCCCAGTACGGCGGCAGAATCCTCGACCGCGTCGGGGCCCGCCCCTCGGTCGTCCTCGGATGCGCGGTGGCGGCGGTCGGCTTCTACCTCTGGGGCAAGCATCTGACCGATCTCTCGGTCGGTGACCAGTGGATCTACATCGTGATCGCCGGCGCCGGTGTCGGCCTCGTCCTCAGCCCCGCCAACACCGACGCCCTCAACCGCGTGTCCCGCGACCGCTACGGGGAAGCGACCGGGATCACCCAGACGGTCCGCAACTTCGGCTCCAGCCTCGGCCTCGCCGTGCTCGGCTCGATCCTGATCCTCGAGAACCGCTCCAACCTCGAGTCGACTTTCAGCGAAAAGGGGCTGCCGACTGAGAAAGCCGATGAGATCGCGGACCAGATCAGCAACGGGTCATCGGCCGCGAGCGGGGCGATCCCTCATTTCGTCGCCTACGACTTCGCGCTCGCCTCGAGGACCGTCTTCTACGCGATGGCCGGGGTGATGGCAGTCGCTTTCGTCGTCGCCCTGGCAACGATGCCCAGCGGCAAAGTCGACGGGACTCCCGAAGAGGGGTAGTACCTGCTGGTACGTTGGCCGAGCATGGCCCGGTCATGGCGAATCCCGTTGATCCTGATGGCATTCGCAGGCCTCATCTACGCGCCCGCGGACTCCGGCGCCGCCGAACGCGATGCGGCGCAGGAGCTGGTCGAGGCCTACGAGCCGATCCTGATGATTCGCGAAGAGCAGGACCCGCCCTGCGAAAAGTCCGCCGAGCAGTACGAGGCGACAACGGTAGACACAGTCCTCGGCAACCCCGACGTCCGCTTCACCGAGGCGACCCCCGGCGATGACCCGGTCTTGAAAAAGGGCCCGACGGCGGCCGACCTGGCCGAAAAGGGCGACAGCTTCCACCTCGACCTGCAGGGAGACCCCCTGGGCGAGACCTGCGTCTACTCGAAGGACTTCAAGCGGCTGAAGCGGGAAGGGAAGGCGCCGGCGACGACCTACGCCCACATCGCCCGCGAGAAGGGCAAGCCCGGCCTCGCCGTCCAGTACTGGTTCTTCTGGTACTTCAACCAGTTCAACGACCTCCACGAGGGCGACTGGGAGGGGATGCAGGTCGTCTTCGAAGCCGACAACCCCGAGCAGGCGCTGAAGGAAGGCCCGAGCGAAGTCGGGCTGTTCCAGCACGGCGGCGGCGAGAAGGCCGACTGGGAAGACGCCAAGGTCCAGAAGGAAGGGGACCACCCGATCGTCTACCCCGCAGCCGGCTCCCACGCGACCTTCTACGACTCCGCGGTCTACGTCGAGAACGGACAGGGCGGTTCCGGAGTCGGATGCGACAACACCAGCGAGCCGCTGCGCCGCCTCGACGTCAAGCCGGTGGTCGTCCCCACCCACGCGGACCCGGATGGACGCTTCGCCTGGCTCACCTACGAAGGCCACTGGGGGCAGCTCGAGAAGGGGTTCAACAACGGCCCGACCGGGCCGAACACGAAGACCCGCTGGTTGGAGCCGATGACGTGGATGACCGAAATCCGCACCTCCAGCCCGCACCTTCCCGGCGGCTCGATCATCGGGCCCCAGGTGACGGGGGCCTTCTGTGGAGCGGTCGCGACCGCCTCGGACCTGATCAACCTCGACGCCCGCTCCCACCTCGCTGTGCTTGCGATCCTCGGCGGAATCCTGCTGCTGATCGCCTACATCCTCTTCCGTACCAAGTGGGGGCCGGTCGACCTCGAGCAACTGCGGGCCAAACGCGCCTTCGGCCAGTTGATCCGCGCCGCGCGCCAGTTCTACGGGCGTCACTGGCGCACCCTGCTGCCGATCGGCCTGACCGCGATCCCGATCGTCGGTGGCGTCAGGTGGCTGAGCGAGCTGATCTCGACCGCCGGCGGGGTCGACGAAGCGACCGGGCGGGCGGGCAGCGGCCTGGCGGTCGGCGACCTGCTGCAGTCGATCGCCGAACCGGTCGCCGCGGCCGTCGTGGGCGCGGTCGTCATCGTCGCGATCCGGACCTGGGTCGAAGCGAGGCGGATGCGAGTGGGCGACTCGTTCCGGGGGATGCTCGCGCGCTTCTGGCGGGTGGTCGGCGGCCAGCTGCTGGCGACGCTCTACGTGCTGCTGATGGCGATCACGGTGATCGGCCTCCCCTTCGCCGCCTGGAAATACATCGCTTGGCAGTTCGTCCAGCAGGAGATCCTCTTCGAGGACAAAGGGATCCGCGAGGCGTTCCGCGGCAGCTCGGCGATCGTCCGCGGCCGCTGGTGGCACACCGTCAAGGTCGCCGGCTTCCTGCTCCTGGTCGGCGTCGTCATCGGGCCGGTGGTCGGCTTCGCCCTGATCTTCACCAACCTCTCGCTGCTGCTGGTGAACTTGATCGGCTCGTTGATCTTCGCCCTCCTCGTTCCCTACATCGCGGTCGGGCACACGCTCCTCTACTTCGACCTGCAGGCACGAGCCGAGCAGGAGCCCGCCCGGACCTGGCGCGAACGGATGCCCGAGCGCTGGCAGCGGCGCCTGCCGGGCCGTCTTCGCCCGACGCCTGCCGAGGCCTGACGCTCAGACTGAGGTGGCGACCACGGCGGTGGCGGTCCCGACGAACCCAGCCGCCAACACCGTCGTCATCGCGATCTGCCCCCGGGCCAGAGCGGAGATGCTCTGGTCGATCCGCTCCAGGCGAGCGTCGTGCTCTCCAAAGCGCTGATCGATCGCATCGAAACGCCGGCCGATCAGATCGAAGCGTTCGTCGACGCGGTCGAATCGTTCGTCGACACGGTCGAATCGTTCGTCGACGCGGTCGAAGCGACCCTCGACGCTCACCCTGAAGCCGTCAAGCCGCTCGTCGGTCCAGCCCTTGCTCACGGCCTCCATGGTCGCAGACCGTCGCAGACAAAAAGTCACAACTGTGTGTCAACTGTAGATTTTCCCTGGCATGAGGATCCTCGCCTTCAGCGACCTGCACCGAGACCTCGACCAGGCCGCGACCCTGGTGGGGATGTCGGCCGATGCGGATGTCGTGATCGGCGCCGGCGACTTCGCCTCGATCCACGAGGGGCTCGATGAGACGATCGATGCCCTCTCGGCGATCGAGACGCCAACCGTCCTCGTCCCCGGCAACAACGAGACGATCGAGGCCCTGCGCGAGGCCGCCGGCTCCTGGGCGGCGGCCACGGTCCTGCACGGCGAATCGACCGAGATCGAGGGGACCGAGTTCTTCGGGCTCGGCGCCGGGATCCCGGTCACGCCCTGGGACTGGAGCTTCGACCTCGACGACACCGCGGCCGCGTCGATGATCGGCGATTGCCCGCAAGGCGCCGTCCTCGTCCTCCACTCACCCCCCCGGGGACACTGCGACACAGGTGGCGGCGACGGTGAGCACTTCGGCAGCCCGGCGCTGCTCGAGGGGATCGAAGAGAAGTCCCCCCGCCTGGCGGTCTGCGGTCACATCCACGAGTCCTGGGGCTGCGAGAGCACGATCGGCGAGACGCCGGTCCGCAACCTCGGCCCCAAGGGCACCTGGCTCGACGCCTGAGGGTCCCGGCCGGGACGGTTCAGGCGGTAACCGAACGCCCCCTGGGGTGTTTTATACATGTAACTATCCGCATTATCTCCACAGGAGGAGAAACCATGGAGATCGTCAAGCGGTTCGAGCCGGTCGCGTTGCTTCTCGTCGTGCTCGGCGCCCTCAACTGGGGCATGGTCGGGCTCTTCGACACCAACCTGATCACCGAGATCTTCGGCAGCGGCACGCTGACCGACGTCATCTACGCCGTGGTCGGCGTCTGCGGCCTGCTCCTGATCCCACGGGTGATGGAGAGCATGCACCTGAGCGACCACACTCCCCACTACAGGGGCACCTGACCCGACTAGTAACCGGTGCCGGTCTTGATCTGCCGGCGCTCCGACTCGTGCGCGCCACCCTTCTTCTCGAGGGTGGCGCACGCGTCTCGGATGTCACCGGCGAGTTTGTCGATCTGGGCCCGGCTCAGGTTCTCCTTGACGAGCGCCCGCATCACCTTCACGTCTTCGGCGTTCGGGGGCAGTGTGTAGGCGGGGAGCATCCAGCCGCGCTCGGCCTGGAGCTGCCAGGAGAGGTCGAACTCGTCGTAGGGCTTCTCGCCCGCGAGCCGGAAGGTGACCAGCGGAAGCTGCTCCTCCCCCTGTCCGATCAACTCGAAGCCGCCGATGTCTTCCAGGTGCTTGGCGAGCGCGTCCGCGTTCTTGCGCATCACACCGATCACGTAGCCGTAGCCCTCTCGCCCGAGACGAACGAAGTTGTAGTACTGGGCGAGGACCATCGAGGAGCCGGTCGAGAAGTTGAGCGTGAAGGTGGCGTCGGTCTTGCCGAGGTAGTTCTCCTCGAAGACGAGGTCCTTCGCGAGGTCGTCGGTTTCGCGGAAGATGAGCCAGCCGATGCCCGGATAGACGAGCCCGAACTTGTGCCCGGAGACGTTGATCGAGCGGACCTGCTCGAGCCGGAAGTCCCACTTGGAGTCCGGGTAGAGGAACGGCCAGACGAAGCCGCCGCTGGCGGCGTCGACATGAAGCGGCACGTCGAGTTCCCTCTCTTTCTTGAGCTCGAGGAGAAGGTCGTTGATTCCCGTGATGTCGTCGCGGTGGCCGGTGAAGGTGGTTCCGAGGACGGCAGCGACGCCGATCGTGTTCTCGTCGATGTGAGGCTCGACGTCCTCGGGGCCGATCGTGTACTTGCCCTCCTGCAGCGGCACGATCCGCGGCTCGACGTCGAAGTAGCGGCAGAACTTGTCCCAGACGACGTGCACGTCGCCGCCGAAAACGAGGTTGGGCTTGTCGATCGGGCGCCCGGCCGCTTCCTGTCGCTGCTTCCACTTCCACTTCAGCGAGAGGGCGCCGAGCATGATCGCCTCCGAGGACCCCTGGGTGCGGGCTCCGGTCGTCTCACCGGGGGCGTTGAAGAGATCGGCGAGCATGCGGATGCAGCGCTGCTCGATTTCTGCCGAGACCGGGTACTCGGCGTGGTCGATGAAGTTCGTGTGGAGGTTCTCGGTGATCAGCCGGGTCGCCTCGGGCTCCATCCAGGTGGTGACGAAGGTCGCCAGGTTGCGAGCTGGGTCGCCCTCGATCAGGACTTCCTCGCCGACCAGGCGCATCGCGTCGATCGCGTCCATGCCCTTGGCCGGGAACTCGCGGTCTGGAGCAACCTCGGTGAGCCAGCTGTTGCGAAAGTCGGAGGACATCGGAGCCCGAGGCTATAGGACGGTCAGCGCGGCTCGATCAGCAACACCTCGGCGACCGCCAGGCGGCGGCCCTCGGGGCTGAAGATCGCCGATCCCGCCCGGTGCTTGCGCCCCTCGGTGGAGATCGGCCAGGCGATCACGACGTGCTCCTCACCGGCAACGGCGTGACCCGGGGTCGACGCCGTCACCTTCGCCATGAATGCGATCGGCAGCTCGCTGCCGGAGAAGGCCGCGAAGTAGGTCGGGCAGTCGAGAGCGGCCCAGGCGAACTCGGGACGGACACGACCCTCCTCGTCGGCGGTCCAGGCAGGCGGCGTCCAGGGAGAGGCGACCATCGATCGATCGTCGACCGGCCCGGCGAAGACCCCGAAGGAGTCCTCGCGCGCCCTGCCGCAGACGAAGCAGCGGCTGAACATGCCGTCGGGTGGGGCCGGGTACCGGGTCGCCGCCTCACGCGCCTCCTCGACAGAGACCGGGTCGGGGATCGGCAGGTCGAAGCCGGGCGCCGGGCGGGCTTCGGCGATCAGGGTCTCACCACTGGCGAACCGGATCGCGCCCCCGTCCCCGGGTTGCGCATCGATCGGCTCGTCGAGGGGGATCGGGCTGCGCAGGTCGACCTCGACCGGGCCCGGGGCGACGCGGGAGGCGAAGACTCCGGCCGAGTAGCCGCCGTTGCCGCTGTCCAGCGGTCCGTTGAAGCGCTCCGACACGACCACGGGTGAAGCCACGCCCCGACGCTACACCGCTGCGGCGACTTCTTCGTCCCATAGCCGCGAAAGTCGCCGCGCATCCGGCCGGCGTCCTAGGGTGCGGACCGTGTTCAGGCGCCTTGCGAACTTCCGGGTCGGCATCGTGGTGGCGCTGCTGGCCGCGCTCGGGACCGGCGTGCTCATCGGGCAGGCGGTCGGCCTGACCAAAGCGGCGCCGACGGCGGCCCGCAACGCCCTCGCCCAAACCGACCGGGTCCAGGGCGCGCCGAAGCGAGACCTGGTCCTCAGCAAGGTAGTCGTCCCGCCCGGCGCCCAGCTCGCCCTCCACCACCATCTCGGCACCCAGGTGGCGCGCGTCCAGTCCTCACCTACACGGTGAGGCGCGGCGCGGTCGTGGTCCGGCGCGGCGAGTCGGACCTCGACCCTAAGACCGTGCGGACGGTCAAGGCGGGCCAGACCGCGGGGATCAAGGCGGGACAGTGGATCGTCGAGCAGCCCTCCGACATCCACGAAGCGGCGAACCGGGGCTCGGCCCCGGTGACGATCTACCTGGCGACGCTGCTGAAGAAGGGAGCGCCGCCGGCGACTCCCGTCGCTTCTCCCTGAGCGGGCCTGTACAGACTGGCCAGGCAGCCAGTAGGATGGCCGTAGGTGGCCGAGCAGACCGAGACGCAGACGGGGTCGGAGCGGGACGTCGAGCAGGAGATGGTGCTCGAGCGCGAGCACTGGGTGAAGGGCCCACCCCACGACCTGTTCCGCGAGATGCGGGGCAAGTGCCCGGTCCACTGGACCCCCGAAGTCACCGAGTTCCCCGCCGCCAAGGGTTTCTGGTCGGTGACGACGGCCGACGACATCCACGCGGTCAGCCGCGACTGGCAGACCTACTCGTCCGAACTCGGCGGTGTCGTCGCGATCGACGAGGTCTTCCCGATCGAGCTGGCACGGGCGATGTTCATCGGCATGGACCCGCCCAAGCACGACCGCATCAAGGCCCTCTTCCAGGCCGGCTTCACCCCGAAGCGGATCGCCGCCCACGAGGACGCGATCCGAAAGATCGTCTGCGACACGCTCGACCGGCTCGAGGGTCGCGACACCGCCGACCTCGTCGCGGATGTCGCCCAGCCGGCGGTTTCCCGCGTGATCGGCAGCTTCATGGGAGTCCCCGAGGAGGACGATGCCGATTGGGCGGAGCTGATGAACCGGGCGCTCGCCGCCGGCGACCCCGACTACACGCCCGACGGGGTCGAGACAGTCGAAGCCGTGATCCAGGAAGCGGTGGAAGAGATCTTCGCCCGCTGCAACGCGCTGATCGCCGAGCGCCGCGAGAACCCGACCGACGACCTCACCAGCGTCCTCATCCACTCCGAGGTCGAAGGCCAGATGCTCGAGGAGCACGAGATCGTGATGGGCTTCTTCCTGCTCGTCGCCGCCGGCAACGACAGCACCCGCTCGACCTACTCGAGCGGGATGCGGGCGCTGCTCGAAGACCGCGAGCAGATGCGCGAGGTCGTCGAGGACCCGAGCCTGATCCCGAGCGTGGTCGAGGAGGCGCTGCGGATGTTCCCGGCCTTCGCCCACTTCCGCCGCACCGCGACCAAGGACACGGTGCTGAACGGCAAGGAGATCAAGAAGGGTGAGAAGGTGGTCATGTGGTACGCGTCTTCGAATCGCGACGAGACCCGATACGAGGACCCCGACCACTTCGACGTCCACCGCAACCCCGAGCACCAGGCCTTCGGGGCCGGCGGCCGCCACTTCTGCCTGGGGACCGCGCTGGCGCGACTGGAGCTGAAGATCCTTCTCGAGGAGACCCTCGCCCGCTACCCGGAGATGAAGCTCGACGGCGAGCCCACCTGGGTCGAGTCGGCCTTCCTCAACCAGCTGAAAACGCTGCCCGTCCGCCTCAACGGCTGAGAGCCGTCAGCCGAGCAGGTCGGTGGCTGCCTGCGCGAACGCCTCGGTGTGGCGATCGACGTCCTCCTCGACGGTCGCCGGCGAGATCAGGGCCATGTTGTGGAAGGGCGTCATCAGGATGCCGCGGTTGAGCGCGTGGAGGTGCAGGAAGCGGTCGAGCTCGCGGTCGACGGCGGCGGCGGCCTCGCCCCCGTTGCGGGGCGCCTCGGGGCTGAAGGCGTACTCGACGCGGCAGCCGATCCGGGTCACATGCCAGGGCAGGCCGCGGCCCTCGATCGTCTCGCGGACCCCGTCCTCGAAGCGCTCGCCGAGGGCGATCATCCGCTCGAAGGCCTCGGCGGTGAGCACGCTCTCCAGGGTCGCCCGCATCGCCGCCAGCGAGAGCGCATTGCCCGAGAGCGTGCCGCCGATGCCGCCGACGTCGGTGACCTCCATCGCATCCTCCTCGGCGAGGACGCGCTCGGCCACCTCGCGGCTCATCCCGTAGGCCGCAGCCGGGACCCCCGCCGCCAGCGGCTTGCCGATCGTGAGGAAGTCCGGCTCGAGCCCGTTGGCGGCGGTGTAGCCACCAGGGCCGGCGCAGATCGTGTGGGTCTCGTCGATCGCCAGCAGCGTTCCGTGCTCGGCGGTGAGCGTGCGCAACGCCTCGTGGTAGCCGGGGTCCGGCAGGACGATCCCGATGTTGGTCATCGCCGGCTCGGCGAGGACGCAGGCGATCTCGCCGCCTGCCAGCGCCGCCTCGAGCGCCTCGACGTCGTTCCACTCGACCGCGACAGTCGTCAGCGCCGGGTCGACCGGGGGCCCGATGTTGTCCGGGCGCGAGCGGGTCTCCCCACCCTCACTGACCGCAAAGGTCTCGTCGACGGTGCCGTGGTAGCACCACGAGTAGACCAGGACCTTCGGCCGCCCGGTGATCGCCCGCGCCAGCCGGATCGTGAAGCGGTTCGCGTCGGTGGCGGTCAGCGCGAACTGCCAGTAGGGCAGGCCGAAACGGCGCTCGAGCTCCTCCCCCACCCCGGACGAGTCCGCGGTCGGCAGCATCAGGGTGATCCCCTTGGCCGCCTGGGCGGCGATCGCCGCCACCGTCGCCGCCGGGGCGTGGCCGGTCATCGCCCCGGTGTCGCCGAGGCAGAAGTCGACGAACTCGTTGCCGTCGACGTCGGTGAAGCGGGCGCCCGCGGCGGCCTCGGCGAAGACCGGGTGCGGTCCGGCCCACTCGGTCATCCACGGCATCGGCACCCCGGCAAGGAGCGAGCCCTTCGCCTCTTCGAACAGCTGTCGCGAGCGCGGGTGGCGCGAGGCGAAGAGCTCCTCCTCGTCACGCAGCGCCGACGCGAGACGATCGCGATCCATCAGCAGTCGGCTTCGAGCGGAAGCTTGGTGCGGACGACCTGGCCGCCCTGGCTCTCGAAGGTCGCGTCTGCCTCGGGCTCGCCGGCGCAGATGTTGCGGTTGAGGATCAGGTAGCCCGACTTGCCGCCGTCGATCGTGAAGTCGAAGGACCGCAGCCGGGTGTCGGGTATGTCGTCGACCCCGGCTCCGATCCGCCCTCCCTCGGAGACGATCCTGCCTTCGAGCAGGACGTCGACCGGCCCGCCGAGGACGAAGACCAGCTTCGGCAGCCGGCTTTCCGGGCCCGAGACCGCGAAGACGTCGCCCTCGAGGGGAGCGTCGTAGGCCGGGCTGTCGACGCGCGCGAACCCGAGCGGCTTGCGATCGACACAGCGATCCGACTCGAGCTCCGCCCTGCCGCAGATCCGGCCGATCGAGGTCGCGTCGACCAGGGTCACCGGCGGTAGGAGGATGTTGACGGAGCGCAGGTTCTCGTCACCCGGCCGGGCCTGGACCCGCAGCACGAAGTCCGGCTTGTCGGTGCGGGCGCTTCCCCCGACCGCCCGCAAGGTAGCGGTGGGCTCGAAGGACCCGCCCGAGGTCCCGGTGTCGGAGTCGCCACCGCAGCCGGCGAGCAGGCCGAGAAGCAAAGTCGACGCGAGCAGCAGGATCGATCGGCGAGGTTTCATCCTCGCCAGTATTACCGGCGCGCGGGTACCCGCCGCATTGCGACCGCGCCTTCGACGCCGACGCGGGCGACGTGCACGCAGGCGCCGACGAAGAGCAGGAAGAGCGCTCCCCCGGCTCGGCCGATGCAGGCGAGGAGGAAGGCAGCCGCCATCGACCCGTAGAAGGCGCTCGGCAATCGCTCGATGAGCTCGTCGAGGGTCGGCATCGCTCCCCTTTCGACGGCGGCCGGCCGTTCCCTCGCCCTATCCTGGGAGCCGAGTTGGCCGACCCCCGCCCCACCCGCACCGCGGTCGCCTTCGTCCTCGGCTCGATCGTCTCGGTCCAGTGCGGAGCGGCCCTCGCGACCACGCTCTTCGACGAGGTCGGGCCCGGCGGCGCGGTGCTACTGCGCTCCGCGTTCGCCGCCCTCGCCCTGGCCGCCTTCGCCCGCAGGGGCCTCGGCGAATTGCGTCGGGAGCTGCGCCGGGACGTCGCCGTCTTCGCCCTCGCCCTCGCCGGGATGAACCTCTGCTTCTACGAGTCGCTCGACCGCCTCCCCCTGGGCGTCGCCGTCACCCTCGAGTTCGTCGGCCCGCTTGGCGTCGCCGTCATCGGGACACGGCGCCGGCTCGACGCGGTCTGGGGACTGATCGCGGCGGTCGGGATCGTCCTCCTCCTCTCGGAGGGGTCGGGCAGCGGCTCGATCGACGCGCTCGGCGCCGCCCTGGCCCTCACAGCCGGCGGGTTCTGGGGGCTCTACATCCTCCAGAGCGCCAGGGTCGGCCGCGATCCCGGGCTCGGAGGGCTGGCAGCCGCGGCGGCACTCTCCGCCCTCATCGTCGCCCCCTTCGGCCTCGCCCAGGGTGGCTTGGAGCTCCTCGATCCCGCGGTCCTCGCGGTCGGCCTCGGCGCCGGGCTGCTCAGCTCGGCGATCCCCTACGCGCTCGAGCTGGAGGCGCTGCGCCGGCTTCCGAACGCGGTCTTCGGAGTGCTGATGAGCCTCGAGCCGGCGGTGGCCGCGGCGATCGGCTTCCTGGCGTTGTCGCAGAGCCTCGCGGCCTTGCAGCTGGTCGCTATCGCGCTCGTCGTGATCGCCAGCGCCGGCGCCCTGCGCACGGCATCGACGCCGGCCGCGCCCGAGATCTGATCGGCTGCGGTCGGCGAGGGCTCGATGGCAATTGCCTTCGTCCACCAGTACCTGAAAGACCCGTCGAGGCCCTGAGCGGTTGCCCTGAATTTGGACCATGGTTTACGGTCACTCGATGGTCTACGACTTCCGACATAAAGATGCAACAGGGAAATGGCGCAGCAGTGGGCACCGCAAGGGGCTGACCCGAGACGCCGCGTTCGCTTCCCTGGAGGACAAGAACGGCCCCCTGCCGTCCGGCCGGTACATGTCGCGCCCTCGCGACGGTCGGACCAAGAACTGGGACCTCTTCACCCGACCCTGACGGCCAAGGAGCAGATGCGGGCGGGTGAGCTCTACCCGGGCGACGATCCCGAGCTCAACCGCGTGCTCGGGGAGCGCCAGGAGCTCCTCGAAGCCCTGAACTCGATCCCCGCGGCGCGGGTCGAGGAACGCCGCCGGGCGCTCGAGGAGTTGCTCGCGGAGATCGGCCCCGAGACGCAGATCAGGTCCCCCTTCTACTGCGATTTCGGCGATGGGATCCGGATCGGCGACGGGACCTTCGTCAACTTCAACTGCGTGATGCTCGACGGCGCCCCGATCACGGTCGGCGACCAGTGCCTGCTCGCCAGCGGCGTTCAGCTGATCACCGCCACCCACCCGGTCGACCCGGTCCCGCGCCGGGCGGCATGGGAGCAGGCGCTGCCCGTGACAGTCGCCGACGGGGTCTGGCTCGGCGCCGGGGCGATCGTCTGCCCGGGAGTGTCGATCGGCGAGAACACCGTCGTCGGCGCGGGCTCGGTGGTCACCCGAGACCTTCCCGCCGGCGTCGTCGCCTATGGGAACCCTGCCCGGGTCGCGCGCGAGGTCGATTCTTAAGCGGCCTTCAGGCGCCGAGAGCCCGGCGCCGGTCCTCGGCGCGGGGTGACTCGAAGCGGCTGGGCAAGGACGCGGGGGGTCGCAGCGTGCGCTCCGTGCAGACGCTTTTCGAGATGCCCGACTTCTAGGCGCCGGGCGCTCGGTACTGCACCTGCTCGGCCTTGCGGAGCGCGTCCATCGTTTCCTCGACGCTCAGGAGGACCGTCGTCTCGAACGAGCTGAGCGCATTGCCCCCGCTGATCGCGAGAGCGACTGCGGCCATCGACACGTTGTCGGGGGCCTCCCACAGGTTGTAGCCGTCGTGGGTTCCGAATGCGTACCAGAACCCATGGAGCTTCCCCCCGACCGACTCGATGTACGACCGGGCGGCCTCTCGACGGTCGTCCGGGTTGTCGATGAGCCTGGCCCAGGTCTCGGGCGTGTAGCTGAACCTCGATAGGTAGAGCGGCATCGTCCCTCTCTCTCGTTCGCCGACCCCCACGGGTCGCGGTGAGGCGAGGGTATGACAATCGTGGGTCCCTAGAACCGCCAGCGCACCTGCTTGCCGTCCAAGTTCGCGACATAGACATCCAAGGACGGGCGCAGATCGCCCTTGACTCTCCATCGGTGCCACTTGAAGTGCCGCACCCCCCCGCTCGGCAGCGGCAGGCCGAGCGCCTTGTAGTGAGCCCGACGAGCAACCCGACGCGCCGTCCTGCAGGAGACGCCCTCGGCACGGATGCCGCTCAGCGCCACGCCCTCATATCGCGTCCCCGGATACGGATTCGCGATCTCTCCACACACTTCGACCTGTTGGATCGCCGCTTCCGCGGCGGCACCACCGGTCACCGCCGACGCAAGCAGCGACACGGCGATCGGCGCACAAAGGCAGATGGCAAGAACCCGTCGGAGCAACCTGCCTTGAATCGTAAGCGAGTCCGTCGATCCTCTGGATTCGCGCCCCTTGGCATCGGGTAGGCGAGGGGCGGGATGAAGCGACTTCGCACCTTGGCGACGGCACTCACCCTGCTCTGCCTGCTCGGAGCGGTGCTCGCCGTCGCCGGTCAGGCCGTTCGCGGGCTGGGGACGCAACGAGCGGTCGACGGCCCGCATGCGACCTGCGCCGGCAAGCGGGCGACGATCGCCACCAGGGACCGGACGATCCACGGCACCAAGGCCCCCGACGTGATCGTCACCGGCCGTGGGCCGGACGTGATCCATGGAGCCGGCGGCAACGACGTCATCTGCGGCGGCGCCGGGCGCGACGTCATCAACGGCGACCGCGGCAAGGACAGGCTCTTCGGGATGGCAGCCGACGACGTCCTCCACGGGGGACGAGGATCGGATGACCTCGATGGCGGCGAGGGCAGCGACAGGGTCTCGGGCAACACCGGGAACGATCAGGTCGACGGGGGTCCGGGCGATGGCGACAAGGCCGACGGCGGGCCCGGCGACGACGACGTCGGGGGCGGGTCCGGCGACTTCGACACCGTGCTCGGAGGGATCGGCAACGACAGCATCGACGGCGGGCCCGGCTCTCACGACATCGCCTCCTACGAGAACGCGGGCGGCGCGATCGACGCCGACCTGGTCACCGGCGTCGTCGAAGGCGCCGAGCAAGAGACGCTGGCGGGCATCGAGGACGTCCTCGGCGGCGCCGGAGACGACACGCTGGCCGCTTCCGACACGGATACGAGCCGACTGGACGGCGGGCCCGGCGACGATCTGCTGCTCGGCGTCACGCCTGACGACCAGGCCTTCGGCGGCCCCGGCAGCGACGAATGCGTCGGGGAGTTCGCCGTCGAGGACTCCTGCGGGGTATCCGAGGCCGGCGGCGGGACCGAGGTCGTCGCCTACGAAGGCATCACCGACTCGTCCAGCGTCGCGATCACAGGAGGCGATCAGGACGACGATGTGACCGTCGCAGTCGAAGGCGGCAGTCTCACCGTCAGCTCCGCTTCCGGCGACAGCGTCCCGGTCGGGGGCGCCGACACGATCGTCGCCGATCTCGGCGGCGGCGACGATCGACTGCTGCTCGACGGCTCGGTACCCGCAGGCGTGTCGGTGACGATCGACGGCGGGCCCGGCAGCGACTGGCTGCGTGGAGGGGCCGGCGATGACACCTTCTACAGCGGCGACGATCGACTGCCTGACCGACTCGAAGGTGGCGACGGGGACGACGCCCTGTTCGGCGTCAACATCTTCCATCCGCGACGCGACAGCGGCGCGGCGACGATGCTGGGCGGCGGCGGAGACGACCTGCTGATCGGGGGCCAACCGTGCAACGGCGACCTCTTCGACGGCGGTGGCGGCGCCCACGACAGCGCCTCCTTCGCGCGGGTGAACAACGAGGGCACGGCCGTCGTCGCGAAGATCGGCGGCGCGGTTTCGGATCCCGACGTCGCCGCCTGCACGCAGGGGCGGATCGACGGCTCCGTCGAGAAGATCGAGGGCTCCCCGGGACCGGACCTCCTCTTCGGCTCCTCCGGGCCCGAGGTCCTGCTCGGCCGCGGCGGCGAGGACATGCTCGACGGCCTCGGCGGCCAGGACCGCTGCATCGGGGGCCGCGGAGAGAGTCGGATCCGTCGCTGCGAGTTCGTGCGCGACTAGGGTGGCGAAGTAGAGCGCCCCGAGGAGACAGACGTGACGACTAGCTACACCTTCGATGTCTTTTCGAGCCTGGACGGCTACGGGGCCGCCAGCTCCGACTGGAGCGGCTACTGGGGCAAGCAGGGACCGGAGTTGCTCGACCACCGGCTCGCCCAGTACAGCGAGGAGCAGCGAATGTTGTTCGGGGCCAACACGTTTCGGGCATTCGTGCGCATGCTGGCCTCGAGCAGCGAGGACTCCGAGGTGCGCGACCCCTGGGTCACCCGGATGACGAACCTGCCGGCAACGGTGGTGTCGACGACGCTGGAGGAGCCCCTCGAGTGGTCTGACGTGACCCTCGCGAGCGGGGACGCCGTCGAGGTGGTCTCCCGGCTCAAGGAGGAGTCCGATGTGCCGTTGCGCTCGCACGGCAGCCTGTCGATGAACCGGGCGCTGATGGCGGCCGGCCTGGTCGACCGCCTGCAGGTGACGGTCTTCCCTGTCATCACCGGGAAGACCGGCGCCGATCCGATCTTCGATGGTGCCGCCGACTTCGACCTGGAGCTGCTCGAGAGCCGGACCCTCGACGGTCACATCCAAGAGCTCGTCTATCTACCGCTCCTGCATTGACCGGCGTATCCGGGTGGATGTGCTGGTCCCAAGCGATCGTGCCGAGACTCGAAGCGCGCCCGACAGGATTCGAACCTGTGACCTTCGGTTTCGTAGACCGACGCTCTATCCAACTGAGCTACGGGCGCTTGTCCTGCCAGGTGCAGGAGGCAGGATTCTAGGGGGTTGAGGAGCAGTCGCTAGCAGTGCCAGCGGCCGAGGCCGGTGACGGGGACCCGGCGGCTGCGGGGGTCGAGCGAGAGTCGGATCAGGCGGTCGCAGCGGTAGCTGCCCTGCACGGGAGTCCTGCGTTCGTTGAAGATGCGGCAGAGAGCGACGCGGGGACTGTGGCGCCTGCAGTTGAGAACGCCCTGGCGCACGCAGTAGCGGTCGCGATCGCAGGTCCGCTGCGCGAACTCCACCGAGCGGTCGGAGGCGCGGTCGATCTCCAGCTCGAGCGCACCGGCGGGCACCGCAAGCACCGCGCCGAGCGCGAGGACGGCAGCCAGCGCCCGCACCGCGCTCATTTCAGCCGGGGGATCGGCGACTTGGCAACGTAGCTCTCGCCCGCCCCGAGGACGACCTGGCGGTCTTTGAAGAAGTCCTCGACCCAGACCGTGCCCTCACGGACCTTGAACACTGTGGCTCCGTCGCAGCGATCGGCGACCAGCCAGGTCGTCCCCCGCACGGTCGCCGAGCCATGGTTGCCGGCGGTCTTGTAGTTGCCCGAGCCGCTGCCCCAGAGCTGCCGGCCCGCGCCGCGGCGCCGCAGCATCACCCTGCCGCCTTGTTTCAGCTTGCGGCGCTCGCATTCGAGGCGGCCGACGAGGCT
>DATDCK010000016.1:0-3768 GCA_036524375.1 Solirubrobacterales bacterium | reverse complement strand
CCCCGCGACGGGGTCAAATTCTACGTCGTGCCGACCAACGCCCTGAGGCCTGTCGAGCTGGTCCGGACGCCCGGCCTGCGCACCGATCGCCTCCGCGCCGGCGCCTAGCCCTTCAACAGCTTCTTGAAGTCCGCCCAGCCGCGGGTGTTGGCGACGTCGTCCTTGGTCAGCCAGGCGCGACGGGCGGTGGCGACGCCGTAGCGCATGTTCTCGAGCGTCTCGATCCGGTGGGCGTCGGTGTTGACGAGGATCGCGACGCCGGCGTCGCGGGCGAGGCGGGCGTGGTGCTCGGAGAGGTCGCGACGATTCGGATTGCCGTTGATCTCGAGCATCGTCCCGGTCCGGGCGGCGGCCTCGACCACCGCCTCGACGTCGATCCCATAGGGCTCGCGACGACCGATCAGGCGGCCGGTGAGGTGGCCGATGCAGTCGACGTTGGGGTTCTCGATCGCCACCAGCACCCGCTCGGTCATCGCCTTCTCGTCGATCGCGAACGAGGTGTGGACGCTGGCCACGACCCAATCCAGCGCCGCGACCAGGTCGTCGGGGTAGTCGAGGCTGCCGTCGAGGCCGATGTTGATCTCCGATCCCGCCAGCAGCCGGAAGCCACGCCTGCCCTCGTTCCAGGCCTTCACCTCCTCGATCCGCTCCCAGAGCCGCTCGTCGGTGACGTGGTCTCCGAAGCCGTGGCTGGCGGAGTGGTCGGTGATCGCGAAATAGGCATAGCCACGGGCTCGGGCCGCCGCCGCCATCTCCTCGAGCGTGTTGTGGCCGTCGGAGAGGGTCGTGTGCGAGTGCAGGTCGCCGCGGATGTCGCCGACCTCGACCAGCTTCGGCAGCTCGCCGTCGCGGGCGGCCTTCAGCTCCCCCCGCCCCTCGCGCAGCTCCGGCTCGATGTAGGCGTAGCCGAGGCGCTCATAGACCCGCTCCTCGCTGTCGCAGAGCTCGACCTCGCCGCCCTCGACCTCGGTGATGCCGTGCTCGGAGACCGAGAGGCCGCGCTTGACGGCGGCCTCGCGGAACTCGATGTTGTGGGCCTGGGACCCGGTGAAATGCTGGAGCAGGTTGCCGAAGGCCTCCGGGGCGACGATCCGCAGGTCGACCGAGATCCCGTTGTGCGTCTGGGCGCGGACTCCGTTCGGTCCCGGGTTGCCGGCGCTCGCGATCAGCGAGTGGGCGGCGAGGTGCTCGGCCAGCGCCGCCGGCTCCTCGGCGGTGGCGATCAGGTCGATGTCCTTGCAGGTCTCGGCCCAGCGCCGGACCGAGCCGGCGACCTCGACCCGATTGGCCGCCGGGTGCTCGCGCAGCGCCTGCGCCAGCGCCTCGGCGACCGGCGCCGCCTTCGAGAGCAGCACCCTCCCCTTGGCGAGGTCGTCCGGGCTCTTCAGCTTCGCGAGCTGGGCGAGGACGTTCTCCTCGACCTTGGGCCCGAGCCCTTTGAGGCCACGGATCTTCTCCCCCTCCGCCGCCGCTTTGAGGTCCTCGAGCGAGACCACTTCGAGCTCCTCGAAGAGGCGGCGGGCGGTCTTGGCGCCGAGCCCGGGGACCCGCGTGACTTCGATCAGCGTCGGCGGGAACTTGGACTTCAGCTTCGCAGCAGCGGGGATCTCACCGGTTTCGATCAGGGCGTCGATCTTTTCCGCCAGCGTCTTGCCGACGCCGGGGACCTCGGCGGCCCGCCCCTGCGCCGCCAGGTCGGCAACCGAGATCGGGCTCTCGCGGATCGCCTGCGCCGCCGAGGAGTAGGCGAGGACCCGGTATTTGACGGCGCCGTCGAGCTCGTAGAGGACGCTGAGCTCGTCGAGCGCCGCAGCTATCTCCGCGTTCGTCATGGCAATAGCATCAGTTTCGCGGATGCCCCCTGGACCGTGGTTGATCCTCCCGACCTATGACGAGGCGGAGAACATCGAGTCGCTCGTCAGGGCGGCGCGCGATGCGCTGCCCGTTGACGCCCGGATCCTGATCGTCGACGACGACTCGCCCGACGGGACCGGCTCGATCGCCGACCGGCTCGCGAGCGAGCACGAGGGTGTCTCCGTCCTCCACCGGCCCCGCAAGGAAGGGCTGGGGCCCGCCTACATCGCCGGCTTCCGCGAGGCGCTGGCCGGTGGTGCCGAGCTGATCCTCGAGATGGACGCCGACTTCTCCCACGATCCGGCCGACCTGCCGCGCCTGCTGGAGGCCGCCGGGGATGCCGACCTGGCGATCGGCTCCCGCTACGTCGAGGGCGGCGGAGTCAGCGACTGGGGGCCGCTGCGCCGGGCGATCAGCCGCGGCGGCAGCGCCTACGCCCGCGCCGTGCTCGGCGTCGACGTCCACGACCTGACCGGCGGCTTCAAGTGCTTCCGGCGCGAGGTGCTCGAGGCGATCGACTTCGACGCGGTCGGCTCGCGCGGCTATGCGTTCCAGGTCGAGCTGACCTACCGGGCGATCGAGCTCGGATTCCGGGTCGTCGAGGTACCGATCCGCTTCCGCGATCGCCGGGTCGGGTCCTCGAAGATGAGCAAGGCGATCGTCGGCGAGGCGATCTGGCGGGTCCCTCTTCTACGCTTCAGGGACGGTCGCCCGGGTAAGCGACCATGAACGGGCCATTTTGGCCTCGCTATACTTTTTGAAGTATTGAGCGACGACACTCGACTCTCAGGAGACCAATTCTCGTGACAGGCAAACTGCAGGACGTGACCGACGCCACCTTCAAGTCCGAGGTCCTGGAGGCCGATGGCCCCGTGCTCGTCGACTTCTGGGCCCCCTGGTGCGGCCCGTGCCGGGTCGTCCATCCGGTCCTCGAGGAGATGGACGGCGAGCGAGAGGACCTGACGATCCTCAGCCTCAACGTCGACGAGAACCAGCAGACGGCCGCTCAGTACGAAGTCCTCTCGATACCGACCCTGCTGCTCTTCAAGGACGGGGCGATCGCGAAGAAAGTCGTCGGGGCGATGCCCAAGCGCCGCCTCGAGGCCGAGCTCGAGCCCGCCCTCGCCTAGCGAGGAATGGCGCTCAAAGCCTGATCGCGATCAGCGCGAACAGCGCCACGAACGCGGTCAGCATCGAGGCGCTGAGCGCGACGAACCCCTGCAGCATCGCTTTCTGCATCGAGTCGAACCGCGCGTTCGTCTCGGTGCGCAGCAGGCGCAGCTCGGAATCGACACGATCGAACCCGGCGTCCATCCGACCGGCAAGATCGTCGAGGCGCTCATCGGTCCAGGCTTCGCGCATGAAACGTATTGTCTCAGACCGGGCACGGTGGAATCCAGCAAGAATGTGACGAAACTGAGGAGGAATTACATGCCGTTCGTTCACGTTCACTGGTACGAGGGAAGAAGCGACGAGCAGAAGGCCGAGATCGCGAAGCGAATCGAATCGGCCTTGATCGATGTCGCCGGAGTCGCCCCCGATCACTGCTGGGTGAAGTTCTCCGACTCCTCGAAAGCCGACTTCATCATCGGCGAGGAGCCCGAGGACCGCTCAGGCGACGCCTAGGCGCTTCAGCTCGCGCTCGAGGCCAGGTGCCAGGGTACGGGCGAAGGTCGCCGTCAGGTGGCTCTTGTCGCGATAGACGAGGGCGTCGCCGATCACGGCGCGGCAGAGGCCGCGGGGGCAGATCTCCCCGGTGATGTCGATCAGGTTGGCCCCAGGCGCGGCACGGGCGGCGCGGGAGTCGAATTCCCGGTCCCTGTCGACGACCCGCGGGAACGCGCACGACTCGAGGTTGCCGAGATCTTCGGAGACGCAGCTCGGCACGTCGTTGTCGGAGTTCGGGATGTCAGA
>DATDCK010000015.1:0-5021 GCA_036524375.1 Solirubrobacterales bacterium | reverse complement strand
GACGCCGATGTCGTGGGCGACGAAGAGGTAGGCGAGCCCGAGTTCGTCCTGCAGATCGTCGAGCAGGTTGACGATCTGGGCCTGGATCGAGACGTCGAGGGCGGAGACCGGCTCGTCGGCGACGATCAACTTCGGCTCCAGCGCCAGCGCCCGGGCGATCCCGATCCGCTGCCGCTGGCCACCGGAGAACTCGTGCGGGTAGCGGTCGTAGTGCTCGGCGGCGAGGCCGACCCGCTCCAGCAGTTCCCGTACCCGTCGCTGAGCGTCGGCGCCGCGCGCCACCCCCTGCACTTCGAGCGGGTCGGCGACGATCTGCCCGACCCGCTTGCGGGGGTTGAGCGAGCCCTGGGGATCCTGGAAGACCATCTGCATCTCCCGGCGCAGCGGTCGCATCCGCCGCCGCGAGAGTCCGGCGATCTCCTCGCCCTCGAACCGGACCGAGCCCGAATCGGACTTCAGCAGTTGCAGCAGCACCCGGCAAAGGGTCGACTTGCCGCTGCCGGACTCGCCGACCAGGCCGACCGTCTCGCCGCGGCCGACCGTGAGGCTGACCCCGTCGACAGCCCGCACGCCGCCCCGGAAGTGCTTGACGACTTCACTCGCCTCCAGCAGCGGCTCGGACGCGGTCATCGGCTCGGAGCCTCCAACCCGATCCGGCCCTCGACCTGGCGCTTGGCGCGCTTCTCCTCCGGATCGAGCCAGCAGCGGTCGAGGTGCTCTGGAGCTCCCTCGAGCCGCGCCTGGAGCGGGGGCAACTGCGTGCACTTGCCGAACTGGTGCGGACAGCGCGGGTGGAAGCCGCAACCCGGCGGCGGCGAGATCGGGGCGGGCGGCGCCCCGCCGATCTGCGGCAGGCGGCGCGGCCGTGGCCGGTCGATCCTGGGCAGCGAGCCGAGCAGGCCCCAGGTGTAGGGGTGCTGGGGGTCGTAGAAGATCTCGTCGACGTCGCCCTGCTCGACCACCCTGCCCGCATACATGACCAACACCCGGTTGGCCACTTCGGCGACGACGCCGAGATCGTGGGTGATCAGGATCGTCGCCAGTCCCCGCTCGCGGTTGAGGTCCTCGAGCAGGCGCAGGATCTGACCCTGGATCGTGACGTCGAGCGCGGTGGTGGGCTCGTCGGCGATCAGCACGCTCGGCCCCGGCGCGAGCGCCATCGCGATCATCGCCCGCTGCCGCATCCCGCCCGAGAGTTCGTGCGGGTAGGAGTCGACCCTGGCCCCGGGGTCCGGGATCCCGACCGAGCCGAGCAGCTCGATCGTCCGCTCGCGGGCGGTCCCCTTGCCGACCTCCGGCTCGTGGGCGCGGATCGCCTCGGCGATCTGCGTCCCGATCCGCGAGACCGGGTTGAAGGAGGTCATCGGGTCCTGGAAGACCATCGCGATCTCGCCGCCCCGCACCCGCTGCAGCTCCGCCTCGCCGCGCCCCGCCAACTCCTCGCCGCGCAGCCGCACCGAGCCCTCGACCCGGGCGCCGGCGGCGCGGGTCAGCCCAATCAGGGCCCGAGCGGTGACGCTCTTGCCCGAGCCCGACTCGCCGACGATCGCCAGCACCTCGCCCGGGGCGAGGTCGAAGCCGACCCCGCCGACCGCCTGCACCAGTCCCTCCTCGGTGCCGAAGCCGACCCGCAGGTCGCGCACGGAGAGCAGCGGCGCGCTCACGGGGCCGAACTCCCGAGCCGGACCCGGGGGTCGAGGTAGGCGTAGGCGATGTCGACCAGGGCGTTGAAGAGGACGACGAAGAAGGCGGCGTAGAGGGTGACCCCCATGATCGGCGGCAGGTCGAGGCCGAGGGTCGATTCGATCGCGTACTGGCCGACGCCGTGCAGGCTGAAGATCGTTTCGGTGAGCAGCGCCGAGCCGCCGACCGCGGCGCCGAAGTCGAGCCCGAACAGGGTCACGGTCGGGATCAGCGAGTTGCGCAGGACGTGGCGCCGCATCACCTGCCCCTCGGGCAGGCCCTTGGCCCGCGCCGCCTCGACGTGGTCGGCGTGCATCGCGTCGAGCATGTTGGCGCGCAGGGCGCGGCTGTAGAGGCCGACGTAGAGGGCGGCCACCGTGACCCAGGGCAGGACCAGATGGTAGGCCCAGTCGAGCGGGTCTTCGGTCAGCGGCACGTAGCCGCCGTTGGGGAACAGTTCGACCTCGTAGGTCAGGAAGTAGAGGAGGACCGCGCCCAGCCAGAAGACCGGCATCGAGATCCCGATCGTGGCGAGCACGGTGAGGGCGCGGTCGGTGAACCGGCCCGCCCTGACCGCGGCGAGGTAGCCGAAGGCGATCCCGAGCACGACCCAGATCACCGCCGCCCCGATCGCCAGCGAGAGCGTCGCCGGGATCCCTTCGAGGATCCGTTCGTCGACGTCGGTGCCGTCGGAGTAGGAGACCAGCCCACCGGTGAAGATCAGCTTCATCGTCTTCGCGTACTGGACCGGCAGCGGCTCGTCGAAGCCCCATTCCTCGGTGATCGCCTCGACCAGCTGCGGGGTCGCGTTTTTGCCCGCCATCCGCTGCGCGGGGTCGGAGTTGGGAATCACGTTGAAGATCAGGAAGACGATCACCGAGACCGCGAACAGGACCAGCGCCATCCCGGCCAGGCGCTTGAGCACGAAGCGGGTCACGGAGCCGCGACCTCGAGCTCGGGCTCGTAGCTGCCGGTGTGGATCTCGAGCTGGGCCTGGGAGCGCGGGTCGAGCGCGTCGCGCAGGGCGTCGCCGAGGACGTTCAGGGAGAGAACCGTGAGCAGGATCATCAGCCCGGGCAGCACGGTCAGCAGCGGCGAGGTGTAGATCAGCGCGAACCCGGAGGAGATCATCGCTCCCCAGGAGGGGTCGGGGGCCTGGACGCCGATCCCGACGAAGGAGAGGGCCGCCTCGAGCAGCAGGCTCTGGGCGGCGACGAGGGTGAAGAAGACGACGATCGTCGACCACAGATTGGGCAGCAGCTCCCGCAGCATCAGCCGGGCCGGGCCGGTGCCCTGGGACACCGCCGCCTCGACGAACTCCTGCTCGCGCAGGGCCAGCACCTCACCGCGCAGCGGCCGCGCCACGTAGGGGGTGTAGGCGAGCCCGATGATCAGGATCGGCAGCAGCAGCGATCCGCTCTCGATCTCGACCGGGCCCAGCTTCAGCCCGCCCACGGCCAGGGCCGAGCCGAGCGCGATCCCGAGCAGCAGCACCGGGAAGGACCAGGCCAGGTCGAGCCCGCGGGCGATCGCGGCGTCCACCTTGCCCCGGTAGTAGCCGGCGAGCAGGGCAGCGGCGACCGCGAGCAGGGTGGCGAGCAGGGCAGCGCTGAGGCCGACGATCAACGAGGTGCGGCCGCCGTACATCAGCCGCACCATCTCGTCGCGGCCGAGCCTGCCGTCGGCCCCGAGGAAGAACTTGCCGCTGGCACCGAGCCAGACCGGCCCGATCGGGGTGCCGTCCGGACTGACGACTTCGCGCTCCTGCCCGTCGACCACGATCTTCTCGACCGTGTGGGGCTCGTTCGGCCCGGTGCCGGCGACGCCGCTGGACCACAGCGGCGCCGCCAGGCAGAAGGCGACTATCAGGGCGAACAGGACCGCGGCGGCCAGCGCTACTCGATTCCCCCGCAGTCGCCTCCAGGCGAGGGCGGCCGGCCCGCGGCTCATCTCCCTACTTGAACTGGAAGCTGGTCAGGTCCCCGGAGAAGGTCGGGTTCCAGATCACGCTTTCCATGTCGATGTCGTCGGAGACGAAGAGCGAGAGCTCGCGGTTCCCGTAAGGCGCCCACGGGGCCAGCTCCATGTACGCCTCGTCGAGCGCCGCGTATTCGGCTTCGACCTCCGGGCTGAGCAGCTTCGCGCCCAGCTCGGCGATCTTCTCGTTCAGTTTCGGATCGTCGGTCCTCGACAGGTTCGTATTGCCGGTGGGGGCGATGCTGGAACCCGCCAGCAGCGGCTCGAAGAAGTCGTTCGGATGCGGGTAGTCCTCGAACCAGTTCGCCCAGCCGGTATCGAGGTCGGGCGTCGACTCGTTGCCGATCAGGGAGAAGTAGTTGTCGCCGTTGACGACCTTCAGCGTCGCGTCGAAACCGATTTCGTCGAGCACCGATTCGTAGTACTCGCCGGCGGCGTCGTTCGGTTCGATGCTGATCGTCCAGACCGTGATCTCGCGGTCGGCGGGGTCGGCCTGCTCGATCATCGCTTTCGCTTTGGCGATGTCGTGGGGGTAGGGCTCGATCTCCTCGTAGCCCGGCATGTCGGCCGGCAGGATCTGCTGGGAGGAGGTGATCTCACCCGCGTAGATGCGCTCCAGCGCGGCCGGGTCGATCGCGTGGTTGACGGCCTGGCGCACCTTGACGTCGTCAAACGGCGGCTGGGTCATGTTCATCCAGAAGAAGTAGGTGCTGATCGAGGACTCGGGCCGGTACTGGGAGCCGTCGTAGCGCTGCTTCACCTCGGCGACGCGGTCCGGCGGCAGCGGGTCGAACATCCAATTTTTCTTGCCCTGTTCGACTTCGTTGACCTGGCTCGACTGATTGCTGACCACGGTCACCTCGATCTTGTCGACGTGCCCGCCGGGCAGGTCGGGCATCGCGTCCGCGTTGGCTTTCTCCCACTGCGGGTTGCGAGCGTAGGACCAACTGCGGCCCGGCTTGACCTCGGTGAACATGTAGGGGCCGGTGGCGGGAGGTGGGTCGTTGTTGACCGATTTCGCCGGGGTGCCGGGCGGGACGAGGGCGACGAACGGCATCGCCAACTCGTTGACGAAGGTGCCGCTCGGCCCGTTCAGCTCGATCGTGATCTCGCCGCTGGCGTCGTCGGTGGTGATTCCGGAGATGCTGTCCGCTTTGCCTTCGAGGAAATCTTCGGCGCCGACGATGTCAGCGTAGAAGGGCGAGCCGCCCGATTCGACCTCGAACAGGCGCTCTACCGTCGATCTGAAGTCCGACGCCTTGACCGGCGTGCCATCGGAGTATTTGAGGCCCTTGCGCAGCTTCAGCTTGTAGGTCTTTTCGTCTGCGCTGACCTCGGGCAGGTCCTCGGCCAGGCCGGGG
>DATDCK010000014.1:0-2062 GCA_036524375.1 Solirubrobacterales bacterium | reverse complement strand
CCATCAGCCGCTCGTCGAGACTCCGAGTTCTTTCTCGATCTCGGCCACAGAGCCGGTTTCGTCATCGAAGAACTCGTCGTTGACTTTCTCCCAGCCGCCGAACTCGGCGATCGTGAAGAGGTCCTCGGGGGTCGGGAACTGCTTCTCGTCGACCAGGCTCTTGTTGACCGGCCGGTAGCCGTTCTCGGCCCACAGCTCCTGGCCGGCATCCGACCAGATGTAGTCGAGGAACTTCTGGGCGGCCTCGGGAGCGTCTTTGGTGACCGCGATCGGGGTCTCGATCAGGATCGTGCTGGGCGGAATCACGTAGTCGACCTCTTCGCCCTCGGTCTGGGCCTTGATCGCCTCGTTCTCGTAGCCGAGCAGAACGTCGCCCTCGCCCTGGGTGAAGGCGGCGAGTGCGTCACGGGCGCTGCCCGGCTGCACGACGGTCTTCTCGAGCACGGTCTTGACCGCGGCGAGCGCCTCCTCGGGGGTTTTGCCCTGGTGCAGCTGCGAGCCGTAGATCGCCATGATGTTCCAGCGGGCGGCTCCGGAGCTGAACGGGTTCGGGGTGATGATCTCGACGTCCTTAGTGAGCAGGTCGTCGAGGGACTTGAGGCCCTCGGGGTTGCCCTCGCGGACCGTCATCACCACGACCGAGTCCTGGGCGATGCCCTTGAACTCGTTCTTGTCCCAGTCGGGTGCGACCTGGCCGCCCTCGACGAGGCGGATCATGTCGCCGCCTTGGGCGAAGTGGACGACGGAGGCGGGCTGGCCGGCCTCGACCGCGCGACTCTGGTCGCCGGAGGCGCCGAAGGAGTTGCTGAAGCTGACGTCGGCGCCGTCGGCGGTTGCCTCGAAGCCAGGCTCGAGGGCTTCCTCGTACACGGCCTCCGGGGTGGAGTAGCCGACGACATCGAGCTTTCCGCCGCTCGAGGAGCCGGTGGCATTGTCGTCACTGCTGCCGCAGCCGGCGGCGAAAACGGCGAGGAGCAGGGCGAGAAGCGCGGCCGGGAGGCCGACGTTCACGCTGCGCCGCCGGGTATTGCGAGCGTTCCGCATTGAGGTTCCTTCCTTTTTTGACTGACTTACTACTGAATGTGTCGCGGCAAGGTAGCACAAAGTCGATCGGGAAAGTAGGAAATGGCGATCCGGATTCGGGGATTTAGGATCGGCGAGTCGCTATCGGGCCAACAGGAGGAGCAGACGATGGAGGTTGTGCGGACGCCGGAGGAGGCGCTGGAGGGGCTGCCGGATTTCCCCTTCGAGTCGAAGTACGTCGAGGTCGACGGAGTTCGCCTCGCCCACCTCGACGAGGGGGAGGGCAAGCCGGTCGTCTTCTTCCACGGCGAGCCGACCTGGTCGTTCCTCTGGCGCAAGGTGATCCCGCCGGTGCGCGACGCGGGCTACCGCTGCATCGCCCCCGACTACGCCGGTTTCGGTCGCTCCGATAAGCCCACCGACCTCGCCTGGTACACGTACGACCGCCACGTCGAGCTGATGGCGGCGCTGCTGGAGAAGCTCGACGTTCGCGACGCGACCGCGGTCGTCCACGACTGGGGCGGACCGATCGGGCTGCGGCTGGCGGTTGAGCACCCCGAGCGCTTCTCCCGCCTGGTGATCATGGAGACCGGCCCGTTCACGGGGCAGCAGCGGATGAGCGAGACCTGGCTGAAGTTTCGCGAGTACACGCGTCGCAACGAAGACCTGCCGGTCGGCTTCCTGGTCAAGGCCGGCTGCAAGAACGACCCCGGCGACGAGGTGGTCGCCGCCTACGAGGCGCCTTACCCGAGCCCCGCGTCAAAGGCGGGCGCCCGTGCCTTTCCGCTGATCCTCCCGACCGAGCCCGATGCGCCGGGCGCGGCCGAGGGCAGGCGGGTGGCTGAGGCGCTGCGCGAGGACGAGCGGCCGACCCTGGTCCTCTGGGCCGACTCCGACCCGATCCTGCCCTTCTCGGTCGGCGAGCAGGTCTCCTCGCGGTTGAACTTTCCGGCGCCGCGGGCGATTGAGGGGGCCGGTCACTACTTGCAGGAGGATGCGGGGGCGGAGATCGGGGCGATCGTTGCTGAGTGGTTGGGTT
>DATDCK010000013.1:0-39160 GCA_036524375.1 Solirubrobacterales bacterium | reverse complement strand
TTGCGCGAGGTGAAGAAGTCATCCTCGAGGGCCCGTTTCTCGAGCTCGCGGGCGATCTCGACGAGCGGGTTGTACTCGGTCGCCTCGAAGACCTCGTCCATGTGCTGCTGGATGATCCGCGCCCGTGGGTCGTAGTTCTTGTAGACCCGATGGCCGAAGCCCATCAGTTTCTCCTCGCGGTCCTTGACCCGGGCGAGGAAGTCGGGGATGTTCTCCGGCCGCTCGATCCGGCGCAGCATCTTCAGGACCGCCTCGTTGGCACCCCCGTGCAGCGGCCCGTAGAGCGCCGCGACCCCGGCCGCCACCGCCGAGTAGGGGTCGACGTCGGAGGAGCCGACGCCGCGGACCGCGTTGGTAGAGCAGTTCTGTTCGTGGTCGGCGTGGAGGATGAAGAGCACGTCGAGCGCCTTCGAGAGGCTCTCCTTGGGGACGTGCTTGGCCTCGGTTTTCTTGAACATCATCGAGAGGAAGTTCTCGGCGTAGTTCAGGTCGTTGTCCGGATAGGCGTAGGGGAAGCCCATGTTGTGGCGGTAGGAGAAGGCCGCCAGGGTCGGCATCTTCGAGATCAGCCGCACCGCCGCCATGTAGCGCTCTTCGGGGTCTTCGGTCTGCTTAGCGCCCGGGTAGAAGGTCGAGAGGGCGCCGACGCCGGCCAGCAGCATCCCCATCGGGTGGGCGTCGTAGCGGAAGCCCTCGAAGAGGTGCTTGAGGTCCTCGTGGACGTAGGTGTGATGGGTGATGTCGAAGACCCAGCGCTCGAGCTGGGCCGAGGTCGGCAGCTCGCCGAAGATCAGCAGGTAGGCGACCTCGAGGAAGTTCGAGCGCTCGCAGAGCTGCTCGATCGAGTAGCCGCGGTGTTCGAGGATCCCGGCGTCGCCGTCGATGTAGGTGATCGCCGAGCGGCAGGAGGCCGTGTTGGTGAAGGCCGGGTCGTAGGACATGAGGCCGAATTCGTCCTCGTCGACTTTGATCTGGCGCAGGTCCATCCCGCGCACGGTGCCGTCCTCGATCGGCAGGTCATAGGTCTTGCCGGTCCGGTTGTCGGTGACCGTCAGGGACTGGGAGCCGGTGGCGACACCACCCTCGTCGGCTGCGGAATCGGTCTGCTGCTCGGTGGCCATCACCCCTCCTGGGACTGGGTCTGCAGAGAGGCCAGTATCGCAGCCGGGGCTACTCGGCGGCTGCCGGGAGCGACTCGAACTGAGTCATGTCGCGCAGTGCCTGGAAGCGCTCGTCGATCTCCTCGCGGCTGAGCCGGGAGACCCGCTCGGTGCCGAACTCCTCAACGTTGAATGACGCCAGCACGGTCCCGTAGCCCATCGCCCGCCGCAGGCAGGCTTCGTCGAGCGCGCCATCGTGACCGTCGAGGTAGCCGAAGAAGCCGCCGGCGAAGCTGTCGCCGGCACCGGTCGGGTCACGGACGTCCTCGAGCGGGAAGCCGGGAAGCGCGAAGAAGCCGCCCTCGGTGAAGAGCGCCGCCCCGTACTCGCCCTGCTTGGCGACCACCGCCCGCGGTCCCATGTCCATCACCGCACGCGCGGCCTTGGCGAGGTTCGACTCGCCGGTCAGCTGGCGGATCTCGGCGTCGTTGACGACCAGGCAGTCGACTTCCGCGATCGCCGCCAGCAGCGAGTCCTTGGCAGTGTCGATCCAGAGGTTCATCGAGTCGAGGCCGCAGAACCGCGGCGCCGCGCACTGCGAGCGCACCTGGCGCTGGAGGTCGGGCTGGATGTTGGCGAGGAAGAGGGTGTCGGCAGCCATCGAGGCGTCGGAGAGCTTCGGCTCGAACTCGGCGAAGACCCCGAGCTGGGTGTCGTCGGTGTGGGCGACGTTGAGGTCGTAGTCGTAGTGCCCGCGCCAGAAGAACGACTGGCCGCCCTCGACCTGCTCCACATCCTCGACGTTCACGCCGCGCCCCTCGAGCACTGCGAACTGCTCGGGGCCGAAGTCGTCGCCGACCGGTCCCACCGGGCGCACCTCGGTGAAGAAGCTGGCGGCGAGCGAGAAGTGCACGGCGGCGCCGCCGAGCATCCGCTCGCGCTCCCCGAATGGGGTTTTCACGGCGTCAAAGGCGATCGATCCGACCACGGTCAGCGACATCGGCACGGCAGCCTAACGCCTGCCCTGCGAGACTCCCGGTCCGATGAAGGCGATCCAGATCGAGGAGTTCGGTGGCCCCGATGTGCTCAAGCACGTCGAGATCGACGATCCCACGCCCGGCGATGGCGAGGTCCTCATCGAGGTCACCAGGTCCGGGATCAACTTCGCCGACACCCACGCGACCCGTAACGACTATCTCGCCGAGCAGACCCTGCCGCTGATCCCCGGTGCGGAGATCGCCGGGCGCACGCCCGACGGGCGCCGCGTCGCCGCGATCCTCGGCTCCGGCGCCTACGCCGAGAAGGTCGCCGCCCACGAGGCGATGCTGATCCCGGTCCCCGACGAGGTCAGCGACGACCAGGCGGCGGCGATGCTGCTGCAGGGCCTGACCGCGATGGCGCTGGTCCGCACCTGCGCCCGGGTCGAGGAGGGCGAGACGATCGTCGTCGAGGCCGCCGCCGGCGGCACCGGGTCGCTCTCGGTCCAACTTGCCAAGAAGGCCGGCGCCAAGGTGATCGCGCTCGCCTCGAGCGAGGAGAAGCGCGAGCTCTGCAAGCGGCTCGGCGCCGATGAGGCGGTCGACTCGCGCAGCGAGGACCTCGGCGCCGCGATCCGCGAGGCCAACGGGGGCGAGCGCGTCAACGCGGTCCTCCACATGAGCGGCGGCGACGCTTTCGACGCCGAGCTGGGCATCCTCGCGCCGCTCGGCCGGATGGTCGTCTTCGGGATCGCCTCGCGCGAACAGCGCGACGTCTCGACCGCGGCGCTGCTGCGCGGCTCGAAGGCCGTGGTCGGCTTCTGGCTCGTCCACCTGCTGATGCGCCGCGACCTGGTCGCGCCGATGATCGGTGAGCTGCTCGGCTCGGTCGCCGCCGGCGAGCTCGAGGTCACTGTGGGAGACGTCTATCCGCTCTCGGAGGCGGCCAAGGCGCATGAAGACCTGATCGCCCGCCGCACCACCGGCAAGCTTCTCCTGGACCCGAGCCGATGAGCACCGACGAAACCAGCGGCGAGAAGATCGCCTTCAAGGACCTGGGGCTGGCCCCCGCCGTGCAGCAGGCGATCGACGAGCTCGGCTTCGACGAGCCGACTCCGATCCAGGAAAAAGCGATCCCCGAGTTGCTGGGCGGCAACGACGTGATCGGCCAGGCCCAGACCGGCACCGGCAAGACCGCCGCCTTCGGGTTGCCGCTCCTCCAGTACCTCGATCCGGAGAACGAAGAGGTGCAGGCGGTCGTCCTCACTCCGACCCGCGAGCTCTGCATCCAGGTCACCCAGGCCCTGCGCGCCTACGCCGAGCACCTCGACGTCGAAATCGTCGCCGTCTTCGGGGGCGCCCCGATCAAATCCCAGCAGGCCCAGCTGCGGGCAGGCGCCCACGTCGTCGTCGCCACCGTCGGGCGGATGATGGACCTGATGGGCCGCCACTCGCTGGTCCTCACCTCGGCCCGCTACGTGGTCCTCGACGAGGCCGACGAGATGCTCGACCTCGGCTTCATCGAGGACGTCGAGAAGATCCTGCGGATGTGCCCGAGCGGCCGCCAGACGGCGCTCTTCTCGGCGACCATGCCGCCGCCGGTCAAGCGGCTCGCCGAGAGCTACATGTACGACCCGACCACGATCAGCATCACCCCGAAAACCCTCACCGTCGACGCGATCGCCCAGGCCTACATCGAGGTGCCGGCAAAAGACAAGGCGGCGCGCCTGGTCGAGCTGCTGAAGACCGAAGAACCGGAGCAGGCGATCATCTTCTGCCGGACGAAAATCGGCGCCTCGAAGCTCGAGAAGACGCTCAAGGACAAAGGCCTCGACGTCAAGGCATTGCACGGCGACCTCAGCCAGGGCGTCCGCGACGGGGTGATGATCTCCTTCAAGGACCACCGGGTGCGGCTCCTGGTCGCCACCGACATCGCCGCCCGTGGCCTCGACATCGAGCACGTCACCCACGTCATCAACTACGACGTCCCCGCCTCCTCGGAGGTCTACGTCCACCGCATCGGCCGCACCGGCCGGGTCGGCCGCACCGGCCGCGCGATCACCTTCGTCACACCGGCCCAGCGCGAGGAGATCGACCGCATCGAGCGCGACGTCAAGACCTCGATCGGCGAGTGGGAGAGCCCCGAGGAGCGGCTCGAGCACGCGCCCAAGCCGCGGCGCCGTGAGCGCAAGCGCAAGGAGGAGCAACCGGCGCCGTTGGTCGAGGACCCCGCCGCCGAGGCGCCCGCCGCCGAGCCTGAGGAGCGCGAGGAGGAGCCCGAGCTCGAGGACAAGCCGGAGCGTGAGGAGAAGCCCGAGCGCGAGGTGAATGGCAAGGCGACGAAGCTGTTCGTCAACCGCGGCGAGCGCAGCGGCATCAGCGAGGAGGACCTGCGCTGGGCCCTCCAGGAGGGCGCCGTGCTCTCCGAGGACTCGATCCACGACGTCCGCGTCCTCCACCGCTTCTCGTTCGTCGAGGTCGACAACGACAAGGCAGAGCAGACGGTGGAGTTCCTCGATGGGACCAAGTTGAAGGGCAAAGAAATTCGCCTGGAGATCGCCAAGAGCTAGTTAGGGATGGGCGGTGCGGGGAACCTCCCCAAAACCCGCCCCCTGCGGGGGCTCCAAGTGTTTTGGGGAGGAACCCCGCACCGCCCCACTCAAAGCGCAGCGGATCTCCAGCGAGCTTCGTCCAGGAGTTGCTCCCAACGAGGGCGACTCGGTTGGTCAGCAGCATCTACTACCTGGGCCGCCTGTGAGCGGGAGTGGGGTGCCCCCTCCCCAAACACTTGGAGCAGCCCGCAGGGCTGCGGGTTTGGGGCGGGGGTGCCCCGCTCCCGCTAAGAAGCAGTCAAATCTTTGATGCTGCTGAACAACCGATCGAAGTCGATCGGCTTGGTTACGTAGCCCGATACCTCGAGCTCGGTGGGGGAGCCGGCGTCGCCGGCGTCCTGGTGGGCGCTGACGATCAGGACTGGGGTCTCGACGCCCTCGGCGCGAAGCTCGCGCAGCGCTTCGATCCCCGATTTGCGCGGCATCATCGCGTCGAGGAGGAGCAGGTCGTGCTCGACGCCCTCGGCGTGGATCGCGTCCATCACCTCCTGGCCGTCGACTGCCGTCTCGACCTCGTAGCCCTCCATCTCGAGCCGGGTCTGGAGGAGGAGCAGGATCGTCTCCGAGTCGTCGGCGATCAGCAGCCGGGTCACGAGCGCGCCTCGGCCGGCAGGCGAAGGTGGAAGTCGGAGCCCTCGCCGGGGGTCGAGTCGGCGCCGATCGTTCCGCCGTGCAGCTCGACCAGGGACTTCGAGATCGCGAGGCCGAGGCCGGTCCCGCCGACGCGCTGGGTCAGCCCCGCGTCGCCGCGGGTGAACCGCTCGAAGATGTGCTCGAGCTGCTCGGGAGGGATTCCGGGGCCGTTGTCTTTCACGCTGATCCTCACTTCGGCACCTACCCGTTTCACCTCGACCCGGATCGACGCCCCTTCCGGGCAGTACTCATGCGCATTCGCAAGGAGATTGACCAAAACTTGTCTTATCCGGTCCGGATCCACGATCAACTCGGGGAGCGAGGGCTCGATCTCCGCGATCAGCTCCTGGTTGGCAACCTCGGTCTGGCCCCTGATCGTCCGGACCGCGTCTTCGACCAGCGCCGCCGGGTCGGTCGGCACCGGCCTGATCGTCAGGCGCCCGGCGTCGCTGCGGGCGAGGTCGAGCAGGTCGTTGAGCAGTCGGACCAGATGGCGGGTGTTGTCGAGGATGATCTCGACCGTCTCCACCTGCTTCGGACTGAGCCGCTCGCGCTCGAGCATCAGCAGCTCGGCGAAGCCCTGGACCGAGGTCAGCGGGCTGCGCAGCTCGTGGGAGGCGGTGAGGACGAACTCGTCTTTCATCCGGTCGAGCCGATCCCGTTCGCCGGCCTGGGCCTGGAGCTCGCCGGCCATCTCGTTGAAGGCGCTCCCAAGCGCGGCGGTCTCCGAGAGCCCGCCGACTTTGACCCGGGCCGAGAGATCCCCCTCGGCGAGTCGGCCCGAGGCGTCGACGAGCTCCTCGAGCGGCCGTCGCATGGTCGCGATCAGGCCGCTGAAGAGCAGCGCCGCGCCGGTCAGGCCGGCGATCAGCCCCGCCCCGACCAGCAGCGCTGTGTCGCGGGTCTGGCTGTCGATGTCCTCCCGCAACGAGTCGCGCCGGGCCTGCTCGGCGACGACCCGCGCTCGCGCGGCCGCCTCACCATTGCCCTGAGCGAGGCGGTTGCGGGCGACGATCTCGGACTGGTAGGAGCGGGCGATCGCGTCCTCGTAGTCCTGGCGCTGCTGGAGGAAGCGGGCGACCCCGATCACCGCCAGCGCGGTGAGCACGGCAAAGGCGATCGCGAAGCCGATCGTCAGTCGATTCGCGAGCGACGGGCTGAGCCGCCTCCCGCCTCGTCGTGCGTATGCTTGCGCCGGAATGAGCGATGAGGCTACAGGCACCCCGGATGGGATCGACCGTGCCGGGGTGGAGGGCTGGTTCCGCGAACAAGCTCCGTCGGCCGAGTTGCCCCTGACGTTCGAGCGGATCGCCGGCGGTCATTCGAACCTGACCTACCGGGTCACCGACACCGCCGGCAGCAGCTGGGCCCTGCGCCGGCCGCCGCTCGGCAAGCGGCTCGGCTCCGCCCACGACATGGCCCGCGAGCACCGGGTCGTCTCGGCGCTGGCCTCGACCCCGGTCCCGGTCGCCCCGGTCCTCGGCCTCTGCGAGGACGAGAGTGTCAACGAGGCCCCCTTCTACGTGATGGAGTTCGTCGAGGGCCCGATCCTGCGCGGGCTCGCCGAGGCGGACCTCTTCCCCGAGGAGGCCGACCGTCGTGCGATCGGCGAGCGGGTGGCGGACACCCTGGTCGCGATCCACGCGGTCGACCCCGACGCCGCCGGGCTCGGCGAGCTCGGCAAGAAGGAGGACTACGTCGCCCGCCAGCTGCACCGCTGGCAGGGCCAGTGGGAGAAGTCGAAGTCGCGCGAGATGCCGCTCGTCGACGAGGTCCATGACCGGCTCGCCGCCCGGATCCCCGAGCAAGGACCGGCGACGATCGTCCACGGCGACTACCGGCTCGACAACATGATCCTCAGCGAGAGCGGCGAGGTCGCGGCGGTCGTCGATTGGGAGCTCTGCACCCTCGGCGACCCGCTCGCCGACGTCGGGCTGCTGATGGTCTACTGGGCGCAGCCGGGGGATGAGGGGACCTCGCTCGGGCAGCCGGCCAATCTCGCCCCCGGGTTTCCGAGCCGGGAGGAGCTGCGCGACCGCTACGCCGAGGGCTCGGGCCGTGACCTCTCCGAGCTCGACTTCTTCATCGCCCTCGGCTACTGGAAGCTGGCGATCATCCTCGAGGGCGTCTACGCGCGCTACAAGGCGGGCGGCTACGGCAAGGTCGACGATGGGGTCGAATACTTCGCCCAAGTCGTCGAGAACCTCGCCGAGGCCGCCGACCGGGCTGAGCGGGCTGAATAGTCCAGGCCGCTTGACGACGTCCGCAGCGACGGACATGATCGGCCTCGTATGAAGAGGCACCTGACCTATGGCAACGTGATGTCGACGCTTGCCGTCTTGCTCGTCCTCGGCGGCGCGACCGCGGTCGCCGCCAACCAGCTCGCCAAGAACTCGGTCGGCACCAAGCAGCTGAAGAAGAACGCGGTGACGACTGCGAAGATCAAGAAGAACGCGGTCACCAGGGCGAAGATCAAGAACAAGGCCGTGAACGGGGCCAAAGTCGCCGACGGATCGCTCACCGGCGCCGACATCGACGCAGCCAGCACCCCCTTCACCCGGATAGTCGCCCGCCTTCGCAGTCCCGCCGGCGGCGCGGTAGGACTGGGGCAGCCGCTTCAGGTGGGGAACTACACGCAGAACGCCGGCGAAGACAACGAGTACCTGGGAGCGGTCGACATCCACTTCTCGGCCAGCTGCGCCCCGCCTCGGCAAGCTGTGGTCGCCCTGGCCTTCGATCAGACCAACCCGAACTTGGCGGAAAGCCAGGCGTTCATCGCCCAAACGGCAGCGGTCGACCTCACCGGCGGAGATCTCATCCGCCGCGTCGACTTCAGCCAGGTCTCGAACCTCGCCTTCCCGACCGCCTCGCCGATGTCGCGTCTGGGGACGGCAGGCGCGGTCCAGCACAGCTTCACCGCGGTTCTGGGCACGGCCAACTGCTCCTCCGGCAGCGGCGTGACGGCCGAAAACGCGAGCGTCGACGTGATCGGATCGAAGTGATGCGCCCCAAGCTCACCTACGCCAACGTCCTCTCGACCCTGGTCGTCTTCGTCGCTCTCGCCGGCGGCACCGCCTTCGCCGCGGCCCAGCTCGCCAAGAACAGCGTCGGCAAGAAGCAGCTCAAGGCCAACGCGGTGACGACAGCGAAGATCAAGAAGAACGCGGTGACGAACGGCAAGATCAAGAAGAACGCCGTCAACGGAGCCAAAGTCGCCGACGGGTCGATCACGAGCTCCGACATCGATGCCGCCAATGCCCCGTTCAGCTACATCGCCCAGCGGATCAGGGGAAGCCTGTCGGCGCCATTCGTCGAAAACGGCGTTTACCCAGTCGGCTCCTACACCCAGCCCGCCAACGAAGACAACCAGTTCCTGGTGGCGCTCAACGTCAACTTCTCCGACTCGTGCGCTCCGCCCCGGGAAGCAGAGGCGTACCTCATGCTCGACGCGGCCGACCCCAGCACTCTCGACCCGACGACGACGATCGGGCTCGGAATCGTGGACGACACAAGCGGTGGCAGTGTGACCAAGCGGTTGGAATTCGCGCCTTACCCGTTCCTCTACAGCCCGATGTCGCGAACAGGGAGGGCGAACCCCACGCCGCACACTTTCACCGCCTTCCTGGGCGAAGTCGAATGCGCCTCCGGCAGCGGCGTCTCCGTTCTCGGGTCCGAAATCGACGTAGTCGGGACGAAGTGACGATGCGACGCCATCTCACCTACCAGAACGCGATGGCGACGATCGCCGCCCTTCTCCTGATCGCCGGCGGCACCGCCTTCGCCGCGGCCCAGCTCGCCAAGAACAGCGTCGGCAAGAAGCAGCTCAAGGCCAACGCGGTGACGACAGCGAAGATCAAGAAGAACGCCGTGACCAAGGCGAAGATCAAGAATGGCGCCGTCAACGGAGCCAAAGTCGCCGACGGGTCGATCACCGGCACAAAGCTCGCGTCCGGAGCGCCGTACTCGCAGCTCACCACGAAGCTTCGCTTCAGCGGTCCGATCGACTTTGCTCCCCCCGGCATCGTCCCCCTGCCGGGCACCTACACCCAGAACGCCGGCGAAGACCTGCGCTTCCTCGGTGATTTTGAGGTTGGGTTCGCCGCTTCCTGCGAAGCGCCGCGCACGGTGATCGTGATTTTGCTCCAAGACTCCTCCGGTTCCATGAGCATCAGCCAGGAGAACTTCCTCGGGCTCGCCAAAGTCACGGACCTCGGATCGGGTGCGGTCAGCAGGACCGGCCAGTTCGAAGCTGTCGTCGGCGCTCCGATGTCGCGGATGTCGGCTGCGAGCACCGCTTCGCACAGCCTCTCGATCCTGATGGCCAACTTCGAATGCAAATCCGGGTCGGGTGTCTCGCTCAATTCGGCGGGCGTTGATGTTCTCGGGCTAAGATAGGCATCCATTTTGCGTGTGATCCGGGATCGACTCACGTACGCGAACGTCGTCGCGACGCTGGCGCTGTTCCTCGTGCTCGCCGGGGGCGTCGCCGTCGCCGCCAAGGTGGCGAAGAAAAGCGTCGGACCCTCGCAGCTCAAGGCCAGCGCCGTGACGACCGCGAAAATCAAGGCGAACGCGGTCACGACCAGGAAGATCAGGCGCAACGCGGTCAGCAACGCAAAGATCAAGGATGGCGCGGTCGAATCGCTGAAAGTCGCGAACAGGGGCCTCAAGGCCGAAGACATCGACCTCGACTCGCTTCCCTTTGGCCTGGTCGTCGACGAAGCCCGGGGCAGCATGATCCTGGCTCTTGCCACAGACGGCTCCCCCGTGGTCTATCCGCTCTCGAGCGCGACCTACACCCAGCCGCCGACCGAGAACGACTCGTTCCTCGGGGCCCTCGACATCGGGCTCGCTCCGTCCTGCGAAGTTCCGCGAGAAGTCACGGCTACGCTAGCCGTCGATGCGCAGAATCCGGCGGTTCCGACTTCGAACGAGATAGTCGCCGCCGGCTCCTACGTCGAAACCACCGGCGGCGGACCCGTAAACGCGCGGGTCGAGCTCTCGCCGGTGGCCACTCGGTTCGAGCCCGGCACCGCGACCACTCACCGCCTCACCCTGACGGCGTCCGGATCTTGCACGGGCGGCGCCGGCAGCATCAACGCCCTCTTCGGCGGCGCCAACGTGATCGGGACCAAGTAACCCTCGTCCAGGCGGTCGCTTCCGAGTTGGAGTTCGTCGACCCGCGACGTTAGGGTGAGAGCGTCTTGTCTCGCCTCCGCCAAGCGCTGACGTTCGAGAACGTCCTCGTCACGGTCGTCGCCTTCGTCGTCCTCGCCGGCGGCACCGCGATCGCCGCCAACCAGCTCGCCAAGAACAGCGTCGGCAAGAAGCAGCTGAAGGCGAAGTCGGTGGGGACGGCGGAGCTGAAGAAGAACGCCGTCACCACGGCGAAGATCAAGAAGAGCGCGGTGACCGGGGCGAAGGTGAAGGACGGGACAGTCGGCGGCCCCGACGTCGACGCAGCCTCGACGTCGTTCAGCCGCATAGTCCACGAGGCGCGTGGTACCGGGGCGGTGGCGATCGCCGGCGGCGAAGGCCGCACGGCCTACCCGGTGAGCCCCGCCACCTACACCCAGCAGGCGGGAGAGGACAACTGGTTCTTCGGGGCGGTGGACGTGACCTTCGAACCGGGGTGTGCGCCCCCGCGCACCGCCAACGGGTCGGTCTTGGTCGATGCTTCCAACCCGCTGGACTTCGAAGACAACGAGGTGCTCGCCCGCGGCGAGATATACGACGGAGCCGGGGGAACGGTTAGCAGGCGGATGCACCTGAGTGGCTTCCCGGGCGGCATTCTGCAGGGCCCGGCGGCAACCACCCACACCCTGACCCTCGTGGTCGAGAGCGAGTGCGATTCGGGCGCCGGGGTCGTCGCGACCTCGGGTGCCGTCGACGTGGTGGGAGCACGGTGAAGCGGGAAATGAAAGGCGCGAGACGTCATCTCACCTACGCCAACGTCCTCGCGACTGTGACGGCTTTCGTCGTCCTCTTCGGCGGAGCCGCCTACGCCGCCAACCAGCTCGCCAAGAACAGCGTCGGCGCCAAGCAGTTGAAGAAGAACGCTGTGACCACCGCCAAGATCAAGAAGAACGCTGTGACGACGGCGAAACTGAAGAAGGGCGCGGTCACCGGCGCGAAGGTGAAGGGCGGGTCCCTCGGGGTGGCCGACCTGAGCCTTCCGAGCATGCCTTTTGGCCGCGTGGTCCACCGGGCCTCTTGGAGCGGCAGTGTCCAAGGCGGCGGACCTGGGACCCCGACTTTGGTGACGACTACCTCGTACACGCAGGAAGCCGGCTCCGACGACATCTACTCGGGCAGCGTCGAAGTGTCGCCGCCGCCCCTAACCTGCGAACCCCCGCGCGCGCTGGTCGCCAACCTCTACATCGACACGCCCGACCTGGCGACGGCCCTTGGGGAGAACCAGGTGGCAAACGGGCTGTTCTTCGACATGAAAGGCAACCGGTCGTTCCCTAGCCGAATCACCCTCGCTCCAACCGCCGGCGGGGTCCGGTTCCAGCCCGGCAGCCCGACCCCCCACACGCTCTCACTATTCGTCACCGCGGTGTGCAAATTGTCCGAACCCGGGATAATCGTCACCGGGGCGACGATCGAAGTGGCCGGGGTCAAGTGATGAGGCGCTTTCCGACGACACGCATCCGCCTCACCTACGCAACCGCGATGTCGATGATCACGATCGTCGTGCTTCTCATCGGCGGCGCCGCCTACGCCGCCAACCAGCTCGGCAAGAACAGCGTCGGCGCCAAGCAGCTGAAGGCGAAGTCGGTGGCCGCGACCAAGATCAAGAAGAACGCGGTGACGAACGGCAAGATCAAGAAGAACGCCGTCACCGGCGCCAAGATCAAAGACGGGTCGCTGACCGCCGCGAATCTCGAACTCGCGGCGATGCCGTTCGGTCACATCGTGGCGCGGATCCAGGGCAACGCCTCGATCCCGATCGGGCCCGGAGCCACCGAGTACCCCCTTGAAAACCCGACCTACACCCAGGAAGCGGGGCGGACCGATTGGTACCTCGGAGCCGTCGACTTCACGTTCGCGCCGAGCTGCGAAAACGGGTCCGGGGCGGCGTACCTCCTTGTCGATCTCCCGGTGGGAACCCCCGAACTGAGCGAGTTCGATGTTGCCGCGATGGCGCAGGTGGATCGTCCGGGCACGGCCCAGGTCACGAAGCGCGCCCATTTCCAGCAGTTCGCCCGCGCCGCCGGGAGCTCGGCTCCGGCGGCGCCCCTGTTGCACTCGATGCGGATCGTGTTCGGCGGGAATTGCGAAGTGGGCAGCGGCGTTTCGGCGACCCACGCCGAGATCGACGTCATCGGCACCAGGTAGCCGGCGCCGCTTCCCTCCCCGTCAGCTCAGATCGCTCGCGGTCCGTGCTTGGAGGTCAGCTCGCCGGTCTCTTCGGCCTCCGCCCGTTTTGCCCAGCGGTTGAGCTCGCGGCGGGCGAGGACCATCTTGTGGACCTCGTCGGGGCCGTCGGCGAGACGCAGCATGCGGCTGAAGCGCCAGAGGGCAGCCAAGGGTGTGTCATCTGTCATCCCGAGGCTGCCGTGGATCTGGATCGCGCGGTCGAGGACCTCCATCACCATGTTGGCGGCGATCACCTTGATCGCCGAGATCGACTGGCGGGCGGCGCGCTTGCCCTCGGTGTCCATCTTCCAAGCGGCGTACATGGTCAGCAGCCGGGCCTGGTCGATTTCCATCCGCGAGGCGGCGATCGCCTCCTGGACGAACTGCTTGTCGGCCAGCGGCCCGCCGAAGGCTTCGCGCTCGTTGGCGCGGCGGCACATCATCTCCAGGGCGCGCTCGGCGGTCCCGATCGCCCGCATGCAGTGGTGGATGCGTCCCGGACCAAGCCGGTCCTGGGCGACCGTGAAGCCCATGCCCTGCTCGCCGAGCAGGTTCTCGACCGGCACCCGGCAGTCTTCGTACTTGATCTCGCAGTGGCCGGGGCCCTTGTCATGGCCCATCACCGGGATCGGCCGCACCAGGTTGAAGCCGGGGGCGTCAGTTGGAACGCAGATCATCGAGGCGCGGGTGTAGGGCGGGGCGTCGGGGTCGGTGACGACCATCGCGATCGCCAGGTCGGCGCCGACCGCGCCCGAGGTGAACCACTTGTGCCCGTTGATGACCCACTCGTCGCCGTCGCGGACCGCGCTCGCCTGCAACCCGGTCGGGTCCGAGCCGGAGACCGCGAACTCGGTCATCGAGAAGCAGGAGCGGATCTGGCCTTCGAGCAGCGGATCGAGCCAGCGCTGCTTCTGCTCGTCCGACCCGTGCTCGGCGAGGATCTCCATGTTGCCGGTGTCGGGAGCGGCGCAGTTGAACAGCATCGGCGCCGCGGCCGGGCTACGGCCCATCTCCTCGCAGAGCAGCCCGTACTCCCAGTTCGAGAGCCCAGGCCCGTAGCGCTCGTCGGGCATGAACAAGTTCCAGAGTCCCTCCGACTTCGCCTTTTCGCGGGCGTCGACGAGGATCTGCGGGTAGGGGACCCCGGTTGCGACCTCTGCGTCCAGCGCCTCCATGACCTTCCGCTCCTGCGGATAGAGGTTCTCGTCCATGAAGTCGAGGATCCGCTCGCGCAGCGAATCGACCTCGGGGCTGGGCTTGAAGTCCACTGGTTGTTCCTCTCCTCGGGGTGGGAAGGGAACGCTAGCTCAGCGGCGCCGGTAGCGGGCGAAGAGCTCCCCGTCCGACTCCAGCAGCCAGGCGAGGTCGAGATCGAGCGGCTCCGGCAGCTCGCCCTCGACGATCCGCGGGGCGCCGCCGCCCGAGAGCTTCGGGGCGGTCGTCAGGAAGAGATCGTCGACGAGTCCGCCCGCCTGCAGCTGGGCGTGCAGCCGCGGCCCGCCCTCGCAGAGCAGGGCGCGGACCCCCTGCTCCTGTCGCAGCGCCAGCAGCGCCGCGGCGAGGTCGACGCCGCCCTCGTGGCGGACGACCCGCACCGGGGTCTCGGTCGCCGGCGCCTCCGCCTCTGTGTTGGCGGTCAGGATCAGGACCTCGCCGCCACCCGAGGTGAACAGCGGCGCCTCCCAGGGCAGGTCGAGGCGGCCGCTGACGATCACGATCAGCGGCCGCGGGGAAAGCCCGAGGCCCTCGCGCAGCGCCCGTGTCTCCTCTTTCGTGGCCATCTGGCCGTAGCGCTCCGCGCGCATCGTCCCGGCGCCGATCATCACCGCGTCGAACCGGGTCCGCAGCGCCGCCAGCATCGCCGTGTCGGTGCTCGACCCGATCGGTCCCGAGACCCCCTCCATCGCTGCCCGCCCATCGACGGTGGCGGCGAAGTTCATCGCCACGAACGGCCGGCCCTCGGGTGGGTCGGACCAGGGCCGGTAGCCGTCGAGCTGGTCGGCAACGGTGGTCGGGCCCGGGTCGGGAGTCAGCCTTTGCATGTCCCCCCTGTCTACCGAACCGGGACGGTCTCGGTTCAGGAGTAGTCGTGCCAGCCGGGGAACTTGCGGCCGGCGAAATCCTGCAGCGCCGCCGCGTCCTCGCCGAACCGAGCGCGGACCGTCTCGAAGAGGTCGTCGGGCAGCTTCGGCTTCTCGGCCGGGGGCTTGTCGGGGTCGTGGACGATCTTCTCGACCATCCAGCGCATCCGCTCGGGCAGGCGGTCGAAGTTACGATCGAAGGAGCGGAAGCCGGGGAGCTTGATCAGCTTCTCCATCAGCTGGTATTTGTCGCTCTCCTTGGCGCTCGACTTCTCCCACTCGCGGTCGAACTGCTCCGAGGTGAAGCTGGTGTCGACGCCGGCGAAGTCGAAGGCCTTGCGCATCGTCTCCTCGCGCTCCGTGTGCAGCTCCTCCTGGGCGATGATCTGGATCTGCTCGCGGTCGAAGAGCTCGAGGTAGGGCTGCAGCTGCATCCAGTACTTGGAGCGGTTCATGTAGGAGGTGTCGGGCCGTGAGAGGACCTCGACCATCTCGCCGGTCTCGTAGCCGGCGCCGGTCGCGTGGACCCAGTGGGAGAGGATCCGCTTGATCGGGTCGCGCACCATGTAGAGCAGGCGGGCGTCGGGGCAGTGCTCGTGGATCCGCTCGGCGACCCCGCGGTAGCGGGGCAGGTTCGTGTAGTGAGGCGAGGACTCGCCGCGCACCGCGAAGGCGCTGTCGAAGCGGCTCGCGTACCAGTCGAGGCCGAGATCCCAGTTCAGCTCATCGACGAAGAAGTTGAGCTCCTTCGGCTTCGACATCTGCACTTCGGGGTGCAGGCCGAGGTAGTGGTGGATGCTGGTCGTGCCGCACTTGAGGCCGCCGATGATGATCAGGTTCGGCATCTTCGCGTGGCTCTTGCGACGCCTGCGCAGCCGGCTTTTTCGGTCGGCCGCGTAGCGCTCCCGGGCGCGGTCGCACATCGCCGCGTCGGCGGGGTCCTGGGGCAGCGAATCGATCGACTGGGGGGTCTCGATCTCGGACACGAGCGGGCTAGTGTAACCCGATGGGCGCCGTCGATCTCGATTCCAGCCTCGAACGCTTTCTCGACGCAGCGGGGGAGTTCTTCGGCTACCTCTACGCGATCGATTGGGTCCCGTTCGCGTTCGCCCTCGCCTTTCTGGCGGCGATGCAGCTGGCCCGTGCCCGAGCCTGGCGGAACGTGCTCCGCGCCGCCTACCCGGCCGCCAAGATCCCCTTCCTGCCGCTCGCCGCGGCCTACCTTGCGGGGGCCGGGATCAACGCGATCCTCCCCGCCCGGGCGGGGGACGTGACCAAAATCTTCCTGGTCAAGCGCCAGGTCCCCGGCTCCTCCTATCCCGCGGTCACCTCCTCGTTCCTGGTCCAGTCGATCTTCGACACGACGATCGGCGTCCTCGTCCTCCTCTACGCGATCACCCAGGGCTTGTTGCCGGAGCCGCCGAAGCTGCCCCAACTGCCCGCCTTCGAGATCGCCTTCTGGGCCGACCACCCCCGCACGCTCGGGATCGTCCTCGCGGTCCTCGTGATCGGCTCGATCGTCGCCATCTACATGCTCTCCCACCGGGTCCGAGCATTCTGGGACCGGGTCAAACAGGGGGTCGCGATCGTCCGCGAGCCGCGCCGCTACCTGCGCGAGGTCGCCGCCTGGCAGGGCGCCGGCTGGCTCTGCCGCTTCGGCGCCTTCTGGTTCTTCCTCGAGGCGTTCGGGATCGGCGGCACGTTCGGCAACGTGCTGCTGGTGATGAGCTGCCAGGCGATCGCCAACGTGATCCCGTTCACGCCCGGTGGTGCCGGCGCCCAGCAGGCGCTGCTGGCGGCGACCCTGACCGGGCCCTCCCGCGCCGCCGTCCTCGCCTTCTCGGTCGGAACCCAGATCGCGATGGCCGCCTGGTCGGTCGTCCTCGGCTTCGCCGCGATCCTGCTCGTCTTCCGGACGACCGACTGGCGCGGCCTGATCGAGCAGGCCCGCGACGAAGCCGACCGCGAAAAGGCGGTTACCTCCGGTTCCCCCGGGTAGAGGGCGTGCATGCCCGACCGTGCCCAGATCGTCCGCGACGCGTACACCGCCTATGAGACGGGCGACCGCGAGCTGTTGGAAGGAGTGCTCGCCGACGAAATTGCCTTCTTCGCGCCGCCGGACCCCGGCCTCGACCGCGAGGCCTACTTCGAGCGCTGCTGGCCGAACCACGAGACGATCGAGAAGTTCGAGGTCGTGCGCCTGACCGACATCGGCGGCGACGAGTTCCTGATCACCTACGAGAGCCTCAAAACCGACGGCCGCCGCTTCCGCAACACCGAGATCCTCGGTTTCGACCCCGACGACAAGATCTGCAGGCAAGAGGTCTACTTCGGCTGGGACCTCTAGGGGTCAGCTCGACCAGCCCGGGTGGACCGGGTCGACGTTCCAGCGCCAGGGCGGTTCCTCGCCGGCGGCGAACCCGTAATGGTCGCGGCCGGGCAGGGTCTCGAGCGGGACCAGGACCGGATCGTCTTTGAGCAGGACGCGGGTTCCCGATGCCGCAGCTACGTCGTCCTCGCTCGCTCGCCGGGTCACCCGCTCCCAGCCGAGGCCGGGTCGGTAGAGCCAGTAGTTGACCTCGACCCAGCCCAGCGTCCCGCGCCGGTCGTCGATCTCGGTGAAAGCGGTCGGTCGCCGGCGGCCTGCGGCGCAGCCCTCGCTGCGACAGCTGCGGAAGTCGACCGGGTACAGCGGCACGCCGGAGCTCCCGGGGACGGCCGAGGGTGGCGGCGCGAGCGCCCGCGCCAGCCGCGCAAGGGGCCAGCCGTAGGCCGGCACCAGCGGGTGGTGGCGGCAGCCATCGGGAAGCCGCGGGGCGCAGCGGATCTTCCGCCCGATCGAGCCGGCCAGGGAGCGACCCGCGTCGACGTCGCCACCGGCCGCCACCGCGGCGATCGCCGCCGCCAGGATCAGCGCCAGCAGCGCCGACAGGCCGACCTGCTCGACGCTCGCCGATCCCCGCTCGCAGGCGCTCTCCCGTCCCATGCCGCTCAGTCTCGGCATTCCCGACGCACCGGTGACGCGCCGGAGGTGACGATTCGGGGCGGGTGGAGCCGTCGTTCTGCTTACATGTTGTCGATGGAGGGAAGCCCGTTCAACCTCTTCGGCGATCCGGATGAGTTCCGCGCCCGCATGGAGGAGCTCTCGGAGCAGATGCAGTCCAGCCAGCGCGTCGCCTGGGCCGACAACGCGATCAAGCTCGCGGTCGAGATGACCGTCGCCTCGATCGGCCGCCTCGAGCTGACCGGCAACTCCGACGAACAGGCGATGCAGGTCCGCGACGCGATCCGGGTCCTCTTCCCCGAGTCCGTCACCCTCGTGCGCGAGGCGCGCGAAGGCCTCTCCTAGAGCAGCTCGAGCTCGATCCTCAGCGCCCCGCCGCGCCGCAGGGCGGCGGAGACCAGCTCCAGCGGCAACGCCATCAGCATCGCCGGGATCGCGACGACGACGCAGATGCCGGCGTCGAGTCTGCGCTGCCAGCGCTTCTCGGCGAGCACCGCGGCCTCGGGCCGCCCGAGCGCCCCGGTGGCGACGTTGCGGCCGAACGTGAAGCCGTTGAGGATCGTCTGCCACATCGCCACGATCCCGCGTCCCGGCTGCCAGCGGGGGTGCTTGACGATCTGGTCGCGATGGGCGACGAGGCGGCGCGCCGCCTCCGCCGTGTAGAGGAAGCGGGCCTCGGGCTCGAGCCCGGCCCAGCCGGCGCCGCCGATCCAGGCCGAGAACCCGTCGCGGTTCGGGAGCGCGATCGCGTCGCCTTCGGTGTGGCGGTCGAGCCCGGCGAGCGCCTGCTCGAGGCCGCCGGGCTCGCCGACGACGCCGAGCCCGCAGCTCTCGCAGCGGCTGACGGGGCCGGCCAGCCCTGGCCGCAGGTCGATCCAACCGAACAGCGGCTCGCCGCAGGCGGGGCAGGGAGGGTTCTCGGGGCTGATGCCCGCCTCGAGCGGGACGACGGGCTTCTGCTTCTGGGCGCTGCTCATCGGCGCGCTCCTTCGATGCTCATGCGATGTAGCGTACGCGCCTGATGGCGACGCCGAAGGAAGCTCTGGACTTCGAGGCGCGGTGGGCGACTCGGGTCGCGATCGCGACGCTCCTCGGCGTCGCCCTGCTGATCGCGTCGGTGTTCGCGGTCAGCTCGCTCGGCGGCGGCGGCGAAGCCGAGAGCCTGCGCTCGGTCCACGATCACGCTTCGACGGTGACGATCTCCTCGATCCTGCAAGCGGTCGGGTTCGCGCTGCTGGTCGCCCCCCTCGTCTTCCTCTTCAAAGCGGCGGCGGCGCGCTCGCCGAAGATGCGCCAGCAATTCCTGCCGCTGGTCATCGCTGCGCCGTTGGCGCTGGGCGTCGCCTCGGTTCTCAACGGCGCCGCCGCCAACGAAGCGGCCCAGGACTTCGTCGACGGCAAGGCGACGACGGCGATGACCCAGAAGGAAGCCGTGAAGGAATGCCGTGAGGAGAAGGACAAAGCCGCCGACTGCCCGGCCACCACGCTCGAAGACGACAAGGCCAAGAGCGCGATCGACGACGCCTCGTTGCGGTCGGTCTCGGAAGGGTTCCGGCTCGGCGGCAGCCTCGGGCTCGCCTTCGCCCTTCTCTATGGCTGCCTGTTCGCGATGCGGGCCGGCCTGCTGAGCCGTTTCTGGGGATCCCTGGGGATGGCGCTCGGCGTCGCCTGTGTTCTCGGCCTCTACCAGTTCTCGTTGATCTGGTTCGTCTACTTCGGCCTGCTCGCGGGCTCCTGGCTGCCGAAAGGCCGCCCGCCCGCCTGGGAGACCGGCGAAGCGATCCCCTGGCCGACGCCGGGCGAGAAAGCCGCCGCGGGCATCGGGACCGACCCCGATGTGATCGACGGCGAAGCGGAGGAGGAGCCCGCCGACCCCGCGGCGGGCGCGAACGGGTCGTCCGATCCTCCCCGCAAGCGCAAGAAGCGCGACTGAGCGGTTGTAAGCACCTGACCGGTGTGATTGTCTTGCCCGATGGGGAGGACGAGGGCGACGCTGGTTGGGATCGGGACCGTGGCTCTCCTGCTGCTCTTCGCGGCCCCCGCGCTCGCCGACCAGTACGTCCAGGGCGGCGACTTCGAGGGCGGCACGCCGGTCTCCGGGCAACTCGAAGGTAACTCCGTCGAAGGAATCGACCACCCGAACTGGGTCGAGTCCGACGACCGGTTCCCGAGTCCGGTCTGCTCGCTCGCGACCTGTCCGACGGGCGTAGACGAAGAAGAAGAACCGACCCCGATCGAAGCGGCCCCACGCGGCGGAACCAACTGGGCCTGGTTCGGCGGCTACGGTGGCGCCGAGTCCCACGCTCAGTCGCTGACCCAGATCGTGAGCACTCCGACCGTCACCGGCGCGACCTTGAGCCTCTACGCCTGGGTCGGCAACTTCGCCCGGCAGGCGGCGACCCTGAGCGTCAGGATCGACGGCCAGGCGGTCTTGACGATCGACAGTGCCAACCGGCTGGACTTCATCGGCTACACCCGGGTCGACCTGCCGCTCGGCGACCTGGCCGCCGGCCAGCACACCCTGAGCCTTACGTACGCATCGCCGGCGGGGGCGAGCCTCGGTCCCACCAGCATCAGCGTCGACGACGTCTCTATCGAGGGCACTCCGGTGCCGGCGACCCCGGCCGGCCCGGCCCCGGCGCCGGAGACCAAGATCAAGAAAGTCCAGGTTCAGGTCTACACCGCCAAGCAGGGCAAGACCGGCTCCACGAAGCGCCCCGGCCACCTCTACAAGGCGACGCAGGGCAAGACCGGCAAGGCGGCGAAGGCGAAGGTCGTCTTCAGCGGCGAGGGCGGCGTCGGCGCCCTGCGGTTCGAGTGCCGGCTCGACCGAGGCGCTTTCAAGCCCTGTAAGTCGCCGGCGATCTACAAGAAGCTGAAGCTCGGCAGCAAACACAAGATCGAGGTCCGGGCCGTCGACAGCGCCGGCCACGTGGACGCCACTCCGGCCCTCAAGCAGTTCACCGCCAGGACCGGCAAGTCCGGCAAGACAAAGGACGCCCGCTAGCCGAGCGGGTTGAGGCCCGGAGGGGCCTCGGTGGTGGCCTGGGAGGCCTGAGCGCGCTTGCGCTGGGTCCGGATCTCGCTGAGGATCCGCTCCAGCCGCGGCTCCTGCGAGGTGTCGACGTGGGTCATCGTCGCCGCCACTGCCGGGTGGATGGCGGCGATCCGTTCGTGCATCGCCTGGGCGACCGCGCGGTAGGTGGGGTGGCCCTCGCGCCCCGAGCGCAGCTCGATCAGGTGCATCGCCTCGCGGGCGTTGAGGTCGAGCGTGTAGCGGATCCGGTAGGCGAGGCTGAGGGCGTAGGGAGCGGCGTTCTCGTCGCCGGCGGCGAGCAGCCGCTCGTGCTCGCCGCGGGAGATCTCCAGCGCCCGCTCGAACTCGCCCGCCAGTCCCGCTTCCTCGATCTCCTCGGGGATGCCGGCGCCGAGGTCGGGCCCTAGCCGCTGCCACTGGCAGGTCAGCATCCGGTGCCGCTGGAGATCGCGGAAGGCGCCGTAGTCGGAGACGATCTCGAAGCGGTACCGCAGCGCCTCGAAGCCGCGCCCCGGCCGGTGGCGGCGGTTGGCGCGCTCGCCCACCAGCGCCGCCAGCAGCTGCGCCCGCTCGTCGCGGTCGAGGACGTCGATCCGGGCGAGGACCTCGGTCTCGGGCGTGTGAGCCGACTCGAACAGGCAGGAGGCGAGCAGGTCCTCTTCGGTGCCGTCGACGTGGATCAGCTCGACCGAGGGGGCGGCGGTGCCGGAGTCGCGGCGGTCGAGCCCGAGGCGCGCGACCCACTCCTCGGTGGCCTCCCGGCGCCGCTCGAAGTAGGAGATCCACTCGCCGCCGCGCTCGGGCCGGTCGACGCGGGAGACGAAGCTCGGCATCACCTGCTGGAGCTCGCGCAGGATCATGCCGCCGTACTCGCGGGCCTCCGGCAGCGGTGAGGCCATCAGCCGCATGATCAATTGCTCGTAGGCTTGGCCTGAGGCGTAGATGCCGACGTGGCTGAGGGTCGCAGCCGGTAGTAGGCCGCGGAGGAGGTCGAGGGCCTTGGCCCTGATCGAGCGCTGCCAGGGACCCTCGGGTTCATCGGCGCCACGCGGCCAGCGGCTCGCGGCCCACGCCTCGACCTGCTCGAGCAGCTTCGAGTAGATCGAGAAGATCTCGTCCATCGCGGCCCCGAACTCCGGGCCCAGGCCCTCGTCGCGGTAGTAGCGGTAGCCGCCCCCGTCCTCGATCGGCTTGTCGTACGGGATGTAGCGGGTCGACTGCTCGAGGTAGGCCGCCAGCCGCCCCCGCTGCAGCAGCTTCGTGAGAATGTTGGAGACCCACTCGCAGGCCACGTGGGCGCCGCCGACCTGGGCGATCGAGTCGTCTCCGTAGCCGACGAAGACCCGCTCGTAGAGCTTCGCCGCCCGCTCGCCCTCATCGGCGTCGAAGGGCCGCCCGGATTGCGGGGTGTCGGCCGCGAACTCGTCGAGGTAGAGCCGCCGCACCGACCCGGAATACCGTGAATAGCGGGCAAAAAGCGCACCCTTGACCGTCTCCGGGAGGTTGACGAGCGCGAACACGGGCTGGTCGAGATTGGTGAAGTGCGGGGCCAGGAGCGCCCGCTCCTCCTCGCTGAATCGCTCTACCGGGTAGCGCACCGGCGCATCGTAGCCTGGGATCCGGCGGGCCTGGACTCGCCGGAATCCGCAGTTTGGGACGAGCCGTCGATTCGGCTCCGGTCGGGGGCCTAATCGACGGTTCGATCTGGGGGCGACCCCATTACCTCGACCGTGTGCCCGCCCGGAGCCGTCACCTTGGCTCGCGGCGATCCCCAGTGCTCCCCTCTTCTCTCGACCTCGAACCCCGCTGCGCGCATCCTGGCGACCACCTCGTCGAAGTCGAGAGCGCGAGTTTGGTCGCTATCGGCCCGGGAGTGCGAATTCGACAGGGTGACAGCGACATGGCCGGTGGGGGGAACGGTCGGGGGCTCGGTGGGAAGGAGATGGACCTGGGTGCCGCCGCGTTCGAGCCAGGTGAACTCGGCCAGGCTCGGCGGTGGATCGACCTGCTTGAAGCCGAGCAGCTCGAAGAGCTCGACCATTCGCTCGACGTCGGCTGGACGAACCTCGATCGCGACGTGGTGGACCACGGGTCTCAGCCTATGCCGTGTCGAGTTCGTCCTCCTCGTTCGGCACAAACTCGACACTTCCGCCTCAGAGCAGCAGGGAGAAGAGCGAGGCGACGACGACGATCGCGGTCGACCAGGTGACCGCCTCGGCGGTGATCTCCATGTCGAGGCCGTAGGCGTGGGCAACGACCATCGAGTTGATCCCCGCCGGCATCGCCGAGAGCAGCCGGTAGGCGGCGGGGAGGTCGATCAACGGCGCCGCCAGCAGCATCAGCAGGGCCGGGGCGACGGCGAGACGCATGCCGACCGCGAGCGCGACCGGGCGCGTGAACGGCGGCGGGATCGGCAGCTCCCCGTGCTCGGCGTTCTCGGCCAGCGTCGCCCCGACCGCGAAGAACCCGAGCGGCAGGATCGCGACCAGCAGCGCCTGCGAGAGGTCGACGAGGACGTCGGGCGCGAGCGCCTCCGGCGCCAGCAGGCCGGCGATCGCGGCGTAGAGCGGCGGGTTGCGGGTGAAGAACGCCCGGATCCGCTCGCGCGGCCCTTCGCCGGCCTTGGTCCCGAAGGCGGCCCCGACCGCGAAGGCGCCCAGCAGCAGGCTCGGCCCGGAGACGGCGACGTCGTAGAGGACCGCCGTCGAGAGCTCCTCGCGGCCGAGCAGGGCCACCGTCAGCGGGTAGCCGAGGTAGCCGGTGTTGACGGTCAGCACCGCGCAGATCACGGCGCCGGTCTGCGGCCGGCCCAGGCCCATCGCCCGGCTCGCGATCCACCAGGCCAGGACCGAGGTGATCGCCGCGACGACGAGCCCGAGCCCGAGCCCGATCCCGTGGTCGAGGTCGATGTCGGCCGCCGCCAGGTTGAAGAAGATCACCGGCGGAACCAGCACGTAGAGCATCAGCACCAGCGAGCGCCGGGCCGCAACCGCCGCGGCCCGCGGCCATCGGTGCTCGGACCAGACCCCGATCCCGGTCCCGAGGCCGATCGCGACCGCGGTCAAGAGGACGCCCATCGGAGGGGCGGCCTACGGCTGGGTGTAGAGGGACTCGATCTGCTCGGCGTACTTGCGCTCGATCGGGCGCCGTTTCAGCTTCATCGTCGGGGTCAGCTCGTCGCCCCCCGGCGCCCACTCTCCGTCGACGATCGCGTGGTACTTGATCTGCTCGACCCGCGAGAGGCGCTGGTTGGCGGCCTCGATCGCGCCGGCGACCTCGCCGACGACGACGGGGTCCTTCCCGTCGGCGCCGCGCGAGGCGAGCGCTTCCGGATCGAGGGCGATCAGGGCGACGTTGTAGGGACGGGCGTCGCCGATCGCCACCGCCTGTGCGATCAGCGGCGAGGCCGCCTTCAGCTTCGCCTCGATGTTGGCCGGCGACATGTTTTTCCCGGCCGCGTTGATGATCAGCTCCTTCTTGCGATCGACGATCCGCAGGTATCCCTCCTCGTCGAATTCGCCGACGTCGCCGCTCAGCAGCCAGCCGTCCTCGGTGAAGGTCTCGGCGGTCTTCTCGGGCATGTTGCGGTAGCCCTTCATCACGATCGGTCCCTTGACCATCACCTCGCCGTCGCCGGCGAGCTTCACCTCGACCCCGGGCATCGGCGGCCCCACGGTGCCGATGCGGATCCGCCCGGGCGGGTTGACGGTGGCGGGCGAGGTCGTCTCCGACATCCCCCAGACCTCGCAGATCTCGATCCCCATCGCGAGGAAGAACTCGATCACCTCGGGCGGGGTCGGCGCCGCTCCGACCACGAACCACTCGACTTCGTCGATGCCGAGCATCTGCCGGATCGGCCTGAAGACCTGCTCGTCGGCCTCGTCCCACTCGGCTTTCAGGTCGTCGGGGATCTCGCCCTCCATGTAGGCGGCGACGTAGCGCCGTCCCACCTCGAAGGCGGAGCCGGTCAGCTTCTTCTTGGCGATGTTGGGCTCGGCCTCGAACCCCATCTCCAGCGCCAGCTTCAGTTTTTCCCAGATCCGTGGGACGCCGCCCCACGAGGTCGGCTTGACCTCGATCGTGTAGGCGACCATCTGGCGCACGTCCGGGCAGCAGTAGACGCAGGTCGCGTGGACCATCTGCGAGTAGAGGCCGGCCCAGCGGTCGGCGATGTGGGCGGTGGGGAGGAATGAGATGAAGCGCCCGCAGGAGACGGTCTCGTGGATCTCCCAGGAGCTCCGCCACTGGGCGAGCATGTTGTCGTGGGTGAGCTGGACGCCCTTCGGCGGCCCGGTCGTGCCCGAGGTGTAGATCAAGCAGAGGACGTCGTCGGGCTCGATCGCCTGCCAGGCGGCGTCGAAGTCAAAGTCGGCGTCCCCGCCCTGCTCGAGCTTCTCGAGCGAGATCGTCCCCTCGATCTTCTCGCCGCTGCCGTCGACGATGACGATGTGCTCGAGCGTCTCGACCCGCTCGCGGGCGGCGAGCACGCTTTCGAGGAACTGGACCTCGGTGACGAGGACCTTGTTCTCGGCGTCTTCGACCAGGTACTCGATCTGCTCCGGCGAGGAGGTGTTGTAGATCGAGAAGCAGGTCGCCCCGAGGTGCATCGCGGCGGCGTCCGTGAGGTGGAGGGCGGGACGGTTGACGAGCATGAACCCGACCGTGTCCCCCTTGCCGATGCCGAGGGCGGCCAGTCCCGCTGCACGCTTGCGGACGGTCTCGCCGTACTCGCTCCAGGAGGCCTCGAAGTCGCTGTCCTTAAAGCGCAGGGCGGGCCGGTCGCCGTGCTCGGAGACGGTCGTCTGGAATGCCTCGCACATCGTGCGGGCATCCAACGACTTCGGTCGCTCGCTCATCCTGAGACCCTACCGTCGCCGCCCGGCCAGGGCCAGGGGCTAGGAGAAGGGGGAGCTGAAGGCCGCGCTCGCCTGTTCGGCGAAGTCGACCAGCGGTTGCGGGATGACGCCGAAGAAGACGACCGCGGCGGCAGCGACCACGGCCGGGACGACGAGGTAGACGCGGCGCCCGGCGTCGGGGTCGCTCGGGTCGGCCTCCGGCGAGGCCCCGGCGATCGCGGGGGCGGCGGCCGGGCTCTCGCGGCCTCCCATCCACATCGCCGCGACGACCGGCAGGTAGTAGGCGAGCGAGATCATCGTCCCGACCGCGATGAAGACCGCGAGCCAGGTGTAGTCGCCCTCGACCAGCGCCTCGATCAGGTAGAGCTTGCCGATGAAGCCGACGGTCGCCGGCAGGCCGGCGAGGCCGAGCATCGAGATCGTCAACGGCCAGGCGAGCAGCGGCCGCTCGGCGCCGAGGCCCCGCACCGACTCGATCTCGTCGCCGTAGATCGTCTCGCGCTCGCGGGCGACGATCACGGCGAAGGCGGCGAGGTTCATGAAGGCGTAGCCCGCGAGGTAGAAGACGAGGGCGCTGACGCCGGCCTCGGTGACGACGACCAGCCCGCAGAGGATGTAGCCGGCCTGGGCCACCCCCGAGTAGCCGAGCATCCGCATCAGCGAGCGCTGGCCGAGGGCGCCGACGTTGCCGACGACGATCGAGATCGCCGCCAGGACCGCGAGGGCGGGCTGCCAGTCGTCAGCGGCGAAGCCGAGGCCGGAGGTGAAGAAGCGGACGAAGACGGCGAAGGCCGCCGCCTTGGTCGCGACCGCCATGAACGAGGTGACCGGGGTCGGGGCGCCCTGGTAGACGTCGGGCGTCCACTGGTGAAAGGGCGCGATCGAGGTCTTGAAGGCGAGGCCGACCGCGCACATCGCGACCCCGATCAGGAACAGCGGGTCGTCCTGGATGGTGCCGCTCGCTTCGACCACGTTCCGGCCGATCTCACCGAAGTTGGTCGAGCCGGAGGCGCCGTACAGGAGCGCCATCCCGTAGAGCAGCGTCGCCGAGCCGAGCGAGCCGACGATCAGATACTTGAGCCCCGACTCGAGCGAGCCCTCCTTGCGGAGGTTGGTCGCGCAGAGGATGTAGAGCGGGATCGAAAGCGTCTCGATCGCGACGAAGAAGGTGACGAGGTTGGTCGCCTGCGAGAGCAGGACCATGCCGAGCAGCGAGCCGAGCAGCAGCGAGTGGTACTCGCCCGAGCCCGCTTCCTCGACCGCGCTCTCGCGGATCGAGAGGAAGACGGTCGCGGCGCCCATCGTCATCGCGATCAGCGAGATCGCGATCGAGAAGTCGTCGATCCTCATCGCGCCGGAGATCAGCTCGGTCGGGTCGTGCCAGCGCCAGACCAGCAGCCCCGCCGTGGTCGCGATCGCGACCAGCGTCAGCGCCGGGACGGCGCGCTTGATCGAGTCGAAGACACCGGCGAGGAGGACGACGCAGATCCCGACCGTGAGGGCGATGATCGGCGAGAGCGCCGCGTAATCGATCTCGGGAGCATTGAACTGCATCATTCCCCCCCGCCGACGGGCCGATAAGTCGAGCCCGAGCCGACATTTCGGCCCATCGACGTGATGGTCTCGGCGGGGGCGACCTTTGCGACCGCCTGCTGGACTGAGGCGTCGGTCCGCTTCAGGATCAGCTGGGGGTAGAGGGCGAGGCCGACGATGCAGAGGACCAGGGGCGCGAGGACGAGGCCGTCGCGGACGCCGATCTCACGCGATTCGAGCCCGTCGGGCTTGCGGTTGTGCATCGTCCGCTGGTAGAGGCGGAGCGCGTAGTAGGCCGACATCGCGACGCCGCTGATCGCGACGAAGGCGAAGACGATCTTCGAGTCGAAGAGGCCGTTGAGGATGTAGAACTCGCCGATGAAGTTGGCCGACCCCGGCATCGCCAGGGTCGCCAGGGTGACGATCAGGAACAGGGCGGCGAGGATCGGCGCCTTCGACGCCATCCCGCCCATCTCCCGCAGGTCCTCGGTGCCGGAGCGCTCGGCGAGGATCGCGACGATCACGAACAGCGGCGCCACCACGAGGCCGTGGTTGACCATCTGCAGGACGGCGCCGTCGGCGCCGTCGGCGGAGAGGGCGAAGATCCCGGCGGTGATGAAGCCGAGCTGGGCGATCGAGGAGTAGCCGGCGATCAGCCGCACGTTGGTCTGGGTGAAGGCCATCACCGAGCCGTAGAGGATCGAGGCCAGGGCGATCAGCAGGATCACCTCCTGGAATTCCACCGTTGCGTCGGGGAAGACCGGCAGCACCACCCGCAGGAACCCGTAGGCGCCGACCTTGGCCAGGACCCCGGAGAAGACGGCGAGGGCTGGAAGCGGCGCCGCCCGGTAGGCGTCCGGCATCCAGCCGTGGAGGAGGAAGGCCGGCATCTTGACCAGGAAGGCCGCGGCGAAGAACCAGAAGATCCAGCGCTGGCTCTCGACGTCGATCGTGTTTTTGGAGAGCGCGGCGATCGAGAAGGTCAGCTCGCGGCCGCCGTCGGCGGCGATCACGGCGGTGGCGATCGCCGCGACCAGCATCAGCAGCGACCCGATCAGCGTGTAGACGATCATCTTCAGCGTCGCCGCCGAGGCGGTCGGGCCGTCCGCGCGGTCGCTGCCCCAGGCCCCGAAGAGGAAGTAGAACGGGACCAGCATCAGGTCGAAGAAGAGGACGAAGAGCAGCAGGTCCTGAGCCAGGAATGCGCCCAGGGTCGCGGTCTCGCCGAGCAGCATCATCAGGAAGAAGAGGTGGGGCCGGTCCTGGTCGCGGAAGGCGGCGAAGGCGGTGCCGGCGACCCAGACCACGGTGGTCAGCAGGATCAGGAAGAGGTTGAGCCCGTCGATCCCGAGGCTGTAGTCGACGCCGAGCCCGGCGATCCAGGTGACGTCGACCGTGTCCTGGAGGCCGGCCGTGCCGGAGTCGAAGCCGATCGCCAACGCGATCGCGATCGCGAGCGTGACCGCGGCGCCGAGAGTGGCCCACCAGCCGGCAAGGCGCTTCGGGAGGAACAGGCCGGCGAAGCCGAAGACGAGCGGTGTCCAGAGCAGCGAGTTGGTCATCACTGGGCGACGATCAGGAAGTAGAGGGCGAGCCCGGCGAAGCCGGCGAGCAGGAGCAGGGCGTAGCCGCGGACGAAGCCGCTCTGCACGGCGCGGACCAGACCGCCGGCGCCGCCGACGGTCTCCCTGGTCCCGTTGACGATCCCGTCGACGACGACCCGCTCGAAGACGCGGTTGGCGAAGCGGCCGATCGCCAGCATCGGGCGGACGACGAGGATGTCGATCGCCTCGTCGAAGTACCACTTGTTGACGAGCAGGGTGTGGATCGGGCGCAGGCGCTCGATCAGCTTCGCGGTCGTCCCCGGGCGCAGGATGTAGAGCCAGTAGGCGATCCCGATCCCGAGCAGCGAGATCACCGCGCCGATCCCCAGCCCGGCCCACTCGGCTCCGACCGAGGGGTGGATGTGGGCGAGCGGCGACTCCTCGAAGACCGGCTCGAGGAACGAGCCGACGACGTGGTCGACGCCGGGAACCTGGATCAGGCCGGCGAACAGCGCCAGGAAGGCGAGCACGCCCATCGCCGCTCGCATCGGCCAGGACTGCTCGGCGATGTGGTGATCGGCGCCGGGGAACCCGACCTCGGTGTCCTCCTTCTCGCCGCTCGCCGGGTTGAAGGGCTCGCCGTGGTGGAGGTGACCGGTGTCGATCAGCTCCTGCGCCTCGGGGCACGGCTTGCCCGGGAGCACCCGGAAGATCAGCCGGAAGGTGTAGATCGCCGTCAGCAGCGCCCCGACATAGCCGAGCACGGTGAAGATGTCGTACATGCCGCCGCGGGCGGTCGCGTAGGCGAGGATCTCGTCCTTCGAGAAGAAGCCGGAGGTGAGCGGGAACGCGGCGAGGGCGAGGCCGCCGCAGACCATCGTGATCGAGGTGAACCGCATCGCCTTGCCGAAGCCGCTCATCTTGTCGATGTTCTGCTCATTCGCCATCGCGGCGATGATCGAGCCGGCCGCCATGAACAGCAGCGCCTTGAAGAAGGCGTGGGTCATCAGGTGGAACATCCCGGCCGAGTAGGCGCCGATCGAGACGCCGACGACCATGTAGCCGATCTGGCTCATCGTCGAGTAGGCGATCGCGCGCTTGAGGTCGGTCATCACCAGCGCGATCGTGCCCGCCACCAGCAGCGTCGCCAGGCCGATGAAGGCGGCGATGTCGGCGGCGGTCGGGGCGAGGACGAAGAGCGTGTGGGTGCGGGCGATCAGGTAGACGCCGGCGGTCACCATCGTCGCCGCGTGGATCAGCGAGGAGACCGGGGTCGGGCCCTCCATCGCGTCCGGCAGCCAGGTATGGAGTGGCAGCTGGGCGGACTTGGCGAAGGCGCCGACCAGCAGCAGCAGGCAGATCGCCGTCACCGTCCATTCGTTGGTCGAGAAGACGTTCGGGGCCTCCTCGAAGACGGTGACGTAGTCGAAGCTGCCGATCTCGCGGAAGATCAGGAAGGCGGCGAGGACGAGTCCGATGTCGCCGACGACGTTGATCACGAACGCCTTCATCCCCGCCCTGGTCGCCGTCTCGCGCCGGTACCAGAAGCTGATCAGCGCGTAGGAGGCGAAGCCGACGAAGGCCCAGCCGACGGTCAGCAGCACGAAGTTGCCGGCGAGGACCAGCAGCAGCATCGAGAAGACGAAGAAGTTGAGGTAGCTGAAGAAGCGGTGGTAGCCCCGGTCGGACTGCATGTAGCCGTAGGAGTAGAGGTGGATCAGGGTCGAGACCCCGGTCACGACCAGGACCATGAAGATCGAGAGCGGGTCGACGTAGATCCCGAGCTTGATGTCGAGCCCGGCGGCGCTGGCGTAGTCCCAGAGCGAGGAGGCGTGGTGGCGGGACTCGGGGTCTTCGCCGAGCAGGCAGATCAGGGCGGCGACGCCGCAGAGGAAGGCGAGGCCGATCGCGGCGACGCCGATCGCCCCGGCGACCCGTGCCGGCAGCGCCTTGAACCCGAGCGCGATAACGATCGAGCCGAGCAGCGGCAGCAGCAGGACGAGCCAGGACCAGCTGGTTGCGGTCATCCGCGCAGCTCCGTCAGCTCATCGACGTCGAGTGGGATCCGGCGGCGGAAGATGGCGACGATCAGGCCGAGCCCGATCACGACCTCGCAGGCGGCGACGACCATGACGACGATCGCGAAGACCTGACCCTCCTCGTTGCCGTGCATGCGGCTGAAGGCGACCAGGGCGAGGTTGCCGGCGTTGAGCATCAGCTCGAGGCAGAGCAGGATCACGACCGGGCTGCGCCGCAGCAGTATCCCCATCGCTCCGACTGCGAACAGCAGGCTCGAGAGGACGATGTACCACTCGATTGCCATCAGGCGGCGTCCTGTTTGCGGCGGTTGGCGAGAACGACAGCGCCCACGGCTGCCAGCAGGAGAAGGATCGAGCTCGCCTCGAAGGGGAGGAGGAAGTCTTCGAGGAGGACGTGGCCGATCGAGGCGGGGTTGCCGAAGCCGGTGCCGACGTCGGGGCCGTCGCTGTCGAGCGCAACCAGCGAGGAGCCGAGGACGGCGACCGCGAGCTCGACGAAGACGGCGATGCCGAGTAGCGGCGCCAGCAGGCGCTGGCCGGGGATCGGCTCCCAGGCCGACTCGCCCTCTCCGCTGCCGACGTAGGCGACGACGAAGACATAGAGGACCATCACGGCGCCGGCGTAGACGACGACCTGGGCGGCGGCGACGAAGGCCGCGGTGAGGAGCAGGAAGAGGACCGCGAGCGAGAAGAGGTGGACGATCAGCGCCAGCACCCCGTAGAAGGGGTTGCGCATCGCGACGACACCGATCGCCCCGCCGAGGGCGCCGAGCGCCGCCGCGAAGAAGAGGACCTCTTCCACGGCCTACTCGCCCTCGCTTTTCAGCGGCGTCCGCTCGATCGGCTCCGCGAGCAGCATCTCCTTGGTAAAGATCAGGTTCTCGCGGTCGTAATCCGCCATCTCGTAGTCGTGCCCCATCGTGATCGCGTCGAAGGGACAGGCGATCTCGCAGTAGCCGCAGAAGATGCAGCGCGAGAGGTTGATCTCGTAGACGGCGGCGTAGCGCTCGCCGGCGGAGACGCGCTCGCCGGGGATGTTCTCGGCGGCGACGACGCGGATGCAGTCGGCGGGACAGGCGGCGGCGCAGAGCGAGCAGCCGACGCACTTCTCGAGGCCGGTGTCCTCGAACTTGTGGAGTTTGTGGCGGCCGCGGAAGCGCGGGTAGACCGGCGTCTTCTCCTCCGGGTACTCGATCGTGAGCGGGCCCTCGACCAGGCGCGCCATCGTCGTCTTCAGGCCGCGCAGCGTCTCGCCGAAGGCGCGGTAGGCGCCGCCGACTCCGCCGGGCTCGGGCCCGCGCTGGACCTCGACCACGTCGCCGTCCTTGAGGTACGGGTATTTCGTCCCTGCTGGCTCGCCCATCAGGCTTTCTCCCCCTCGTAGTAGGAGACCGAGTCGCCGCGCCGGAAGTGCTCGGCGATCCCCCCGCCGGCGGGGCGCCGCTCGAAAACGCTGAGCGTGTCGGAGTCCGGCCTGACCACGACGTCCGGCTGCTGATTGGAGAAAGCCAGGAAGCTGACGAGCTCCTCCGAGCGATTGGCGATCTGGTGAGCGCCGCCCTCCCCGACCCGGAAGCAAGCGACCTCGCCCTCCTCCATCTCCCTCCATCCGTCGGGGGTGCGGAGGCTGGGGCGGCCGCTGAGCACGATGACGATCTCCTCCTCGGCCAGGTGGAAGTGGTACGGATAGGCAGCCTGCCCTGGGTCCAACTCCCAGAGGCTCAGGCCCAGCTTCTCGCTGTCTGCCTGTCGTCCCAGACGAGCGCGGCGGGATTCGAAGCCCGGATGCTCGCGGACGTCGTCGAATCGCGGACGGGCGATATTCGGCTTCTCGCTCATGTGACCACCACCAGGACCGCGGTGACCAGCACGTTCAGGGTCGCCAGCGGCAGCAGCACCTTCCAGCCGAAGCTCATCAGCTGGTCGTAGCGCAGCCGCGGCAGCGTCGCCCGGATCCAGATGAAGAGGAAGACGAGCGCGAACATCTTCGCCAGCATCCAGATCGGGTCGAGGAAGCTCGGGCCGGGGCCCATCCAGCCGCCGAGGAAGAGCGCCGCGGCGACCCCGGAGACGACGATGATCTCCATGTATTCGACCAGCAGGAAGCTGCCGAAGCGCATGCCGCCGTACTCGGTCATGAAGCCCTGGACCAGTTCGGCGTCGGCCTCGGGCATGTCGAACGGGGTGCGGTTGGTCTCGGCGAAGCCGGCCAGCATGAAGATCAGGAAGCCGACGATCTGGGGGACGACGTACCAGACCTCGCCCTGGGCGTGGACGACGTCGACGAGCGAGAGCGAGCCCGCCATCATCACGACGCCGAGCAGCGCCAGGCCCATCGAGACCTCGTAGGAGATCAGCTGGGCGGCGCCTCGCATCGCGCCGAGGAGGCTGTATTTGGAGCCCGAGGACCAGCCGCCGAGCAGGAGGCCGTAGAAGGCGATCGAGCCGACCGCGAAGAAGTAGAGGATCCCGATCGGGACGTCGATCCCGTAGAGGCCGACCCCGTCCTGGACGTCGCCCCAGGGGATGATCGCCAGCGCCAGCACCCCGGAGAGGACCGGCAGCAGCGGGCCGAGGACGTAGAGCGCCGGGATCGCGTTCTTCGGGCGGAAGCCCTCCTTGCCGAGCAGCTTGCCGACGTCGGCGAGCGGCTGCAGCAGCCCGAACGGGCCGACCCGGTTGGGGCCGTAGCGGTGCTGGAAGCGGCCGATCAGCTTGCGCTCGACGACCGTCATCACCGGCAGGATCCCGAAGATCACCGCGAAGATGACCAGTGACTTGAGGACCATCACCCAGGTCGCTTCGACCATCTGCGTGTCGGCGATCGGCAGCATCACTCGGCGACCTTCTCGATCGTGACGTCGACGGGGCCGCCGTTGAGCAGAGCGTTCGCGTTGCCGTCCTTGATCCCCTCGATCAGGAACACGGTGCCGTCGGCAATGCGCTCCTTGACATCGACCGCAGCCTCCACACTCGTCCCGTTCTGACCGACCCGGACCGGATCGCCGATCTTCACTCCGAGCCTTTCAGCGTCAGCCACTGACATCTCAACCCTTTGCTTGGGCGCCAGGAACCTGAGCGGCGGATTGAGCTCGGTGATGCTCCCGACCCACAGATCCCTATACGTCCCGAGCTTGAACGAGCCTGGCGTAGAGGAGCCGCCCGGCAGGGGTTCCCCGGACGCGTCTCCGCGAGCTACGTCGGCGGTCTCCGCTCTGCCATTAGGCGCTCCGCGCTGAGTGTCCGGGGAACCCCCACCGGACGCCTCCTCTACGGCGGGTCGGAGAGAAGCGGCTGGCCGCTCTTGCCAGCGGATTCCGCGGCCGCCGATTTCGTCGTCGGTGATGCCCGAGTAGATCGGGGCGGCGTCGGCGAGGGCGGCGAAGGCGGTGGGTTGAGAGCTGACACCGGTGTCGAGACCGAGGGCCAAGGCCAGCTCCGCAAGGACGCCCCAGTTGGGGCGGATCTCGCCGGGGCGAGCGGCGGAGGGGCGGACGCGCTGGAGGCGGCCGTCGGGATGGGTGACGGTGCCGTCCTTCTCGGCGTGGGTCTCGAGTGGGAGGACGACGTCGGACATGGCCGTGGTCTCGTTCTCGAAGGTCGAGAAGGTGACGACGTGGTCGGCAGCTTGGAGCGCCTCCTTCCAGGCCGGGGTGTCGGGGAAGTCGCGGATAGGGTCGACCCCGAAGAGGATCAGGCCCTCGATCTCGCCGGCGATCAGCGCCGCGCGGATCTCCTCGGTGCTCCGTCCGTCGAGCCGTCGATTCGACCCCTCAGGGGTGTCCAATTGACGGCTCAAGGCGGTCAGGCCTGGTCCTGCGTCCGGAAGGCAGCCGGCCTCGCGCAGGCCGCGGGCGTTGGCGAGCTCCGGCACTTCCAGCAGGCCGCTGCCCTCGGTGCCCGCCGCGTCGAAGGCGGCGGCGACGTCGAGTAGCGCCGCGACCGCGTCATCGCCCTCGCGGCCGATCCGCTCGCCCCAAATCACGACGATGCGCTTCGGCTCATCGCCGACGCCGACGCCGACGCCGGCGTCGCGCAGGGCGCCGGCCAGCGGAGTGGCGACGTTCTCCTCGCCGCCGATCGCGCGGCTGAGCTCGGCAAGGAAGTGGCCGCCCTCGCCAGGCGCATAGCGGGCGATCGCGTCGGCGCCGCCGTCGAGCGTCGTCGGCCGCTCCGTCGCCAGCGCCAGCCGGGCGCCGTTGCGGCGCATCGCCTTGCGGATTCGCAGGTCGAGGATCGGCGAGCTGTGCAGGGGGTCGGTGCCGACGACGAGGATCGCGTCGGCGTCGTCGATGTCGCGGACCGTCGCGGTGACGTCAGGTTGGGCCAGCTGGACCAGGACCGAGCGGCTCGGCCCGCGCGAAACGCGCGAGTCGATGTCGGACGACCCCAAGGCCTCGCGGACGATCTGCTGGATCAGGTAGCCCTCCTCGTTGGAGGCGTCGCCGACGATCGCGGCGACTTTGCCACCGGCTGCTTTCAAGCCGGCGGCGGCGGTCGCGATCGCATCCTCGAACGTCGCCGCCCCGCCGCGGCCCCGGGGCGCGGCGACCCGCGCCTCGGCGTTGAACATCTCGAAGCCGTAGCGGCCGCGGTCGCAGAGCCAGCCGTCGTCGACGTCCGGGTTGTCGCGGGCGATCACCCGCTTCACCTCCTCGTCGCGGACGGTGAAGCTGACGTTGCACTGGCTCGGGCACAGCGTGCAGACCGAGCCCGCCTGCTCGATGTCCCAGGGCCGCGCCCGGAAGCGGTAGGTGTAGGAAGTCAACGCTCCGACCGGGCAGAGGTCGGTGATGTTGCCGTGGAAGGGAGCGATGTAGGGGCGGTCGTCGAAGGTGCCGACGAAGGTGCGGTCGCCGCGGTCGAGCAGCTGCAGCTGCTCGTCCTCGGAGACCTCCTGGCTGAAGCGGACGCAGCGGTAGCAGAGGATGCAGCGCTCGCGGTCGATCGCGACCAGCGGCGAGAGCTCGATCGGCTTCTCGAAGTGGCGCTTCTGGTCGATCATCCGGCTCTTGCCGGGTCCCCAGCCCATCGAGATGTCCTGCAGCGGGCACTCGCCGCCTTTGTCGCAGACCGGGCAGTCGAGCGGGTGGTTGACGAGCAGGAACTCGACCACCGCGCTCTGCGCGTGTTTGACCTGCTCGGTGCGGGTGTGGACGACCATCCCGTCGCGGACCGGGGTCGAGCAGGAGGTCTGCAATTTCGGGATCCCCTCGATCTCGACCAAGCACATGCGGCAGGCGCCGACCGGCTCGCCGAGCTTCGGCTCGTAACAGAAGACCGGGATCTCGACGTCGCCCTGCTTGGCGGCGTCGTGGAGCATTTCCCCTTCGTTGGCGCTCACCTCGCGGCCGTCGATGATCAGCGTGACCTGCGATTTGTCGCTCACGTCGAGGCCCCCAGCGTCTCCGGCGGCGACTGGACGACCACGTGAGGGTCGATCTCCTGGTCTTCGCCGGCGGCGGCCATCACTTGCTCGAACTCGTCGCGGAACTTGCGGACCATCGCCCCGACCGGCATCGCCATCGAGTCGCCGAGCACGCAGAGGCAGTGGCCGATGATGTTCTCCTGGACCGAGGCGACGATGTCGAGGTCCATCGGCGTCGCCTCGCCCCGCACCATCCGTTCCAGCATCTTCACGGTCCAGTTGGTGCCCTCGCGGCACGGGGTGCACTTGCCGCAGGACTCGTGGTGGTAGAAGCGCGCCGTCCGCAGTGCCATGTGCGGGATCGAGACCCGGTCGTCGGCGACGATCACCGAGCCCGAGCCCAGCATCGAGCCCGCCTCGGCCATCGCCTCGAAGCTGTACGGGAGGTCGAGCCCTTCTTCGGCGGTGAGGACCGGCGAGGAGGAGCCGCCGGGGTAGAAGGCTTTGACCTCGCGGCCCTGCCCGGGGCCGCCGGCGAGGTCGTAGATCAGCTCGCGGGTCGGGATCCCGAGCTCGACCTCGTAGTTGCCGGGCCGCTCCACGCAGCCGGAGATCGAGACCACCTTGGTCCCTGGCGACTGCTCGGTCCCGTAGCCCTTGAACCACTCGGCGCCGTTGGCGACGATCTTCGGGACGTTCGAGAGGGTCTCGACGTTGTTGATCAGGGTCGGGCCGCCGTAGAGGCCCTGGACGGCGGGGAAGGGTGGCTTCAGGCGCGGGTTGCCGCGCTTGCCCTCGAGCGCGTCGAGCAGCGCCGTCTCCTCGCCGCAGATGTAGGCGCCGGCGCCCCGGTGGACGACGAGCTCGAGGTCGCGATGGGTGCCGAGGATGTCGGTCCCCAGGTAGCCCGCCTCGTACGCTTCGGCGACGGCGGCGTCGAGGACGTCGGCCTGCGAGTCGTACTCGCCGCGGATGAAGATGAAGGCGTGGCCGGCGTCGGCGGCGAGGGCGGCGATCGCGATCCCCTCGATCAGCTGGTGGGGGTTGCGCTGCATCAGCTCGCGGTCCTTGAAGGCGCCCGGCTCGGACTCGTCGGCGTTGCAGCAGAGGTACTTCGCCATGTCCCCGCGCGGCAGGAACGAGGCCTTTTTGCCCATCGAGAAGCCGGCGCCGCCGCGTCCCCGCAGGCCCGAGTCTTCGAGCTCCTTGAGGACCTCGTCGGCCTCCATCTCCTTGTAGGCCTTCTGCAGCGAGGAGTAGCCGTCGGCCAGGCGCTTGTAGCCGTCCAGGGTCCGCAGGCTGGAGTCCTCGGCGTGCTCGAGCAGGACCCGGGTCTCAGGCATTCTCGGGGCCTCCCGCCAGCGGCCGCTTCTCGAGGGCCCTCTCGGGCAGGACCTCGGCGCCGGCGAGGAGCTGGTCGATCGCGGTTGCCGCGTCGGCCGTCTCCAGCGGGCCGAAGTAGCGCTCGTCGATCGAGGCCATCGGCGCGATGTCACAGGCGCCGAGGCACTCGAAGCCGGTGACGAAGAGGTCCTCGGAGCCCGCCGCCGCGGACTGGAACGCGTCGAGCAGCTCGTCGCCGCCCCGCATCCAGCAGCTGATGTTGGTGCAGACGGCGACTTTGTGGCTGCCGACCGGCTCGGTGTGGAGGAGGTCGTAGAAGCTGGCGACCGACTCCAGGTAGGCGGGGGTGACACGCATCACCGCCGCCGCCTGGCGGATCCCGTCGGGGGTGCACCAACCGTAGAGGCGCTGGACCGCCCACAGCGAGGGAATCGAGGCCGATTTGCGGTCGGGGTAGCGGGACATCAGCTCCTCGATCCGCTCGCGCAGCTGCGGCGGGCAGTCGACTTCGTGCAGCTCGGGGACGCGCTCGGGAGCGCGGCCCGGGACCCGGCCCTCGCGGACCGCGGCGTCGACCGGCAGCTCGGCGTGACCGTTGCCGTTGCTCATCGGTCGACGCCCCCGAGGATCGGGTCGAGCATTCCGAGGCTGCAGATCATGTCGGCGACGTAGCTGTCGGTCGACATGTCCTTGAACGCCTGCAGGTTGACGAAGGACGGGTCGCGGAAGTGGACCCGGGCCGGCTTCGAGGAGCCGTCGGCGAGGACGAAGCAACCGAGCTCCCCGCGCGGGCTCTCGATCGCGTAATAGGCCTCGCCGGGGGCGACGCGGTAACCCTCGGTGACGAGCTTGAAGTGGTGGATCAGTGACTCCATCGAGGTCGAGAGCTCCGAGCGCAGCGGCAGCACGTACTTGCGGTCGTCGGCGATGAAGGGCCCTTCCGGCAGCCCTTCGAGCGCCTGCTCGACGATCCGGGTCGACTCGACCATCTCGGCGACCCGGACCCGGTAGCGGTCGTAGTTGTCGCCGACGGTGCCGACCGGGATCTTGAAGTCGAAGTCGGAGTAGCAGAGGTAGTCGAAGGCCTTGCGCAGGTCCCAGGGCTCGCCGCTGGCGCGCAGCAACGGCCCGGTGACGCCGAGCTCCAGCAGCCGCTCGCGGGAGACGATGCCGGTGTTCTTAGTCCGCGAGAGGAAGACCTCGTTGCGGTCGAGCAGCGCCTGGTACTGGCCCACCCGGATCGGCATCTCGTCGACGAACTCGCGCAGCTTCGCCTCGAAGCCGAGCGGGATGTCCTCGATCACGCCGCCGACCTGGAAGTAGCGGGTGTGCATCCGCTGGCCGGTCGCCATTTCGAACAGGTCGAGGATCCGGTCGCGCTCGCGGAAGCAGTACCAGAGCATCGAGATCGCGCCGAGGTCGAGCGCCGTCGTCCCCAGCCAGACCAGGTGCGAGTGGATCCGGTTGAGCTCGAGGAAGATCGTCCGCAGGTACTTCGCCCGGGGCGGTATCTCGAGGTCGATCATTCGCTCGACGGCGCCGCAGAAGGCCTCCATCTGGAAGAAGTAGGAGACGTAGTCCATCCGCTCGACGAAGGGGATGACCTTCCAGTAGCTCTTGTCCTCGCAGGACTTTTCGATCCCGGTGTGGACGTAGCCGATCACCGGCTT
>DATDCK010000012.1:0-3168 GCA_036524375.1 Solirubrobacterales bacterium | reverse complement strand
ACATCGCCGCGGCTGAAGATCGGGTGCTCGGTGAAGGGCTCCGAGGGGAAGACGTCGAGCGCGGCACCGCCCAGCTTGCCGGACTCGAGGGCGACCTCGAGGGCGTCGAGGTCGACCAGCTCGCCGCGGGCGCAGTTGACGACTCGGGCACCGTCCTTCATCTGGGCGATCGTCTCGGTGCCGATCAGCCCGATCGTCTCGGGGGTCTTCGGCACGTGCAGGGTGATCAGGTCGGCGCGGCCGAGCAGGTCGCCGAGCTCGTCGACGCCCTCGACGCCGAGCTCGCGGAAGCGCTCCGCGGAGACGAACTTGTCGAAGGCGAGGACCTCCATGTCGAAGCTCTGGGCGCGTTTGGCGACGAGCTGGCCGATCCGGCCGAAGCCGATCACGCCGAGCGTCTTGCCGTAGAGCTCGGCGCCCTTGAACTTGGCGCGGTCCCAGCGGCCGTCGACGAGGCTGCCGTGGGCCTGCGGGACGTTGCGGAAGAGGCCGAGGGCGAGCGCCAGGGTGTGCTCGGCGGCGGCGACCGAGTTCGACTCGGGCGCGTTGGCGACGATGATGCCGCGACGGGTGGCGGCGGGGATGTCGACGTTGTCGACGCCGGTGCCGGCCCGGCCGATCACCTTCAGGTTGTCGGCCAGGTCGATCAGCTCGGCGGTCATCTTGGTCGCCGAGCGGATCAGGATCGCGTCGTAGCCGCCGATCGCCTCGCGCAACTCCTCGTCCGACATCTCGAGGCCGAGCTCGACGTCGAAGTGCTCGCGCAGCAGATCGACCCCAGTGTCGGCGATCTTCTCCTTGACCAGGACCCTCACTTCGCCACCCCCTCGACGTTCTCGACGACCCAGTCGATGGAGGCGGTGAGCGCCTCGACGTCGGCGGGGTCGACCGCCGGGAACATCCCGATCCGGAGCTGGTTGCGGCCGAGTTTGCGGTAGGGCTCGGTGTCGACGATGCCGTTGGCGCGCAGCGCCTTGGCCAGGGCCGCCGCGTCGACCGAGTCGTCGAAGTCGATCGTGCCGACCACCAGCGAGCGCTTGGCGGGGTCGGTGACGAACGGGGTCGCGAACTCGGAAGCCTCGGCCCAGCCGTAGAGCCGGCCGGAGGAGTCGGAGGTGCGCTGCACGCACCAGTCGAGGCCGCCGCCGGCGAGCATCCACTCGACCTGGTCGGCGAGCAGCAGCAGGGTGGCGAGCGCCGGGGTGTTGTAGGTCTGCTCCTTGCGCGAGTTCTCGATCGCGGTCTGCAGCGAGAGGAAGGCGGGCTGCCAGCGGTCGGCGGCGCCGTCGAGCTCCTCGACGCGGGCGATCGCGGCCGGGCTCAGCGCCGCCAGCCAGATTCCGCCGTCGGCGCCGAAGCACTTCTGGGGAGCGAAGTAATAGGCGTCGGTCTGCGAGACGTCGACCGGCAGGCCGCCGGCGCCCGAGGTGGCGTCGATCAGGACCAGCGAGTCGCCGGCACCCCCGGGGCGACGGACGTCGACCATAACCCCGGTCGAGGTCTCGTTCTGAGCCCAGGCGAGCGCGTCGGCGGCCGGGTCGGCGGTCGGCTCGGGGGCGTCGCCGGGGTCGGCCTCGATCAGGATCGGGTCGCCGAGGAAGGGCGCCGCAGCAGTCGTCTTGGCGAACTTCTGCGAGAACTCGCCGTAGGTGAGGTGGAGGGAGCGCTCACGGACCAGCCAGGCGGCGGCCGACTCCCAGAAGGCGGTGGTGCCGCCGTTGCCGAGCGCGATCTCGTATCCGCCGGGCAGCGAGAGCAGTTCGGCGAGGCCGGAGCGGACCCGGCGGACAACGTCGCGGACCGGCGCCTGGCGGTGCGAGGTGCCCATCAACTCGGCCCGCTCGGCGAGCGCCGCCAGCGCCTCGGGGCGCACCTTCGAGGGACCGCAGCCGAAGCGGCCGTCGGCCGGCTTCAGCTCGGCCGGGATGCGAGTCGTCTCTGCGGTCTCGGGAGCCATGAGGTTCGACAGGTTATTGACAGGCGCGGGTGGACTGGCGCCGGGGCCGGGGTTAGGCTGGCCGCGCGGTTACAAAGCCCCGTCCCGTCCCAGCCAGAGAAGGGAACACCCAGATGTATCCGATCACCTACGAAGCCGATCTCAATCCCACCCCGAGTCGCGCGACGACGTTCTTCCGCCTCCTCCTCGCGATCCCCTGGCTGATCGTCGCGGTCTTCTGGGGCCTCCTCTTCGCCTTCACCCATCTCTTCGCCTGGGTCGCCCTGATCATCCTCGGGCGCTACCCGGAGTGGCTCTACAACTTCAACGCCGGCGTGGTGCGCTTCTCGATCCGGGTCACCGCCTGGCTATACCTGCAGACCGACGAGTGGCCGCCGTTCGGGCTCAGCGACGATCCCAGCTACCCGATCCGGGTCAACGTCCCCGCCGCCCCCGAAGCGAAGCAGAGCCGACTCAAGGCCCTCTTCCGTCTCATCCTCGTGCTGCCGGTGGCGATCGTCCTCAGCTACGCCACCTCCTACATCCAGCTGCTCGCCGGTCTGGTCGCCTGGCTGACGATCGTCTTCCGCGGCTACCTGCCGGAGGGCGTCTTCAACATGATGAGCTTCATCAACGGATTCCACACCCGCGTGATCGCCTACGTCGCCTTCCTCACCGACGCCTACCCGCCGATCGGCCTCGAGAGAGGCAAGCTGCCCGGCGGCGACGTCGCCCCACCCACTCCCCCCGCCGCCCCCGCGGCGCCGGCGGTCTAGGAGACAGGCGATGGCCGAGGCTGCAGAGACGAACGTGACCAAGGGCGACGGCTACGCCGTCGCCCAGCTCGACGGCCTCGGCGAGGGTCCCGGGTTCCGCAAGATCCGCAAGGAGCTCGGGGTGACCGCCTTCGGCGTCAACGCGATCGTGCTGCCACCGACCTACGAGACCGGCAGCCACTACCACGACGAGCAGGAGGAGCTCTACTTCCTGCACAGCGGAGAAATCCAGTTCACCTTCGGCGACGGCACCACCCAGAAGCTGACCGCAGGCGGCCTGGCCTGGGTCGACGCCCCCACCCATCGCAAGGTGAAGAACCTCAGCGACACGGAGGAGGCGGTCTACGTCGTCGTCGGTGGTAAAGACGGGTACGTCGGGCGGGACGGCAAATTGGCCGAGGGCGAGACTCACCGGTAGGGGTGTGCCGGGGGGTTGGGGGCCCTGCCCAGAAGGCC
>DATDCK010000011.1:0-66179 GCA_036524375.1 Solirubrobacterales bacterium | reverse complement strand
GTTGCCCATCGTCCCCGAGGTCGAGGAGACGTTGATCAGCTTGCGGAAGACCTCCTTGTCTTCGCCTTTCTCGGCCTTGGCGGCCTCGCGCCAGTGGGGGGCGAGGGCGCGGGCGACGCGGAAGGGGACGACGGTGTGGATGTCGAGCATCGCCTGGAACTGCTCGTCGGTCATCCGGTGGGCGACGCCGTCCCAGGTGTAGCCCGCGTTGTTGACGACGATGTCGATCGCGCCGAAGGCGTCGACCCCGGCCTTGACCAGCTCGTCGGCGGCGTCGGGCTTGGTCAGGTCGCCGGCGAAGACGGCGGTCTCGCCGTCGATCTCTCCGGCCGTCTGCTCGGCGACGTCGGCGTCGAGGTCGTTGATCAGCACCTTGGCGCCCTCGCCGACGAACAGCTCGGCGGTCGCCCTGCCGATCCCGCGCGCCGATCCCGTCACGATCGCCGCTTTACCGTCAAGAAGTCCCATCAGATTGCGCTCTCCTCGTGTTTGGTTCGTGAAATCGGCCCGGGAGGCTATTCGATCCCTGTCGAAACTGGTTGACCGGCCAATCGGTTTCCGCAGGGGATGGCGCGGGGTGGTCGAACACCATCAGCGTCACGTCCAATCAAGGAGGCTCGCAGTGGAGAACTCGCCGGACTCGCAGGACACGCACCCGAGCATGTCGCCGCCCCTCGACGAGGGCTATCCGGTCACCTTCTCGGTCGACTACCCCGATCGCGACCTCGACCGGGTGACGACCTTCTTTCGCATCTTCATGGTGATCCCGATCGCGATCGTCGCCGGGCTCCTGGCCCACGCGAGCTTCAGCGAATACGGCACCACCGCGGTCGGTGGCGCCTTGGTCGTGCTGCCCGTGGTCCTGATGCTGCTGTTCCGCAAGAAGTACCCGCGCTGGTGGTTCGACTGGAACCTGGAAATGATGCGCTTCAGCGCCCGGATCGCTGTCTACTTCACCCTGATGGACGACAAGTACCCGTCCACCGACGAGCAGCAATCCGTCCACCTCGACTTCGACTACCCGGACGCGAAAAACGACCTGCACCCGGCGCTGCCGCTGGTCAAGTGGCTGCTGGCGATCCCGCACTACATCGTGCTGTCCTTGCTCGGGATCGGTCTGTTCTTCGCCCTGATCGGCGCCTGGTTCGCGATCCTCTTCACCGGTCGCTACCCGCGCGGCATCTTCGAGTTCGCCGAAGGCGTGCACCGCTGGTGGGCGCGGGTGACCGGATACGCCTTCACCCTGGTCACCGACAGGTACCCGCCGTTCAGCCTCAAGCCCTAAGCGAGGTACGAGGCCCGCCGGCGTCCTATGCCGGCGGGCAGGAGAGCAAGCGGTAGGCGTAGATGGTGCGATAGCCCATCGCCTCGTAGATCGGCCTGCCCATCGGCGAGGCCTGCAGGGAGCCGAGGTCGGCGCCGAGGTCGAAGCCCGCGTTGGTGGCGGCGACCGTGACCGCTCGGCCGAGGCCCTTGCCCCGCGCCGTCGGCAGGCTGCCGACCCAGTAGATGCCGGCGACGCCGTCGGTGACGATCGTCATCGCGATCGCCGCGGGCTCGCCGTCGACCTCGCCGAAGAAGGCGACGACGCCCTCGCCGAGCAGCCCGGCACCGTCGGTGTACTGGGTGAAGACCTCGGGCGGGAAGCCGAGCTCGGTGTAGGAAGCCCCGGCGATCCGCCAGTAGTCGGCCGCCTGGTCGGCGGAGTCGATGCGGCGGATCGCGACGCCGTCGGCGTGCGGCGACTCGTCGGCCGGCCCGTCGAGGACCATCTCCGGCATCTCGTAGACCGGGACGATCCCCTCCGCTTCGCAGGCCGCGGCCAGCTCGCGATCGGCGTCGACCCCGTCCCGGGTCCAGACGCAGAAGCCGCGGCGGCGCGGCCCGAAGAAGCCGCGGGCACGCTCGATCAGCTCGCCCGGGTCGAACCCGTCGTCGGTCCGGAAAACCGCGTTGGTGATGGTCGGGTGGTCGTAGCTGCCGGCGCCGAACAGCCACCCCGGGCCGGCGTCAAGCTCGGCCGCCGGGTCGAGCTCGAAGAGCCGGCGCGAGCTCTCGACCAGGTTCAGGTGGGCGCGGGTCGCGGTCGATTCAGCCAAGCTCGGACCCCGCCGTTCCCGGTGACGGTCCAATGGGGGTTGTGCGCGACCTCCCAGGGATGGCCGTCGGGATCGACGAAGACGCCGCTGTAGCCGCCCCAGAAGGTCTCGGCCGGCTCGCGGGCGATCCGCGCCCCGGCGGCCCGCGCTTCCTCGATGACCGTGTCGACCTCGGCCTGTGAGGCGAAGTTGACCGCCAGCGTCGCGCCTCCCCAGCCGCCCGTGTCCTCGACACCGCTGTCCTCCGCGAGGCGGGCCCGGTCCCAGAGGGCGACGACCATCTCGCCGGCCTGGAAGAAGACGACATCGTCACCGTCATCGGCCCCGGTGCGCCAGCCGAGCGCCTCGTAGAAGGCGCGTGCCCGGGGCAGGTCGGTCACTCCCAGGGTGAGCAAGTTGACCCGCTGCTTCACGGCGACCCGAGCCTCATGCGATCTGACGCTAGCAGTAAGAATCAGCCCCCCGTGGGCGATCTGATCGGCATCTTCGGATTTGCGCTGCTGGCGATGCTGAATCCGACGCTGCTGGCGGCGGTGACGGTGATGATGCTGCTGCCGAACACCAAACGGCTGATGCTCGGCTACCTGCTCGGCGCCTACACCACGAGCATCACCGTGGGCCTTTTGATCGTTTTCTCGCTGCACGACACCGACAGCGTCGAAACGGCGCAGCACTCGCTCGCTCCCGGCCAGGACGTCGTCCTCGGCCTGCTGCTGCTGGCGGTCGCCTACGCGCTGGGGGGTGGCCGCACCGAGGGCCTGCGCGAGCGCCGCCGGGAACGCAAGGAGGCGAAGCAGGAGGACAAGGGCCCGAGCGAATCCTGGCCGGAGAGGATGCTCGGCCGCGGCGACGCCCGAGTCACCTATGCGGTCGGCGTCCTCCTCACCTTTCCCGGTGTCGCTTATCTGACCGCGCTCGACCGGATCGCGAAGCTCGACGAGGGCGCGACGGTGACAGTGCTCCTCGTCCTCTCGGTGGCGCTGATCCAGCAGGCCCTGCTGGAGATACCCCTGCTCGGATACGCGATCGCCCCCGAGCGCACTCAGCGCGGGGTCACGGAATTCCGCGACTGGCTCTCGCGTCGCGGGCGCGACGTCGCGACGGTGGGCGCCGCGCTGCTCGGCTCGCTGCTGATCCTGCGAGGCCTGATCGGCATCCTCGGCTGATGCTTCTGACCGGCCAATCCGTGAACGCCGGTATTTATCGATCGGCGAGGTGTTCTTCGAGTGTGACCCAGGACAGGGATAGGACAGCGCACGCAGGGCGTCGCGCAGCCGCATCGGTGGCGCCGGGAACGCCCCTCTGCGCCGTGGCGCCCTGCACCGCGCTGGTCGCCCCAGGTCTGGGTCGCGAGCGCGCCAGGCCCTAGGCAGGCTCGGCCAGGAACCCGTCGGGCTCGGCGACGACGGTGTTGGTCAGCTCGCCGATTCCGTCGATCTCGACCCTGACCTCGTCGCCGACCTTGAGGAAGCCCTCCGGGAACGGCTGGTAGGCCGAGCCGACTCCGGCCGGGGTGCCGGTGGCGATCACGTCGCCGGGCTCGAGCGTCATCGCTTCCGAGAGGTGGGCCACCTGTTCGAAGCTGTCGAAGACCATGCTCGAGGTGTTGCCGTCCTGGCGCTGCTCGTCGTTGACGAAAGTGCGGATTCCGAGCGAGTGCGGGTCGCCGAGCTCGTCGAGGCTGACGAGCCAGGGCCCGAGCGGGCCGTGGGTGTCGAACGACTTCCCGATCTGCATCGTCATCGCTTTGATCTGCCAGTCGCGGACCGAGACGTCGTTGGCGATCGTGTAGCCGGCGATCGCCTCCCGCGCCTCCTCCGGGGTCAGGTGGCGGCAGCGCTTACCGATCACGACCGCGAGCTCACCCTCGTAGTCGAGCTTGTCGGAGACCTTCGGCATGTGGACGTCGGCCCCGGGCCCGACCACGCAACTAACCTGCTTGTTGAAGAACATCGGCACCTTCGGTGCCTCCATGCCGGTCTCGGCGATGTGATCGGCGTAGTTGAGGGCGATCGCCAGGTACTTGCTCGGCACCGTCGGGCTGAGCAGTCGCACGTCGGCCAGGGCGTGGCTCTCGCCGCCGTCGGCCTCGGTCACCGTGTCGCCCTCGATCGTGCCGCGGGCGACCCGGTCGCCGACCGCGAACCGGCAGCTCCTCACGCTGCCGCCTCGGTCCCGAACGCGCTCGCCGCGGCGGCCAGGTCCTTCGGCCTCAGCAGGGCGAGCAAGTTCGAGCCGTCGACGATCGCCAGGCCGCCCTTCTTCATCTTTGCCCTGGCGCCGGTGAGGCGGCCGATCTCGCCGGAGAAGACGGGCTCGTGGCCGACGAGGAGGACGTCGCCGCGGCCGGTCGCGACCTCCAGCGCGTCGAAGGGGCCGCCCCGGAGGCGCTCGTCGACCTCGGGCTCGAGGCCGATCGGGGCGCAAGCGAGCCGAGCGGTTTCGGCGGCGCGCAGCTTCGGGCTCGTCAGGCACGCGGCGATCTCGGCCTCCGTCGCTGCCAGCGCCCGGCCGGCCAGCTCCGCCTGGCGCCTGCCCTTCGAGGTCAGGCGCCGCGCCGCATCGTCACCGTCGCCGTCCTCGGCGTCGCCGTGCCGGAGCAGGTAGATCACCCGGCGACAGTATCGGTCTCGGTCGCCTCGTCGCCGCTGCCGGGTCAGGCGCTGACCGCGGCCTCGACCCAGACCTCGTCGAGCCACTCGGCCAGCTCGGCGTTGAGCCGGGCCGGAGTGAGGCGCCACTCGAAGATCGAGCTTGCTTCGATCAGGCGGGCGTGGGGGAGCTCTTCGGCGAGCATGCCCGAGTCGCTGAAGGGGTGAATCGGGTCGCGGTTGTGGCCGACGATCAGGGTCGGCTGGGCGATCCGCATCCGCTCCTGGCGGTGGGGGGCGGTCTCGCCGAGCAGCAGGCCCTCGAGCACGGCGAGCGAGGGCCCGGGGCGCTGGCGCGCCCAGTCGAGCCCGATGTCGAGGAGGAAGTGGGTGCGGGGGATCGCCGAGGTCGCCCGCGAGAGCACCTCGTAGGCGGGACGGGCGAGCTTCAGGCCGAGCATCACCGGGGTGAAGGCGCCGGCGACGGCGGAGAGGGCGTTGTCGAGGACCGGCATCTCGACCATCAGTGCCCGTACCTTCTCGGGCTCGCGGGTGGCCAGCTCGAGGCCCACATTCGCGCCCAGCGAGGTGCCGCCGACGACCGCCGAGTCGAGCCCGAGGTGATCGATCAGCGCCGAGACCTGGCGGGCGAACAGCGGCATCGAGTAGAGGCGCAGGTCCTCGGGGCGGTCCGAGCGGCCGTGCCCGAGCAGGTCGACGCAGATCACGCGGTTGCCCTCGTCGGCGAGCGCCGGCCCCAGCCGCTCGAACATGCGGCGGTTCATCAGCAGCCCGTGGACCAGGATCAGGACCCGGTCGCCCTCCCCGTAGGAGTCGAACTCGATCCGGTGACCTTCGTAGTGGAACTCGGCCATCGGCGTCAGGGTACCTGGGCCGGACTCGGCCCTCGGCTCAGCTCCTCGAGCAGAGAGGCCGCGCGGGCCGATCCCCCGGTCGCCTCGTAGCCGGCTTTCACCCGGGCCGCCCCGGCCGCGCACTCGAGAGTTTCCTCGACGGCATTGGCGAGGCGGTCGGGGGAGAGGCGCTTGCGCGGCAGCTTCGTCCCGGCGCCGGCCTCGAGCACGTGGGCGGCGACGTCGAGCTGGTCGCGGGCCCAGGGGACGACGCAGACCGGGACCCCGGCCGCGAGCGCCTTCTGGGTGATTCCCATGCCGCCGTGGCAGACGACCGCCGAGGCGCGTTCGAGCAGCGGGGTGTGGGGGAGGAAGCGAGCGACGAGAGCGTCGCCGCGCTCGCCGAGGCTCTCGGGGTCGACCCCGGCGGTGGTGACGGCGAGCCGCCAGCGACCCCGCAGGCCCGAAAGGGCGGCGGCGGCGATCTCGCCGTCGTCCTGAAACTCCGAGGAGCAGGCGACCACGACCAGCGGCCGCTGGTCTTCTGGGAGCTCGAAGCCGGCACCGGGCGCGGTGTCCCAGAGGCCGGCGCCGACCATGACGACGCCGTGGGGCATCGGGCGCGGGTACTCGAAGGGCTCGGCGGTGAAATAGAGCGTCAGCGGTGCCCGGTGGCGCCATTCCTCGCCCTTGTCGAGCTTCGGGAGGCCGGCGGCCTTCCTGCCGGCGTTGACGGTGGGCCGGCGCGCCTTGGCGTCGAACGCTTTCGAGGTCAGCCCGAGGACCGAGTCGCGGAGGCGGCCGAGGGGGCCGCCCATCGGGCGCAGGCCGAGCCCGAACGGGGGAGCGCCGGGGGCGCCTTCTTCGAGCAGGAAGGGCCGCGACTCGGCCCAGGCGAGGCCGTCGCGCTCGGCGACCGCCTTGGCGCCGAAGCAGGTGACGTCGACCAGGGCGACGTCGGGCCGGACGGCCTCGACGGCGGCGGCGAAATCGGGGGCGTCATGGGGTGCGCGGGCGGCGAATGTGGCGAACGAGCGCCGCCCGGCGTCGATCTGCGTCTTCGCTTCGTGGTCGTCGTGGACGATCGCCTCGATCACGGGGTCGATCGGCTCGCACTCGAGGTCCGCCGCGCGCACCGCCTCCACCTGCGAGGCGAGGGTACGGACATGGACCTCGACCCCGCGCTTGCCGAGCTCGACCAGCGGGCCCATCATCGGGTTGAGGTGACCGCGGGCGGGGGAGGTGTAGGCGAGGACTCTCATCGCAGCAGGTCGAGGATCGCCGTTTCGGTGGCATCGCGGCCGAGGCCTTCGCGCCGCCGCAGCAGGTTCCAGAAGTGGACGTCGGTGACGCTCGCCAGCACCGCGCGGCGGCTGCGACGCCGGGCGACGGGAAGCCGCTCGAGCTCGGGCGCGAAGACGGCGTCGACCCACTCGAGGTGCATCTCGGTCCCGGTCTCGACGACCCGCCGCACGAGCGGGTAGCGCTCCGCAGACCCAAGCCAGCGGATCACCTCGTCGCCGAGGCGCTCATAGTGGTCGACGAGGGCGCGGACCGCGGCGTCGACGTCACCGGGCTCGACCCGGCGCCCCTCGGCGACGGCGGCGGTGGCATCGGCGAGAGCCGCCTCCATCAGCCCCTGCTTGGAGCCGAAGTGGCGGATGATCGAGCGGGTGCTGCAACCTGCCCGCGTCGCGACCTGGTCGAGCGAGGGATCGAGCTCCCCTTCCTCGCGGAACAGGTGCTGGGCAGCGTCGAGGATCGTCCTGCGGGTCTGCTCGGTGGCGTCGGCGCGCTTGGTTTGGGTGTAGGAGCGGGCTGCTATTTCGCGTCACTGTAGCTGACACGAAATTAAACGGCAACCCTCGCTCTCTCCTGCGCCGAGCGCTGCGCTTGCCCCTCGGAGGCGAAGTCGGGCGGCGCCAGGCCCAGGTAGGCCTTGAAGGTGATGTCGACCAGTCGCTGTGTCTTGTAGATCCGGAACAGCGGCGCCAGCAGCCGCGGCGGGATCCATGGGATCAGCTTTTGGACGAAGAGCAGGATCCCGAACCCGGTCCGGTGCGAGTCGTGGAGCTCGGCGTAGTTGGCGAGCGCCTTCTCGCGACGCTGGCGGCCCTCGAAGACGGCGCGCATCTCGCGACCTGCGGCGATCCCGTAATAGAGCGCCGTCCTGATCCCCTCGGCGGTGAGCGGCAGGCACTGCCCGGCGGAGTCGCCGACGAAGAAGACGCCGTTGTCGACCGGGGGCTGCAGCCGGTGGGGGATCCAGTTGCCCTGGTAGCGGACTTGCTCGCCGCCGAGGTCTTTGGCCAGGGTGTCGGCGCCCTCGCGGACATGGTCGCGGGGCGCGTAGGAGCAGGCGCCGATCCTCAGCTCCTCACCGGCCGGGAAGCACCAGCCGTAGCCGGCGCGTGCGTAGCGGCGATCGACCCAGACCGCGAGGTCGTCGCTGTTGCCGGGCGGGTGGACCTCGAGGGCCCGGGTCAGGGGGGCGTCGACCGGCTGCACGCCCCCGCCTTCGGCCAGGATCCGTCGCCAGCCGAGCGCATCGACGACGAGCGGTGCCGAGACGGTGCCGCGATCGGTGTCGATCGACATCACCCCGTTTTGGACCGGCAGGCGACCGTTCACCTTGGCGACCTCGAAGCGGGCGTCGCAGTCGCGCCAGAGCGCCCGGCACACCTCGTCGTAGTGGAAGGTCGAAAAGGTGAAGGGCAGGTCGAGCCTGATCGTGGCGCCGGGGACGCCGACGACGAGCTCGTCGAAGCGCTGCAGCTCGTAATCGATCAGGCCCAGCTCACGCAGCCAGTCGGTCGGGATACCGCAGGCCGAGGTCGGCCGGGCGCCGATCTCGTAGCGGTCGACGACGAGGACGTCGGCCCCGGAGCCCGCCAGCTCCCGAGCGGCCGCGAGCCCGCCGAAGCTGGCGCCGCAGATGACGACGTCATGAGCGCTGTCCAGCGGGTTCCCCGTTTCGACGCCGGTCACCTCAGGAACGGTACCGGCTCCGGTACGAGAATGGACTCGGACCAGCCCGCCGGGCGGAGCACGGCCTTATGCGGGACGCCGCGCCCCGACCGCCCTCAGCGCGGGCCGGGTTCCGGCCCTGCGCGTCCGACGAGCGCGACCGGAGCGCCGCGGAGCGGGCCGGCGCTTTTCATCCGTGCCGACCTTCAGCCTGCGCGCTTCCTCGCGGCGGATCAGGCGCGCGATGACTTCTTTGGGGCCGATGCCGACCGTGTCCGTGACCGGGGCGTCGATCCCCTCGACCTTGACGAGCTCCGCCGCCCTGAGCGCCTCGACCTGCGAGGGAAATGGCTCGTTCGAGCTGACCAGCACCCGGCCCGCGGTCCCGATGAGCCGCCAACGCCATTTGTCTTCCATGTCCGTGAATGCCTCGAAGCGATTCATCGCCGCCTCCTTCTCGTCTCTTCTGTTGGGAACATACGTTCGCATCTCGACCGGCGGAAAAAGCTCGGCGCGCTAGGTTCGGGGGTGTCTTCATCTCTCCTACCCTCTTCAGGGCTTTTCTGGCAGGCGTTTCGGTCCTGGTCATCGCCTGTCCGACGGCCGTCATGGCTGGCTCCGGCCCCGACCGGCCCGATGTGGACTCGATCGACAATCGGACGACCACAGGGGCTTGCGGCAAGGCCAAGAAAAACCTCGCGAAGGCGAAGCGGAGGCTGGCGAAGCTGAAGTGGATCGACGCGCCCTCGAAAGCGATCCGGGGGGCGAAGCGGAAGCTGAGGAGCGCCAGGCGGGCCGCGGAATGGGCGTGCGCGGACAAGGACGCCCTCTTCGACGTGACCGCGCTCAGCGCCCGGTTCGACGCCACCTCGACGCGGGACCCGGAAAGCTCGTGCACGTTCACGAAGGATGCGCACTGGACGGCGACCCTCGCGCCGGGCGCCGGCCCGGCTCGGCTGCAGGTCTACTACCGGGACAAACAGGGTCGGCCGGTCTACCGCTTCTACGGATCCGACGGGGGCATTCCCTGGAAAGCACAGGGAAGCGGCGTCGCCACGAGGACCTGCGACCAACCGCCCCCCGGTTCGAGCGGCACGGTCTCCTGCAACTTCCAGGCTCAGCGGGAGGGGAGCGTCGTCGTGGAAAGCGATCCAGAAGGGTCGCGAGACCAGATGACCCTCGACTGGTTCTTCGGCTTCTCGAGCTTCCGCTACGAGGATCCCTCCAGTGGCGGGGCATGCGCCTACAGCGGTCCCTTTCCTCCGACGCTGCTGTCGGGTGAGAACAGCCCTGGCCTGTTCGTGAGCCCGCTCAACGAGGGCGGGGGCAACGCGCTCGAGCCACCGGGCTTCTCCACGATCCCCACCGCGAGCCTCGCCGGCGGCACGACGCTGAACTTCGCCGGGTCGACCTCAGCTTCCTTCGGTGGCTCGCTCGAGGCGAGCTGGCAGCTGTCGGTGACCCTGCGTCCCCGCTGACACCCGAAGGCCCCCGCTTCGCTACAGCCCCAGCTGCTTGCCCAAAATCTCCTTCATGATCTCGTCGGTGCCGCCGCCGATCGGGCCGAGGCGGGCGTCGCGGACGGCGCGCTCGATGCCGTACTCGCGCATGTAGCCGTAGCCGCCGTGGATCTGGAGGCACTCGTCGGCGATATCGAGGACGCCGCGCTGGGTGATGAGCTTCGCCATCGTCACCTCCTGAATGCAGTCCTGGCCCTCGTGGAAGAGGCGCAGCGCGTTGTAGGTGATCGCCTTTGCCGCCTCGGCCTGGACCGACATCTCGGCGACCTTGTGGCGGATCGCCTGGAAGTTGCCGATCGGCCGGCCAAATGCGTGGCGCTCCTTCGCGTACTCGACCGTCGTCTCGATCAGGCGCGACATCGCGCCGACGGCGCCGATCGCCATCAGCAGTCGCTCCCAGGCGAAGTTGAACATGATCAGCCGGAAGCCCTGGTTCTCCTCGCCGAGCAGGTTCTCCTCGGGAACCTCGACGTCGGTGAACGCGAGCTCGCCGGTGTCGGATGAGTGCCAGCCCATCTTCTCGAGCTTCTGGGCGACCTCGTAGCCGGGCATGTCGCGCTCGAGGACGAGGAACGAGATGCCGTCGTGGCCGCCCTCCTGGGTCGTCTTCACGGCGCAGACGAGGAAGTCGGCGCGGACCCCGTTGGTGATGAAGGTCTTGGCGCCGTTGACGACGTAGCCGCCGTCGACCTTCTCGGCGAACGTCGTGATCCCGGCGACGTCGGAGCCGGCGCCCGGCTCGGTGATCCCGAGGGCGCCGACCTTCTCGCCGGCGATCCCGGGCACGAGCCAGCGCTGCTTCTGCTCCTCGGTGCCGAAGTTGAAGATCGGCGGCATCGCGATCGAGGCGTGGGCGTTGAGGCCGGCGGCGACCCCGCCCGAGCCGCCGGAGCGGGCCAGCTCCTCGACCCAGATCGCGTCGTGCAGGTGGGTCCCGCCCTGGCCGCCGTACTCCTCGGGGAACTTGAGGCCCATGAAGCCGAGCTCGGCGCAACGGCGGTAGAGCTCCCGCGGGAACTCCCGCGCCTCCTCCCACTCATCGACGTTGGGCGCGATCTCCTTGTTGACGAAGCGCCGCACCGTCTCCCGCAGCTCCTCGTGCTCCTCGGAGAAAGGGGGGAGGATCGCGCGGACGCCTGTGTCTTTGATGACCGTCATTTGTTACAAACGAGATGTATTGTCTGCGCTACGCTCGGGTAGCGTCGTTACTTCGACGGAGCTGGAGCGGACTGTGTGGACAGACGAGCGACTCGACGATCGGTTCAACTCGATCGACCGCGAGTTGGCGGGATTGAGAACGGACATCCGCGAGTTGCGCACCCTGATGTTCCAGCTCTGGGGAACCAACATGCTGGCGATCGTCATCTCCTTCGCCGCCGTCGTCATCACGCGGTCCTGATCCTCACCGGCCCGCCGGCGCCTTCCAGTCGGCCGGCATCGTGTAGCCGCGGCCCTCGTGGTCGAAGCCGAGCAGGTCGCCCTGCGGGTTCTTCTTGCCGCCGTGGTGGTAGGCGCGGACCTCGGCGATCTTGCCGTCGCGCATGACGAACCACTCGGTGCCGCGGTCGAGCCGCTTCTCGCCGGACTCCGGGTGCCGCCAGGTCATCGTCCACTCGATCACGACCTGGTCGCCCTGCTCGATCGCGTTCTCGATGAACCACTGCCCGTCGATCTGCGCGACGCCGAAGGCCGCGTAGCGCCCGATCTCCCCGGCCCCCTCGTGGGGACCGAGGCGCGTGTAGTAGTGCGTCGCGTCCTCGGTGAAGTGCGAGGACACCGCTTCGGCGTCGCCGGTGTTCAGCGCCTCGTAGTACGACCGGATGTGGTCGACGTGGGGCACTAGATCCCGTAGGACCGGCCGATCACCTCGAGCATGATCTCGTCGGTGCCGGCGCCGATGCGGTTGAGGCGAACGTCGCGGTATGCGCGCTCGATCTCGTACTCCTTCATGTAGCCGTAGCCACCGTGGATCTGGATGCACTCGTCGGCGACCTCGCAGGCGATCCGCGAGGTGTAGAGCTTGGCCTGCGAGATCTCACGGACGGGGTACTCGCCGTTCTTGTAGCGCCAGGCGGTGGCGTAGGTGAACTGGCGGGCGGCTTCGATCTTGGTCGCCATCTCGGCGAACTTGTGACGGATCACCTGGAAGTTGCCGATCGACCGGCCGAAGGCCTTGCGCTCCTTGGCGTACTCGAGGGTGCGCTCGAACATCCTCTGGGCGCCGGCGACGGCGCCTGCGCAGGCGACCATCCGCTCGCTCTGGAGCTCCCAGGCGATGTGGTAGAAGCCTTTGCCTTCTTCGCCGAGCAGGTTCTCGACCGGGACCCGGACGTCCTCGAAGCTGAGTTCGGCGGTGTCGGAAGCGTGCATCCCCATCTTCTCGAGCTTGCGGGAGACGCTGAAGCCGGGGACCGTCTCTTTGTTCTCGTCGCGCAGGTCGACCACGAGGAGGCTGATCCCGTCGTGGGCTTTCGAGGGGTCGGTCTTGACGACGAGGACGATGAAGTCGGCCCGGGCGCCGTTGGTGATGAACATCTTCGAGCCGTTGACGACGAATTCGTCGCCGTCGCGGATCGCGGTCGTGCGCACGTTGGCGACGTCGGAGCCGACGTCGGGCTCGGTGATGCCGAGGCAGCCGATCTTCTTTCCTTCGATCGCTTCCGGCAGGTAGCGCTTCTTGAGGTCGTCGGTGCCGAGCATCTCGATCGGGGGGAGGACCATGTCGGTGTGGACGACGAAGCCCATGTTGAGGCCGCCTGAGCCGGTGTAGCTCATGCACTCGGCGCGGACCAGCGAGTAGTAGTAGTCGCCACCCTGGCCGCCGTACTCCTCCGGGAAGCAGAGGCCGAGGAAGCCGAGCTCGCCGGCGCGGGTGAGGACGCTGTCGGGCCAGGTCGTCTCCTCCCACTCGTTGCGGTGCGGCCAGAGCTCTTTCTGGACCCAGGACTGCATCGACTCGCGCAGGTCTTCGTGCTCCTGCGTGAAGATCATGTGCTTGCGCTCGGCGCCGTGGTCGGGCTTGATCACCGAGCTGCCGTTGGTCGTCGCGGTCGCCACTGGTCCCTCTCCTCGTTCGCGGTTTCCTGGCGGCGGGCGCCGCCGGTTTGCCCGAGCTCGGGCGGAGTGGACAGTAGCACTTCCTACTTCCAAGATCGCCTGAATACCGACGCTTCTATACTCGCCTGGGATGAAGTCCGCAGGGGTGCTCTTGACGTTCGGGATCGTGCTCGCCTTGGCGCTGCTTCCGGCCGTGGCCGGCTCGGCGCCGAAGAAGTGCGAAGGGCGGTCGCCGACGAACGTCGGCGGCGACGGCAACAACCGCATCAGGGGGACGGAGGGCCCCGACACGATCGACGCCGGCGCCGGCGACGACACGATCCGGGGCCTCGGCGGCGACGACCGGGTCTGCGGCGGCGAGGGCAACGACACCGTCTACGGCGGCGAGGGCGACGATGCGATCCGCGGCGGCGAAGACTTCGACACCCTGGTCGGCGACGCCGGCGACGACGCGATCGAGCCCGAGGCGGGCCACGACATCGCCGACGGGGGCCCGGGCAGTGACACCGTCGTCTACCGGCACGAACGGGCCGGGGTGATCGTCAACCTGGCGGCCAACACGACCCGTCTTTCCGCAGGCCGCGACAGCCTGCCCTCGATCGAGAACGTGATCGGCTCGCGCTTCACGGACATTCTCGCCGGGGACAAGGGCGCCAACGTCCTGCGCGGCGGCGGCGGCGTCGACGAACTCTCCGGGGGCGGCGGCAAAGACACGCTCGTGCAGTAAGTAGCACTTCTTACTTCCGATTCGGCTATCGTCCGCTCCGATGGCCTACGAGCTCGTCGACTACGCGGTGGCCGATGGCGTCGCCACGGTGACGCTGAACAACCCCGAGAAACGCAACATGCTCTCGGGGCAGATGCTCGCCGACCTGGTCGACGCGATGAAGGAGGCGCGCGAGTCCGACGAGGTCCGCGCCGTCGTTCTCACGGGCGCCGGCGACAAGGTCTTCTGCGCCGGCGCGGACCTCGGCGGGTTCGCGGCCGACGCGTCCCTCGTTCAGAAACATTTCGCCTCCGACCTCTTCCTCGAGTTCTTCCGGCTGATGCCGCGGCTCGGCAAGCCCTCGCTCTGCGCCGCCAACGGCCACGTTCTCGCCGGCGGCATGGGCCTGGCGCTCTCCTGCGATCTCTTGATCGCCAAAGAGGGGGCGACCTTCGGCACTCCCGAGATCAACGTCGGCGCCTTCCCCTACATGATCATGGCGATCATCTACCGCAACGTCCCGCGCAAGAAGGTCAACGAGATGATGCTGCTGGGCGAGCGGCTGAGCGGCGAGGAAGCGGTCGAGTTCGGGCTCGCCAACAAGGTCGTCCCGGCCGCCGATTTCGACGGCGCGGTCGCCGACTGGGCCGCGAAGCTGGCATCGAAGAGCCCGGTTCTCATGCGCCTCGGGCACGACGCGATGTACCGCCAGCAGGACATGGCCGTCGACGACGCCCTCGAGTTCCTGCGCTCCCAGCTCTCGCTCACCTTCTCGACCGAGGACATCGTCGAGGGGGTCACCGCCTTCTTCGAGAAACGCGACCCTCAGTGGAAGGGAAGATGAGCTCGCGCCTAGGCGTTGGGCGGGATCGCGTGCGCGTAGACCAGCGATTCGAGCTCGGCGACGACTTCGCCCAGCTTCGCCGGCATCGCCGACTGGTCGGTGCTCACTTTGTGCTCGCGGTACTCGATCGAGTAGAGGAAGCAGTCGGCGCAATTCCCCGGGAAAGGGCTCTGCAGCTTGAAGAAATGCGCCCGGCGCAGGCCGCTCTTCAACGACGCCACCTTCCTTCGCGAAACGCGGAACCGAACGGTGCGCTCGCCTGCCCTCGTGCCGGAGATGCTCGCCATCGCGCGGCGCCCCGGCCGGATCGTCAACTCGATCGGGATCGGCTTCAGCCCGCCGCTCTTCTCGAAATGGATTGCGAAGGGCTGCGGGGGCGGCAACGACTCCTCGGGCGAGCCGGGGCACCCGATTGCCAGGCAGGCCATCGCGATCGCGATCGGTCCCATCACTTCAAAGGTACTCAGGAGGAGCGAATTTGAGCGACAGCGACCACAAGCTGCCCGGCACCGCCCCGTTGGACGAGCTGACCGAGCAGCTGCATGAGCGCCGCGCCAAGGTCAAGCTCGGCGGCGGCGAGGAGAAGATTGCCAAGCAGCACGAGCGCGGCAAGCTGACCGCCCGCGAGCGGATCGACCTGCTCGTCGACGAGGGGACGTTCTTCGAGATGGGGATCCAGGGTCGGCCCCATTTCGCCCAGCGAGCGATGGACGGCGTCGACGCCCCGGCGGACGGGGTCGTGACCGGCTGGGGCGACGTCGACGGCCGGCCGACCTGCATCGCCGCCTACGACTTCACCGTGATGGCCGGCTCGATGGGGATGACCGGCGAGCTCAAGGTCACCCGCTTGCGTGAGATGGCGCTCTCGAAGCGAATGCCCTTCATCTGGCTGCTCGACTCCGCCGGCGCCCGCATCCAGGAGGCGACGGGCTCGCTCTTCGCCGGCTCGGGCTTCCTCTTCCGCGAGGAGGTCGAAATGTCGGGCGTGATCCCGATGGTCGCGGCGATGATGGGCCCCTGCGCAGCCGGCACCGCGTACATCCCCGCCCTCGCCGACTTCGTCCCGATGGTCTCCGGCCAGGGCGCGATGGCGCTCGCCGGGCCGCACCTGACGAAAGCCGTCACCGGTGAGGACATCACGATGGAGGAGCTCGGCGGCGCCAAGGTCCACTGCCGCAAATCGGGCGTCGGCGACCTCGAGGTCAAGGACGACGAGGAATGCATCGAGAAGGTCCGCGCCTACCTCTCCTACTTCCCGGCCAACTGCGAGCAGAAGCCGCCGGTGATCGAGACCGAGGACCCCGACGACCGGATGTCCGAGAAGCTGATGGAGATCGTCCCGGAGTCGTCGCGCCAGCCCTACGACATGTACGACGTGATCGGCGAGATCGTCGACGACGGCGAGTGGTTCGACATCAAGCCGAAGTTCGCCAAGTCGCTGATCACCTGCTTCGCCCGCTTCGGCGGCCAGCCGGTCGGGATCGTCGCCAACCAGCCCAAGCAGCTGGCCGGGATCCTCGAGAACGACTCGGCCGACAAGGCGGCGCGCTTCGTCAACCTCTGCGACGCCTTCAACGTCCCGCTCGTCTTCCTCCAGGACGTGCCCGGCTTCATGGTCGGCGCCAAAGTCGAGCACGCCGGGATCATTCGCCACGGCGCGAAGATGCTCTATGCGGTCAGCCGCGCCACCGTCCCGAAGATCACCGTGATCGTCCGTAAGGCCTACGGCGCCGGCTATTACGTGATGTGCGGGAAGGCGTATGAGCCCGACCTGATCGTCGCCTGGCCCGGGGCCGAGATCTCGGTGATGGGGGCCGAGGGCGCCGTCAACATCATCGGCCGCTCGGCGATCGAGGCCTCCGAGGACCCGGAGGCCACCAAAGAGACGATGCTGAACGCCGTCCGCCAGCAGATCGACCCCTATATCGCCGCCGGCAACGCGGTGATCGACGACATCATCGACCCGCGCGAGACGCGGCCGACGATCGTCAAGGCGCTGCGCATGGCCCGCAACAAACACGTCGAGAAGCCCGCCAAACGACATGGAGTGATGCCCGTATGAGCGTCGCCGAGCGATTCGCCGACGCCTGGAATGGCTTCCTCGGGCGCATCCGCCACAGCGACGCCGAGAAGCTCGAGGCCGGGGACAGGCACGATTTCGACGAGTTCGCCGGCCACAAGCACTGCCTGGTGGTCACCTACCGGCGCTCGGGCGAGGCGGTCCCGACTCCGGTCTGGTTCGGGATCGGCGACGACAAGATCTACTTCCGCAGCGAAGAGCGGGTCGGCAAGATCAAGCGCATCCGCGCCAACGAAACCGTCCTGGTCGCTCCCTGCGACTCGCGCGGCAAGCCGCTCGGGTCGGGCGTCGAGGCCCGTGCTCGCCTCCTCCCCGCTGAGGAGGAGGATCGTGCCGAGGAGGCGATCCAGTCCAACTTCGGCCTCGGCCGCCGCGTGTACGAGAGTGCGGCGATGAGCGTCGGCCCGACAGGCGTCTACGTGGAGGTGACCGCGAAATGAGCAAGTTCGGCGACCCGGTGGTGATCAGCTGCTCGATCAGCGGCGTCATCGCCAACCGCGACCAGTGCCCGGCGATCCCCTACACGCCGGAGGAGTACGCGGCGGAGGCGCGCCGCGCGGTCGACGAGGGCGCCTCGCAGATCCACATCCACGCCCGCACCCCCGACGGCACTCCCTCCTACGAGATCGAGGACTTCCAGGCGATCACCGAGGCGATCCTGGCCGAGGTCGGCGACGTGATCGTCAACTACTCGACCGGCGCGATCGGGATCCCGATCGAGAAGCGGCTCGAGTACCTGCGCGCGCTCAAGCCCGACGTCGCCGCGCTCAACATGAGCTCGATGAACTACGCCAAGTACTCGAAACGGCGCAAGGACTTCGTCTTCAAAGCGGTCTTCGAGAACAGCTTCGACACGATCGTCGAGTTCTTGACCGAGATGCGCGAGCTGGGGATCAAGCCCGAGCACGAGTGCTTCGACTCCGGCCACGTCGCCAACCTCGATCCGCTGATCGACATGGGATTGCTCGACCGGACGCCGCTGCAGGTATCCCTGGTCATGGGGGTGACGGGGGGTATCCGCCCGACCCCGCGCAATGTGACCCTGATGTCGGACCAGGTCCCGGGCGGCCCCGAGGGCGAGAACCAGTGGCAGGTGATCGGCATCTCGCGCGACCAGTGGAAGCTGCTCGCCGCCTCGCTGGTGCTCGGCGGCAACGTCCGCGCCGGGGTCGAGGACAACCACTACCTGCCCAGCGGCGAGATGTGCAAGTCGAACGGCGAGCTGATCGCGAAGGCGCGCCAGATGGCCGAGGACATCGGCCGCCGCGCAGCCTCGGTCGAGGAGGCCCGGGAGCTGCTGGGGGTGCCGAAGAGGGCGAGGGCCTGAGCCGTGGCGATCACCAAGTTCCACGCGAAGCTGGTCTGGGAAGGCGGGGAGGAGGATCGCCGTGCCCACAGGATCGAGCTCTCGAGCCAGTCCCTGCCCGCCTCCTCGGCCCCCGCCTTCGGCGGCGACCCGAGCAAGGCCGACCCCGAGGAGATGCTCGCCGGCGCCCTCTCCTCCTGTCACGCGCTCTGGTTCGTGGCGCTGGCCCGCAAGGACGGCTTCAAGGTCGCCTCCTACGAGGACTCCGCGGTGGCGGTGCTCGACGACGACCGCTTCACCTCGGCGCTGCTGCGCCCGCGGGTCGAGTGGAAGGGGGATGGGCCCGGCGCCGAGGCCTACGCCGAGCTCCACCGCCAGGCGCACTCGCGCTGCTTCATCTCGAACTCGGTCAACTTCCCGGTCGAGGTGCAGCCGGAGTGAGCGACCTGCCGCTCTCCGACATCAGGGTCCTCGACCTCACCCGCCTCCTGCCGGGTGGCTTCTGCTCGCTACTGCTGGCCGACCTCGGCGCCGAGGTCCTCAAGGTCGAGGACACCGGGATGGGCGACTACATCCGCTGGGCGCCTCCCTACTACGGCGACGACTCCGACCAGGACAGCGGCACCCGCTCCGCCCTCTACCTCTCCCTCAACCGCGGCAAGCGCTCGGTACGGCTCGACCTCAAGTCCGAGGTCGGGCGCGAGGCCCTGCTGCGCCTGGTCGAACGCCACGATGTCGTCCTCGACGGCTTCCGTCCCGGCGTTCTCGACCGGCTGGGGGTCGGCTACGAGCGCATGCGCGACGCCAACCCGGGCCTCGTCTTCTGCGCGATCACCGGCTATGGGCAGGACGGCCCCTACACCCAGCGGGCCGGTCACGACATGAACTACCTCGGGCTGGTCGGGCTGCTCGGCCTGACCGGTGTCAAGGACGGCCCCCCGGTTCAGTCCGGCGGCCAGATCGCAGACCTCGGCGGCGGCGCCCTGATGGCCGCTTTCGGGGTGATGGCCGCGCTCCACGAGCGTCGCCGCTCCGGCGAAGGCCAGATGGTCGACGTCTCGATGGCCGACGGTGCCCTCTCCTGGCTGGCGATGGTCGCCGGCCGCTACTTCTGCGACGGCGAGGTCCCGCGGCGGGGCGAGCAGCAGCTCGCCGGCGGGCTGGTTTGTTACCTCCCCTACGAAGCGGCGGACGGCTGGGTCACCTGCGGCGCCCTCGAGCCGAAGTTCTGGAAAGCCTTCTGCGAGGGAGTCGGCCGCCCCGACCTGGTCGAGTCGCAGTTCGAGGCGCCGGGCTCGGAGGCCTGGGAGCAGGTCGCCGAGGTCTTCCGCTCCCGCAGCCGCGAGGATTGGCTCGCCTTCAACGACGAGCACGACTGCTGCATCGAGCCCGTCCTCGACGTCGACGAGGCGCTCGACTCGGAGCTGGTCAGGGCGCGCGAGATGGTCGTTGAGATCGAGCAGCCGCGCTTCGGCCCGGTCCGCCAGCTCGGGGTCCCGGTCAAGTTCGGCCGCACCCCCGGCGACCCGACCCGGCCGGCGCCCGCCTTCGGCGAGCACACCGACGAGGTGCTGGCCGAGGCCGGCTACAGCGCCGAGGAGATCGCCGCGATGAAGGAGTCCGGCGCCGCCGCCGGGCCGAGCGCCACCGACGCCACCACCTTCAGGGCATGAGCTCGGGCAACGGAGATTTGCTGCGGATGGGGGAGCTGGCCGAGGCCTCCGGGGTGCCGGCGCCGACGATCAAGCACTACCTGCGCGAGGGCCTGCTCCCCGAACCGGTGAAGACGAGCCGCAACATGGCCTACTACCCGCCCGAGTTCGTCGACCGGATCAAGCTGATCAAGCAGCTCCAGGAGGAGCGCTTCATGCCGCTGAAGGCGATCAAGTCGGTCCTCGACGAAGACCCCGAGCGAGCCCGCGCCTTGGTCGAGCTCGAGGACCGGATCCTCGACCGCGCCCTGGCCGGCGAGCGGACCCGGACCAGCGCCACCGAGGCCCGCGAGCGCTACGGCGTCCCCAAGGAGGTCCTCGACCGGCTCGAGGAGCTCGAGGTCCTCAGCCCCAACAGCCGCGGCTACTCGCCCTCCGACGTCAAGATCATCGAGGCGATCAGCCGCTTCCGCGCCGGCGGCTACGACGAGGAGATCGGCTTCACCGTCTACGACACCCTGCGCTACAAGAGCGCCCTCGAGGACCTGGTCCGCGAGGAGGTCGGGATGGTCATGGACCGCCTCGCCGGCGAGGTCTCCCCGGAGCGGGTCGTCGAGATGCTCGAATCGGGCTCGCAGCCGTTGCAGGACCTGATCGCCGCGATGCACACGAAGCTGCTCGTCGCCGAGCTCGAGCGCCAGCGACGGCCGTAGCTAGACGGGCCGCGATTCGCGCATCTCGGCCAGGCCGTCCTCGCGGCTGACGATCGGCTGATAGCCGAGCTCGGCGCGTGCCTTCGAGATATCAATCGTGCACTCCTGAGTCAGGATCCAGGCGCGGAAGCGGGTCATCGGCGGTTCGCCGGAGAGCGGCATCAGCTTCCAGGCCGTTTCCGAGACCCGTGCCAGCGGCGCCGCGACCCAGCCGGGAAGGTTGCGGTCCGGCGCCTCGACCCCTTCGGTTCGGAGCATCGCGGTGACGAACTCACGGAAGACGACGGGCTCGCCGTCGGTCAGGAAGTAGGCCTCGCCCGGGCGTCCCTTCTCGGCGGACAGGACCAGCCCCTCGACGACGTTCTCGACGTGGGCGGTGTCGGTGATGTTGCCGCCGCCCCCGATCCAGGCCCATTTGCCGGCTTCGACCGTCTCGACCATCCCCGGCAGCAGGGTGGTGTCGCCCTTGCCCCAGACGAAACGGGGTCGCAGCACGACCGTCTCGAAGCCTTCGCGACTCGCCTTTCGCACCGCCAGCTCGGCCTTCGCCTTCGTCGCCGGGTATGGCGCCTTCGAGTCCGGCCGCAGGGGAGCGGTCTCGTCGACCTGGACGAGCGGCTCGCCCGCCATCAGCGCCGCCTCGGTGCCGCAGTGGACGAAGCGGTGAACACCCGCCTCGGCGCACGCCGCAAGCGTGTTTTCGGTTCCGACGACGTTGCCGCGCTCGAAGTCGGCCCTTTTGCCCCACTCGCCCAGGTGCGCGGCCAGGTGAAAGGCGACCTCGCAGCCCGCGGCTCCGGCGCTCATCGAGCTCGGATCGTCGAGGTCCCCGCGCACCGCCTCGGCGCCGAGCGCCTCGACCTTGTCCGCGGATGCCTCCGAGCGGGCCAGCGCCCGCACCTTCGTCCCGTCGGCGCGGAGGCGCTGGATCAGGGCGCCGCCGATGAAGCCGGAGCCGCCGGTGACGAAGGCGCTGGAGAACCGGGACGCCTCACCGCTGCTCATCGCGAGCCCGCGGCAAGGGCGCGTCGGTCGTTCTCGAGCCGATCCAAGGTCACGGTAGCGCCGATCTTCGCGGCAATCTCCGACGCTCCTTCGAGCGCCTCGTTGGCGCCCTCGAGGTCGCCGAGCTCGGCCCTCGTGCGGCCCGTCGATTGCAGGGCCAACACCCCGCCCCAGTCGATCCCGCGCTCGCGGCAGACCTCGCTGGCCCGTTCGGCTGCCTCGAGCGCCTCCTCGAGCCTGCCGACCCCGCGCAGAGCTTCGGCCCGCATCGAGCCGCGCCAGCCCTCCATCTCGCCGCCGACGCCCATCGCGCCCATGTAAAGGCGATCCGCCTCCTCGATCGAGGCCAGGGCGCTCTCGTGATCGCCGGCTTCCATCTCGGCCCAGGCCATGTTCGAGAGCGCGAGGCTGCGAGAGAAGACGTCGCCGAGGCGCTCGGCGACCTCGTAGCCGCGCCGCGCGAGCGAGACTCCCGCCTCGGAGTCGCCCTGGAGATTGCGGACCATCGCCTGCATGCCCAGGATCCAGCTCTCGCTCTCGGGGTCGTGCGCTTCCCGCGCCGTCTTCAGGGCTCTATCGATCTCGGTCGCGGCCGACTCGAATTCGCCCCGTTCTTTGCGCACGAGCCCCTTGCCCATGTGCGCCCAGGCGACCGGGTTGCCGATCACGACGCCCGCCCCGATCGCGGGGTCGCCGCCCGAGAGCTCGAGGACTTCGTCGAGCATCGCCTCGTAGCCGTCGAAGGCGCCGGAGCAGAGCCGCGCGTAGGCGCCCGCGGCGCGCATCGACACCCGCAGGTGGAGGTCGCCCGATTCGTCGGCGATCCGAGATGCCTCGTCGGCGGCAGCGATCCACTCGTCGACATGGATGGCGAGGCCGGGCCGGGCCGCCGTCGCCATCTTCAGCATCGCCAAGGCCGGCAGGTTGCGGGTTCGCTCGGCGATCTCGCGCGCCTCGTCCGCCAGCTGCCGTTCCTGCTCGTCGTCCATGCCAAGTCGCCAGGCGTAGTCGAGCTGCTGGAGCCGCGACATGACTCGCAGCGCCGCCGTCTCCTCGTTCTCGGGCAGCTCGTCGGCGAGCCTCGCGGTCGCCTGCCAGAGGCGCAGCGCCTCGACCGGCTGGCTGCTTCCGGTCCAGTACGCGGCTCGCGCCGACCAGCGCGCGGCTTCAAGGGTCTCGCCGCCGGACTCCATGTGCTGGGCGATCAATGCCGCCAGCTCGTCCTGGCGCTCGGGCTCGAGCTCGACGATCGCCCGGGCGGCGGCGGCGTGGGTCTGCTCACGACGCTCGGCCAGTTGGGTCGAGTAGGCGACCTCACGGGTCAGCGGGTGCTGGAAGGCGAGGATCCGCTCCGGGTAGAGCTCCGCTTCGTAGAGGAAGCCGCCGCCGGTCAGCTCGGCCAGGACCGGGTCGAGCTCACCTTGCTCGAAGCCGCTGGTGACGCTCAGCGCCTCGGCGCCGAGTTCCTTGCCGACCACCGAGGCGACCTGCAGCAGGCGCTTGGCGTCGGGGCTGAGCCGGTCGATGCGGGCGGCGAGGATCGCCTGGACGGTGGGCGGGACACCGGCATCCTCGACCGGGCGGGCCAGCCGGTAGGCGCTCCGTTCGCCCTCCAGGTAGCCGGCCTCGGCCAACTCGCGGACGATCTCCTCGATGAAGAACGGGTTGCCCTGGGCGCGCTGGTGGACCAGCTCGGGGAGCCCGTCGAGCGAAGGGTCCTCGCCGGCCAGGTCCCGCAGCAGCTCACGGGTGTTCGCCTCGCTGAGCGGGCCCAGCTCGAGGACCTTCACCTCGTCTTCCTGCCAGGCGGGCTCGTACTCGGGCCGGTAGTTGACCACCAGCATCGTCGGGGAGTCGCAGAGGGTGATGAAGAGCTCGCCAAGCATCGAGGCGCTGCCGTCGTCGATCCAGTGCAGGTCCTCGACCACGAGGACGACCGCCTTCTTGCGCTCCGGGGAGTTGACGAGGTGGCTGACGAACTCGCCGAGCGCCCGGCGGCGCGCCTCGGCGCTCAGTTGCGGCGCGGGCCGGTCGGGGTCCGGGACCCCGAGGAAGTCGAAGATCAGCGGCAGCGAGTCGGCCAGCGAGGTGTCGAGCAGCAGCGCCCGGCCGGCGATCTTCTCGCGGGCCAGCCGTTCGGGGTCGCCGTCGTCGATCCCGAAGTAGGCCCGCAGCATCTGCAGGACCGGCATGAACGGGATCTCCTTGCCATGTGCCTGCGCCTGCGCTTCGAAGACCTCGATCTCTTCCTGCCGGCAGCGCTCGGCGAACTCGTGGCAGAGCCGGCTCTTCCCGGTTCCGGGCCCGGCGACGACCGCCACCGCGGACCCGCGCCCCCCGTCGGCCTGGGCAAGAGCCTCCTCGAAGGCGCTCATCTCCTCCGCCCTGCCGACGAAGCGTGAGAAGCCCCTGGCCCGCGAGAGGTCGAGGCGCGAGCGGGCGCTGCCGACGCCGGCCAGCTCAAAGACGCGCACCGGTCGGCTCGCGCCCTTGATCTCGAACTCGCCGAGGTCATCGAGCTCGACGAAGCCTTCGGCAAGAGCGGCGGCGCTCTCGGTCAGGTAGGCCTTGCCCGGCTCGGCCAGCGCCTCCATCCGTTGCGCCAGGCCGACCGTGTGGCCGATCGCCGTGTAGTCGCCCTCGACGCCGCCGGCGCCGATCTTTCCGGCGACGACCTCGCCGGAGTTGACCCCGATCCGGACCGAGAAGTTGAGGCCCTCCGCGCGCCGCAGCTCGGCCGCGTAGCCGGAGACGTCGTCGAGCATCTGCAGGGCCGCGTAGCAAGCGCGCCGCGCGTGGTCCTCGTGCGCGATCGGGGCGCCGAAGACGGCCATGATCCCGTCGCCGGTGAACTTGTCGACCGTCCCCTCGAAGCGCTCGACGCCCTCGGCGAGGATCGAGAAGAAGCGCTGCATGATCTTGCGCCACTCCTCGGGGTCGTGCTGCTCGGCGAGGTCCATCGAGCCCTTGACGTCCGCGAACAGCACTGTGACCTGCTTGCGCTCGGCGTCGTCCTTCCCGGGTGTAGCGGTCACGATCCGTCTAGGTTACGGGCTATGCGTTCAGTGCTCGTGACCGGAGCCTCGACCGGGATCGGCCGCGCCACAGCGATCCGCCTCGACCGCGACGGCTGGCAGGTGTTCGCCGGCGTGCGCAAGGAGGAGGACGCCGAGTCGCTGCGCGACGAGGCTTCCGGGCCGCTGTCGCCGGTGATGGTCGACGTCACCGACCCGGAGCAGATCGCGGCAGCGGTCGGGCAGGTCGCGGCGAGCACCGGCGGCGGCCTCGACGGCCTCGTGAACAATGCCGGCCTGGCGCTGCCGAGCCCGCTGGAGACGATGCCGATCGAGGACTTCCGGCGCCAGGTCGAGGTCAACCTGACCGGGCAGGTCGCCGTCACCCAGGCGTTCCTTCCCGCGATCCGCGAGGCGCGCGGGCGCATCGTCTTCATCAGCTCGATCGGCGGCCTGATCGCGTTCCCGATGACCGGCGCCTACCACGCCGCCAAGTTCGGTATCGAGGCGGTGGGGGACATCTTCCGCCGCGAGCTCGCCCCCTGGGAGGTGTCGGTCTCGATCGTCGAGCCGGGCTCGATCGACACGCCGATCTGGGATCGGGGAACCGGTCACGCCGACGAGATCGGCGAGCGCTCACCACGCCAGCGCGAGCTCTATGGGCGCGCGATCGACAAGTACAGGGACGTGGTGAGACAGACCGCGGAGCGGGGCATCCCCCCGGAGAAGGTCGCAAAGGCGATCGAGCACGCTCTCGCAGGCCGCCGCCCTCGCACCCGCTACCTGGTCGGCCTCGACGCCAAGGTCCAGGCACGCCTGCGACACGTGATCCCGACCCGGGCGTTGGACCGCGTCATCGCCCGGGTCATGGGACTCTGAGCCCAGCCTCTGCGGGGCGCGGCCGACAATCGGCCGGCGCCTATACTGGGCCAACCGATTGACTGGTCAGTCAACCAGTCTTGGACGAGAGAGGGATTCCTTGCGCGCAGCGGTCGTACAGCTGAACTCAGGCGATCGGAAGGCCGATAACGTCGAGGCCGCCGAGCGCCAGGTCCGGGCCGCCGCCGCCGACGGCGCCGAGCTGGTCGCGCTGCCCGAGAAGTGGAGCTTGCTGGCCACCGGCGAGGACCTCCGGGCCGCCGCCGAGCCGCTCGACGGCCCGACCCTGAGCGCCGCCCGCGGCTGGGCCTCGGAGCTCGGGATCCACCTTCTTGCCGGAAGCGTCTCCGAGGCGACCGGCGAGAATGCGTTCAACACCTCGGTTTTGATCGGGCCCGACGGCGCAGACCTCGCCGTCTACCGCAAGATCCACATGTTCGACGTCGAGGTCGGCGGGGTCGAGTACCGCGAGTCGGAGCACGAGCAGCCCGGCGAGGAGATCGCCGACGCCGAGGTCGACGGGATCGGCCTCGGGCTGACCGTCTGTTACGACCTTCGCTTCCCCGAGCTGTTCCGAATCCTCGCCGTCCGTGGCGCCCGTCTCTTCACGGTCCCCTCCGCTTTCACGCGCGTCACCGGCCGCGACCACTGGGAGGTGCTGCTCCGCGCCCGCGCGATCGAGAACCAGGCCTTCGTGCTGGCGCCGAACCAGGTCGGAGAGGCAGCGCCGAGCTACGACTCCTTCGGGCACTCCTCGATCGTCGACCCCTGGGGCTCGGTCCTTGCCTGCCTCCCGACCGGGGAGGGGTTCGTCGCCGCCGAGCTCGACCTCGGTCGCCAGGACGAGATCCGCGCCTCGCTGCCGTCGCTGGCCAACCGCCGGCCCGCCGCCTACATTTGGCCGCAACTCGCCGAGGCGAGGGCCTGATGGCGAAAGCACCGCCGATCGACAAGCGCCGCAACATCCTCGACGCCGCCGTCAGGGTCTTCGCGCGCCAGGGATTCCACTCGACCCGGGTGTCCGACATCGCCGACGAGGCGGAAGTCGCCTACGGCCTCGTCTACCACTACTTCAAATCGAAGGACGAGGTGCTGAACGAGCTCTTCACCGAGCGCTGGTCGCTGCTCCTGGCGGCGATCGACGAGGCCGACGCGAGCTCGAACACCCCGCGCGAGAAGATGTCCGCCGTCGCCGCCTTCATCGTCGACTCCTACCGGCACGAACCGGAGCTGATGAAGGTGATCATCGTCGAGGTCACCCGCGCCGCCAACTCGTTCGGGCGCACCCACCTGCCCGAGATCCGCCGCGCCTACGACTCGATCGCCAAGATCGTCGCCGACGGCCAGGAGCTGGGGGCCTTCCGCCGCGACATCGACCCGGTCTTCGCCTCGATGTCGTTCTACGGGGCGATCGAGCAGCTCCTCTCCGGCTGGATCTTCGAGGTGATCCCGGCCTCCGCGACGGACTTCGAGCAGGCAAAGGAGCTTGTGGTCGCGACGATCTGCGACGGCCTCGAGCCCCGATAGGTAAGGTCGCAAACCGGGTATGGACAACGAGATAGTCAAACGGCTGGTCTGGAGCGGGGTGCTCACCGCGAGCACCGCGCTGGCGAGCCTTCTGGCAGCGAGAGTGGCCGCGATCCTCTGGCGCCGGATGTTCGACGAGGACCCACCCGAGTAGCCGAGATGCCCGAGCCCGATCCGAAAAAATCCGTCACCGAGCTCGTCTTCGACGTTTCCGAACGCACCTCGACCCTGATCCGCGAGGAGATCGAGCTCGCCAAGGCCGAGGTCACGGAGAAAGTGACCAAGCTGGTCAAGGGCTCGGTGGTAGGGATCGTCGCCGGGGTCTTCGCCTTCCTCGCCCTGATCCTCGCGATGGAGGGAATCGCCTGGGTCCTCAACGAAGAGGTCTTCGACAACAGCTGGGCCGGGTTCTTCGTCGAGGCCGCCGTCTTCTTGCTGATCGCCGCCGGCGCCGGCTACTTCGCCTACCGCTCATTGCAGGCCGGCTCGCCGCCGATGCCCGAACAGGCGATCGAAGAGGCGAAACTGATCAAAGAGACGATCCAGGGCGAAGAGGACGGGTTCGCGCAGACGCCGCAGGCCCCGACTGAGCAGCCGACCGCGACCGCCCCGACCGCGCCGCCGAAACCATGAACGCCGGTTCCCGGCCTCAGCCCGACCCCGCGCGTCCGGCCACCACCGGCCTTCCTGGGCGCACGCCTGCGCAAATCCGCACCGACATCGACGCCCAGCGCCGGCAGCTCGGCACCTCGGTCGACCAGCTGCGGGTGCGCGTCACCGAGCTGACCGACTGGCGCCGTCAGGTCCGCGAGCACAAGAACGAGCTCGCGATCGGCGCCGCCGTGGTCGGCTTCGCGATCGGCGGCCTGATCGCGCTGCGCCGCCGCCGCTAGCGCCCTACTCGAGAACCGACTTCGAGACGCTGCCGATCCCGAGCAACCCGGGGCCGACGTGGGCGCCGAGCACGGCGCCGATCTCCGAGACGAAAGTCGGCTCGCAGCCGAAGATCTCACGCCCGTCCTCGACCAGGGCGTCGGCGGTCTCGAAGTCCTGGATGTGCTGGACGACCCAGGCGTCGTAGCCGTCCTCGTGGCGCCTGCGAGCGTAGTCGCGGAGCCGCTCGATCGAGCGAGCCCGTGTCCTCACCCGCTCCACCGGGGTTATCTCCTCTTCGAGGGTGAGGATCGGCTTGATCTTGAGAGCCGATCCGATCCAGGCGCGGGCGCCGCCGATGCGCCCGCCGCGCCGCAGGTACTCGAGGGTGTCGATCGCGAACCACATCTCCAACTCCTCGCGACACTTCTCGGCCCGCGCGAGGACGTTCTCGCCGTCGCCTCCCGAGGCCGCCGCGGCCGCGGCGGCGAGCACGCAGAGCCCGAGGCCGCCGGCGGCCGAGCGGGAGTCGAAGATCTGGATCCGCTCGCCTCCCCGGCCTTCCTCGGCGAGTCGGTCCTTGGCCTGGTTGGCGGCCTCGAAGGTGCCGGAGATCCCCGCCGAGATGTGGAGCGAGACGATCTCGCGCCCCTGGTCGAGGATCGGGCCGTAGGTGTCGATGAAGTCGCCGATCGACGGCTGTGAGGTCGTCGCGCCCCCCTTGGAGGCACGCAGCCGTTCGTAAAAGTCGGCGAAGTCGTGGACCTCGCTCTCGGCCTCCTGCCGGTCGTCGACCGCGACGTAGAGGCTGATCCGCTCGATGCCGCGTTCGGCGATGAGCTCGTCAGGCAGGTACGCCGTGGTGTCGCAGACGACCGCGGTTGGGGCTCGGGAAACCAAGTTACGAGATTCTATGAGACCGCTCGCTACACTTTGTGAAGTGACGGAGACTCAGACAGAGGCGATCACCCTCAGCGACAAGGCCGCCGCCAAGATCGGCGAGCTTCTCGAGGGCCAGACCGACGCCGAGGGGCAGGCCCTGAGGGTCGCCGTCCGCGGTGGCGGTTGCTCCGGCTTCCAGTACGCGCTCGCCTTCGACCAGGTCAAGGACGACGACAACGTCTTCGAGGTCGACGGCGTCTCGGTGATCGTCGACAAGGTGAGCATGCAGTTCGTGTTCGGCTCGGAGGTCGACTACATCGAAGGCCTCCAGGGCGCCGGGTTCCAGGTCAACAACCCGAACGTCGTCGCCGCCTGCGGTTGCGGCTCTTCCTTCCAGGTCAAAGACGAGGACACGGCAGCCGCCGTCTAGGCGGCGTATTTCAACGTCTTCAGTTGCTTGCGTGCAGTGCACGCAACGCTCCTTCATCCTCGAACTACTTGCTTCGCCGGCGTCTGGGGGCGCTATTCGATCTGCAGCGGGGGCGACTGCTGTGCGTCGCCGTTCGCCGATGGCGGCGCGGCCGGCGCCGCCGCGGCCTCGGGCTGCTCGACGCCGAGGGCCTCGGCCAGCTCGCCCGACTCGAACATCTCCTCGACGATGTCGGCGCCACCGACGAGCTCGCCGTTGGCGTAGAGCTGGGGGAAGGTCTGCCAGTCGGATATCTCCGTGGTGACCTCGCGCAGCGGCTGCAGCGCCGGGAGCACGTCGATCGCCCCGTACTCGACGTCCATCTGGTCGAGGACTTGGACGACCCGCATCGAGAATCCGCAGCGCGGCATCTCCGGGGTCCCTTTCATGAAGAGGAGGATCGGGTTGGCGCCGATCAGCTCCTCGACCTTGCTCTTCAACTCGGGGTCGGCTGGCATTCGTGAAGACTAGCTAGTTCGGGATCTCGGTCTTGACCGAGAGGGCGTGGATCTGCCCGTCGTCGAAGCGCTCCTTGACCGCTGCCTTGACCATCCGGTGCTGGTCGATTCGGCTCTTGCCCTCGAACTGGGCGGCGGTGACGTTGGCCCGCAGGTGGTCGCCGGCGCCGGTTTCGTCGAGCACCTCGACCTCGGCGCCCGGAAGCGCCGCCTCGATCATCGACTTGAGCTCCGCCAGGTCCGCCATCGGCGGGGGAGTCTACGAGGTGGGGAGGGGCGGAACTAGGATCGGCCGATGCCCGGGGAGAAGATCCGCTTCAGTTCCGGCGACGGCGAGTGCGTCGGCCGGCTGTTCCGGCCGGCGGCAGCCGGAGCCGCGCCCGGGGTCGTGATCGGCTCCGGCTTCGCCTGTGTCCGGGACCAGGGCCTCGACGCCGTGGGCGAGCGCCTCGGCGAGGCGGGCTTCACCGCGCTCGCGTTCGACTATCGGCATTGGGGTGAGAGCCCCGGCGAGCCCCGGTCGCTGATGAGCGCCGCCCGACAACGCCGGGATTGGACGAGTGCGCTCGGATGCCTTCAGGGAGTCGAGGGCGTCGACTCCGACCGGATCGCGCTCTGGGCCTTTTCGCTCGGCACCGGCCATGTCCAGGCACTGGCCGCCGACGGGCTCGACGGCGTCGGCGCCCTCGTCTGCGTCGCGCCTCTGGTCAGCGGTCTCAGCAGCCTCGTCCACATGGGCGGTCCACGCCACGCGGCGCGACTGGCGGCGGCCGGCGCCCGCGATGCCGCGCGCGCTCTGCGAGGAGCGTCGCCCCACCTGGTGCCGGCCACCGGGCCGCCGGGAACGATCGGCGTCCTCAACAGCCCCGACTCGGAGCCCGGCTACGCGGCGATCACCCCGCCGGGATCGTCTTTCCGCAACGAGGCCTGCGCCCGCGCCGCGCTGGTGCCCCCGTACCGGCTCACCCGCAAGGTCCGCCGCATCGAGGCGCCGGTCCTCTACTGCGTCTTCGAGGACGACGACGTCAACCCACCGGACCTCGCCATGCGTGCCGCCGAGCGCGCGCCCCGTGGCGAGCTCCGCACTTACCCCGGCGGGCACTTCGCACCGTTCCAGGGCGGCGCCTTCGACCGCATGCTCGACGACCAGGTCGAGTTTCTGCGGCGTGTCTTGTCCTGAGTGTCGGTGCTCCCCTTCAGGCGAGCACTGCGACCATCCCGATGATCGCCGCGGTGAGGGTCATCTGGGAGGCGAAAAGGGCTCCGCCCGCCTGCAGGATCGAGCGCCTGATGCCGGCGAGCTCGCCCCTGATTTCACGGAGGTCCGAGTCGACCCGTTGGAAGTCGCTCGCCATTTGCTCTCTCGTCTCGTCGAGCCGACGATCCGAATCGTCGAATCGCCGGTCGACCTCGTCGAATCGCCGGTCGATGCTGGTGGCGAAGTCGTCGAGGCGGGTGTCGGTCCAGGTGGCGCGGGCCATCTCCATGCGCCAACCGTACGAAGGTCGAGTGCACGAATGGCGGACAGAAGTGTAACTTTTTGTCTGCGAACGCGCTCGGCGCTAGCCGGAGATCTTCGCGCCGATAGCGTCGAGCATCTCCTCGACGCGGACGAACTTGACCCGGGGGCGACCGTGCGGCTCGCCGCGGCCGACCTCGGCCTGGTCGATCGCCTGCCAGTCCTCGAAGCTGACGAAGCGCACGCCGCGCTCGGAGAGCAGCTCCTCGACCGCGATGGGATCGGGGCTCTCGGGGGCGAGCAAGGTCTGCGAGCCGACGTCGGCGAGCAGGTGCTGGACGGTCTCCAGGGCGTCTTTCTTGTTCGTGCCGATGACGCCGGACGGGCCGCGCTTGATCCATCCCGCGGTGTAGTGACCGACCTTGTGGCCGGAGTCATGGGAGTCGAGAACGCGGCCGCCGTCGTTGAGGATCAGGCCGCGGCTTTCGTCGAAGGGGACTCCCTCGATCGGGATACCGGTGTAGCCGACCGAGCGCAGGATCAGCCCGCACTCGAGCTCTTCGCGCTCGCCGGTGTCCTTGGCGCGCAGGCTGCCGCCCTCCTCGACCAGCTCGTTGCGGCCGATCACGATCTTCTCGACCTTGCCGTCGCCCTTGATCTCGACCGGGGAGGCGAGGAAGCGCAGGACGACGCGCTTGCGCTTGCCGGTCGGCTCGCGGGAGGCGAACTCGCGCAGGGTCTCGACGTTGACCCGTGTGGTCTTGTCGACCTCGTCGGAGGCGAGGAAGGCCTCGCTGGCGGGGTCGAGCTCGACGTCGGCGGGGTCGACGATCACGTCGGCGTCCTCGAGCTCGCCGAGCTCCTTGATCTCGGGGTTGGTGAACGCGGCCTGGACCGGCCCGCGGCGGCCGAGGACGACGATCTCGCGGACCTCGCTGCGGTCGAGCATCTCGATCGCGTGGTCGGCGGTGTCGGTCTGGCGCAGCTCGTGGTCGGTCAGTGCCAGCATCCGCGCTACGTCCATGGCGACGTTGCCGTTGCCGATCACGATGGCGCGCTCGCAGGCGAGGTCCCACCCGTCGTCGGCGTAGTCGGGGTGGGCGTTGTACCAGCCGACGAAGGCGGTCGCAGCATGGCTGCCGACCAGCTCTTCCCCCTCGATCCCGAGCTGGCGGTCGGTCTCGCAACCGACCGTGAAGACGATCGCGTGGTATAGCCGCTCGAGGTCCTGGACCTCGATGTCGTGGCCGACCTTGACGTTGCCGAAGAACCGGAATCCCTCGCGGGCAGCCGTTTTTTCGTAGACGCGGGTAACCGACTTGATCTTCGGGTGGTCCGGCGCGACGCCGCCGCGGACGAGCCCGAACGGGGTGGGGAGGCGGTCGAAGAGGTCGACCTGGGCGTGGGTGTCCTCGTCTTTGAGGATGTGCTCGGCTGCGTAGAAGCCGGACGGTCCGGCGCCGACGATGGCGACGCGGAGCGGGTTCTCTTCGGTTCCGATCTGGGCTGTCATCTCTATTCCGGGTGTGAGGGTCGGGTATGCGGCGAGCCGGGAAGAATAGGGAAACCGGCGCGTCCGGTGTGTGATCTCAGCCCAGAGCGGCTAATTCGCCGCGGCGACGACGGCGGTGCCGTCGAGGGCGTCGAGGGCCCTTCGGACCGACATCGCGACGCAGGTGAAGATCGGCGTCTCGCGCTCCGTGAACGCGCTCGACTCGGTCGGGCGCAGCTCCTGCACGAGGTCGAGGAATTCGCCGGGGTCGTCGCCCTCGAAGGCGACTACGAACTCCTGGTCGTCGAGCCCGAACGAGTAGGAGGTGTTGATCGAGATCTCGGGGTAGCGGCGGCCGACCTCGATGTGGCTTTTCATGATCCGCCCGCGCTCCTCGTCCGGAAGCCCGTACCAGCGCCGCTGCTTGACCATCGGGTAGAGAAAGAGGTACTTGCGCTCCGAGACGCAGATCTCCGGACGCGCCTCCTCTTTCGAGTAGGGGGAGCGTTTGGTCAGCGAGAGGAACGAGTGGGGGGTCTCGGCCCACTTTGCGAGCCCGCTCTGGCCGAGGACGACGTGGAAGGTGTGGAGATCGTCGAGGTTCGGGCTTTGGGTGAGGAGGACCAGGTCGACGTCGCCCCGCGTTCCTATGGTTGAGTAGGCGCGCAGCGAGCGGTCGAGGGCGAAGTCCTCACAGGCCGCGAGGAACTCGCGCTTGTCCTCCGCGCGCTGCTCGGCAGGCTGACGCCGCCAGGCGGGATCGATCTTGAAGAACGTGAACTTGGCAAACGTGCGGTCGGCCATCGCGATCACGATAGCGGCCGTCCTCCTCTGGCCTGGGATGGCGCGCGCCGATGTCGACCTGGTTTTCGTGCCCGGGGGAACCACGGTCGCCGAGCTCGCCGACCGTGGTCTCGCGCCGGGCCTGATGTCCGCCGGCCTCGGCTCGGTGCCGCCGGCGCAGACCTACCTCGACATCACCCAGGGGAACCGCGTCTTCGACTCCCTCTACGACACCCAGCTCCATCCCCTGGGACCCGACTGCGAGGCCTGGCCCGCTGTCCTGTCCCGTGCAGATTCCGCTCCCGCCGACATCGTCCCGGGAATCCTCCAATCGGAGCTCCGAGCGGCCGGCATCGGGGTCCGGGTGGGGGGCGGAGCGTCTTGTACTTTTTCGGCCCCTCGGCCTGAGGCGCCAGCGGGGGCGGTATCTCCGGAAAAGTTAAGCGGAGCCCCCCACCCGGACCCCGCTCCGACCTTCGAAGTTCGAAATGTGAATCCCCGGCGGCTGCCCGCGTTGGTGCGGAACCTGCACGGAGACGACCTCCTGGTTGCGATCGAGCGGCCGCCGCCCGACGAGGGTCGCGCCCTCGCGATCGGAATCGCCGGCCGCGGGTTCGAAGGCGACCTGACCTCGGACAGCACCCGCCTCGACGGCTACGTGCTCTCGACCGACGTCGCGCCGACAGTCCTCGAGCGGCTCGGGGTCGCGGTCCCGTCGGAGATGTCGGGACGCCCGATCGGCGCCGAGGGAGCGGTCGACGCGGCCTCGATCGAGTCGCTCGGCGATCGCATGGCGGCGATCCCGGACCGACGCGGGCCGGTGATCGGCTTCGCCCTGCTCGCCTGGATCGTTGCCCTCGCCCTGGCGTCCGTGCTCGGCGGCGAACGCCTGGCCCGGCCCGCGGTGCGTCTGGCTGGCCTGGCGATCGTCTACCTGCCGCTGATGCTGCTGCTCGGAGCGGCGCTGGAGTCGAGCACCGGGTTCGAACAGCTGCTGGTGATCCTCGGCGCCCCGCTGCTTGCGGCGGCGACCCTGGCGGCGCTGGGCGGGTACCGGGCGCTGGGGGTGGCGAGCGCCGCCACCGTCCTCGCCTACGCCGTCGACATGATCGCCGGCTCGCCGCTCACCTCGCTCTCCCTGCTCGGGCCCAACCCGGGCCTCGGGGTCCGCTTCTACGGGATCGGCAACGAGCTCGAGGCGCTGCTCGCGGTCCTCGTCGTCGCCGGGACCGGGGCGGCCCTGACCGGCTTCCGACCCTCGCTCGCGCCACGCCCCGCCGCCGCCGTATTCCTCACGGTCGGCCTCCTCGCGGCCTTCGTATTCGCCGCCGGCCGCTTCGGGGCCGACGTCGGAGCGGCGATCGTCTTCCCGCTCGGTGCCGCGGTCGCGGCGGCGGTTCTGGCGGCGAGCTCGAGGAGGACGGCGCTGCTGATCGTCGCCACGCCGATCCTCGCAGTCGGGACCCTGGCCCTGATCGACCTCTTCAGCGGCGCCGACGCCCACCTCACCCGCTCGGTGCTCGACGCCGGCGGCCTCGGGGACCTGGCGGACGTCGCCCAGCGGCGCCTGCAGCTCTCGGCCCACAGCTTCTCGAGGCCGATCGTCTTCGTCTTCCTGCCGCTGATCATCGCCGTCGCGGTCCTCGCCTTCGTCTGGCGCGAGAGGATCGCGGCCTGGCTGGTGCCGCGGCCGTCGGCCCGTGCCGGGCTTGCCGGCGCCCTGGTCGCGACCGTCGCCGGCACCCTCGCCAACGACTCCGGCGCCCTGCTCCTCGAGATCGGCAGCGCCTACCTCCTGGTCTTCCTCGGCTACGCCTGGGCCGCCCGATAACCGACACTTCTGGTCGTTACCCTTAGCGTTTCGTGCGAATCGCCCTAGTCTCGCCATATTCCTGGACGTATCAGGGCGGCGTGAATCGGCACGTGGAGGCTCTCGCCGAGGAGTTCCTCGGTCGTGGCCACGATGTCCGCGTGCTCGCTCCGTTCGACCCGCCCGATCGCCTCAGCCGCATCGCGCACCGCGCCGCGGCGGAGCCGCGCGAGCGCCCGGACTACCTGATCCCCCTGGGCAGGACGATCGGCTTCAACGCCAACGGCGCGGTCTCCAATCTCTCCGCGTCGCCGACCAACGGCGTGATCAAGCCGCGCCGGGAGCTCGGTCGCGACAGCTACGACATCGTCCACATCCACGAGCCGGTCGTGCCGCTGGTCGGCTGGAACGCCGCGCTCGGCACCGAGGTCCCGGCGGTCGGCACCTTCCACGCCTACTCGACCAAGGCCCTCTCCAACCACATCGGCAACGCGCTCGGGGCCCGCCGTGTCTTCAACCGGCTCTCGGCACGGATCGCGGTTTCGGAGGCCGCCGCCTGGACCGGCCGGCGCTGGTACGGGGGTCGCTACGAGGTCATCCCCAACGGCGTCGACATCGCCGCCGCCCCGAAAGGGCCGAAGCCCGCATCCGAGAAGCTCCGGGTGCTGTTCGTCGGCCGAGCGGAGGAGCGAAAGGGACTGCCGATCCTGCTCAGCGCCTTCGGCGCCCTGGCCGAGCACGTGCCCTGCCGATTGACCGTGATCGGCGCCGACCGCGAGGAGGTCTCCCGCTACCTCGCCGACCCCGACACGATGGAGCACATCGACGTCCACGGCCGAGTCTCAGGGGACCTGCTCTGGAGCAGCCTGAACGAGTCCGACCTGCTCTGCGCCCCCTCGCTCTCCGGGGAGAGCTTCGGGATGGTCCTGACCGAGGCCTTCGCGGCGGGGACGCCGGTGATCGCCTCCGCGATCGCCGGCTACAACGACGTCGTCACCGACGGCGTCGACGGCATTCTCGTCCCGCCCGGCGACCCCCAGCGGCTGGCCGAGGAGCTCCAGCGCTCGTACCACGAGCCCGAGCGCCTGCGGGAGATGGGCGAGTCGGCGCGGGTCAGCGCCGAGCGCTACGCCTGGCCCCGCGTCGCCGACCGGGTCACCGAGGTGTACGAGCGCGCGATCGAGGTCCCCGCTCCGGTCACGAAGGCCGAAAGATTGGGGCACTGGTTCGGCTATCGGCCGGCCGACGGCGACCCGCCCATCCCCCCGCAGAAGCTTCCCTCGCTCGACCCGCCGCTGGCCCGGAGCGGCAGCCGCCGGCGCCGGGTGGCGCGCCGTGCCGGCCTCGGCATCGCCGCCGTCCTCGGCATCGTCCTCACCGTCCTCGCCGCCCGCAAGATCGGCGTCGACAACGTCGTCCACAGCATCGTCCGCTCCGACGTCACCTGGATCGTGATCGCCTCAGCCCTGATGGTCTCCTCGCTCTTCTTTCGTGCCGCGTCCTGGTACTGGATCGTGAAGGCGGCGCTGCCGAACCGCCCGGTGCGACGGCGCGACGTCACCTCAGCGACGATGATCGGAGTGCTGATGTCGGCGACCCTGCCGGCGAGGCTGGGGGAGCCCGCCCGCGCGATGTCGCTCTCGCGGCGCACCGGGAGGATGCGGGAGACGTTCCCGGTGATCGTCGGCACCCTCGCCTCCCAGACCCTGCTCAACATCCTTGCCCTGGCGCTGCTCGGGGTGATCATCGTCTCGACGACCGACCTCTTCGCCTCGAGCACGCAGAAAATCTTCGCCTTCAGCTTCGTGCCGCTGGTCGTGCTCATGATGCTGCTGATCGCGCCGGCGCTCACCCGCCGTAGCGGCAGCGGGCGGCTGGCCAGAGTCGGCGCCGCCCTGCACAGGGCACTGCTCCAGGTGCGGGCCGGGCTCACCGTTTTCCGCAACCCGCGCCAGGGCCTGCTCGCCTCTTCCGCCCAGCTCGGCGCCTGGGCGATCCAGCTCGCCTCTTGCTGGGCGCTGCTCTACGCCCTCGGGCTCGACGGCAAGGCGGGCATCGGGGCCGCCGCCGCGGTCCTCTTCGCGGTCAACGTGACCGCCGTCGTTCCGGTGACGCCCTCGAACATCGGGATCTTCCAGTGGGCGGTGGTCAGCGTCCTGACCACCGGTTGGGGCATCACCGAGGCCCACGCCCTCGCCTACGGTGTCGTCCTCCAGGCGATCGAGATCGCGACCGCCGTCGTCTTGGGCCTCCCCTCGCTGGTGCGGGAGGGGCTCACCTGGAGCGACCTGCGGGTCCAGGCCCTGTCGGCCTCGCCGGTGCGGCTCGAGCCGAAGCCGCCACCGCGTAGCGCCGCCCGCGAGACCTTCTAGCCAGTCCCGTCCTACCCACTATTGCCTAGCCATCTGTTCTAGGGATCTCAGAAGCCCCTTGCGGCGGTCGATCCGAGCCTTCCCCATAAGCACCGGGCAAACCCGTCGCGAGGCGGGGGCGCAAAGTCAGAGGTCTCCGCATCGGGCGGAGATGGCTCAACTGCCGGCTCGGCCCCGAACGGCCGGGCCGAATCGCCTGCGACCAAGGAGATTTGCCCGCGATGGAGCCAGGATCGATCACGACCGCTGCGCCGACCCCACTGGGTGAGGTCGTCGTCGGGATTTCGGCCTCGGCCTCGGCCCGCCTGCTGCCGGTCAGCCTCTCGCGGCGGGCGGTGCCCTCGGCTCAGCCGGTCGAGTCGGTCGCCATCTCGGCGGCCGCCGCGTCCTCGCCGGAGCCCTCCTCGGGCACCTCCGACTCGGGCGGCAGGGTGCCGCCCCGGTCGGTCCCGGCGATCAATTCGTCGGGCGCCCCTTCCTCGGGGATGAACCCGGACTTCATGCCGAAGTAGACCGCCTGCGGGTGGTGGGCAATGATCGCCACCGTCGACTGCTCGGGCATCACCGCGTAGCCGTCCGAGAGGGTCATCCCGATCTCTTCGAGGCCGAGCAGGCGCCAGACTTTCTCGTGCTCGGACTGGTCCGGGCAGGCGGGGTAGCCCCACGAGTAGCGCCGACCCCGGTCGAGCCCGATGCCGAGGTCGCGTCGCGCTTTCGAGTGCAGCCACTCGGCCAGGCCCTCGGCCGATTGGACGCCGAGCCCGTGGACGTAGAGCTGCTCGGCGAACTCGCCGTCGGCCTCGAGCTTCTCGATCAGCTCGGTGACCTCGGGGCCGACGGTGACGCCCTGGAGGGCGACCACGTCGCGCTCGCCGGAGTCGAGAGGGCGGAAGAAGTCGGCCAGGCAGATCCGGTCGTGCTTGGGCTGGCGCGGGAAGACGAGCCGCTCGATCTCGCGCTCGGGGTCCGCGGGGTCGAAGACGACGAGCTCGTTGCCGTCGGCGTTGGCGGGGAAGTACCCGAGCCTGGCCCGGGGCTGGAGGTAGTCCTGCTCGCGCCACATCCGCTCGAGGCGGGGAGCGAAGCCCTCGTCCTCGTCGTTGCCCTCGACCAGTTCGCGCCAGGCCTCGCCCTTGACGCCTTTGCCGCCCCAGTGGAGCTTGAAGAGGACGTGGCGATCGAGGTAGGGGTAGACCTCGTCGAAGTCGACGTCGACCTCGCGCACGCCGAGGTAGGGCGCAGCCGGGATCTCGTTGTCGGTGCGGGCGCCGGAGCGCACGCTGTCGTCGGTCGTCGGCGGCGAGTCGTCGACGACGACGGGCTTCTCGCGCAGGTCCTTGGCCTCGCCCTGGATGCGCTCGACCAGGGCCGCGCGGGCCTCTTCGTCGACCAGCGCGTCCATCGTGTCGAGCCCCTGGAAGGCGTCCTTGCAATAGAAGACGCCGGGCTCGTAGACGTCGTCGGATTTGCGTCCGTGCGGGTAGAGCGTGCGGCGTCCGAAGTCGCGGTTGATCGCGGCGCCGCCGATCAGCACCGGGAACCCGAGGCCCCGCTGATGTAGCTCCTGGATGCAGATCGGCATCTGCTTGGAGGTCGAGACGAGCAGCGCCGAGAGGCCGATCGCGTCGGCCTCGTTCTCGACCGCGGCCTCGATGATCGTGTCGATCGGGACCTGCTTGCCGAGGTCGATCACGGTGTAGCCGTTGTTGGTCAGGATCGTGTTGACGAGCGACTTGCCGATGTCGTGGACATCGCCGAAGACCGTCGCGATCACCACCTTGCCCTTGGTGTGCCCGTCGATCCGGTCGAGGTAGTTCTCCAGCTGTGCGACGGCGCGCTTCATCACTTCGGCCGACTGCAGGACGAAGGGCAGGATCAATTCGCCGGCGCCGAATTTGTCGCCGACCTCTTTCATCGCCGGCAACAGCACCTCGTTCAAGGTGGGGACTGCCCCGATTTTCTCGTTCGAGCGGTCGATCCAGTCCTCGACCCCGTCCTTCTTGCGGCGCAGGATGTGCCAGTGCAGGGCCTCCTCCGGCTCCATCCCCTCGGTCGGGTCGGCCGCCCCGGCGGCTTCCTCCTCCTCGCCCTTCGACTCGAAGTGGGAGATGAAGCGCTCGAGGGCATCCTCGCGGCGGTTGAAGACGAGATCGTCGGTCAGCCCGCGCTCCTCGTCGGAGATCTCGCTGTAGGGGGTGATGTGGTTCGGGTTGACCATCGCCAGGTCGAGCCCGGCCTCGACGCAGTGGTGGAGGAAGACCGAGTTGAGGACGGCGCGCGGCCGTGGCGAGACCCCGAATGAGACGTTGGAGACCCCGAGCGACGTCTTCACGCCGGGGATCTCCGCCTTGACGCGGCGGATGCCCTCGATCGTCTCGACGGCGGAGGGACGCCACTCCTCGTCGCCGGTGGTCAGGGTGAAGGTGAGCAGGTCGAAGATCAGCGCCTCGGGCTCGAGGCCGTGCTCCTCGCAGGCGATCTCGCGGATCCGTTCGGCGATCTCGACCTTGCGATCGGCGGTCTTCGCCATCCCGACCTCGTCGATCGTCAGCGCGATCAGCGCCGCGCCGTGTTCCTTGGCCAGCGGGATCACGGTGTCGGCCTTGTCGCGGCCGGCCTCGAGGTTGATCGAGTTGACGATCGCCCTGCCCGGGATCGTCTCGAGCGCGGCCTTGATGACCTCGGGCTCGGTCGAGTCGACCTGGATCGGCGACGGCTGGGTCAGCGAGACCCGCTTGACGACGGCGCTCATCTGATCGTCCTCGTCCTGGCGCTCGGTCAGCGCCACGCAGACGTCGAGCAGGTGGGCGCCGCCTTCGACCTGGTCTTCGGCGACCTGGACGAGGCCGTCGTAGTCGTCGGCCAGCAGCAGCTCCTTGGCCTTTTTCGAGCCCTGCGAGTTGACCCGCTCGCCTACCAGGGTCGGGCGCGGCTCCTGCACCAGCGGGGTGGAGGTCATCATCGAGGAGACCTCGATCTGGCCGGGCGCGGGCCGCTCGCCGGGGACGAGGCCGTCGACCCGCTCGCGGATGGCGCCGATGTGCTCGGGCGTGGTCCCGCAGCAGCCGCCGACGATGCCGACGGCGTAGCGCTCGACGAACTCGCCCAGCGTCGCCGCCAGCGGTCCCGGCTCTTCGGGGAAGATCGTCTCTCCGTCCGGGCCCTGCAGTGGCAGGCCGGCATTGGGGATGCAGTGGACAGGCAGTGGACTGGCCTCGCCGAGGAAGCGGATCGCGTCGCGCATGTCCTCGGGGCCGGTCGAGCAGTTGAGCCCGATCACGTCGACGTCGAGTGCCGTCAGCGTCGTCAGCACCGCCTGGATGTCGGTGCCGAGCAGCATCTTGCCGCCGTTGGGCAGCAGCGAGACGCTGGTCTGGATCGGCAGCGCCCGTCCGGTCTCGGCGAAGGCCTGGCGGGCCCCGAAGATCGAGGCCTTGACCTCGAGGATGTCCTGGGCGGTCTCGATGATGATCAGGTCGGCACCACCTTCGACCAGGCCGCGGGCCTGCTCGGCGAAGACCTCGACCAGGCGGCCGAAGGAGATGTCGCCGAGGGTCGGGTCGGTGGAGGCGGGCAGGAACCCGGTGGGACCGATCGAGCCGGCGACGAAGCGATCGTCGCCGGCCGCCTTGCGGGCGATCTCGGCGGCCTTGACGTTGATCTCGAGGGTGTGCTCCGCGAGTCCCCACTCCTCGAGCTTCAGGCGCGATCCCTGGAAGCTGTCGGTCTCGACGACCTCGGCGCCGGCCTCGAGCATCGACGAGTGGACGCCCTCGATCACGTCGGGCCGGTTGAGGACGAGCGCCTCGTGGCATTTGCCCTCGAGGCCCCCGTAGTCCTCCTGGGTGAGGTCGAACTGCTCGAGGGTTGCGCCCATACCGCCGTCGAAGACGACGACGCGTTCGCGGATTGCTGCTAGGTAGTCACGGTCTGCCATCGCTGAAGCCTTTCACCTCTTCCATCGAATCCGGCGGTAGCACCTCACCTCGATCCGGAGATCTCGGCCGGTTGCTGCGGCGTCGGCGGGCCGGGCCCCTCGACCGCTCTAGATGGTTCGTATAAATGTAGCGAAGCCCTGCGCGGGGCCCCGCAGGCGCTTCTAGCCGCGTTTTCGCCCGAGGCGGCGTTTCAGGTCCCGGGCGTTGAAAGCCTTGCCGATGCGATCGACCAGCCCACGGCGAGCCCTGGTGTACGGGTACCAAGTCGGTTCGCGCTTGCCGCTGAAGCGGGTGACGATGATCGACTCGGCCCGGCAGTACTTCTTGATCCCGTACTCGCCGTGGCGGTAGCCGATCCCGGACTGCTTCCAGCCGCCCATCGGGACGGCCATCGCGGCCATGTTGGAGATCACGTCGTTGACGTTGACCGAGCCGGCCTCGATTCGGCGGGCCACCGTCTCGGCGCGCTGCTTCTCGCCGAAGACGGAGGCGGCGAGGCCGTAGCGGGTGTCGTTGGCCAGCCTCAGGGCCTCCTCCGAGTCGCGGACCTTCATCACACCGACGACCGGGCCGAAGGTCTCGTCGCGCATCACCTTCATCGAGTGGTCGACGTCGACCAGCACGGTCGGCTCGAAGTAATCGCCGGGCCCGTCGACCTTCTTGCCGCCGGTCAGCGCCCGGGCGCCGTTGGCGAGCGCGTCGTCGACCTGGCTCTCGACGATCGCGGTCTGGTTCGGGGAGGTCATCGCGCCGACGTCGCTTGCGGGCTTGCGGCCGTCGGGGCCCTGGCGGAGTCCGCCGACCTCCTTGGTCAGCTTGGCCAGGAACTCGTCGTAGACCGGCTCCTCGACGTAGATGCGCTCGACCGAGAGACAGACCTGGCCCGAGTTGTACATCCCGCCCCACGCAGCGGCGTTCGCGGCGCGGTCGAGGTCGGCATCGGAGAGGACGATCATCGGGTCCTTGCCACCGAGCTCGAGGCTGACCGGTGTCAGCGTCTCGGCCGCCCGCCCCATGACCTTGCGCCCGGTGCGGTCGGAGCCGGTGAACTGGACGTAGTCGACGTGGTCGATCATCGTGCTACCGACCTCGCCGGTGCCGAGCACGTAGTCGAAGACGTCGGGAGCGCCGACCGCCTGCTTCCAGGCCTCGATCACTTCGATCAGGCTCAGCGGGGTGAACTCGGAGGGCTTGACGACCACGGCAGCTCCGGCCTGGAGGGCCGGGATCGAGTCGCCGAGCGCCATCGCCAGCGGGAAGTTCCAGGGGCTGATCACGCCGACCACCGGTTGCGGGCGGTACTGGATCACGAGCTTCTTCGAGGCGAGGAGTGGCGAGTGGGGCCGCACAGACTCCTCGCCGATGTACTTCGCCGCGCTCTTCCCGTAGAAGTTGATCAGGTCGGTGACGTAGAAGAGTTCGGTCGAGATGTCGCCGCGAACCTTGCCCGTTTCGGCCTGGACCGTGTCGGAGATCTGGTCGACGTTGTCGAGCATCCAGTCGCGAAGCTTCCCGAGCCAGTGGTAGCGCCCCTCGATCCCGAGTGCCTCCCACTCGGCCTGATTGGCGCGGATGCGGGCGACGGTGGTGGCGATTGCCTCCGGCGTGTCGACCCCGATCGTCTCGACCAGCTCGCCGGTCGCCGGGTTCAGGACCTCGATCCGGTCCGCTGTGACGGAGCCGTTCGATCCGTTCGGCGCATCGGTTGACGTGGCGCTCTGTGCCGCAGTTCCGCTCTCCACCTTGGGTCCCCTCTTGGCGTTTGGCTGGTCAGCCAACTCTAGCCGCTCAGCGGGGAACGAGGCGGAAGACGGGGCCATCCAGGGAGGCGACGTAGAGCCGGCCGCGCTCGTCTTCGCCGAACGAGGACGGGCTGGGAACCGAGAGCCCAATCGGCCGGTCGTCCCGCGCCCCGCCGAGAGCCGGCACCAGGCTCCGCAGCTTGCCCTCGCAGAAGTCGGCGTAGACGTAGCGCTTGTAGAGGGAGCGCAGCCTGCGGTCGGCGACGACGTAGCCGCCGGTCACCGAGCAGCTGCCGCCGCGGTCGTGGGAGAAGGCGAGGATCGGCTTCACGGTGCCGCCGGGGTCGCGGGTGCCGCTGTTCTCGTCTTCGTATGGAGCGTTGCCCTCGAAGGCGTCCCAGCCGAAGTTGGCACCCGCCGCCGCCGCGACCGTCGTGTAGTCGATCTCCTCGAAGCGGCCCTCGCCGACGTCGCCGATAGCGATCCGCGGCGCCCCGGCGCTGACCGTGTCGAACGAGAAGCGGAACGGGTTGCGGAGGCCGTAGCTGTAGATCTCGTCCCTGCCGGGGCGGCCCACGAACGGGTTCGAGGCGGGGACCGAGTAGGCCCGACCTCTCGACGGCCGCGGGTCGATCCGCAGCAGCTTGCCGAGCAGGCTCTCCCGGTTCTGGGCGTTGTTCGGCGGATCGCCCCCGGAGCCGCCGTCGCCGGTCCCCAGGTAGAGCAGGTTGCCGAGGAACTGGAGCTGGCCGCCGTTGTGGTTCGAGTTGATCGCGTGGGGGACCTCGATCACCGGGCGCCGCGAGCCGCGGATGGCCTTGGTCGGCGAGCCGCGCCGGAACTCGTCGACCCGGATGTCCCCGTTCCGGGCCGTGTAATAGACGTAGAAGCGCCCGCTCTTCCCGTAGTTCGGCGGGAACGCGATCGAGAGCAGCCCGCGCTCGCCTTCGAAGGAGACCAGGCCGGAGATGTCGAGGAACGGTCGCCGGGTGGGACGGCCGCCCCGCAGGACGATCACCTTGCCGCCCTGCTCGACGACGAACAGGAGCCGCGGCGCGCCTGGGGCAGCAGTGACGAAGACGGGGGAGTCGAAGCTGCCAATCCGCTTCAGCCCGACCTTGCCCTTGCTGGCGCTGGCTCCGGCGCCGGCGGCGACAGGCGCGGGTTCGGTGTCGGTCCCGCTCGAGGAGGCGCCGCAGGAGGAGAGCGCCGTCAGGGCCAGAGCGAGGGCGAGGATCGATCGCCTGGGGGCGCGGGTGCTGCTCATCCGCCCCTAATTACCCGATTTGGCCGCTTTTCCGTTCTTGCCGATCTCGACGATTTCGCCGGAGTCCGTGACTTCGACGTCGACCGAGGCGTCGCTGATCTTCACCGGGAAGGAGCCGCGCTCGGCCTCGCCCCCGGCGGCCTCCGCCTTCGCCTTGCCTCCGAGCCCGGCCCCGACCAGGTAGGTGACGTCGAATTCGCCGACCCTGACCGCGCTCAACTTCCAGACGCCTTCGACAGTCTGCCCCGGATCGAGCTCGCCGAAGTCGAATGTCTTCGGGCTCGAGGTCTTGGAGCCGCCGCGCTCGTCGGAGCTGCCGACGTGGGGGTAGCCTTCCTCGAGCACCCAGACCGGGCGGTCGGGCTGTGAGAGTTCAGGCTGGGGGTCGTGGACGCCGAAGGGCAGGGAGGAGGTTTCGCCTTCCTCGCCGGCGACCGAGACGGTCACCGTCAGCCCCGGGATCGCGCGGTCGCCGGTGTTGCGGACGGCGAGCTTCATCAACGAGGTCTGGCCGACCTGCTGCTCGGCCGGGAACTCGGACTTGACCACGTCGACCTCGAACTTGCCTTCGGGTTCGTCGGAGTCCGACGAGGAGCCGCCTCCGCAGGCGGCGAGGCCGAGGACGAGAGCGAGCGCAGCCAATCCCGCTCCGATCGCACGAAAGCAGGAGTACCGGCCTGGTTTGCGGGTCCCCCCCAAAGCGGGCGGAACATACCACCCGTCCAGGAGGCCCAGCACGATCTCAACACTCGGCTAACGGAGGGCGCCTACGCATCCCATAGACTCGGGTCCAGGTTGAGGTTGCGCGGGTCGCGCCTCGCCGATTCGGAGGAGGCAATGAACAGAGCCGCAACGATAGGGAAGACCTTCGCCCCGGCGAAGTCCTTCTTCGAACAGGTCGGGGAAATGATGATCCTCACTGCTCGCACGCTCGTTTCGGCGGTCAAACCGCCGTATCCGTACGGCGAGGAGTTCATCGGCCAGTTCCTTTTCGCCCTCCAGCTCTGCTGGTTCCCGCTGCTGGTCTCGACCGTCGCCTTCGGATTCGGGGCGCCGGGCCTGCAGGCGGCGAACGTGTTCACGCTGTTCGGGACCCTCGACCGGCTGGGTGGCTTCTTCGTCCTTGCCTCGATCCGCGAGTTCGCGCCGTTCGTGACCGCCGTGGTCGTCGCCGGCGTCGCCGGCACCGCGATCACCGCCGACCTCGGCGCCCGCAAGATCCGCGAGGAGCTCGACGCCCTCCAGGTGCTCGGGGTCGACCCGATCAAGAACCTGGTCGTGCCGCGCTTCCTGGCGCTGATGCTGATCACCGGCCTGCTCGACATCTACGCCCTGGTCTTCGGCATCAGCGGCGGCATCCTCACCACGGTCCTCTACAACCAGCCCCTCGGCGGATTCTTCGCGACGCTCTTCTCGAACGCCTCGATCACCGACCTCTGGGGCTCGGTGATCAAGTGCACGCTGTTCGGGGCGATCATCGCCGTGGTCTGCTCGTACAAGGGGATGAATGCCTCCGGTGGCGCCGCCGGCGTCGGCCGTGCAGTCAACCAGGCGGTCGTCATCTCCTTCATGGGCGTCTTCGCCTTCAACTACGCCTTCACCCAGACCCTGCTCGCCACCAATCCCGAATTGCAGACGATCCGCTGATGGGTGCCTGGCTCGAAGTCCCGCGCGGCTGGCTCGACTCGTTCGGCGAGATCACCCGCTTCGGCGCCCGCGTCGCCGGCCTCGTCTACTCGGGCCGGGTCCTGCGCTTCTTCGGCGAGAGCCTGCGCCAGGCCGGGATCCTGATCCTCGGCTCGGCGCTGATCATCTGGGGCCTCGTCTTCATCCTCGGCCTCCAGTGCGGGATCGAGGGCGCCTACCTGCTGCGAGCCCAGGGCGCTCCTGCCTACGCCGGCCTTTTCACGGCCTGGTGCGACCTGCGCGAGGTCATGCCCTACGCCTTCGGCTACATGCTGGCGGCCAAGGTCGGGACCGGGATCGTCGCCGAGCTCGGGGCGATGCGGATCTCCGACGAGATCGACGCGCTCGAGGTGATGGGCGTGCCGCCCGTCACCTTCCTCTGCGCGACGCGCCTGCTGGCCGCCTGGATCGCATTCCCCTTCATGTACCTGGCCGGGATCGGGATCATGTACTTCGCCAGCTACCTCGCCGTCGTCCAGCAGATCGGCGACGTCTCCTCCGGCGGCTACGAACTGATCTTCTGGATGTTCCAGAACCCGCCTGACCTCTTCTTCAGCCTGACCAAGGGCATGGTGATGGCGACCTGCATCGTGCTGGTCGGCTGTTACTACGGCTACACGGCGTCGGGAGGCCCTGTCGGCGTCGGCACCGCGACCGCGAAGTCGATGGTGCTCAATATCGTCTTAGTCCACATCATCGGGATGCTCGGAACCCTGGTCTTCTGGGGGGCCAACCCGCGAGCGCCAATAGGAGGCTGAGCAGAGCAATGGCCGAAGAGCAGCAGAACCAGCCCGCGGGCGAGAAGCCCACCGGTCCCTACATGAGCGAGGACGGCATGATGATGGGGCGCGACTTCGTCATCCCCGGCGTCGCCCCCGACGAGCCCGAGCCCTACCGCTTCCATACCGGCCGCAAGCGCGACCACGGTGGCGAAGACGCGATCGAGGTGATCGACCTGGTCAAGCAGTTCGGCCGGGCGCGGATTCTCAACGGCCTCAACCTCGGCCTTCCCGAGGATCAGGTCTCGATGGTCCTCGGTCCCTCCGGAACCGGCAAGAGCGTCCTCATCAAGCACATCGTCGGATTGCTGATGCCGGACTCCGGCGACGTGCTCGTGCACGGCGAATCGATCCCGAACATGACCGACGACGAACTCTTCGAGGTCCGCAAAAAGTTCGGCCTCCTGTTCCAGGACGGCGCCCTCTTCGGGTCGATGAACATCTACGACAACACCGCCTTCCCGCTGCGCCAGCACACCGACAAAAGCGAGGAAGAGATCGGCGAGATCGTCAACAGGCGGTTGCGCGAGGTGGGCCTGACCGAGGCCACCTACAAGATGCCGAACGAGCTCTCGGGCGGCATGCGCAAGCGCGCCGGCTTCGCCCGCGCCCTCGTCCTCGAACCGCAGATCGTGATGTTCGACGAGCCCGACTCGGGCCTCGACCCGGTGCGCACGGCGCTGCTCTGCGAGCTGATCCGCGAGGTCCACGCCGAGAACGGCGGCTGCTATCTGACGATCAGCCACGACCTCAATACGGCGCGGCGGATCGCCGACTTCCTGGCCGTGCTCTGGAACGGGAAAATCGTCGAGTCCGGCCCCAAAGAAGAACTGTTCGACTCTGAAAACGCCTTCGTGTCGCAGTTCCTCGCGGCGGACGTGACCGGCCCGCTCTCGATGGATTGAGCGCCGCCGCGGCCTGGGCCTCCAGGCACGCCAGGCTCGTCCTGGCGGTTTCGGCGGTGCTCGCCGTCGCCGCCGCGGTGGCGGCGACCAGGATCCCGACCGACGCCGGCACCGACACGCTGGTCGACTCCGACGCCCAGAGCTACCGGGCGACCCAGGAGCTGCGGGAGACCTTCGGCGACGAACCGATCGTCATCCTCGCCGAGGGCGACCTCCAGGAGCTGCTGCTGACCGACAACCTCGGCCGCCTGCTGCGGCTCGAGGGCTGCCTCTCCGGCAAGGTCCCGGATGGTGTCGAGCCGCTTCCGGGCCCCTGTGCGGAGCTTGCGCGCCTCGATCCCGTCGAGTATGTCGCCGGCCCGGCAACCTTCCTCAACGAGGCGGTGATCCAGATCGGCGCCCAGCTGGAACGCCTCTCGGGCTCGGTGCCGCCGGCCCAGCTGCGCCAATTCGTTCTCGAAGTCGCGAGCAAGTATGGGATCACGAGCGCCCCCAGCCTCGGCAACCCCGACTTCACCGCCGCGGTGGTCTTCGACGTGCGGCGCTCGCGCGGGACCCCGAAGCCACGTCTCGCCTACCTCTTCCCCAACAAGCGCTCGGCCCAGATCGTGGTCCGCCTGCGCCCGGACCTGAGCGACTCCGAGCGCCATCGCGCGATCGAGCTGATTCGCGCCACCGTCGAGGACACGACCCCGCGCCGCGCCTGCTCGCAGGGAGGCCGTCCGGCTCCGTGCTTCGCGTTGAACGGCGGGCGCTACGTCGTCTCCGGGGTTCCGGTGGTCGTCGACGGGGTCGGGCGCGCGCTCGAGGAGGCGCTGCTCGTCCTGCTCGCGGTCGCGGTGGTGGTGATGGCGCTGGCGCTGGCGCTGGTCTTCCGCTCGCGGCCTCGGCTCCTGCCGCTGGTCCTGGCCCTCGCCGCGGCGGCGATCGCCTTCGGTCTCTGGGGGATCGCCGGCGGCAAGCTGACGATGGCCTCGATCGCGGTCCTCCCGATCCTGATCGGCCTCGCAGTCGACTACGCGATCCAACTCCAAGCCCGCTTCGACGAGGCCACAGCCGCCGGCCTGGATGGCGAAATGGCCGCCCGCGCGGCAGCCGGAGGAGGCGGCCGCTCTGTAGCCATAGCGTGTGTCGCAACCGCCGCAGGCTTCCTGGCCCTCCTCCTGTCTCCAGCTCCGATGATTCGGGGATTCGGGCTCCTGCTCACGTTGGGAGTTTTCATCGCCTTCACCCTGGCGGTGACTGCTGGATCTGCCGCCCTGACGCTGTTCCGCTCCTCAGGCGGGTGGCGCGGCGTGAGGGGGGTCGAGGACCGACCGTGGATCGACCGCAGGCCCCCCTCACCCCGTGACAGGACCCGCCTGCCTGAGCGCCTCGCGTCGCTGGGGCTGGATCACAGCCGTTGGGTCCTGGGTATCGGCGTCGCATTCGCGGTCTTGGGGTGGGGACTGGGAACCCAGGTCGAAACCGACTCCGACATCAGAGAGCTGGCCCCCCAAAGCGTCCGCGAGGTCCGCGACCTCAACGAGCTCCAGGACGCGACCGGGGTCTCCGGCGAGCTCGACGTCCGGGTCGAGGCGCCCGACCTCACCGATCCCGCGACGCTGGAGTGGATGGCGGCGTTCAAGCGCAGGGTCCTTCGCGAGAACGGCTTCTCCGGCCCCAACCCCAGCTGCCTGGAGGCCGATGTCTGCCCCGGGCCGGCGCTCTCGGACTTCGTCGTCGGTACGGGGGGCGCGCTGCGCCGCGGCGACGTCCGGGCGGCGCTCTCGGAACTGCCGCCCTACGCGCTGCGTCAGGTCGCCCCGATCGACCCCGGGACCGGCCTTCCCGGCCAGGTCGCCCTGCTCAGCTTCGGGATCCGCGCCCAGTCCCTCGACGACCAGCAGGCTCTGATCGAGGGCATCCGCGACCAGATCGGCGAGCCCGGAACCCCTGAGGGCCCGCCGGCGGGCGTCGAGGTCGAGCTCGCGGGCCTGCCGGTGATCGCCGCCTCGGCCGCTACCGAGCTCTCCGCCAGCCGCTACTGGCTGACCCTGGCCGGGCTTGTCGCGGTGGCGCTCGTCCTCCTCGCCGCCTATCGCTCGGCGAAGCGGGCGCTGGCACCGCTGGTACCGGTTCTCCTGGCCGGTGGTTGGGCTTCGCTCGTGCTCTGGGCGAGCGGGGTGCCGCTGAACCCGATGTCGGCGGCGCTCGGCGCCCTGACGATCGCGATCGCAACCGAGTTCAGCGTCATCCTCAGCGCCCGCTTCCACGACGAGCGCCGCGCCGGCCGCGCCGTCGCCGAGGCGATGCGCTCGGCCTACGCGCGTACCGGCGCCGCGGTCCTCGCCTCGGGCGTCACCGCGACCGCGGGCTTCGCGGTTCTGATCGCCAGCGACGTGCGGATGCTGCGCGACTTCGGCTTCGTCACCGTCGTCGACCTGATCGTCGCCGTCACCGGGGTGATGGTCGCCCTGCCCGCCGCCCTGGCCTGGATCGAGGAGCGATGAGGGATCGCTACACCGTCCTCGTCGGCCTCCTCTTCGCGGCGATCGTCCTGATCGCGGTTATCAACGGCACCGGTGGCGGCGGAGGAACGCTCGGCCTCGACGAGCAGCCGCGGCACTGGCCGTTGCCGGAGTTCGCCGTTCCGCTCGCCACCAGCGACGAGCTCGAAGGAGACGCGAACGTCGCCCAGGACGACTGCGAGAGCTCGGAGCTCCCCTGTCCACCGGACCACCGCCGCACACCGGCATGCCGGTTGCGCACGCCCGGATCGTTCCGGGTATGCGACCTCTTCGCGCGGCCTTCGGTGATCTCGTTCTGGTTCACCGGGGACGGCGGCTGCGTCGCCCAGCAAGACGTGGTCGACCGGGTCTCCGGGCGCTACCGTGGACGTGTGGACTTCCTCTCGCTCGACGTCCGCGACGACCCCGACGAGGTCCGCGACCTGGTCCGCGAGCGAGGCTGGTCGATGCCGGTCGCCTACGACCGCGACGGAGCCGTGGCGGCGCTCTACCGGGTCGGCGGTTGCCCCACATTCGCCTATGTCTTCCCCGGCGGCACACTCCACGACGCCAGCATCGGCGTCCTCGACGCCGAGCAGCTCTCCTCCCGGGTCGGGAAGCTGTTGAACGCGACCGGCGCCGCCGAAGCGGCCGGGGAGGCCTAGGTGTCGGCGTCGGAGACCGACAGGATCGGCTGGGAGCCGGCCCCGAGCCAGGGCTGGGTGGCCCCGCACCTGAGCGCCGAGCTCCCGGGCTTGGGGATCGCCTGGGTCGACGTCGATTGCGCGGCGAGCTCCCGCAGCCCCGACCCGGTTCGCGGGCGCCTGCGAGAGCTTTCCGATCGTTTCTACGGGTCCCACGCGGTCCATCTCCGCGAACGGCCGATCCCCGCGGCCTACCGGGTCTTCTTCCGCCATATCGGGCTCGACCCCGACGCCAGCAGGACTCCGATCGAGCAGCTGGCGCTCGACCGGCTCCACGACGGGGCTTTCAAGGCCCAGGGCCTGCCCGTCGATGCGCTGACGATCGCGACCGTCGAGACCGGGGTCGCCCTCCGCGCATTCGACGCCGACCGCGTCGAGGGGCCGCTCTGCATCCACGACTCTGCCCCGGGGGAAGCGATCGTCGACGGCGGCGAGGCGCTGCGCCAGGGGACCTTGGTCCTCGCCGACGCGCGCGGGCCGCTGGCGCCGCTCTTCGGCGGCGAGGAGGGCGCCTGCGAGGTTGGAACGGGCACCCGCCGGGTCCGGATCGTGGCGATCCAGGTCGGTGGCGTGCCGCAGATCTCGGTCGACGAGGCGCTGTGGATGGCGGTATCGACGATCGGCGAGTCTTAACCGCGTCCACACGCATCGCACCCCGAACGGTGATCTAAACTCGTAGCAGGGCATGTCCGTTCTCCTCGAAAGAGAAAAGCCCGGCCCGCTCGTCATCACAGGCGACGAGCGCGCGGCGCGAGCCGAGTTGCGCCGCCAGATCGGGAAGCTGGAGCTACAGCTGGGGCGACTCGCCGCAGAGGCCTTTCCGCGTCTGCAGCTCAACACCAGCGTCGAGCCCGCCGCGGCGACGCCGCGAGCGCTCGACCTCGGCGAGCTGGAGCGGGTCCGCGACGGGCTCGCGACCCGCGTCTCCGAAGCCCGGGGCGACCTCGCCCGCAAAGACGAGCTGGAGACGACGAACAAAGAGCTGCTCGAGGACATGCTCGCCCGCCCGGAGGATCACAAGTGGCTGCGAATTTCCCGAGACTCGCTCGGCGAGCCGGGATGCGGCCACTGGCACTCCCGCCCCCGCTTCGGTCTGCTGGGGATGCTGATGGGCTGGTGGCGGGTGAAGATCTCCTCCGGCTGCCCCTTATGAAGCCGACATCCGGCAGCGACCGCCCCGCGGCTCCGTGGGGTTCGTTCCCGCTTGCCGAGTTGGCGATCCTCGGCGGCATCGTCGCCCTTGCCGTCGGCGTCTTCGGCAACTCGCCGACCGCGATCGGAGTCGGGGTCGTCCTCGCCGGGATCGGCGGCCTCGAGGTCGCGCTCCGCGAGCACCTGGCCGGCTTTCGCTCGCACTCGACCCTGCTCGCCGGCTTCGTCTTCGTCGCAGTCGTCGCCCTGCTCTTCTACGCCGCGGGCCAGCTGCTCGCGGTCGCTCTCGCGGTCGGCGCCGTCGCCTTCGCGGTCGCCTTCATCGGCCTGAGGCGCGTCTTTCGGCGCGCCTCAGGCGGCCTCGCCTTTCGGGCCGGACGGCGCTAGACCAGCAGCGTCGTCGAGTCGGCCGGGACGCCCTTCTGGTTGAGCGCCGATGAGAGCAGGGCGCGCTGGCGGGCGGTCAGGGTTCCGAGCCGCTTGTTCTCGCTGAGCGCGACGCCGAGCAGGAACTTGCGGGCCCGGGTGCGTCCCCAGCGGCGCTGGCTGGTGAGCAACTCGGCGAGGGTCATGCTCTCGGTCTCCCAAGGGCATTCCTCGACGACGGTGGACGCGTCGACGTCCCCCCGAGCGATCGATCGCTTCAGCTCGGCACGCGCAAGGCGCACTCGATTGGCCCGGGCGAGGGCCTGCATGTGTTGGGGCGATTTGCCCACCGAAACGTTCGTCATTGCAGGGGCAACTGAAGCTGCGTCCACTGGGACTCCTCCCTCTGAAGGTTCGTCAACTGGTTGATGGGTCCAGGACCGAGGGTCGAAGCCGGACGATCCCGATGAGTCGAATATCTCCCCGCCGACTGCTTCCCTGCCCCGGGTCGCTGTCGGCGAGTTCGCAACGTATGCGGTCCGCCCGGGAGGGTCAACCCACCGTAGACGGACCGGCGCCGGGTCCTTCGCTAAGAGCAACAATTTCGGGGCCGCAGAGAACCGGCCCGATCCGCACAGGGCCGAAACTACCCCGACCGGGGTAGGTCGGGAAAGCTCCCGGCAACTTTCTCGACGGTTTCGAGGGCGCTGTCGAGATGAGTCCGCTCATGGGTCGCCATCAGGCTCGTTCGCAGCAGCGCCCCGCCGGGGGGAACGGCGGGGTGGATGGCGACGTTGGTGTAGACGCCGGCGTCGAAGAGCGCCTTCCAGAGCAGGACCGCCTGCCAGTCGTCGCCGACCATCACCGGCACCACCGGCGTCGTCGCGACGCTGCCGTCGGGAAGGGTCCCCGGCTCGACCACCTGGAGGCCGAGGCCGCGCAGGCCCTCGCGCAGGTACTCGGCGTTGCCGAGCAGCGCTTCGAAGAGCTGCGGGCCGTCGCTGCGGATCACCCGCATGGCCGCGAGCGCGGCGCCTACCGCGGCCGGGACGGCGGAGGCGCTGAAGACGAAGGAGCGCGAGGCGATTCGCAGGTACTCGATGACGTCGGCGGGGCCGGCGATGAAGCCGCCGCAGGAAGCGAGGCTCTTCGAGAAGGTCCCCATCCGCAGGTCGACCGCGTCCTCGAGCCCGAACAGCTCGCAGGTGCCGGCGCCGCGGGCGCCGAGGACGCCGGCGCCATGAGCCTCGTCGACCATCAGCCGGGCGCCGTGGGCCTGGCAGAGCTCGACGATCCGCGGCAGGTCGCAGACGTCGCCCTCCATCGAGAAGACGCCATCGACGACGACCAGGACGCCGCCGCCGTCCTCTCCGGCCCGCACCAGCATCTTCTCCAGCTTGTCCATGCGGTTGTGCCGGAACGGGCGCAGCTTGGCTCCCGAGAGCCGGCAGCCGTCGAGGATCGAGGCGTGGTCGCCGGAGTCGCAGATCACCGTGTCACCGGGCTCGAGGATGGTGCCGATGCAGCCGACGTTCGCCTGGTACCCGGTCGTGTAGACGATCGCGTCCTCGGTTTTCATCCATTCCGCCAGCTCGGTCTCCAGCGCCACGTGAAGGGGGGTGGTCCCGTTCAGAAGCCGCGAACCTGTCACCCCGGTGCCGTAGGTCTCGAGGGCGTCGCGGGCCGCCTGCTTGACCCGCTCGTCTCCGGTCAGCCCGAGGTAGTTGTTGGAGCCGAGCATGATCGTCTCGCGGCCCTCCATCTCGACGACGGGACCGGCCTCCGAGGTCAGCATCCGGAAGTAGGGGAGGAGGTCGTGCTGCTTGGCGGCTTCGAGCTGCTCGAGGCGGTCGTGGTTGCGCGCCTTCTCGAAGACGTCGACCGGGGTCCTGGCCGTTTCGCTTGTCATCGGGGGAAGTGTAGGTTCCGGCTCCCATGGCCGGCGTCTCGATCACACCCCTGGCAAACCGGCGCGAGCGGAGATTGTTCGTCGACCTGCCATTCAGGCTCCATGCCGGCACGCCCTGGATCCCGCCGCTGAAGATCGAGCGGCACCTGTTCCTGAGCCGGCGGCTGAACCCGTTCTTCAAGCACGGCGAGGCCGAGCTCTTCCTCGCCAGGCGCGACGGCCGCGTGGTCGGCCGCGTCTCGGCCCAAATCGACCACGCCTTCAACGAGTTCCACGGCAACCGCTGGGGGATGTTCGGGTTCCTCGAGCTCGAGGACGACCCGGAGGCGATGGACGCGCTGCTCGAGGCCGCCGGGTCCTGGCTGCGCGAGCGCGGTTGCGACCGCATGGTCGGGCCGATGGACCTGACGGTGAACGACGAGAGCGGGATCCTGATCGAGGGCCAGGAGCTGGAGCCGATGATCCGCCAGCCCTGGCATCCCGACTACTACCAGCGCCTCTGCGAGGGGGCGGGGCTCGAGAAGGCGATGGACCTCTACTCCTGGGAGCTCGAGATCGAGAACCGGGGCACCACGCTGCTGCCGGTCCTCGAGGAGCTCGACGTCAAGGCGCGCGAGGAGCACGGCGTCACGATCCGCAAGATGTCGCGCCGCCGGCTCCGCCGGGAGCTCGACGACTTCGCCGAGATCTACAACGCGGCCTGGGCCGAGAACTGGGGCTTCGTCCCCTTGTCGAAGGCCGACCTCGACACCTACGCGATCGACCTCCAGCTCGTCTACAGGCCGGAATGGTTCATGGTCGCCGAGAAGGACGGCGAGACGATCGCGATCGCGATCACCGTGATCGACCTCAACCAGGTGTTGAAGCGGATGAAGGGGCGGCTGCTGCCGTTCGGGTGGTTGCAATTCCTCAGGCGCAACCGGATCTGCGACCGGGTCCGGGTCGGGTTCCTCGGCGTCAAGCCCGAGCACCAGCACACCGGCGTCGCCGCCGCCCTCTACATGGCCCACTTCGACGCCGCCGCCGTGAGCCGCCAGAAACGCGGAGAGGCGGGCTGGATCCTCGAGACCAACGAGGCGATGAACCGCGGCCTCGAGGCGATGGGGGGCTCGATCGTCAAGCGCTACCGGCTGTACGAGCGGCTGCTCTAGGCCCGGATTGCCGCACGTTCCGGGGTTTACGTAACCCCCGGACGGTGCCGACACATGCCCTCGCTAGTCTGAGCCGGGTGACCGAGAAATTCGATCTCGACGGCGAGGTCGTCTCCGAGGAGGACGCCGAGGAGGCAAGCGGAGAGCCCACCCGTGTCCTCGCCCGCCGTCAGGAGAGCTCCTCGCCGGTCCTGCGCGGTGAGGTCAAGACCGCCGCCATGGCGGCGGCGGGAGGGGCCTTGGCTGGTGCCGCCACCGTTGCCGCGGTCCGTGTGGTCGGCTCCGCGGTCGGCTCCCGGGGGCGCTCCGGCCGCCGCCTGGCCCGCCGCCGCGACCGGTCCCAGAACGTCGTCGCCAGCCGCTCCTTCCTTGTCGACGTCCACCTGCTCGGACGCTGAGCGGCGGCGCCTTCCGGCGCCCCTCGAGGTGACGGCGACCCCGCCCTCGCCCTATAGGCTGCCGCGCTTCTGCGGCTCGGATCGGGCGATGACGATGACCCGTGGAGTCGCCTCGCGGCTGCTCCTGGTCGAGGGCAGCCCGGTCCTTGTCAGGGCCTGGCACCCCGATCGCGGGCGGGTGACGGTTCGCGCCGAGCCGGTCGATCCGGCTGCGGTCACCGTCCCGGCTCCGGCCGCGATCGAGCTGCGACCGGCCGGGGACACCCAGCTGGCACGGGCCGCCGAGCGGATCCGCTTCGCGCTCGGGATCGACGACGACCTCGGCGAGTTCTTCCTGCGCTTCCGGCGCGACCCGCTGCTGGGCCCCCTGATCCGCCGCCGCCCCGATCGCCGGCCGCTGCGCCGGCCCTGGGCCTGGGAGGCGCTTGCCTGGGCCGTGGTCGAGCAGCTGATCGAATCGGGGCGCGCCGCCCGAATCGAGCGCCGCATCGTCGGGCGCTGGGGCGCGCGCCTGGCCGGCGCTCGGGATGTCCTGCGCGACGTTCCCCCGGCCGAGCTGATCGGCGGCCGCGCCCCGGCCGAACTCGAGCAGCTCGGGCTCTCCCCTAAACGCTCGGTCGCCCTCGCCGCGGTCGGGAGGATCGTCGCCGCGGGCCGGGTCGCTCCCGAGGACCCAGCGGGGGACCGCCGCCTGCTGGCCGTCCCCGAGATCGGGCCCTGGACGGTCCAGTGCCTCGGACTCTACGGCCGCGGCGAACCCGACTCGCTCCCGGCCGGGGACCTGATGTACATCAAGCAGGTTGGCCGTCTAGCCCGCCTTGGGCGCCGCGCCACCGTCGAGGAGGTCGAAGAGTTCTACGCCCCCTTCGAGCCCTTCCGGGGGCTGGCGGCGAGTTGGACGATGCTGCTGTAAAGGGAGCGCCGCCTCGCGTCGATAGAAACTGCGATGGCGCGTGCGTCCGACGAAAAGGGCTGGGAAGAGAAGGAGCTCGTCGATCTGATCGGCCAGCTCTCCGCGGGCGGCGGCGATTACCGTCGGCTCGTCGAGCGACTGCCGGCGATCATCTACTCGGCGGAGATGGGTGCCCACGGTCGCTGGCGCTATGTCAGCCCGCAGATCGAGGAGATCCTCGGGTACAGCCCGGATGAGTGGACCTCGGATCCGACCCTGTGGACGAGCCGCATCCATCCCGAGGATCTCGAGCGTGCGGTCGAACAGGAATCGGTCCGCACCCAGGGACGGCAAAACCCGCCCCCGGTCGACTACCGGATGCTGACCCGCGACGGCAAGATCGTCTGGGTCCTCGACGAGGCGGTGCTGGAGCCCGACGACGAGGGCACGCCGGTCTGGCACGGCGTCCTTTACGACATCACCGAGCGCAAGCGCGCCGAGCAGGAGCTGAAACGCGCCGCCGCCCAGCAGGCGACCGTCGCCCGCCTCGGCGAAAAAGCGCTCAAGGACGGTGACAGCGAGGCGCTGATGGGCGAGGCCGTCTCGCTGCTCTCCGACACCGATGACATCGACACCGCCTGCATCTGGCGGCTCGACCGCGACGGTCGCCGCCTCCATCTTCAAGCCGGGCTTGACGGGGAGGTGACCGGGGCCGACGGCAGCAGGGTCTCGGCCACCCGCGACTCCCACGCCGGCGCCGCGATCGACTCCGGCCTCTACGTGATCGTCGACGACTGGGACAACGAGCAGCGCTTCACGATGCCTCCCGCGCTTCGGGTCCTCGGGGTGCGCAGCAGCCTGGCGGTGGCGATCGAAGGCAAGCCGGGCCCCTACGGCGTCCTCGATATCCACTCGACCGAGCCGAGCCGCTTCAGCGCCAAGGACGTCCACTTCGTGCAGGCCTCCGCCAATGTGATCGCCGACACGATCGAGCGCCATGCCGCCGACGAGGCGCTACGGCATCGCGTCCTCCACGACGCGCTGACCGGGCTCCCCAATCGCCTCAGCTTCGTCGACTCGCTGTCCGACGCGCTCAAGCGGGGCACGGTCTCGGGCACACCGGTCGGGATCCTCTTCCTCGACCTCGACCACTTCAAGCTGATCAACGACAGCCTCGGCCACCACGCCGGTGACGAGCTCCTGCGCGCCGTCGCGCCGCGCCTGCGGGCCCACCTGCGCCCGGGCGACATCGTCGCGCGGTTCGGCGGCGACGAGTTCGGGGTCCTCGTCGATCGCCTCGCCGACGAGGACGAGGCGATGGCGATCGCCGACCGCGTCGCGAGCGCCTTCGCCGAGCCCTACGTGATGGGCGGTGCCGAGCACTTCATCACCGCCAGCCTCGGGATCGCGATCGCGCGTCCGACGAACAGCGAGCCTGCCGACCCCGACATGGTGATCCGCGACGCCGACGCCGCCATGTACCGGGCCAAGGAACACGGCCGCGCCCGCTGCGAGCTCTTCGACGCCGAGATGCGGGCCCGCGCCCTGCAGCGGCTCGAGGTCGAGCGCGAGCTGCGCAACGGACTCGACCGGTCCGAGTTGACACTCAACTACCAGCCGGTGGTCTCACTGGTGAGCGGCGAGATCACCGCGGTCGAGGCGCTCGTCCGCTGGGATCACCCGACCCGCGGCCAGCTCGACCCCCACGAGTTCATCCCGGTCGCCGAGGAGAGCGGGCTGATCGAGCCCCTCGGCCGCTGGGTGCAGGAGGAAGCCTGCCGCCAGATCCTCGAGTGGCACGAGCAACGGCCCGACGAGCGCCCGCTCGACCTCGCGGTCAACCTCTCGGCCCGCCAGGTGTCGCACCGCGACCTCGCCGGCACCGTCGCCGAGGTCCTCGCCCGAACCGGCCTCGACCCGGTCCACCTTCGCCTCGAGATCACCGAGAGCGTCCTGGTCGAAGAGTCGGCCAGCGCCAAGGCCACCCTCGAGGCCCTCAGCGAGCTCGGCGTCCGGCTCGTGCTCGACGACTTCGGCACCGGCTACTCGTCGCTGGCCTACCTCAACCGCTTCCCCCTCGACGCGCTCAAGATCGACCGCTCCTTCGTCGACGCGCTCGGCGTCGAGCAGGAGCGGACCGCGATCGTCGAGGCGATCATCGGGATGGCGCGGGCGCTGTCGCTGGACGTGATCGCCGAGGGTGTCGAAAATGACGCCCAGGTCTCAGAGCTGAGGCGACTCGACTGCGACTTCGCCCAGGGCCACCTTTTCTCCCGGGCGCTTCCCCCGGAGCAGATCACCCGCCTGCTCGCGGAGGGCGTCTCCCTCTATTCGGGGATGCTGCCCGGCAGGTAGTCGTCGGTGAGCACCTGCGAGACCGGCGGTTCGGTCTCGATCTGCCCGTTCTCCCGCATCCAGGCGATGAACGCCGACCACTCGGAGGGGTTCATCTCGCCGCTTCGCGAGAGCACCGGCAGGGTGGCTGCGACCTCGGCTTCGGTCAGTTTCGGGTCGAGGTCGCCGTTCGCCTCGACCAGCGCCTTGGCGGTCGCGTCGGGGCTCTTGACCGCCGCCCCGGTGCCGCGGGCGAGGGCGGCGAGGAAGAGGCGGATCGGCTCCGCGTCCTCGTCGAGGCTGCTGCCGCGGGCGACGAGGACGAGCTCGTCGTAGGTGGGCACTCCGAGCTGGTCGACCGGGGTCACCACCGGGTCGCGACCCTGGACCCGCAGGTCGACGCCCTCGATGTTGCTGAACCCGCCGAGCATCGCGTCGGCTTTGCCGCTGACCAGAGCCGGCAGCAGGCCGAAGCCGACGTTGACCTTCTTGACGTCGCCCTCCGGGATCCTGGCCCGGGCGAGAATTGTCTTCAGGTAGGCGTCCTGGTAGGGGATGCCGGCGGTTGCGATCGTCTTGCCGCGCAGGCTCCCGATCCCTTTGATCCCCGATTTGCCGAGCCAGATCATCGAGGTCAGGGGCCGGTCGACGAGGGCCCCGACCGCGACGACGTCCAGGCCCTTCTCGCGGGCGAGGAGGACCTCGGGCTCATAGGAGATGGCCAGGTCGGTCTGCCCGGCGGCCACCAGCTTGATCGGCGCCGCGGGGTCCGCCGGGGTCTGGATCGAGACGTCAAGGCCGGCTTCCTCGAAGTAGCCGAGCTTCTGAGCCATGTAGATCCCGGCGTGATCGGGGTTGGGGTAGAAGTCGAGCGTGAGGCTGAACGGCGTTGACTCGCCGGCCGTCGTGTCCTCGCTCTTCTCGCCGCACGCGGCGAGGCCGATCGTCAGCGCCAGCAGCGCCGCGAAGACCGCCAAACCCCACTTGGGCATCGTCTTCATCCCCTGCTTTCTATCGCCATGAGACGACGCGCCGCTCTGCGAGGGCGATCAGGCCGAAGAGAACCATCGCCATCGCTGAAAGGACGACGACCGCCGCGAACTGTCTCGCGACCTCCAGTTGGGCGCTGTCTTGGAGGATCTGGTGGCCGAGCCCGGAGCTGGCGCCGACCCACTCGCCGAAGACGGCCCCGATCGGCGCGATCGCGATCGCGATCTTGGCGCCGCTGAAGGTCGAGGGCAACGCTCCGGGGGCCTCGACGCGGCGGAAGATCTGCCCCCGAGAGCCCTCCAGCGTGCGCATCAGCTTGATCGCGTCGGGGTCCGCGGCCCGCAGGCCGTCGAGCGCCGCGACCGTGATCGGGAAGAAGCAGATCAGTGCCACGATCGCCAGCTTCGGGACGATCCCGAAGCCGAACCAGACGACGACGATCGGAGCGATGACGACGATCGGGATCGTCTGCGAGGCGACGATCAGCGGGTAGGTCGCGTAGCGCAGGGTCGCGGAGAGGTGGAGGGCGATCGCGAAGCCGATCCCGACCACGGCCGCGATCGCGAAGCCGAGCACGATCTCGCGCAGCGTCACCCAGGCGTTTTCCGCCAGCAGCTCGCGGTTCTGCCAGAGGGCGTCGGCAATTTCGGCGGGGGAGGGGACGAGGAAGTCTTCGAGGCCGAGGACGGAAGCGAGGGCGCCGGTCTCGGCGGCGAGTTGCCATGCCGCGACCAGCGCCGCGATCAACAGCGCCGGGGCGAGCCAGCGCCTCATGGCAGCGCTCCCGTCGGCTCGGGGTCGCCGGCGCCCCGCAGGGCGTGCATCGCCCGCTCGCGGACCGCCACGAACCGAGGGTCGGTCACGGCGGCGTCGCGGTCGGCTGCCCGCGGCGCCGGGGCGACCAGCTCCTCGACGACCCGTGCCGGCCGCGTCGAGAGGACGACGACCCGGTCGGAGAGGAAGAGGGCCTCCTCGACGTCGTGGGTGACGAGGACGACGGTGCGGGGGTCGGCGGCGAGCGTCCGCCCCAGCCAGCTCTGCATCTCGGCGCGGGTGATCGCGTCGAGCGAGGCGAACGGCTCGTCGAGGGCGAGGACCGGCTTCTCGGAGACGAGGGTGCGGAGGAAGGCGACGCGCTGGCGCATCCCGCCGGAGAGCTCGGCGGGGCTCGCGCGCTCGAAGCCGTCGAGGCCGAAACGCTCGAAATGCTCGGCGGCGCGGCGGCGGGCGTCGCGCTTCGACAGGCCGCGGTTGCGCAGCGCCAGCGAGGCATTGTCGAGGGCGGAGAGCCAGGGAAAGAGGAGGTCGCGCTGGGGCATGTAGGCGCAGCGATCCATGCGCCCGGCCGCCGACTCCGAGCCGCCCACCGCCAGGGTGCCACCGGTCGGCTCGCGCAAGCCGCAGATCAGCTCCAGCAGGGTCGACTTGCCGCAGCCCGAAGGGCCGACGACCCCGAGCACCTCATCGGCCCCGAGATCGAGGTCGAGGGAAGAGATCGTGGGCAGCTCGCCGTAGGCGTGCTGCAGGCTTCTGGCGCTGAGCATCTTGGTATCCTGGCGCACTCCGTGCTCCTGACCAAAAAGGTCAGGAAAGTCGATAAGCACCTCGCGCGGAACCCCCAATGGACCCGGCAATAGTCCTTTTCGGCTTCGGCATCGGAGCGATGGTCGGCATGACCGGCATGGGCGGCGGCACGCTGATGACGCCGCTGCTGATCCTGTTGTTCGGGGTCAAGCCGGTGACCGCGATCGGGACCGACATCTTCTACGCGGCGGTGACGAAGACCGTGGGCGGTTGGCGTCACCTGCGAATGCGCACGGTCAACATGAGTCTGGCGCTCTGGATGGCGGCGGGCAGCGTTCCGGCCTCGGTCACCGGCGTTTGGGTGATCTCGGTGCTGCAGAGCAAGATCGGCGAAGAGAAGCTCGACTCGATCGTCTACGCGCTGCTCGGCGGCACCCTGCTGATGGTCGGGTTCATCACCCTCGCCCGAGCCCTGATTCTCAGCAACCTGATCGAAGAGCGCGACGACTTCGTGATGGAGCGCCGCCACAAGATCGCGGCGGTGACGATCGGGGTGACGACTGGATTCGTGATCGGCATCACCTCGGCCGGCTCCGGAACGGTGATCGCGATCCTCCTGATCTCGGTCTACCGGTTGACGCCGAAAAAGGTCGTCGGCACCGACGTCTTCCACGCCGCGATCCTGCTCTGGGCGGCGGGCATCGCCCACTGGGTGGGTGGCAACGTCGACTTCATGCTCGCCGGCAACATCCTGCTCGGCTCGATCCCTGGCGTGATCGTCGGCGCCCACTTCGCCGCCCGGGCCCCGACCGGGTTCCTGCGCACCGCGCTGGGCGTCGTCCTCGTCGCCTCGGGGCTCGTCACGGTCCAGAAGGGTGACCCGGTGGTCTGGCCGATCGCAGCGGTCGTCGCCGGGATCGGCCTCGGTCTCCTGATCTGGTTCCCGCGCTGGTGGAACGAGCGGCGTTTGGCGCGCGAAGCGAAGCAAGGACGCGACCGCGGCGACGATCTCGCGCCTGACGTCGTCGGCTGACTGATTTACTAGCTCTATGCGCGTCTCCGCGAAGGCCGATTACGCCGTCCGAGCTGCCGCCGAGCTGGCGGCCGCCGGCGAGGGCCCCGTCAAGGGGGAGAAGCTCGCCGAGGCCCAGGACATCCCGCTGCAGTTCCTCGAGCACATCCTGCTCGAGCTCAAGCACCACGGGATCATCCGCGCCCGGCGCGGCGCCAAGGGCGGGTACTGGCTCGCCCGCCCCGCCGACGAGGTGACGATCGCCGATCTGGTGCGGGCCGTCGAGGGCCCGATCGCCGACGTCCAGTCGACTCCGCCCGAGGCGATCAAATACAGCGGCAACTCCGAGAGCCTGCGCGACGTCTGGGTCGCGGTGCGGGCCAGCTTGCGCTCGGTCCTCGAGGAGGTCACCCTGGCCGACCTCGTCGCCCACGAACTGCCGCCGGTGGTCGAGGAGCTCACCTCGCAGCCCGACGCCTGGCACTCCAGCACCTCGACCAAGGAAATGGTCGAAGGCCGCTAGGACGTGCTGCCGGCCGGCTCCTCGATGACGGTCGGGACGAGGTCGAACGCGGTGCCGAGTCGAAGCTCGCTGTAGCGGCGGGTCCAGTCGTCGTTGACGTTGTCGGACTGGCGCTTCATCCGCGGTTCGAACTCGAAGCCGTCGGGGGGCGCGAGCCCTAGCCTGTCGAGCAGGTTGAGGGTGCTGGTCTCGTAGTCGGCGGCGAAGTTCTCGTAGAGGATCAGGACCGGCTTGATCTGGCTGTGCTCGAAGAACGCGTCCCAGCGCGACTCCTCGATCAGCAGCTGGTCGAGGAGGTGCTGGATCGCCGGGTAATGGAAGCGGAGCTGCGGGCGGTGCTCCTCGATGAAGCTTTTGTAAGGAGGCGAGCCGTCCTGCTCGACCGAGGCGACCGCCTTGGCGCTGGCCTGGTCCTCGCGCCAGGTCGCCGTCTGCACGGCCTTCCACAGCGAGACGGCCTGGCGCAGCTTGTTGGCGCGGACGACGCGGACGAAGGTGAGGTCGGGAAAGACCTCCGGCAGGAGCTCCGCCAGCGGCACCTCGCGGTATTTGGGGATGTTCCGCAGGAGGCTGACGAAGTCGCTGAAATACCCCCACATCAGCTTCGCGCCGAAGACCCCGTTGTCGGTGGTCCCTGCCTCGTAGACCCACTCCAGGTAGCGGTCGTAGGCGGCGCGGCTCCAGAGCGGCGAGCGTGGGGGAGGTTCGTTGGCGATGTCGCGCTCGCCGAGGTGCTTGCGAATCGACTCGTCCTCGACGCCGAGGAAGTATTCCTCCGGCCGCCGTGGCCGGCCGGAGTGCTGGAGCGCCTCGAAGTACTCCTCCGGACGGCCTGCGACGCCAGTTTCCGAGAGCGCGTGGCAGACCAGGGTGCTGCCGCTTCGCGGTGTCGCGCAGACGAGATATGAGTGGTCAGGTTCCATTTTCCGGTCCTTTGTGGATCATGTTAATCAACAAAGAGGCAAACAGTCGGCGCTCGCTACCCTGGACGTCTCTACCCGGGTAGGGAGATCTCAGCCATGTCGAAGCGACCCAACATCCTCTACATCCATTCCCACGACACGGGGCGCTACGTGCAGCCCTACGGGTTCCAGGTGCCGACGCCCAACATCCAGCTGCTCGCCGACCAGGGCGTGCTGTTCCGGGAGGCGTTCTGCGCGGCGCCGACCTGCTCGGGCAGCCGGGCGGCCCTGTTCACCGGAATGCACTGCCACAACAACGGCATGCTCGGTCTCGCCCACCGCGGCTGGTCGCTGAACGACTACGGCCAGCACTGGGTGCACGCCCTGCGGCGCGGGGGCTACCGCTCGACCCTGATCGGCGAGCAGCACATCTCGGTCGACCCGGAGGTGATCGGCTACGACGAGATCGTCCCGGTCGGCTCCAACAACGCCGATGACGTCGCGCCCCTGGCGATCGAGGCCTTGAGCCGGGCCTCGGACGACGGCCCATGGTTCATGTCGGTCGGCTTCTTCGAGACCCATCGCAACTTCTTCGCCCCGACCTCGGTCCGCGACACCCTCTACTCGCTGCCTCCTTCCAATCTCCCGGACGTCATCCCGACCCGGCGCGACATGGCCGCCTTCAAGTCCAGCGCCCGCGCGCTCGACCACGGGATCGGCGCCGTCCTTCACGGCCTCCACGACCACGGGCTGGTCGACGACACCCTGGTGCTCTGCACCACCGACCACGGGATCGCCTTCCCCGGCGCCAAGGCGACTCTCTTCGACCGCGGCACGGCGGTGATGATGATCATGCGCGGCCCCGGCGGGTTCACCGGCGGCAAGGTCGTCGATTCCCCGGTCAGCCACCTCGACGTCTACCCGACGCTCTGCGAGCTGGCCGGGGTCGAGCAGCCCGATTGGCTGCAGGGCTCCTCGCTGATGCCGCTGGTCCGCGGCGAGGTCGAGAGCCTGCACGAGGCGATCTTCTCGGAGACCACCTACCACGCTGCCTACCAGCCCCACCGCGCCGCCCGCACCGAGCGCTGGAAGTACATCCGGCGCTTCGACGACTACGAGCATCCGGTGCTCGTCAACTGCGACGACAGCGAGAGCAAGGACCTGCTGGTCGCGGCCGGATGGGGCGAGCAGATCGTCCCCGAAGAGCAGCTCTACGACCTGGTCCTGGACCCGCAGGAGGGCAACAACCGAGCCGGCGACCCGGCCGGCGCCGAGGCGCTGGAGGAGATGCGGGGCCGGCTCGACGCCTGGATGCGGGAGACCGACGACCCGCTGCTCTCGGGGCCGGTGCCACCGCCGCCGGGCGCGCTCGTCAACGAGCAGTGGCAGGTCTCGCCCGAGGAGCCGGTCAGGGTCGTGACGGAGGATCCCACGGGCGCTCCATCCAACTGAGGCAGCTCCACCCAGGGGTCACGCCTCCGGCAGGGTCGACGGCGCCCCCCGGCTCGAACTCGCTGAGGCCGCAGTTGTGCGAGCGCAGGTGCCACACCCGTCCCGCCATCGGTGGCGCGAACTCATCGGCGAGTACGGAGTCGAGCAGGAAGAAGCGGATGAAGATGCCGTGGGTGACGAGCAGGACCCGGCTCCCGTCCGGGCGCTCCTCGAGCTCGGCCTTCAGGCGCCGGACCCGCCCGACCGCCTCCTCGAAGGTTTCGGCGCCGAGCTCGTGCGCGTAGGGGACGGTGGCCGGCTCGATGCCCAGCGCCGCTCCGATCGCCTCCGCGGTTTCCGCCGCGCGCCGCATCGGGCTGCTCAGCAGCTCGGTGACACCGAGGTCGACGAGCCCCGCCGCCGCCGCCCGTGCCTGCTCGCGACCGCGCTCTGTCAGGCGGTCGCCGGCCACGTCGTCGAGCACCTCGGCGCCGGTGTGGGCGTTGTGCGCCGACTCCCCGTGGCGGAGGAGCAGCGCCTGCATCAGTCTTCGCTCGGGACGCCGCCGGCGACGACGTTGACGAAGTTCTCGAGGTGGCGCGTCGTCCAGCACTCGAAGGCGCCGTCGCAGTAGGGCTCGTAGGCCGACATCACCGAGTCGCCGTAGTTCCAG
>DATDCK010000010.1:0-6068 GCA_036524375.1 Solirubrobacterales bacterium | reverse complement strand
GAGGCGCCACTCACGCCGGGCGCCGTCAGCGGGGCCGGCGGCGACCAGGTTCCGCCGCTGCTGCGGGAAGTGGATTCGACCGGGTAGTCGGGGTTGGCGAAACGGACCCAGATCGCGACCGCGGTTCCGTCGGGGCCGACCGCGATCTCCGGCTCGTCGATGTAGTTGCCGAGCGGGGTCAGGCCGACCATCGGGGTCCAGGCGGCGGCTCGGCTCGGGTCCGGGTCGGATCCGAATAGAGCGCAGAGCAGGGCTGCGAATCCCAGCGCCCAACCGGCGCGAGCGGCTTTGGACGAGTTCTCTATAGCGCGATCCTAACGGCTGCCGCTGGCGCCGCGGACGATGATCGTGCGACCGTCCGCGAGGCGGTACACGGTGCCGACCGGCTCGCCGCGCCCGACCACCTTTTCGCCCGGTTTCAGGGTGAATTCCCTGACGGTCTGACCCTTCTTGGTGACCACGGCATAACCGATACCGGATCGTCCGACTTCATGATTAGGGCACCCTCATACAGATCCGCCGGCGCCGGTTTCGAGGCGAGGCGGGGTTGGCTCAGGACCCTGGCCTGGGGGGGACCTGCGGCTCCCCCAACCCGTGCGTCTCGTAATCCCCGAACTTCGAGAAGGTCTTGTGCGTCGGCCCGTGGTAGTCGGAGGACGCGGTCGCAACCAGGTCGAGCTCGTCGCAGAGCGAGAGCAGGTGTTCGGTCTGCTGCTTGGTGTGGGGCGGGTAGAAGGTCTCGATTCCGTCGAAGCCGATCGCCCTGATCAGCTGCTCGACCTCGGCCGGGTCCTCGATGTCCCAGTAGGGGTGGGCGACGACGGCGGCACCGCCGGCCTCGTGGATCAGCTCGACCGCCTGCTCGGCGGTAGGCCAGCGTCGCGGCACGAATGCCTTGGCACCGGGCACCAGGTACTCCTCGAAGAACGGGCCGAGGTCGCCGGTCGCCCCCGCCGCTCGGGCGATGTGGGGGCGGCCGATCGAGTCGGCGCCGCCGGCCTCGCGGATCGCGTCGTCGAGGGTCAGGTCGAAGCCCTCGCGGCGGAGGTTCTCGACGATCTCGCCGGCCCGGTTGCGGCGTTCCTGCTGCGCCCTCTCGCAGGCGGGCCCGATCCGCTCGAGGTCGACCCAGTAGCCGCAGACGTGGAGGTCTTCGGCGAACTCGTGGACGCATGACATCTCGACCGCGGGGACCAGCTCGATGCCGACCCGGGAGGCGGCCTCGGCGGCCTCCGGCACTCCGGCGACGGCGTCGTGGTCGGTCAGTGCCAGCGTCGTCACCCCGGCTTGGGCCGCGCGCTCGACGACTTCTCCGGCCCCGAGCTGGCCGTCGGAGTGGGTGGAATGGCTCTGCAACTCGATCAACATCGCGCGAGAGCGTACTCTTAAGGGGCAGTGTCAGGGATCAGGGTGATTTTGGGGGTGCTGGGCGGAGCCATCGCGTTACTCGGCCCCGCTTCGCCTGCCGTGGCGGCACCGGGATGGCTGCCCCCCGTCGGGCTCTCGGCTCCGGGTCGTGATGCCCGCGCCGTCTCCGTCGAGATGTCCGATGCCGGCAGCTCGGTCGCCGTCTGGATGCGGGGCAGCACCAGCGGCCCCGGCAACGTGATCCAGGCATCCACCCGACCCGCCGGGCAGGGCTTCTCCGCTCCCGTCGAGCTCAGCCCCTCCGGCTCCGAGCCGATCCTGGCGATGTCGCCGGGTGGAGGGGCGATCGTCGCCTGGCGAGAGCTCGAGGGTGAAGTCGAGGAAATCGACGACGAAGAATTCATCAACACCGCGCGGCAGGTGATCAAGGTCTCCGTGATGTCCCCGGGCGGGAGCTTCTCGACCCCGGTCGACGCATACCTGGCGCCGCCGACGATCATCAAAGTCATCGACTCTGTCCCGAAAACCGAACAGCAGGGCGGCAACCCGCAGGCGCTGCGGATCGAGATCGACGCCGGTGGCGACGCGATCCTCGCCTGGCAGGAAAACGACCCAGAAGCCCCGGCGACGACGGTGATGGCGATGACCCGGAGCGCGGCCGGCGTTCTATCGGGTGCCACCCGGGTCTCGCCCGAGCCCGAAGCGGGCGAACCGTCCGAGCTCCCCGAGGTTGCGATCGACGACGACGGCGACTCAACCGTGGTCTGGCAGCATCGGGGTGCCGACGGCTTCGTGGTCGAAGCCGCTACCAAGCCCGCCGGTGCCGGCTTCGAACCCCCCGAGACCCTCAGCGGCGTTCTCGAGGAAAAAGAACAGGCTGCCGTCCCGGACGTCGGCAGCTCCGCCGCGGGCGAGACCACGGTCGTCTGGAGACGATTCGTCCTCGAGGAAGAGTCGGTTGTCGACGCCTCGACCCGCCCGCCGGGTGGGGAATTCAGCGAGCCCGAACCGGTCTCGGCGTCGGCGACGACGGCATTCTCGCCTGACCTTGACGTTGCCCCGAGCGGTGCCCTGATCGCCGTCTGGCTGATCGCCGGTGAGCCGAACCAGGTGCAGGGAACGGTGCGGCCGCCGGGAGGGGCGTTCTCGCCGCCGGCAACCATCTCCGACGCCGACACCGATGCCGAAGCCGAGAGCGCGGCGATCAACTCGAGCGGCGCCGCGGCCGTCGCCTGGTCCGCGCTCGACGAAGGCGAATACACGCTGCAGGCGTCGGTGCGAGCGCCCGGTGGGGGGTTCGGCGCCCCGGTGCCGATCTCCGGGTCCGGCGACAGCATCCTCCGGGCGGACCTGGCCCTGGACTCGTTCGGCGACGTCAGCGCCGCCTGGAACCAGTCGAACGGCACCCACGACATCGCCCTGGTGGCCGGCTATGACGCCTTCGTCCCCGAGCTCCGCGACCTCTCGATCCCGACGACCGCGTTCGTCGGCGAAGCGCTGACGTTCGCGGCCACTCCGTTCGACGTCTGGCCCACCGGGCCGGTCTCCTTCAACTTCGGCGACGGTGCGACGGCGAGCGGGAACGCGGTCCAGCACTCGTACTCGGCCCCGGGGACCTACGTGGTCGAGGCGACCGTCACCGACCCGGCCGGGACCGCTGTGTCGCGCCAGGGCCAGGTCGTCGTCCGGCCGCGGGGGAACTTCTCGGTCGGCAAGTTGATCCTCGACAAGAAGAAGGGGACGGCGAAGCTGCCGGTGACCGTCGACGGCCCGGGCACGGTCTCGGTTCGCGGCAAGGGCGTCAAGTCCGCCCGCAAGGTGGCCGGCGGGGCGGTGTCGATGAAGCTCCCGATCAAGTCCGTGGGCGGTTCGCTGAAGAAGCTGAAGAAGAAGGGCAAGCTCAAAGTCAGCCTCACCGTGACCTTCGCCCCCGACGGCGGCGATCCCGGCAGCAAGCCGGCCAAGGGGACCCTGCGCAAGAAGCTCGGCTGACGCCGCTCCATCTCATTAGACTGCGCCGCCGATGAACGGCCAGGAGCTTTGATGTTCGAGAAGGTGCTGATTGCGAACCGGGGCGAGATCGCGATCCGCGTCGCGCGGACCCTGAAGGAGATGGGGATCGGGTCGGTCGCCGTCTACTCGGAGATCGACCGCGACGCGCCGCACGTGCGCGAGGCCGACGAGGCGTTCCTGATCGGCCCTCCGGTTCCCGCCGAGAGCTACCTGGACATCGCCAAGATCGTCGCGACTGCGAAGGAGGCGGGCGCCGAGGCGATCCACCCGGGCTACGGGTTCCTCGCCGAGAACGCCGAGATGGCGCGGGCCTGCGACGAGGCCGGGATCACCTGGATCGGGCCGCCGCCGGAGGCGATCGAAGCGATGGGCTCGAAGACCAAAGCCCGCGAGATCATGGCCGAGGCCGGCGTACCGATCGTCCCCGGTGCCACCGAGCCCGCGAAGGACGTCGACGGCGCCCGCAAGCAGGCCGACGAGGCCGGCTACCCCGTCGCCTGCAAGGCCGCGGGAGGCGGCGGCGGCAAGGGGTTCCGCGTCGCGATGACCGCCGACGACCTCGAGGATGCCTTCGACGGCGCCGCCCGCGAAGGCGAGAAGTTCTTCTCCGACGATCGCGTCTACGTCGAGCGATATCTCGAGGACCCGCGCCACGTCGAGGTCCAGGTCCTCGCCGACTCGCACGGCAACGTCATCCACCTCGGCGAGCGCGACTGCTCGATCCAGCGCCGCCACCAGAAGGTGATCGAGGAGGCTCCGGGCCCCCACGTCGACGAGGAGATGCGCGAGCGGATCGGCAAGATCGCGACCGATGCCGCCGCCGCCGTCGGCTACCGCGGCGCCGGGACGATCGAGGGGATGCAGGTCGGTGACGAGTACTTCTTCCTCGAGATGAACACCAGGGTCCAGGTCGAGCACTGCGTGACCGAGATGGTCACCGGCTTCGACATCGTCCGCGAGCAAATCTTGGTCGCCGCAGGCGAGCCGCTCTCGATTGCCCAGGACGACGTCGAGCTGCGCGGCTGGTCGATCGAGTGCCGGATCAACGCCGAGGCCGCCCACAAGAACTTCGCGCCGGCGCCGGGGTCGATCACGACCTACCGCGAGCCCGCGGGGCCCGGGGTGCGGGTCGACTCAGGGGTCGAGGCCGGCTCCGAGGTGACCCCGATGTACGACCCGATGGTCGCCAAGCTGATCGTCTGGGACCTCGACCGCGAGAAGGCCACCGCCAGGATGCTGCGGGCGCTCGGCGAGTACGAGGTCGGCGGCCTGACGACCCTGATCCCCTTCCACAGCGCGATCCTCGCCACCGAGCAGTGGAGGAAGGGCGAGACCTGCCGCGACCTGATGGAGGACAAGGACTGGCTGAAGACGACCGCTCCCGAGGCTGCCCCGGCCGCGGCCGGTGGGGACGAGGCAGCCGAGACCGTCGCCCGCGACTACAAGGTCGAGGTCTCGGGCAAGCTCTTCGACGTCAAGGTGATCGGCGAGGCGGTGGCGGGGATCGCCCCGGCAGCCGGCGGCGGCGGCGCCAAGCGCCCCGCCAAGCGCGAACGCAAGGCGGGTGGCGGGCCCAGCGCCTCCAGCGAGTCGCTGCCGGCGCCGTTGCAGGGGACCATCTTCAAAGTCGCGGTCGAGCAGGGTGCCGAGGTCTCGGAGGGCGACCTGATCTGCGTAATCGAGGCGATGAAGATGGAGAACGAGATCACCGCCCATCGCTCCGGCAAGGTCGAGGAGCTGAACGTAGCCGAGGGCGACTCGGTCTCCAGCGGCGACGTGCTCGCCGTCATCAAGTAGACCCGGGGGCGGCGCCCGGGGCCCTCAGGGTTTCTGTTTCGCTTCCTTTTCTTTCTGCCGTTTTTCGCGTTGCTTCTGCCGTTTCTCCTGACGTTCCTCGGCCCGCGCCCGCTGGATTTCCTTGCGGGTGAGCGGCACGTCGGCGGCAGCTTCCCGGCAGACCCGGCCGACGCAGTCCTCGAGCCGGTTGATCAGTTCGTTGTGGAGCGCGTTGCGGACCGGGAAGAAGTTCGGGTCGCGGGCGATGTTGTTGAGCTCGTAGGGGTCGCGATTGATGTCGTAGAGCTCCTTCTCGCCGGTCGGCCAGGCGATGTACTTGTAGGGACCGAGGCGGATTCCCTCGTAGTCCTTAGGGGGCGCCAGGATCGAGGCCTGGGCGCCGCCGCGGGCGCTGGTCCTGGCCGCGGCGCCGCCCTGCTGTTCGACGTCGCTGGTTTCGACGAAGGACTCGAAGAGCAGCGGCCGGCGGGTGCGGAGGGTGGTGTCGCGCATGAACGGGACGAGCGAGCGGCCGTCGATGCTCTTGTCGGGGATGGCGCCGGCCAGCTCGAGGATCGTCGGGGCGATGTCGACGTTCATCGCGAACTCGCCGCTGGTCGTGCCCGGCTTGATCCCGGGGCCGCGGATCAGGAGCGGCAGGTGGGTGGCCGGCTCGTAGGCGAGGAACTTGCCCCCGGTCAGTCGGTGCTCGCCGAAGAAGAAGCCGTTGTCGGAGACGAAGACGATGTAGGTGTTTCGCAGCCGGCCCGTGTAGCCGAGCGTGTCGACGATCTGTTTGACGCCGTCGTCGACAGCCCGCAGCGACTCCAGCATCTTCTGGTAGTAGACACGGTAGGTGTGGATCTCGGTGGGGGAGAGGTAGGGCGCTTCGCGGATGAAGCGGGGCTTGT
>DATDCK010000009.1:0-38468 GCA_036524375.1 Solirubrobacterales bacterium | reverse complement strand
ATTGCCCCTGAAGCTGATCGGCGGGGCGGTGGCGCTGGCGGCGATCTTCATCGTCGCGGCGATCGTCGGCGGCGGTGGCGAGAAGCCCGACGTCGAGGGCGCCGCGCCCCCGGTGAGCGGCGCCTCCCAGGACGAGCCGGCGCCGAGCGACGTCGAGGCCGACGAGCTCGGGTATCCCGCCTTCGCGACCAAGAACACGACCCGGGTCGGGGGCGCCGACCCGGCGGCGAACGCCGCCGGCACCGCGCTTGCCGTCTATCCGGGGACGACGGAGGACGATCGACCGCCGGCGGTGACGTTCGTCGACGCCGGCGACTGGGCCGGGGGCATCGCCGCCTCGGTCCTGATGGCCGCGCCGATCGGGGCGCCGGTCCTCGTCTCCGACGGCGAGCAGCTGCCGAACGTCAGCTCCGAAGCCCTGACCCGCCTCGATCCTCAGGGGAGCAAGGCGACGGGCGGAGCGCAGGTGTTCTCGATCGGGAATGCTGCGGCGCCGGCCGGAGACGGGACGGAGCGGGTCGAAGGGGGCGGCGGGGCTGCTACCGCGGCGGGGGTGGCCGCCCTTCGCGAACGCCTCGTCGGCAAGCCCCCGCGGCACGTCGTCGTCGCCCCGCTCGAAAAGCCGGCCTTCGCGATGCCGGCCGCCGCCTGGGCCGCGCGCTCCGGCGACCCGGTTCTCTTCGCCGGACGCGATCGGCTCCCGCCCGAGACCGCCGCGGCGCTGCGCAAGCACCCGAAGGTCCCGGTCTACGTCCTCGGGCCCTCCGCTGCGATCTCCTCCGACGTCCTTCGCAAGATCGTCGCGATCGCCCCCACCGTGCACCGGATCGCGGGCGAGGACCCGGTCCAGAACGCGATCGCCCTCGCCCGCTACTCCGACGGCGACTTCGGCTGGAACGTCAACGACCCCGGTCACGGCTTCGTCGTCGCCCGCGACGACGAGCCCCTCGACGCAGCCGCCGCCTCGCCGCTCTCGGCCTCGGGCACCTGGGGGCCGCTGCTCCTCAGCGACGACGCCGGTACGCTTCCGGCGGCGCTGCGCGATTACCTGCTCGACGTCAAGCCGGGCTACACGGACGATCCGACGCGCGCCTTCTACAACCACGTTTGGGTGATCGGAGACCAGGAGGCGATCGAGGTGGGACAGCAGGCCGAAATCGACAGCCTCGCCGAGCTCGTCCGGATCGGGGGCGAAGAATGAGCGAGGCGGAGAACCCCGAGCTCCTCGGCGGCGGCCCCACGGCGCTGAGCGCCGAGGACATCCGCGCCCTCGCCGGCGCCTCCACCCCCCACTTCGCCCTCCAGGTGAGGAATCGGATCAGGAGGCTGATCGAGCCGCTCCCCGCCGGTCACCCGGCCAGGGTCGAAGGCGAGCGCAAGATCGCCGAGCTGGAGGACCTGGCCGACCACTCCGGGGACCCGCGCGGCACCACCGGGATCGGCCATTGAAGCGACTGGCGCCCGGGGTCTGGCGGCTGCGCGAGATCCCGGCTCCGACGATCAACGTCTACCTCGCCGGCGACGCCCTGATCGATGCGGGCCGACGCTGGGACAGGCGTCGGATCTTCGCCGAGATCGACGGCCTCGAGATCTCGGTGCTGGCCCTCACCCACGCCCATCCCGACCACCAGGGGGTCGCCAAGGACGTCTGCGAGGCCCGCGCCATCCCCCTCGCCTGCCATCGCGACGACGTCGAGGCGATGGAAGGAAAGCGGCCGATGCAGGAGGCAGCCGCCCGCCATCCGGTGAACCGGGTGATCCGCGCGATCTGGCAAGGACCGCCGCACCCGGTGGACCGCGTTCTCGAGGACGGAGACGAAGTGGCCGGATTCCGCGTGGTTCATGCGCCGGGCCATGCTCGCGGCGAGGTGATCTTCTTTCGCGAGTCCGATCGGGTCGCGATCTGCGGCGACGTGGTCCGCAACCTGAGCTATGCGACCGGGCTGCCGGGAATCAGGGAGCCGCCGGACATCTTCACCTACGACCCGAACGAGAACCGGCGCTCGATCCGGCGCCTCGCCGATCTCAACCCGAGCATGATCCTGCCCGGCCACGGGCCCGAGATCGCCGACATGGCGGCCTTCGAGCGCTTCGTGGCGACCCTCGGCACCTAGTCCGGCCGCCCGAGGCGTCCTTAGGTTTTCCCTCGTAATCGAGGGGGTATCTGGCGAGGAGTTCTCCCGGTCCCCCAAACGATTCACAGAGGAGAATGAGATGAGGAGAGTTCTGAGCAGGAGGCGCCCGTCGCCAGCGATGGTCGTCGCGATCATCGCCCTGATTGCTGCCCTGGCGGGCACCGCGTACGCGCAATCGATCAATGGCGGTGCGATCCAGAAGCAGACGATCGGGGCCGGCAAGCTCAAGCACAAGACCCTGACCGGCTACCAGATCAACCTCAACAAGCTGGGTGCGGTGCCGCTCGCGAAGCGGGCCTCCCACACCTACTGGGCGGTCGTCAACAACCCCGCCTCGCCCGGAAACGCCTCGTTGGCGCGGGCCAGCGACAGCACCATCACCGCCACCGAGGGCAACGGAGCGGTCTCGGTCGCGTTCCCGCAGAACGTGAGCGGCTGCGCCGACATCGCCGCGCGCAACAACGCCGGCACCACGGTTCCGGGCGCCGGCTACGCCCAGACCAACAGCTCCGGCGCCAGCGCCAACTCGATCGAAGTGCGCACCAAAGACGACAAAGGCGCCGCCCAAGACGCCGATTTCCATCTGATCGTGGTTTGCCCCTAGTAACGGGCAATACAGCTCCCGGCCCGGCCTCCGCCTCCCCAGTGGGGTCGGGTCGGGGCTATTAACGGTTAGGGTTCGCTCGAAGATGGGCGACGCGGAACACGGATTCAAGGAGGGCGACCCGGTCTGGGTCGAGGACGGCGACGGCAAGCACCACCCCGGTGTCTTCGTCGGCGACAACGAGGCCTCCGGCTGGTTCGGCGGTGGCCCCAGTGCCTACGTCGCCCACCCCGAGGCGCACAACGCCGAGGTCGTCTCGGTCTTCCGCATCACCCCGCGCGACGAGTAGGCCCTCGCGGCAGGCCCGGTCAGGGTTTGGCTTCGAAATGCCAGGTGTCGGTCTGTTTCACACCTGACTGTTCCACCGTGACCGTCTCGGCGTACACCAGCCCGTCTTCGGATGTATGGGGTTCGACGGTGAAGAGCGACATCGTCGCCGGATAGGGGAAGCGGTCGCCCTCCAGTTCTTTCGCCGGCTCCGAGCAGTTGAAGGTTTCGATTTCGATCATCGGCAATTCGCTCCCGAACCCTTCCGAGCCGAGGCTGAATCCATAGGAGTACGGCGGTTCTTCGTTGAAGCCACTGCTGAAGACGTCGAAGCTGCTCTCTTTGTTCAGCGCAAACTGACCGCCGCCTTTCATCGAGCATTGATCGGTGATCCCCGGATAGGTCGCTTTGCCCGACATCGTGAAGGTGTAGAGGCCGTTCGCCAGTTTGAAGACCCCCTCCGGCGGGCTGAGGATCGCTGGCGTGAAGCGGAGGAACGTCGCGTTGCCGGCCCATTCGAGCACCGACCCGCCGACTTCGAAGCGCGATGAGAAGGTGCCGCCGATTTCGTCGATCGAGTCGCTTTCGGTCGGCTGGGTCCAGCTCTTTTCCCCGACCCCGGCGGTGGAGGTGAATTTGACCGTCACCTTGACCTCGCCTCCATTTGGTGCGTTCGTGACGGTGTAGGAGAAGCTCGGAGCGGGACTGTCGGCGGAGGCCGGCGAGAAGTCCGCGTTGAGTGGACCGAGGAGGGTCCACCTCGCGCCGGTCGCCCGCCCCCCGTCCTGCTTCGCCTTGGCGTAGACCCCCAGCTGGTTTTTGTCGCCTTTTTTCAGTTTCAGCGTGTTGCTGTCGGGGGCGAAGACCGGCTCGGCGCAGTAGCCGTCTTTCGGGTTGAACGTGCTCCAGCGCGGCTCGGCTTCCTTGTAGGCGCCGAGCGCCGAGGCGGCTTTGCTCGCGAACGCGGCGGCTCCCGAGGTATCGGAGATGGGGTCTCCGTAGTACCGCACGCTGGCGGCGGCGGGGTCCAAATTGCCGCCCGGCATCTGAATGCGCACCTTTCGAGTGACACCGCCTCGGATCACGATGCCTCCGCTGGCGACGATGAAGACCTCCTGCGTGTGCTCGACGTCGATGAATTTGAGCTTTGCGTCAACGCCGACCTCACCGTGCGTCGTCGCTTTGTCCTCGAAGGTGCTGCTGTTCCGCGAGACCAGCTGGTTCCCGTCCCAGATTTCGACCGTCGTCAGGAACTCGCCGGTGCCTTTGGCATCGACGCTCCCGCTCGCGGACGGGCACGGCGGGATCCGGAAGTTGTTCGCGCCTTTGCAGGTGACGAAGGTGACCCTGACCCGGAAACCGCCGCCCACCGGCGCGTCGATGTATCCGCCGTTATCCCCCAAGCTCCCCATCGAGGCGCCGCCCGTCTGTCCTGTCGGACCGGCTGGGCCTGGCTGGCAACCCGCGGAGGCGACAGCGAGGTCGGAGGCTACGGAAGATGAGCGCGCACCTTTCTGACGGTCGATGAAGGCGAGCGCCTTCGGCAGCGTCTTGAGCAGCTTCTTCTGCGCCCTCTTCCCCGCTACCCCGAAGCCGCTCTGCAGAGTCCGGAGGCGTTTGCGCTTCTTGCCCTTCACCATTTTCTTCACGTCCTGCTTCAAGACTTCCTGCAGGTGGGCGAGCCGTATATCGATCGTCTTCGGCGCCGGAATCGCCTTGCCGAGGGGCTTGCAGGTCGTTTTCTTGCCGACGGTGACCGGCACTTGGCCGGCCTTGCAGGCCTTCGTTTTGGCAGACGTCCTGGCGTCCTCTGAAGCGGAGGCCGGCGCGGTCAGTGGCCCGGCCACGAGAAAGCCGAGCGAAACGGCGGCGAGGGCGGGACCGGGCCGCATGCGACCACCGTACGCCCGCTCGGTCGAATGCGCAAGGCGATCAAACCGCTGTACGGGCCTCCCGCATGACTACGCGCTCGCCGTTGAACGGCACGCCCTCCGAGCGCAAACGCCTTTGCTGCCGGGCGCCCTTCGCGAGCGAGCCGTCGGCGCGAACTACCCGCCACCACGGCAGGTCGGGCTCCACGGCGCCGAACAGAACGGACCCGGCGAAGCGCGGAGCCCCGGGCGAGACGTCGGCGTAGGTGGCGACGCACCCTTCTGGAATCGCCCTAACCCGCTTCAGCACCTCAGCTTCCCGATCGCGAGGCCGCGATTTTACTTCCAGGGGACGCAAAAAGTCAGCCTCGCGCGGGGACGCCAGGGCCGAAGGCGTCGATCAGGCGGTTCTGGAACTCGCTCAGCTCCTCGGCGGAGATGAAGTACGTCGGCGGGGTCAGGAAGAGGCCGTCGGCGCGCTCGGCGGTCGCCTCGACCCGGGCCCGGACCTTCTCGAGCGGCCCGGCGGCGCAGTAGGTGTCGACCATCTCGTCGCTGATCGCGGCCGGGACGCCGGCGAGGTCGCCCTTGCGGAAGGCCTCGCCCGCGGCTGCCGCGTTGTCGGCGAAGCCGTGCAGCTCCCAGAGCGGCATGTAGGTCTTGACCGTCGCGTAGAAGGAGATCGTCCGCCGTGCCATCTCGATCGCGCGCTCTTCGTCGTCGTCGATCGAGCAGCAGACCGTCGGCAGGTAATCGAAGGCGGCGCGATCGCGCCCGGAGCGCTTCAGTCCCTCCTCGAAGGAGGCGACGACGACCTCGTCGATCCAGCGCAGGCTCTGGATCGGGTGGCCGATCAGACCGTCGGCGACGTCGCCGGCCATCCGGCACATCCCGCCCTGGACCCCTGCGGTGTAGATCGGCACCGACTCGCGCGGCGCCGGGTGTGGGCGAACCCAGCCCTTGATGTCGATGTCGTAGTAACTGCCCTCGTAGCGGATCGGCTCTCCGGCGCCGGCCTGCTGCATGATCAGCCGGGTCGCCTCGATCGCCTCGCGCAGGTGCGGGGCGGGTTTCCCGTACTCGGCGTTGTGCCAGGTTTCGTTCAGGCGCTTGACCCCGGAGCCGAGGCCGAGCCGGAAGCGCCCGCCGGACATCTCGTCGATGTCGAGGGCGGAGATGGCGAGGATGAAGGGGCTGCGGGTGAAGGCCCAGGCGATCCCGGTGGCGACGTCGATCGTCTCGGTCTTCGCCGCCAGGTAGGCGGCCTGGGTGACCGAGGAGCGGAACAACTCCGGTGCCCAGACACACTCGACGCCTGCCGCCTCGGCACGCTTGGCCTCGGCCTCGAGGTCGGCGACCGTGTTGCCGATCGCGGCGACCGAGATGCGCTCGAGAGCGCTCACACCGCGGCTGCGGCGGCCGGCTCAGGCGCGCCGGCGAGAACCAGGTCGGCGACCCTTTCGCGGTGCCACTTGGCGTCGCCGAACATCGCCGCGTTGGCCTTGCCGCGCTTGAGGAAGAAGTGGAGGTCGTGCTCCCAAGTGAAGCCGATGCCGCCGTGAACCTGGATCGAGGCGTCGGGGACGCGCCAGCCGGCGTCGGAGGCGTAGGCCTTGGCGGTCGACGCTGCCAGCGGCAGCGACTCCGGCTCGGCCTCCGCGGCCCAGGCGGCGCCGTAGACCGCCGAGCGCGAGTTCTCGGTCTCCAGCAGCATTTGCGCGCAGCGGTGCGAGACCGCCTGGTAGGAGCCGATCGGGCGGTCGAACTGCTTGCGGTCTTTGGCGTAGGCGACCGCCATCTCCATCGTCCGCTGGGCGACCCCGGTCGACTCGGCCGAGATCGCGACACAGATCCGGTGGAAGACCGGGTAGTAATCGGCCGCCTCGCCGGGCAGCGTGTCCTCCGGAGCTACCCTCACTCCGTCGAAGCGGATCGAGGAGAGGCGGCGGGTGAGGTCCATCGAGGGCTCCTCGACGATCGTCACCCCGGCGGCGGCGGCGTCGACCAGGTGGCGGCGACCGTCGGCGCTCGCGACCAACAGGAAGTCGGCGCCGGCCGCGTCCGGGACCAAGACCTTTTCGCCGTCGAGGACGACGCCATCGCCGTCGGCGGCCGCCTCCATCGTGAACTCCCCGATCGTGGCGGGCGAGCCGGCGTCCCAGAGCGCTGGAACCCCGCGCTTCTCACCGCCGGCCAGCGGTCGCAGCCAGCGCTCGCGCTGGTCGTCGGATCCGCAAAGGGAGAGGGCGAGCCCGACCACCGTGTTGGTCAGCAGCGGCGAGGGGGCCAGCGCGTAGCCCAACTCCTCGAAGAGCACGGCGAGGTCGACCGTCCCGAGCCCCTGTCCTCCCCACTCCTCCGGCAGCGCCAGGCCGGTCCAGCCGAGCTCGGCCATCTCGCTCCAGCCGGCGGGGTCGGACCCCGTCTCCGAGGCGGCGAGCTCGCGGATCCGCTCGGATTTGTAGCGGGCGGCGAGGAACTCCTTCGCGGTCGCGCGGATCGCCTGCTGCTCGTCGGTGAGGTCGAAGTACACGGCTAGCGCATTCTCGGCAGGCCGAGCACGCGCTCGGCGATGATGTTCTTGAGGATGTCGGTGGTGCCGCCCTCGATCGAGTTGGCGCGCGAGCGCAGGAAGCTGTACTCCCAGGCGCCGTTGGCGGGCGCGTGCTGGGAGCCGCGGCTGAGCGGCGCGTAGGCGCCCTCGATGTCGAGCGCCAGCTCGGCGATCCCCTGGTTGATGTCGGCCCACTGCCACTTGCCGAGCGAGCCCTCGGGCCCCGGGATCCCGGACTGCATCGTCTTGGTCAGGCCGCGGTAGGCATTGAGGCGCATCGTCTCGGCCTCGATGTGGAGCTGGGCGATGCGCTGGCGGAAGAATGGGTCCTCCGCCGCGGTGCCACCGTTGACGCGGGTCTCGGCGGCGAGCTGGTTCAGCTTCTTGAGTTGGTTGGAGATCGAGGCGATCGCCCCGAAGGCGAGGCCGGCGCGCTCGTTCATCAAGGTCGTGATCGCGACGGTCCAGCCGTTGCCGACGCCGCCGACCACGTTCTCGTCGGGGATCCGCGCTTCCTCCATGAAGACCTCGTTGAACTCGCCCTCGCCGGTGATCTGGACTAGCGGTTTCGCCTCGACCCCCTCCTGCTCCATGTCCATCAGGAAATAGGTGAGCCCCTTGTGCTTGGGGGCGTCGGGGTCGGTGCGGGCGACGAGCATGCACCACTTCGAGAACTGGGCGAGGGTGGTCCAGACCTTCTGCCCGGTGACGACCCATTCGTCGCCGTCTTTGACGGCACGGGTCTTCAGCGAGGCGAGGTCGGAGCCGGACTCGGGCTCGGAGAAGCCCTGGCACCAGATCTCCTCACCGGTGAGGATCGGCTCCAGGTACCGCTGCTTCTGTTCGTCGCTGCCGTGCGCGATCACGACCGGGCCGCCCATCGCAAGGCCGAGGACGTTGGCGGGGCTGGGCGTCTGGGCGCGGGCGGCCTCGCTGGTGAAGATCGCCTGCTCGATCATCGTCGCGCCGCGACCGCCGTACTCTTTCGGCCACGAGATGCCGGCCCAGCCGGCGGCATGGAGCTTCTTCTGCCACTCGCGCCGGAAGGCGATCACCTCGTCGAGCCCGCTCTCGGGCTCGGGACCCGGATGGTTCTCCTCGATCCAGGTCCGAACCTCGTCGCGGAAGGACTCCTCCGATGGCGACAGCGTCAGGTCCATCGGGCGTCAGCCTATACCCGCTCGATCAGCGTTCCGGTGCCGAGACCGCCGCCGCAGCACATCGTCACCAGGCCCATCTCCTTGTCGGTCCGCTCCATCTCATGCAGGAGCGTCGTGATCAGCCGGGCGCCGGTCGAGCCGAGCGGGTGGCCGAGGGCGATCGCGCCGCCGTTGACGTTGACCCGGTCCATGTCGGGATCGAGCTCCCGCTGCCAGGCGAGAACCACCGAGGCGAAGGCCTCGTTGATCTCGACGAGGTCGATGTCGCCCATCGTCATCCCGTTGCGCTCGAGCAGCTTCTGGGTCGCCGGGATCGGGCCGGTCAGCATGATCACCGGGTCGACACCGACCGTGGTCTGGTCGACGATCCGCGCCCGCGGCTTCAGGCCCAGGGCATCCGCCTTCTCCCGGGCCATCAGCAGCACGCCCGCGGCGCCGTCGGAGACCTGGGAGGAGTTGCCGGCGGTGATCTTGCCGTCCTCCTTGAAGGCGGGCTTGAGGCCGGCCAGGCCCTCGAGCGTCGTCTCGCGCAGGCCCTGGTCGGTCACGTAGGTGTCGCCGTTGACCGCGAACGGGATGGTCTCGCGCTCGAAGCGCCCCTCCTCGGTGGCCTGGGCGGCGAGCTGCTGGGAGCGCAGGCCGAACTCGTCGAGGTCGGAGCGGGGGATCTCCCACTGGTCGGCGATCATCTCGGCCGATAGTCCCTGCGGGATCAGGTTGTAGCGGTCCATCAGCTCCGGCGAGAACGGCGAGCCGTGCTCTTTCATCACCTCGTAGCCGTCGGCGAAGGAGATGTGGCCCATGTGCTCGACGCCGCCACCGACGACGACGTCGTGGACGCCGCTGGCGATCTGCGCGGCGCCGAAGTTGACTGCCTGCTGGGCGGATCCGCACTGGCGGTCGATCGTCGTCGCCGGGGTCTCGATCGGCAGGCCGGCCTCGAGCCAGGCGTTGCGGCCGATGTTGACCCCCTGCTCGCCGAACTGCTGGGCGCAGCCCGCGATCACGTCGCCCGTCTCGGCCGGGTCGACCCCGGCGCGCTCGAACAGCTCCCCGTAGACCTTGGCCAGCAGGTTCGAGGCGTGCTTGTCCTTGTAGTAGCCCTTCTCCGGGTGACCGCGTCCGATCGGCGTCCGCGCCGCCTCGACGATCACTACCTCGCGCCCTCCGAACTTGCCGTTCCCGTTCTCAGCCATTCGAAATTCCTCCGTCTCGGTCGCTCTCGGGCGCGGTCGGCGCCTGGATCCAAGATAGCCGATTGACTGGTCAGTCAGCCAATGGTTTGACCGGTCTCACACAGGGGCCTTCGACGCCACCGCCCAGGCGACGCTTCGACGGTTGACCACACTCCGGTCGGGACAAACGCCGAGGCGACGTGATAGGAACCCGTCCGCAATGAGCGGAGGCGGCAAGGGATACGAAGCACCGGGGATCGCCGGCAGCGGCGCGATCGCGACCGGCCTGGCCGCGGTCTCGACGACCACGGCCGACACGATCCTGCTCGCCCGCAGCGAGGCGTCGGCCTGGCGCGCGGAGGAGAAAGTCGTCGCTGCCTGCGCCAAGATCGAGGGCGCCGAGCCGTCGCGCCTGCGGGTCACCACCGACCCCAAGGACCTCGCCGACTGCGACGTCATCGTCGAGGCGATCGTCGAGGAGGTCGGCCCCAAGGGCGAGCTGCTGGCGAGGGTCGCCGAGGCCGTGCCCGGCGCCGATCTGGCGACCACCACGTCGTCGCTCGGGATCGCCGAGATCGGCGAGGCGGGCGGCATCGAGGGCAAGCTCTTCGGGCTCCACGTCTTCAACCCCGTGCCGCGGATGAAGCTGGTCGAGGTCTGCTTCCCCGACGGTTCCGACGGCGCCCGCGAGAGGGCGCTCGCCTGGTGCGCGGCGCTCGGCAAGACCGCGGTCGAGGTCCCCGACCAGGCCGGGTTCGTCGTCAACCGCCTGCTCTTCCCCTACCTCTTCGACGCGGTTCGGTTCATGGAACAGACCGGGATGGAGGCGGGTGAGGTGGACACCTGCATGAAGCTCGGCGCCGGGCACCCGATGGGGCCGCTGGCGCTGCTCGACTTCGTCGGCCTCGACGTCTGCAAGGCGATCGGCGACACCCTCTTCTCCGCCTCCTCGGAGGAGTACCAGAAGCCCCCGCAGCGGCTGGTCGAGATGGTCGAGGCCGGCAAGCTCGGCCGCAAGTCCGGCGCCGGTTTCTACTCCTACGACTGAACCCGCGCCTGGAGGCGGCGCATTTCGGCGTCCTCGCTCGCTCGCGTGCGGAGCACGCTTCGCTTCCTGCGTCCTTGAACTGCTTGCCTCAGGCGCAGCTTATCTTTTGCCGGCCAGGTCCCAGATCACGTCTGCCGGTGAGATGCCTTGGCGGCGGGCGGCGGCCTCGATCTCGTCCCAGGGGAGCTCGGCATCGGGCAACTCGTCCCAGCGGGCGAGGTCGAGTGCCTCGATGGCGCCTTTCAAGGCCGGGCCGAGGTGCTCCTCGGAGCGCAGCAGCGCCCTCAGGACCTCGAGCTGCTTGTCGCTGAAACGCACAACCCACATGCGGGACCTCCCAAAGCTCGGCGGAACGCGGGTTGCCCGAAGAAGCTAGGCCGAGGGGCGGACGGAACCGCTCACCCGAACCGCCTCGATGCGGTTCTCCCGCACCGACTCGACCCGGATCGTGTAGCCGTTGGCGCGGATCGAGTCGCCGCGCTTCGGCAGTCGCCCGAGCTCGCCGAAGACGTAGCCGCCGATCGAGTTGTAGGCGTCGGTGTCGACTGGTAGCTCGATGCCGGCGTCGGCGAGGTCACCGAGCGAGACGTGGCCGCGCACGAACCAGTCGCCGTTGGTGAGTTTCCGCAGCGCCGCCGCCCGGGGGTCGGTCTCGTCCTCGATCTCGCCGACGACCTCCTCGAGGATGTCCTCGACGGTGACGATTCCCACCGTGCGCCCGTACTCGTCGACGACGACGGAGAGCGAGGTGCGCTGAACCTGGAGGTCGTGGAGGAGGTCGTCGAGCGGCCGCGTCTCCGGCACGATCAGGGCGTCGCGTACGACCGGCTCGATCTTGGCCTCCGGCCCGTCGCTCATGTAAAGCCGGGCGAGGCTGTTGTTGTGGACGAGCCCCTTGACCCGGTCGGGGTTCTCATCCTCGATGACGACCAGGCGGGTATGCCCGGAGGTGACGCAGCGGCGCAGGGCGGTCTCGACGCTCTCGGTGGAGTCGACGGTGACCACGGCGGGGATCGGGGTCATCACCTCCCTCGCCTCCTGCTCGTGGAGGTGGAAGACGCCGCCGAGCATCCCCGCCTCGCCGGGATCGAGTTTGCCCCGGTGCTTGGAGCGATCGATGATCAGCCGCAGCTCCTCGGGCGAGCTGATCTCCTCGTCGTCGGTCGCCTCGACCCTGAGGACTCGTGTGACGAAAAAGCGAGCAGGGGCGTTGGTGATCACGATCAACGGGTGGAATAGCCGGCGGAAGACCTCGAGCGGACGGGAGATCCCCAGCAGCAGGCTCTCGGCACGGGCGATCCCGACCATCTTCGGCGCTTGCTCCCCGAAGATCACATGCAGCAGCGTGATCGAGGCATAGGCGATGAGGAAGGCGATCACGTAGGAGGCAGCCTCCCCAAGGACCCCCTCGATCAGCGGCTCGATCAGGGTCGCAACCGCCGGCTCGCCGAGGAAGCCGATCCCGATCGACGCCAGCGTGATCCCGACCTGTGAGGTGGCGACGTACTCGTCGACGTGGTCGAGCTGGTGCAGCGCCAGTTTCGCCGATCCCTTCCCCTCCTCGGCCGCCCCCTCGAGCCGACTCCGGCGCGAACGGACGATCGCGAACTCGGCCGCGACGAAGAACCCGTTTACCGCGACAAGCACGACAACGAGGAGGATGAGCAGTAAGGCGCTCATCGGCTATTTGGCCCGATACTTCGGGGGAGGTCGTCTTCGGCCATGCGGCGTAGGGAATATAGCTTTCTCGTCATGCGGATAGCGAGCCTGGTTCCATCGGCGACCGAGATGCTCCATGCACTCGGCCTCGGGGAGTCCGTCGTAGCGGTCACCCACGAGTGCGACTACCCGCCCGCGGCCCGTTCTCTCCCCCACCTGACGAGAACTGTCCTCCCGGAGGGCCTCGACGCCGGCGAGATCGACACCGCGGTGAAGGCGACGATCGCCGAGGGACGCGCCCTCTACGAGCTCGACGAGGCGCTTCTAGCCGAGCTCGCCCCTGACCTGATCGTCACCCAGTCCGTCTGCGAGGTCTGCGCCGTCTCCTACGAGGACGTGGTCGAGGTCGCCGCCCGCCTGCCCGGGAAACCGGCGGTCGTCCAGCAGGACCCCAGCACCCTGGGCGAGATGCTGGAAGACGTGATCCGGCTCGGTGAGGCGGCCGGGATCGAGGCTGACGCCCACGAGCTGCGCGGCGAGCTCGAGGGCCGGCTGGCCGCGGTGCGAGCCGCCGTCGGCGCCGCCGCCCGCCCCCGCGTGATCGCGCTCGAGTGGCTCGACCCACCCTTCGTCGGCGGGCACTGGGTCCCCGAGATGATCTCGATCGCAGGCGGCGAGGACGTCGCCGGGCCGCCCGGCCTGAAGTCTCCCGAGGTCAGCTGGGGAGAGCTGACGGGGCTGAGCCCCGACGTCGTCGTCGCGATGCCCTGCGGCTGGTACGTCGACGACGCCCGCGCCCAGGCGCTCGAGCACTGGGCACGGGTCGAGGGGCTCGGTGCCGGCCGCGTCTTCGCGGTCGACGCCGCCTCGAGCTTCTCGCGCCCGGGCCCACGGCTGGTCGACGGCGTCGAGCTGCTGGCCCACCTGCTCCACCCCGACTTGGCCGACCCCCCGGGGACGCTCGGCTTCGCCGCGCTGCGGGCGCCGGCCCGCAGCTGAGCTCAGGCGACCGCGATCGCGCCGGCGAAGGAAACGACCGCGACCACCACGATCGCCGCGAGCTCGATCGGGAACGCCCGCGGGCCGAGCCTGCCGCGTTCGCCGGCGAAGATCACCAGCGCGCAGACGATGCCCCCGGCGAGCCCGCCGAGGTGGCCGCCGACGCTGATGTTGGAGGCGCCGAAGGTGAAGGCGAGGTTGAAGATCAGGAGGAAGCCGAGCTGCCCGGCGATGTCGTTGAGGCCGCGGCCGCGGGCGATGATGACGGTCGCGCCGAGCAGCCCGAAGACTGCGCCCGAGGCGCCTACCGTGGTCTGGAGCGCATCGGTCATGGCGAGGGCGCCGAAGGCTCCCGCCAGCAACGAGGCGACGTATAGCCCCACGAAGCGCGGCGTCCCGATCGCCGGCTCCAGCATCCGGCCGAGGATGAAGAGCAGGAACATGTTGAAGGCGACGTGGAGGAAGCCCGCGTGGAGGAATGCACCGGTGACGACGCGGTACCACTCGCCGTCGGCGACCGAGATGCCGCGCAGGCCGAAGTCGTTGACGACGCTGCCGCTCACCGACGAGAGGCCGCCGCTGCCGCCGGTGATCTCGGCGAAGAAGGCGAGCAGGTTGAGGCCGATCAGGATGAAGGTCGCCGGAGCGCTCCAGAACCCCTCGCCACCGCCTCCGGCGATGCCGCGGGTCACCCGGGTGCGCTGGTTCGCGCACTCGGGGCAGCGCATCCCCACCGGGGTCGGGGTCATGCACTCGGGGCAGATCGGGCGTCCGCAGGAGGAGCAGGAGACGGCGGTCTCGCGGTCGGGGTGTCGGTAACAGGTCTGCGCCATGGGGAGGTCGGGAGCCTACAATCGGGCGTCCATGGCGGAGGCGAGCCCAGCACGGTTGTACGCGACCCTGGTCGGCGCCGTCCTCGCGATCGCCGGGATCGTCGGCTTCTTCTACAGCGCCTCGTTCGGGTCCCCCGGCCAGGTCGACGACGCGCTCGGCGCCTTCGCCGTCAACGGCTGGGCCAACTCGCTCCACGTCCTCACCGGCGTCGCCGGGTTGCTGCTCGCGTCGACCGCACCGCGCGCGTATGCGAAGTGGGTCGGGCTCGCCTACCTCGCGATCGCAGCCTGGGGCTTCATCGTCGGCGACGGCGGCACGATCCTCGGCCTCTTCCCGGTCGGCCCCGAGAGCAGCGCCCTCCACCTCGTCGTCGGCGGCCTCGGGCTGGCGGCCGCGAAGGCGACTCCGGGGCCCGGCCGCCGAGTGTTCACTCGGCGCCGTAATAGGGGGGCCGAGAGATCGCTCGGCCGGCAGGGGGCTACTTGAGTCGGTCGGTGAGGGTGCGCAGGCCGCCCTTGGCCTGATTGCGGCCGCGCCGTCGCATCTCGAGCAGGACGAGGGCGCCGGTGGCGACGCTGCCGGCGCCGACCGCGACCACCGGGCGGACCCAGTTGCGCGGATCGCGCAGGGCGCGGAGCTCGCTCTCGGAGAGTTCCTCGGCCCAGTCGGAGAGTTCCTCGGCCGCCGCCTGGGTGATCGCCCCGAGGGTGTCCTCGACGCGGCCGGAGAGCCGCTCGGGAGGCTCTATCGGCCGCAGCGCGTCGGACAGCATCCGCTCGACGTCAGTCATCGTCATCGACCCCCATCTGTTCCTGCAGCTGCTTGATTGCACGATGGATCAGAACCTTGGTGGCGCCGTCGCTGCGACCCAGCGCCCTGGCGATCTCGCGGTTGTCCATGCCGAGCGCGAAGCGCATGATCAGTGCCTCGCGGCGGTCGTCGGGAAGGTGTTGGAGGTTCTCCATGACCTGGCGCAGCTCCTCGCGCCCCTCGGCGATCGCCTCGGTCCCGTGACGGGCGGGGATCGGGTCGGCGCTCTCCAGCGGTGTCTGCGGGCGCCGTGAGCGGTCCCGGTAGTAATTGGAGGCGAGGTTGTGGGCGATCCGGATCAGCCACGGCCGCAGGGGTCTTCCGTCGGACTCCCGGCGGGCCCGGTCGAAGTGGCGGTAGGCCTGCAGGAAGGCCTGCTCGGTGAGGTCCTCGGCGTCGTGCTGGTTGCCGACCCGGTAGTAGGCATAGGAGTAGACGTCGCGCAGGTGGGCCCGGTAGAGCTCCTCGAAGGCGCGATCGAGCTCCGCCTTGTCCGCCGGGGCAAGGCTTTTCGGCTCGAAGCTCTTCGGCTCGGTCACGGACCAAGCCTAGATGCCCCGGCGAGGGCCCCGCGCTCATGCCGCCCTCCGCGTGCGCTCGACCACCCGCAGGCCATCGATCCATTGCTGGGCGTCGACCTCGCCGCGGATCAGTGCCGCGAGCCCGGCCAGCGCCTCCGCGGGGCAGCCGGCCGCCTCGATCGCCTCGGCCAGCAACGGCACCGCGTCGAGCCCCTCGGAGGCCTGCCCGATCAGGCGCGGGATCTCCTCGGCCGGGGTCCCGTTCCCGAGCAGCTCCCCGGCGCGGCGATTGCGGCTGGTGGGCGCCATGATCGTCGCCGTCAGGTCGCCGACGCCGGCGAGCCCGGCGAAGGTCTCCAGCTCGGCCCCGCGCTCGAGCGCGTACTCAGTGCACTCGCGCCAGATCTCGGCGGCGGCGATGCCGGCGGCGTTCAGCCCGTGGGGCTGGGCGGCGGCGGCGGCCAGCGCCGCGGCGTTCTTGGCGGCCCCCGCCATCTCGACGCCGGTGATGTCGCGCGAGCGCTCGCAGACCAGGCCGGCACGATCGAAGACCTCGCCGAGCTGGCTGCGGAGGTCGCCGTCGGCGGAGCCGAGTACGAGCGCGGCCGAGCCGGAGACCGCCTCGCGGGCGAGCGCCGGGCCGCCGAGGCAGGCGATCGCACGCGAGCGCACCCGCTCGCTCACGTATTCGGCCGGGAGCTGGCCACGGGGCGGGATCAGCCCCTTGGTGAGCAGCAGCACGGCGGTCCGGTCGCCGACCCGATCGGCGATCGAGCCGACCGCCTGCGGCAGCGAGCTGGAGGGGATCGCGAGGCAGACGAGATCGGTTCCGGCGAGCTCGATCTTGCCCGACTGGCGCACCCGCACCGACCCCGGCAGTTCGACCCCGGGCAGGTAGCGCTCGTTCTCGCGAGCCGCGTTCAGTGCCGCGGCCTGGGCGCCGGTGCGGGTCCCGAGCTGGACGTCGAGGCCGCCACGGGCAAGCAGGACCGCCACCGCCGTCCCCCAGCTGCCGGCACCGATCACAGCCGCGCGCCGCATCGGAGGGAGGCCGCCGAGGTCCTCCCACTGGAGCTCCACGTTGGGCCAGATCCGGGTCGTCACCGTCTCAGCGAGCGCCGGCGAGGGCTCGCTCGAGCGCGGGAACGTCATCGCCCGGCCGAGACGGACCTGGACCTTGCGCGGGCGGATCCGCCAGCCTCGGCGCACGTGTTCGGTGCCGAGGACGGCGGCGGGGATGACCGGGGCGCCGGTCTGCAGGGCCAGGCGGCCGACGCCGCGCTTCGGCGATCCCAGCGACCCGTTCCGGATCCGCGTTCCCTCGGGGAAGATGCAGACGGTTCCGCCGCGTTCGACCACCAGCCGCGCGGTCTCCATCGACTCCTCGTCGGACTCGCCGCGGCGGATCGGGAAGGCACCGAGCCGCGAGAGGATCCACGCCTGCCAACGGCGCTCGAACAGCTCGACCTTGGCGACGTAGTTCATCGGGCGCCGCCAGGGCAGGATGCCGCCGATTGCGAACGGGTCGAGGAAGCTGCGGTGATTCGCGGCGACGATCAACCCGCCCTTGATCCCGCGCGCGTGCTCGCGGCCCGCCCGGTAGTAGCGGAAGTAGACGAGGAAGAACGGCGTCATGAAGACCCGCGCGAGGAAATACAGGGTCCGGTTGACGCCGTGACGGCGCGTGTAGGCGTGGTAGCGCTCGAGACGCTCGGGGGTCACCTATTGCGCTACACGGGCAGGGCCACGCGGTTACCAGGCCCGCTCGATCATCTGGCGCAGCTCGATCGCGCCAGGCGGGTCCGGCGCGTAGGAGAGCTCGGGCCGGGCGAGGATCGCCTCGACCGCCTCGTCGAGCTTCGCCACGTCCGCCCCGGCCTCGCCGAGGCCGACCGGATCGCCGCCGAGCTCGAGGATCCGAGTCTCCACCTCGGCGACCTCGGTGCCGATCGCCGCAGCGAGGGTGCTGACCGCCTCCGGGGCACGCGGGGCCATCGTCGCCATCGCCCGCGGCAGAATCGCGGCGTTGGTCTCCGCGTGGGAGCTGCCGCAGACCCGGACCAGTGTCTGGCAGGTGACGTGGTGGAGCGCGAAAAGACCGGAGTCGATCGCGTAGCCGCAGAGGATCGCGCCGAGCGCCAGGGCGGCGACGTCGCGCCGCTCGCGCTCTTCGTCGAGTGCCACCGCGATCAGCCCGGCGCCCCGCAGCGCCGTCATCCGCGAGACCGGGTTGGCGAAGGTCGTGTAGAGCGAGTCGGCCCCATGGGCGAGGGCGTTCATGGCGCTGGCCCGCAACCGCTGCTCGGGCAGGCTGGTCATGGGCCCGGGGTCGGCGATCACCAGCGAGGGCCGGACCAGGCCCGAGGCCCGGTCCCCGGCGCCCTCGGGCAGCCGGTGGATCCCGGTCATCTCGGCCCCCGAGAGCGTGGTCGGGATCGCGGCGACTTCGGCCCCGCGGACGGCGGCCACGGCCTTGGCGGTGTCGATCACGCGGCCACCGCCGAAGGCGACGAGGGTCTCGCCGGCGACGCTGTCGAGCAACGCGGCGGCGGTCGCCGGGACCGGGCCGTCGCCGACGAGATGAACGGTGCCGGCGGCGCTCCGCAGCTCGGGCGCGCCGGCCAGCGCCCGCTCGCTGCTCAGCAACTCGAAGGTATCGACCCCGTGCTCGTCGAGCAGGGACGGCGCCCGCGCCGCCCCTCCCGAGCCGAAGACGACGACCCGACCCGCGTCTCGCCAGGTGAACTCAGCCCGCACGCGGGTTGACGACCGGGCGCAGGTTCGGTTCCACCTGGTCGCGCAGATGCTCGAAGTCGGGCGGCAGCGAGAGCTTTTCGCCGAGGCTCTCGAGCGGCTCGTCGACGGTGAAGCCGGGCCCGAGGGTCGCGATCTCGAAGAGGACACCGCTGGGCTCGCGGAAGTAGATCGACTTGAAGTAGAAGCGGTCGATGACCGGGGTCGGCCGGGCCCCCCCGGCGATCGCCCGAGCCCGCCACTCCTCGTGCTCGTCGATCGTCGATGCCCAGGCGATGTGGTGGACGCTGCCGGCACCCTGGATCGAGCCGTCGACCGGCGGGTCGTCGTACAGGTACAGGCCGCCGCGGGAGTCGCCGCGCGCCTCCCAGCCGCCGTCGACCGAGTCGAACTCGAGCGCTTCCAAGAGGGCCTCGCTCGACGCCGGTTCGGCGTTGTAAGCGCGGGCGGCGTGGAAGCCCTGCAGGGCGAGCTGGCCGGGGACCTCGGGGTGGTCGGCGATGAGCGGCGCGTCGGGGACGTCGACGACGAGCAGCTCGTGCTCGAGTCCCTCCGGGTCGGCGAAGACCAGGCCCTCGCCGTCGCGGCCGGACTGAACCCCGTTCGCGGCAAGGCGCTTCTCCCAGAAGTCGAGCGAGGACTCCGAGGCGACCCGCCAGACGATCCGGTGGACGTCGCCGGCGCCGGCGCGGCCGTCGGGGACGCCCGGGAACTCGAAGAAGGTGAAGTCTGAGCCGGCGCTGCCATCCTCGTCCGCGTAGAACAAGTGGTAGACGGTCGGTTGGTCTTGGTTGACCGTTTTCTTGACCAGGCGCAGCCCCATCACACCGGCGTAGAAGTCGACGTTCGGCTGGGCGTCAGCCGTGATCGCGGTGATGTGGTGGATCCCCTCGAGCTTCATCCGGTCACGTATAGCATCCACCACCATGAGCCGCAGGCGCAAGCGAGGAGTCAAAGCCCTCGTCGCGCTCGGCTCGGTCCTCGCCTTCATCAGCGTCTTTGCGATCTGGGTCGAACGCCAGGCTTTCAACACCGACGACTGGGTCGCGACCAGCGACAAGATGCTTCAGGACCCGACGATTCGGGCGGCTCTCTCCGACTATCTCGTCGACCAGCTCTACGAAAACGTCGACGTCGAAAAAGAACTCGAGGAAATCCTCCCCGGCGAAACCAAGGACCTCGCGGGCCCGGTCTCCGGCGGGCTGCGCTCGGTCGCCGCCGACGGCGCCGGAAAGTTGCTGGAAACCTCGACCGCCGCCGAGCTCTGGAAAGACGCGAACAGGACCGCCCACGAACAGCTGGTCGAAGTCCTCGAAGACAAGAAAGAGGCGGTCTCCACCGACGAAGGGGACGTCAAGCTCCAGCTCGGCACCCTCGTCACCAACCTCGCCGACCAGGTCGGGATCGGTGCCTCGCTGGCGGAAAAACTGCCTCCGGACGCGGCCGAGGTCACGATCCTCCGCTCCGATGAGCTGAAGACGGCTCAGAACATCGCCCGCGCGGTGAAAGGGCTGGCGATCGTCCTTTCGCTGCTCACCTTCATCGCCTTCGGTGTCGCGATCTACCTGTCGCGAGGCGAACGCTGGGTCACCGTCCTGTTCTGCGGCATCGGGCTGATCTCCGCCGGCTTCGCGGTGATCGTCGCCCGCGAGGTCGCGGGAGGGATCGTCGTCGGCCAGCTGGTTACGGAAGAGAGCATCAGACCCGCGGCCGACGAGGCCTGGTCGATATCGACCGCGATCATGAGCAGCATCGCGACCACCGTGATCGTCATCGGGGCCTTCTTCGTGGTCGCGGGCTGGCTTGCCTCGCCGGCCGACTCCGCGAAATCGGCTCGCCGCTGGATGGCGCCGGTGCTGCGCGAGTACCCGGCCTACGTCTACGCCGGGTTGGCGATCCTCGTCGGCATCTACTTCCTCTCGGCCCCGACCCAGAACCTGCGGTCTTTCCTCACCACCCTGGTCGTCGCCGGGCTCGCCGCCTTCGGCATCCACGAGCTGCGTCGCCAATCCCACGAGGAACACCCCGACGCCACCTACAACGACGTCTTCGGGCGCACAAAGGACAAAGTCGTCGACGCGGTCAAAAGCGCCAACCTCGGTGAGCGCGCCTCGAAAATCGGCGAGAAGCTGCCCGACGTGAAGATGCCCGAGGGCGGCGGCGCCCAAGCGACGCCGATCGACGACGCCGACGCCCGCATCGCCCGCCTGGAGCGGCTCGGGGATCTGCATGAGAAGGGCGTGCTCAGCGACGAGGAGCTCGCCGCCGAGAAGTCCCGCATCCTGAATGCCACCAAGGATTGAGGTCTCCCGCAGCCTGGCGATCTGGACCCTGATTGGGGTCTGTGCGCTGAGCGCGGCGATCGGCTCCGGCATCGCCCTCCTGGCCGAGACCGGGCCGGCCGGCGCCAAGGGCGAGCGCGGAGCGCCTGGCCCTCGTGGCCCGGAAGGCCCCGAAGGCGCGGTCGACATCCCCGACCTCGGCTTCGTCGAATCCGAACTCGAAGACCTGCGCGACGAACTCAGCAGCGCGAGAGAACTCGAATCGAGGGTCGACGCGATCGACTCCGACCTGACCGAAACCGAAGAAACGGTTTCCGAACTCTGCTTCGAGCTCGACGACTTCTGCTGAGACCAATGAAGAATTACTGATAACTCGGATTGCATCCTCCTAAAAAGTAAGTAGTATCAGCGCAATGGCGCCGCCAGGGACCTCCAGATCTGCCGGTGTCTGGTCCGCCTTCGCAGTCCTCGTCGCGACACTGGCGATCGCCGCGCCGGCCTCGGCGGCATTCCCCGATCTCTACGCAGGCGACCTGACCTGCAGCGCGCAGCCGGCAAACGGCGAAGTTCGGCTCTGCGCCGGCCCGACCACGACCTGGGACGGGCAGACCAAGGTCGACATCAACGTGATCCTGCCCCCCGCTCCCACCTCCGGCGCCGACGGCCCATACCCGCTGATCTCGAACTTCCACGGCTGGGGCGGCTCGAAGATCGGCCTCAACGCGCAGACCCAGGGCTGGGCCGAGAGCGGCTACGCGGTGTTCAGCATGAGCGACCGCGGCTGGGGAAACTCCTGCGGCGGCATGGACCCGGACCGACTGCCGCTGAGCACGAAATGCGCAGCGGGCTACAACCACCTGATGGACGATCGCTATGAGGTCCGCGACGCCCAGTACCTGATCTCCGTCCTCGCCGACGAAGGTGTCGCGCAGCCGCAGAAGATCGGTGCTACCGGCTACTCCTACGGCGGCGGCATGTCGATGGCGCTTGCCGCTCTGCGCGACCGGACGATGCTCCCCGACGGCTCGCTGGTTCCCTGGGAGAGTCCGGAGGGGACGCCGATGGCGATCGCCGCCGCCGTCCCGCAGTGGCCCTGGACCGACCTCGCCTACTCGCTGATGCCGAACGGGCGCACCCTCGACTACGTCGCCGACGCGCCCTACCTCGGCCCCGACGGCAAAGCCCCGATCGGCATCGAGAAGGCCTCCTACGTGACGGGCCTCTACGGGACGGGGCTGGCGCTCAGCAACTACGCCTTGCCCGGCACCGATCCCGATGCCGATCTGACCGCCTGGTACGCGCTGATCAACGCAGGCGAGCCCTACGACTCGAACCCGGTCGCCCAGGACGTCATCGCCGAGATCACCGCCCACCACTCCTCCTACTACATAGACCACAGCCGGCCGCCGGCGCCGCTGCTGATCCAGAGCGGCTGGAACGACGACCTCTTCCCCGTCGACGAGGCGCTCCGCTTCTACAACCGGACCCGCACCCAGTTCCCCGGCGATCCGATCTCGCTCTACTTCATGGACGATGGCCATGCCCGCAGCCAGAACAAGCCGGCCGACAAAGCAGCCTTCGAGCTGCGCCAGGACGCCTGGTTCGATCATTACCTGAAGGGAGAGGGCGCGGCGCCGGCCTCGAGCGTCGAAGCTTTGACCACGACCTGCGGTGCCCCCTCCGAAGGCCCCTACGCCGCAAGCTCGTGGCGAACGCTGGCGCCGGGGGAGATCCGTTTGGACAGCGCCGCTGCGCAGACGGTGACGCCGGCCGCGGGCGACCCCACGATCGGCGCCGCCTTCGACCCGATCGGCGGCAGCGGCGCCTGCGCAACCGCGGCCGGCGCCGACCAGCTCGGCGCCGCCAACTACCGCCTCCCAGCGGCACCGCCGGGCGGGTTCACCCTGCTCGGCTCGCCGACGGTCGTCGCCGATATCGAAGCTCCGGGCGGTGGCTCTGGGCTCGCCGCGCGGCTGCTGGACGTCGCCCCGGGCGGGACCGAGACACTGGTCGCGCGCGGCCTCCTGCGACCCGGGACCGGCGGTGACGGCATGGTCTTCCAGCTCCATCCCCAGGCCTACGAGTTCGCGGAGGGGCACGTCGTGAAGCTCGAGCTGCTGCCCTCCGACGGCCCCTACTCGCGACCCGCGAACACCCAGGGCACGGTCACCGTCTCGAACCTGCAGCTGCGGCTGCCGGTGCTCGAGCAGCCGGGGGCGTTGGGTGGCCTGGTGCAGGCGCCGGCCCCGAAGGTGGTGCCCGCCGGATACGAGCTCGCCCTCGATTACCGCCCGGACGGCACCGGAGGCGAAGACGAAAACGAAGGGCCGGGCGACGGAACCGGAAAAGGCGGCGGCAATAGCGGAGGCGGTAACGGTGGCCCTGCGAGCGGCACCCGTGGGGCCGCGGGCCTGGCCCGCGGCGGCATCCGCGCCGTCAAAGGGGCGCTCGTCCTCCGACTCCGGTGCGCAGGCTTAGGCGCTTGTGCCGGGAACCTCTCGATCAGGGCCCGGAAGCGGTCGCTCGCGACCGGCGGCTACTCGATCCCCGCCAACGCCACACAGAAGCTGAGGCTGGCGCTGACCAAGGCCGGCCGCAAGTTCGTCGCCCGGCGCCGCGGCGCCCCGAAGAGGACCTTCGCGGCCAAGCTCGCCTTCGCCGACTCGGGTCGCGCGGCCTTCGTGCTGACTCGCCCGGTCCACCTCAAGCGGGGCTGAGGAAGGGGCGGCGAAGCCCGCCACAGGGATCGAACCTGCAACCTCCGCTTTACAAGAGCGGTGCTCTACCAGTTGAGCTAGGCGGGCATTTCGCCGAATATAGAGGCCATGGGGACAGCCGAGGGACGGATCGACGCAAAGTTCAGGTTCCTGCAGGCGGAGGAGGGCGGGCGCCTCAGCGACGCGATCCGGGTTGCCTACGGCGAAAGCTACGACCTGCCCTGGGTCTACGACGCCGACGAGGTCGGCGCCCGCTTGGCTGCCGGGACCTACGTTTCCTGTGTCGCCGAGACCGCCGGCGGCGAGCTCCTCTGCCACGAGGGGATGAGCCTCGGCGAGGCGGATGACGCCGTCGGCCACTGCGGCCAGGCGGTGACGATGCCGGCGGCGCGCGGGCAGCACCTGTTCACCCGCACCAAGCGCCACCTGATGGATCGCGCGCGTGAGGAGGGGATGGCGGGCGTCTTCAGCGAGGCGACCGCCGCCCACCCCTACAGCCAGCGCGCGAACGTCGAGCTCGGGGCCTGCGAGACCGGATTCCTGCTGGGCTGGATCCCGGCCTCGGTCGCCAACGACGCCGCCCCCGGCGCCCGGCCGACGCGGCAGTCGGCGGCGCTCTTCTACGCAAAGCTGAACGACGGGCATCAGCGCCGGGTGTTCGCCCCGGAGCGACATCGCGAGATAGTCGGCCGCACTCTCGAGCTCTGCGACCTGCGCGGCGATCTCGCCGAGGCTCCGGCGGACACGGAGCTGCCGCAGCGCACCGACCTCCACGTCGACCGGGTCCCCACCCACAACACGGCGGTGCTCACCGTCAAGACCCCCGGAGCCGACCTCCATGAGGCGGTCCGGGCCGAGCGCCACCACCTCTTCCACCGCGAGGGCCTCGACGCCGTCTACCTCGACCTACCGCTCGACCAGCCGGCGACGGCATTGCTGTCAGGCGACCTCGAGCTGCTCGGGGTCTCCTACGCGGGGGTCTTCCCCAACCACAGGGTCGACGGCGACGTCCTTCGCATGCAGTCCCTGCACCGCGCCCGGATCAAGGCCGACGACGTCTCCGTCGCCTCCGACCACGGCCGGGAGCTGCTCGATTACGTGCTCGCCGACCTCCCGCGCAGCGCCTAGAGCGGCACCTCGCGGGCGGAGAGGTGCGCCCCGACCTTGCGCTTGACCCGCTGCAGCGCATTGTCGACGGTCTTGGTGTCGCACTCGAGCCGCTCGGCCGTCGCCTCGTAGGAGTGACCGTCGAGGTAGAGCGAGAGGACTCGGCTCTCGAGGTCCGAGAGCACGCCGGAGACGCCCGAGAGGCAGGAGACGAGGCTCTCGAGCTCTTCGGTCGCGATCACCTGGTTGACCGGGTCGAAGACCGTCGGCCCGGGCAGGATCTCGTCGAGGGTGGTGTCCGAGTCGCCCGCGGCGGCCGGAGTCTGGCTGAACGAGACGTACTGGTTGAGGGGTGTGTGCTTGTTGCGGGTCGCCGTCTTCACGGCAGTGATGATCTGGCGGGTAATGCATAGCTCCGCGAAGTTGCGGAAGCTCGACTCGCGATCGGTGCGGTAGTCGCGAATCGCCTTGTAGAGGCCGAGCAGGCCTTCCTGGATCAGGTCGTCGGACTCGCCCCCGAGGAGAAAGTAGGACGAGGCCTTGAGGCGGACGAAGCCGCGGTAGCGGCGGACGATCGCGTCATACGCGTCGGCACGCCCCTCCTTCGCGAGGGCGACCAGGTAGTGGTCATCAAGCTCAGGTTGAGAGTTAGCTTCGGAGGGCCGCAGAGAGCCGTTCAGGCGCCCCGACGGGAGTCGCATTTCCTGCGTAGGCGTAGAAAGAGCCACAGATCCTTCTCCTTGATGAAGGGTCGTGGCGCCGCTTACCTCCCCCGAGGCGCCCCTATTGACCGGCTGAATCTCAGACTCAAGCTGAGGTTCACCCTTGTTGTTGGCGCGTAGGTTTACGTACGCGCGGAGTTCTGTCAACCCCGAGCGCAAAATTCGTGCAACTGCCGTTGCAGGTGCTAGGAGCCTTGGGAGCGCTGCCGGACGGCCTCGAACAGGAGTGCTGCGGCGGCGGCGGAGACGTTCAACGACTCGACCCTTCCCGCTTGGGGCAGCGCCACCAAGCCGTCGCAGGCCGCGGCGACGCGGGGCCGGATCCCCTGTCCCTCGCCGCCGAGGACGAGGACGAGCGGCCCGTCGAAGTCCGCTTTCCATGGAGGACCCGAGGCGTCGGCGTCGGCGCCCCAGATCCAGAAGCCCGCGTCCTTCGCGGTCGCCAGCCAGTCGGCGAGGTTGCGGACACGGGCTATCGGCAGGTGCTCGACCGCCCCCGCCGAGGCCTTGCAGGCGACCGCGGTGACCTCGGCCGCCCGCCGCTCGGGAATCACCAGCCCCGAGGCGCCGGCAACCTCGGCCGAGCGGGCGACGGCGCCGAGGTTGCGGGGGTCCTGAACCTGGTCGAGGGCGATCACCAGGCCGTCACCGGAGGCGACCGCGTTGGGGTCGGCGTAGGGATAAGGGTCCACCTCGGCGACGACGCCCTGGTGGTCGGGGGAGCCGCAGAGCCGCTCGAGCTCCTCTGCCGAGGTCTCGGGCGCGCGCCAGACGCGCTTGACCGCACGCCGCCCACGCTCCGCCTCGGCGACCGGCTGCCTGCCGTAGATCGTCTGGCTCGCGGCCACCGCCTCAGCCTTTCCGGACCAGGCGGGCGCCGTCGGCCGAGTCCCGCACTTCCCAGCCCAGTTCGGCCAGCCGGTCCCGGATCTCGTCGGCCCGCGCGAAGTCCTTCCCCGCCCGCGCCTCCTCGCGCTCGAGGAGGAGCTTTTCGGCGTCCTGGTCGACCTCGGCTCCCTCTTCCGGCTGGGTGAGGGAGCCGAGCCCGACGAGCTCGAGCATCTCAGCGACGGTGCCCTCGGCAGCTGGCGCCTCCCCCCTGTTGACCTCGCCAATCAGCTCGAACAACTCCGCCAGAGCCCTAGGCGTATTGAAGTCGTCGGCGAGAGCGTCCTTGAATCCTTCGAGACGCGCCGCGGCAGGTGAGTCCGGGGGGGTCCCGGCGAAGCCTCCCCGCTGTTGCTCCGACGAGACCCCCTCGGCGTCCCCGCTCGCGTGCTTCCTGAAGAAGTTCCTCAGCCGCTCGCACCTGGCAACCGATTCCTCCATCTGCTCCGGTCCGAAGGCGAGCGGTTGGCGGTAGTGGCCGGAGATCAGGTAGAGGACCACAGCCTCGCGCCCGTAACGGTCGAGCGCCTCCGACAGCTGGAAGATGTTGCCGTCCGATTTCGACATCTTCTCGGTCCCGGTCTCGATCATCCCGTTGTGCATCCAGGCCCGGGCGAACGGCCTCCCCGCCGCCTCCGACTGGGCGATCTCGTTCTCGTGGTGGGGAAAGACGAGGTCGGAGCCGCCGCCGTGGATCGCGAACGACGGGCCCAGCTCCTTCTCGGCCATCACCGAGCACTCGATGTGCCAGGCGGGGCGGCCGCGGCCCCAGGGCGACTCCCAGCTCGTGTCCTCCCCCTCCTTGTGCGTTTTCCAGAGGGCGAAGTCGAGCGGGCTCTCCTTGAGCGACTCGGCGCCGGCCTCCTCGCCCTGGTCCATGTCCTCGCGCCGGCGGTTGGAGAGCTTGCCGTAGCCGTCGAAGCTGGCAACGCGGAAGTAGACGTCGCCGCCCGACTCGTAGGCGTGGCCGCCGGCGACCAGATCCGAGATCAGGGCGACGATCCCGTCGATCTCCTCGGAGGCGAGCGGCTCGGCATCCGGGCGCCCGAGACCGAGGCGGTCGGTGTCGCCGAGGTAAGCCTCGGTCATCCGCGCGGCGAACTCGGTTGAGGGCTCGCCTGCCTCCTCGGCCGCCGAATAGATCTTGTCGTTGACGTCGGTGACGTTGACGACGAGCTTGACGTCGTAGCCCTCGGCCCGGAGGAAGCGGGCGAGCAGCGAGAAGACGACGAAGGGCCGCGCGTTGCCGATGTGGATTCGGCTGTAGACGGTCGGCCCGCAGGCGTAGATCCCGACCTCGCCGCCCGCATCGATGCTGGCGGGTTCGCCGCTGAGGGTGTCCTTGATCCGAACCTCGCGCATCGCGGGCCGGACTTTACGCGCGTCGCTCAGAAGGTCCGGTAGCCGCTGACCGTGGACTCGGCGTCTTCGCCGGCCGCCCACGAGGGCGCGGTTTCCTCGGCGGCCGCCAAAGCTTCGCGCCGGGCCTTGGTGGCGCTCGCCTTGATCTCCTCCTCGGCGACCTGGCGTGCCCGCTCCTCGCGCTGCTCGGCCTGCTTGCGGATCCGGTCGGACTCGGCCTCGAGCTGGTCGCTGGCCCGTGCCCGGGCAAGCTCCTCGGCCTCGCCCTCGAATTTCCGGACGAGCTGGCGGACCCGCTCGTCGGCCTCGCGGCGGACGTCCTCGGTCCCCTGCATGACCCGCTCCTCGATCTCGGACTCGAGCCGGACCGCGATCGCCCGCGCCTCCTCGGCGGCGGCCTCCGCTTCGGCCGCCCGCTGCTCGGCAGCGGCGACCCGGGAGTCGGCATCGGCGCGCACCTCCTCGACCGCATCGCGGACCCGCTCCTCGGCGGCCTCGTCGAGGCCCTTCGCCAGCTCGGCGCGCTGGTTCTCGGCCCGCTCCTTCTGGGCGAGCACCTCGGCCGCGAGGGCCTCGCGGTCGGACTGGTCGGCTTCGCGAGCCACCTCGAAGGATCTCTCCGCCCGGTCCCGGGCATCCTCGGCGCGGTTGGCGCGGGCTTCGGCGTCGGCCCGGGCGGCGCGCTCGGTGGCAACCCGCTCGCGCCCCTCGTCGCCGAGCTTCTTCAAGGTCTCCATCGCCCGCTGCTTGAGCTCGGCGTGGACCTTCTCGGTCCTCGCTTCGGCCGCGGCGACGCGCTCCTCGCTGACCCGAACCCACTCGAGCGCCTGGGCGGCGACGCCGTGGATCTCACCGGTCGCCTCCCTGATCCCGTCGAGTTGGACCGCTGGATCGCTCACCTCTCGCAACCTACTACGGGCGGCGGAGGGCTCGCCACGCGAAAAAATCGCAATTTGCGGGAGAGACCGCAGAGTACCGCGAGAAGATCGACGGCCTAGGCCGAGCTCTGGGTCTCGCGCTCGCGCAGGTCGCGCTTGAGGACCTTGCCGGTCGCGTTGCGGGGCAGCTCGTCGAGGAACTCGACCTCACGCGGCGCCTTGTAGGAGGCGAGGTTCGCCTTCACATGGGCCTTGAGGTCGCCCTCGGAGACCTCGACCTCGGAAGCGGTGACCACGAAGGCCTTCAGGCGCTGGCCGAACTCATCGTCCTCGACCCCGATCACCGCCACCTCGACGACGCCGTCGTGGTCCGCGAGCAGGTCCTCGACCTCGCGGGGGAAGACGTTCTCGCCGCCGGAGACGATCATCTCGTCATCGCGGCCGTCGATGAAGAGCCGGCCCTCGGAGTCGAGGTGGCCGACGTCGCCGCTCGAGAAGAGCCCGTCGATGACCTCCTTGCCGCCGCCGCCGGTGTAGCCCTCGAAGGCCATTTCGTTGCCGACGAAGATGCGACCGATCTCACCGCGCGGGACCTCCTTGCCGTCCTCTCCATAGAGCTTTACGACGGTGCCGTGCGGCGGGCGGCCTGCAGTCCCGGGCGCGGTCCGCAGGTCCTCGGGGGTCGCGACCGTCGCCCAGGAGACCTCGGTCGAGCCGTAGAGGTTGTAGACGTTGTCGCCGAAGCGGTCCATCCACTCGAGCGCGAGCTCGCCGGGCAGGGCTGAGCCCGAGATCGAGGCGATCCGCAGCTCCGGAAGCGGGTAGCGGTCGAGCACCTCGTCGGGGAGCTGGAGGATGCGCTGCACCATCACCGGGACGACGGCGAGCACGTTGGCGCCATGGTCCTGGACGCTCTGCAGCGCCCGCTCCGGGTCGAAGCGGCGGCGGAGGACGATCGTCGCCGCGGTCGGCAGGCTGATCACGAAGTGGAAGAAGCCCCAGGAGTGGAACAGCGGCGCTGCGATCGCGATCGTCTCGCGGCTGCGGAACGGGATCTTGTCGATGATCGCCGCCATCGCCAGCAGCCCGTCGGGGCTGGAGCGCTGGGCCCCCTTCGGCGTACCGGTGGTACCGGAGGTGAGGATCACGAATTTCGGCTTCTCCGGCGGCGGCTTCAGGTCGGCGTCGCCGTGGGAGTCGATCAGCGAATCGACGGTCGGTCCCTGAGCGCCGCCGTCGGTCCAGCCGATCACCCGCTGGACGCCGTCGTCGACGCCGTCGAGCAGCTCGGCGAACTCCTCGTCGTAGACCAGCGCCTTCGGGCCCTCGCGCCGCATCACCTCGATCAGCTGCGGCCCGGCGAACATCGTGTTCAGGTAGAGCGCGCTGGCGCCCAGCTTCGCCGCCGCCAGCGTGGTCTCGATGAAGCCGCGGTGGTTGCGGCACATGATCCCGATGCCGTCGCCGAAGCCGATCCCCATCTCGGCGAAGGCGTGGGCGAGGGCGTTGGAGCGACGGTGGACCTGCTCGAAGGTGAGCGAGCCGCGTTCGTCGACGATGAAGTTGGCGTCGGGGTGGTGGATCGCCGCCGTCGCGACCCCGGTGGCCGGGGAAGCGCCCCAGCGCAGGAAGGTGACTCCGATCTTCGCGGCCTTGTCCGGGCGCATCGGCTCGAGCACGCCGGCCTCGTGGAGGACCCGCCCCTGGAAGGCCAAATCCGACAACGACCGACGGGTGCCATCAGCGACTGAGCGAAGAAGTCCCATGGCTCGCGAACTCTATTCGCTATCGACGAAAGCGACCGCGATGCAGGCAATTCCCTCGCCGCGGCCGATCCAGCCCATCGCCTCGTTGCTGGTCGCCTTGACGCTGACCCGGGCCGAGGTCGCTTCGCCGAGGATTCGCTCCATCTGCTCGCGGTGAGGACCGATCCGCGGCTCCTCGCAGACGATGGTCGCGTCAACGTTGACGATCCGGCCCGAGATCGTCCCGACCGCCGTGCGCAGGAGGTCGATCGAGTCGGCGTCGCGCCAACGCTCGTCGTCGTCGGGGAAGAGGGTGCCGATGTCTCCCGCTCCGGCCGCCCCGAGCAGGGCGTCGATAACCGCGTGGGTGAGGACGTCGGCGTCAGAATGGCCGGCGAGGCCGCGATCGTGCTCGACCTCGACGCCGCCCAGCACCAGCCGGCGGCCGTCCTCGAAGCGGTGGCTATCGTAGCCGATCCCTACGCCCATCTCAGGGATTCTCTCTGCTCGCGGCCCCGAGCGGCTCCAGGCGTCGCTCACGCCCTTCGAAAACGCAGATCTCCTCGACACCGAGGTCGCGCAGGAACCCCTCGGCGCGGTCGTAGCCGAAGCCGACCTGCTCGGGCAGGTGGGCGTCGGAGGAGAGCGCGAAGGAAGCGCCGGCCTCGACGCACATCTCGGCGAAAGCGCGCGAGGGGTAGAGCTCGCCGACCGGCTTGCGAAGGCCGGCGGTGGAGACCTCGACGGCGATCCCGCTCTCGGCGATCGCTTCTACCGCGGGCTCGTAGTAGCGGCGCGGGTCGCGCTCGGGCACCGGCCTCCCCCCACCCCACACCTTGACCAGGTCGGGGTGCGCGAGGATGTCGAAGAGCCCGCAGCGGGCGCACTCGGCGAGCGCCTCGAAGTAGCGCCGCCAGACCTCGTCGGGGTCGGCACCGCTCCGGTCCCAGATGTCCCACCCTTCGTGATCGACGGCGTCGTCGCCGAGGAAGTGGACCGAGCCGACGACGTAGTCGAAGTCGCGCTCGAGGAAGGCGCCGGTGCGGTCGAGGGCGGCGGGCACGAAGTCTGCCTCGATCCCGAGCCGCAATGGGGTGGCGCGCACGAACTCGCAGTAGGCGTCGACGTCGTCGCGGGCCTGGTCGACCCACCAGGGATGGCGCCAGATCTCGAGCGCCTGGGTGAAGCGGTGGATGTGCTCGGAGACGCCGAGCTCGGCGATCCCCGCCGCCGCGGCGGCATCCAGGTAGCGATCGACGTTCTCGGCCGTCAAGTAGCGCTCGGGCGGGGTGTCCTCCTCGTCGGGGCGGAGATGGAGGTGGTAGTCGGTCAGCACGGACCCGAGCCTAGATGGTCCCGCCGACCAGGGACGCGGTTACGCTGCCGCCATGGTTCACATGCGGATCGTCGTGCCGATGGATCGAACCGGGAAGGTCCTCGACCTGCTCGGCGAGACACCGTCGATCGCGAACCTCGTCTTCCTCGAGGGCGCCGCCCGGCGCCCGCCCGGCGACCTGATCCTCTGCGATGTCGCCCGCGAGGCTGCCAGCATCGTCATCGACGACCTCAAGCAGCTCGGGGTCGCCGAGGAAGGGTCGATCTCGCTCGAGCAGATCGATTCCCAAGTCTCGGAGGCGGCGGAGGAGGCCGAGCGCGCGGCCCCGGGAATGCCCTCGGACGCCGTCGTCTGGGAGGAGGTCGAGGCGCGGACATCGGAGACGATCGAGCTCGGCGGCAACTACCTCGCCTTCATGGTCCTCGCCTGTTTGCTCGCCTCGGTCGGGATCTTCCTCCACTCGCCGATCCTGATCATCGGCGCGATGGTCGTCGGGCCCGAGTTCGGCCCGCTGGCCGGCCTCTGCGTGGCGGCGGTCGAGCGCCGCCTCGACGTCGCCCTGCGCTCGCTGAAGGCGCTCGCCGTCGGCTTCCCGATCGGGATCACCGCGGCCTACCTGTTCACCCTGATCTGCGAGGCGACCGGTCTCATCGACGATGGCTTCAGAAGCATCGACAACCCGCTCACGCAGTTCATCGCCGAGCCGGAAGCTTTCTCCTTCATCATCGCCGGCTTCGCCGGCGTCGCCGGGATGCTCTCGCTGACCTCGGCGAAGTCGGGCGCCCTGCTCGGGGTCCTGATCTCGGTGACGACGATCCCGGCCGCGGCCAACATCGGCATCGCCGCCGCATTGACCAACTGGGAAGACTGGCGCGGCGCCATGGAGCAGCTCGCCGTCAACCTCTCGATGATCTTCCTCGCCGGCGTCGTCACCCTCTACCTCCAGCGGTTGATCTACCGGAGGCGTCGTAGGCGCCACATGGGCGACCGGTCGCGGGCCGCGGCCGGTCTGCCGGGGAGCCCCGCCGGCCGTTGATCCGGGAGCTCTCGATCCTGCTCGGGGCCCTGGTCGCGGGGACTGCGCTCGCCGCCCTGTTGGGCGCCGCCAGCTTCGGCATCGCGCTCGGCTTCGGCCAGCTCTGCTTCGCCGCGACGCTGGTCGCGGTCCTACTTCGCTGAGCGCTCGGCGAGGAGCCGCTCGGCGATCAGCAGGTCGAGCGGCGTCGTCACCTTCAGATTCTCCTGCGGCGCCGGGTGGATCAGCACCTGCCCGCCGGCACGCTCGATCAGCATCGCCTCGTCGGTGACCTCAGAAGCTTGCGCAGCAACGGCGTCAGACCCCTGACCGAACGTCGCAAGAGCCTCCCGTAGCGCCACCGTGCGGAAGACCTGAGGCGTCTGCGCCGCCCATAACTCCTCGCGATCCACCGTCTCCTCCACGCCGAGCCGTCGATTCGGCCCCTCTGAGGGGTCGAATCGACGGCTCGGGCGGGCGGCGCGCTTGATCGTGTCGGTGAGGGGGGTGGCGGCGATGGCGCCGGCTGCGTCGGGGTCGGCTTCGAGGGTGGCGACGACGCCGCGGAGCAGGTCGGCGGTGAGCAGGGGACGGGCGGCGTCGTGGATCGCGACGAGCTCGGTCTCGACGACGGCGAGCGCGTTGGCAACCGATTCGGCCCGGGTCGCGCCGCCGTCGACGACCTGGATCGGGGCCGGCGCCAGGGCGGGGTCGGAGCCGTGCGGCTCCTCGCCGGCCGACTCGTAATCGTGCCCCGGCGGGCGGGCGACGACGATCGCAGCGGCGCCCGCCTCGCGGAGGGCATCGAGCGACCACTCGATCATCGGTCGTCCCGCAAGCGGGACGAAGGCCTTCGGACCGCCGGCTCCGAGCCTCTCTCCGGAGCCGGCGGCCGCGATGACCGCGGTCACGCCCACCAGGGGCGTGCTGCTAGGCGGTAGCGGCGAAGCGCTCCTCCAGGAGGCCGTCGAGGTACTCCTCGGCACCCTCCTCGTCCTTGTCCAGGGCGTACATGAACTCGGACGCGAGAATCTTCTTGGCCCGCGTGTACATCTGCTTCTCACCGGTCGAGAGGCCCTTTTCCATCTCGCGGATGGCGAGGTTTCGGACCACCTCGGCGAGCTCGAAGACGTCACCGGTCTTGATCTTCTCCCGGTTGTACTTGAAGCGCCGATTCCAGTTTTTCGGCATCTCCGAGACGTCGTCGGTGAGGACGTCCGTGACTTTTTTGATTTCGACCTCGTCGATCACGCGGCGCAGGCCTGCGACCCCGGCGTTCTCGCAGGGGACCATCACCGTGAGTTCGTTGTGGAGGATCTTGATCGTGAGGTATTCACGCTCCTCCCCCATCAGCTCGCGGCTCTCTTTCTTGAGGACGATCCCAGCCCCGTGGTGGGGGTAGACGACCTTGTCCCCCTCCTCGAAGTCACAGACGTAGGGGATGTCCTCCTCGAAGCCTGCCTCCAGCGTCTCATCTAGCTCGGAAATCGGTTGCTCCTTTCGTTTGCGACGGCGCCGTTCGCCGTCAGCTCTGTGAGTACCTGTCGACCAGATCGACCTCACGCAGCCTGCGAAGACCCTCGCGGATGTCCTTGGCCCTGGTCGGGCCGACATCGTCGACTGCCTCGAGGTCGGCGTCGGAGGCCGAAAGGACCTCCTCGAACCCACCCAGCTCGTGGATGATCTTCTGGACGACAAGCTTTGGAATCCGCGGGATCCGGCCCAACAGGCGATATCCCCGCGGCGCGACGGGGAAGTCGAGGGTGTTGAGCTTGCGGTCGTAGCCGAGCAGCTCTCCGAGGCGGCCGAAATCGAGCACGTCCTCGTGCGGGAGCCGGCCGAGCGACTGGATCACGGTCGCCAGGCTCTGCTCTGTATCGACCACCGAGTAGTCGCGGATCAGGGCGGTCTTTTCGCTGGCGACACCGACCAGGGTCTCCTCCAGCTGCATCTCGATCAGGCGGCCCTCGGTCCCGAGCTCGACGATGTAGCGCTCGACCTCGACCGCCATCCGGGTCACCAGCTCGGCCCGCTGCAGGACCGCAAGGGCGTCGTAGAGGACCCCGCCGCCCTCGAACTCGAGGATGGTGAGCCGAGTCGAGACCTGATCGAGCCGCTCGCGGTACTTGTCGAGCGTGGCCAGGCCCTGGTTCGCCTTGGCGAGCACCGCGGGGATGTCCTGAAGGATGTACTTGGTCCCCTCGACGTAGAGCGAGACGACGTCGCGGCGCTGGCTGATCGCGATGACGAGGGCGTCGGTCTGTTTCGAGACGCGCTCGGCGGTGCGGTGCCGGGTCCCGGTCTCGCTCGAGAGGATGGTCGGGTCGGGCATCAGCTGCACGTTGGCCCAGGTGATCTTCGTCGCCTCGGCATTGAGGACGATCGCCCCGTCCATCTTCGCCACCTGGTAGAGCATCGCCGGCGTGTAGTCGATGTCGAGCTTGATCCCGCCCGAGAGCATGTGCGAGATGTCACCAGGATCGCCGACGACGATCAGGCCACCCGTGCGTGAGTGGACGATGTTGTCGATCCCCTCACGCAGCGCCCCCCCGGGCGCAACGATGTCGAGAGCCCTCAGAAGCCGGGGATCCTGGCGTTCCGACAACTCGTGAAGCTCATCCCCGGGGTGTTCTGCCATCGCTTCAAGGATGGCAAATATCGCTCTGGAATGCGGTCTGACGAATCCCGGGTGGAAAGATCGGGATTCGCTTTGTCAAGCGCTGCAATCAGAGGTGAAAACGGCGGTGGTGCGTGTGGTGGTGGATCTGCTCGGCCAAAGGCTCTCCGGCAACCGCCGGATCCGGCCCTGGAGGCCGCGGATCGCGCACGAACGCCCAGGTCAGGGCAGTCCCCGAAGCGCACAGCGCGACCAGGACCCAGGTGGATCCCGCGATCGCCTCGGCGAAGCCGTCTCCCCCGGCGAGGAGGGCGTGGGTGACGGCGCCGGTGGCGGCGAGGGCTACCGTCCCGGCCAGCACCCTGTCCATCGCCAGCACGCCCGAGGCGATCCCGACCTTCTCGGCCGGCATCGCCGCCATCGCCGCCGCCGACATCGGCGCGTAGACGAGACCGAGGGCGACCCCGAAGGGCAGATAGCCGGCCAGCACCGCGAGGTAGGGAGTGTCGGCATCGATCCGTGTGAGGACGAGCAGGCCCACCACCCCGCAGGCCATGCCGACGGTCATCAGCAGGCGAACCCCGAAGCGCTTAATCAGGCGGCCGGCAAACGGTGAGATGAAGACCATCGGAACCGTGATCGGGAGGATCAGGAGCCCGCTCATCACCGCCGAGTGCCCGCGCACGTCCTGCAGGTACTGGGACTGGAAGAACATCACGCTCCAGTAGGCCCCGACCAAGGCGAAGGCGGCAGCGCTGGCGCCGAAGTAGGGCCGATTGCGAAAGAGCTCGAAGTCGACGATCGGCTCCGCCGTGCGACGCTCGATGCGCCAGAAGGCGAGCAGGCCGAGGGCGGAGACGACGCCGACCGCCGCCAGCGCCTCGCCGCTCCATGCCTCGGCCTGGACGAGGACGAGGACCAGCGCCGTGAGGCCGACGCCGAGGGCGGTCAGGCCCGGGACGTCGATGTGGCGGCCCGAGCCCGGGTCGGTCGACTCGGGCGCGGCGCGGGCGGTGATCGCCGCGCCGAGTGCTGCGATCGGGAGGTTGATCCAGAAGATGACCCGCCAGTCGAGCTCGACCAGGGCGCCGCCGAGGAATGGGCCGATCGCGAGCGCGACGGCCGAGATCCCGGCCCAGACCCCCAGCGCCCGCGCCTGCTCCTCACGCGGGAAGACGTTGCAGACGATCGCCAGCGAGAGCGGCAGCATCGGCGCCGCGCCGATCCCCTGCAGGACGCGGCCGAGGATCAACGTCTCCTGGTCGCCGGCGGCGCCGGATACGACCGAGCCGGCGGCGAAGATCGCCATCCCGACCAGGAAAACGCGCTTGCGGCCGAACATGTCGCCGAGGCGCCCGGCGGTGACGACGCAGACTGTGATCGCCAGCAGGTAGCCGTTCATCATCCACTGCAGCCCCTCGGCGCCGGCTCCGATGTCGCCCCTGATGCTCGGCAGCGCCAGGGCGACGACGGTCGAGTCCAGCATCAGCAGGAAGAGCCCGGCGCAGGTGCCGGCGAGTGTCCACCACTTGCGGTCGATCGGACCGCGAAGGCTACGAGGCGACCAGGTCGCGATCGGGCTCGACGCCCCAACGACGGCCGGCGGCGGCGAGATCGTCGCTGAGCGCCCAGCGGTCGGGCCGCTCCTCCCCCTCGTGCTGGGGGTTGGCGCCCTTCAGGGCCATCGAGCCCGTGTTGTCGCCGATCGCGCGGATCGCTGCGACGTCCTCGTCGGAGAGGCGCCGCTCGGCGGGCAGGGCCGCCAGTTCGAGCCTCTTGGCCTCGATCGGGCAGGCCTCGGGGTGCACCTCCTGGATCAGGGTCGGCACCACGCACTCGACCGCGGGGTGGGCGAGGTTCCACTGGCAGGCGAGCTGGATCGGCGTCAGGCGCGCCCGTTCGGCGATCGGCAGCACCTGCTCGAGCTTCGCGAGGCCGGCCTCGATCCAACCCTCCGGGCGGAAGGCGCGGTGGTCGCCCTTGGCCAGCTCCATGCCGGGCTCGATGTCGCCCCAGAAGAGCCCGCCGTAATCGACGACCCGGGTGATCACCCGCACGCCGGCCGTCTCGGCGGCGCCGAGGGCGAGCTCGCCCGGCCACGGCTCGAAGGGATTGAGGATCACCATCGCCCAGTCGAGCCGGTCGCCGAAGCGCTCGAGGCAGTCGATCAGGTCGAGGGTGAAGCCGTTCGCGGGGCCCGGGGCGACGCCGATCGCAGCCGCCAGCCCGGCCTCCCGCAGCGCCGCCATCCCGTCCCAGACCGCCTCGCTCGTGTACCCGGTGCGGTCGGGGTTGTGGAGCAGCAGGAGGTCGAATGAATCGGCACCGAGTCGCTCGAGGCTGCGCTCGGTCGCCATCCGCAGGTAGGACGCGTACTCATCGGGGCCCCGCAGCCGCGGGTCGGTGAAGCGGGGAAAGCCGCGCGGACCGTCGCGCTCGCCCTCGTAGAAGTCGTGCCCGACGGCTCCGACGAGGCTGAATTCCCGGCGGGTGACGCCGGCGATCGCCCTCCCGAGCACCCGGTCGGCCTCCCCCTGGCCGTAGGTGTCGGCGGTGAGGACCGTGTCGATCCCCCCGCCGGGGCGCAGCAGGGCTTCGAGTCGCTCCTCGCCGACCGTCTCGCCGAAATGCAGGAAGCGGCCGCCGCTCCAGGTGCCGATCGCCGTCCGGGTGGGGTCGGGCATGCGCCGCTCGGCGCTCTAGGAGTCGTTGCGAGGATCGCTCGCGTCGCCGCCGCCCTCGACGGCGGGCGGCTCGCCCTCGGCGGGCTCGTCCTTCTCGGACTTGGCGCCGACGCCGACCTTCTCGGGCTCGTTGGCGTGGTCCTTCTTCGACTTCTGCGGTTTCTTCGGCGGGATGATCGTCAGCTTCAGCGGTTTGTCTTCCTCGTCGCCGGCCTCGTCGCGCGTGACCATCACGGTCGACCCGGGGACCATCTCGCCCTGGCGCAGGACCTCGTCGGCGAGCGGATCCTCGATGTAGCGCTGGATCGCGCGGCGCAGCGGCCGGGCGCCCATCGAGGGGTCCCAGCCTTTGTCGACCAAGATGTCCTTGGCGTCCTCGTGCAGCTCCAGCTGCAGCTCGTGCTCGGCCACCTGGACGCGGACCCGGTTGATCATCAGGTCGATGATCTCCTTGACCTCTTCCTTGGCGAGCTTGTGGAAGACGATGACCTCGTCGATCCGGTTGAGGAACTCCGGCCGGAAGACTTTTTTGAGGTCGCCCATGATCCGGTTTTTCATGTCGCCGTAGGACATCCCGGTCTCATCGGAGACGGTGAACCCGATCGAGGTGTTCTTCGAGATCTCCGAGGCGCCGATGTTCGAGGTCATGATCACGATCGCGTTGCGGAAGTCGACCGTGCGCCCCTGGGCGTCGGTGAGCCGCCCGTCCTCGAGGATCTGCAGC
>DATDCK010000008.1:0-27933 GCA_036524375.1 Solirubrobacterales bacterium | reverse complement strand
CTCGACGGCGCCGCAGAAGGCCTCCATCTGGAAGAAGTAGGAGACGTAGTCCATCCGCTCGACGAAGGGGATGACCTTCCAGTAGCTCTTGTCCTCGCAGGACTTTTCGATCCCGGTGTGGACGTAGCCGATCACCGGCTTGAGGTCGCGGACGACCTCGCCCTCGAGGTCCACGACAAGCCGCAACACTCCGTGGGTCGCTGGATGGTGCGGACCGATATTGACGGTCATCACCTCCGTCTCGACCGCGACAGGACCCGCGGCCGAGCGGTTGGGCTCACGGCGAATATCGTCAGCCATATCGCCGCTCGTTGTAGGTGAAGGTGACGGGCTCGCCACCGACCGGGAAGTCGCGGCGTTGGGGCCAGCCGACGTAGTCCTCGGGCATCAGGATTCGGGTCAGGTCCGGGTGGCCGTGGAAGACGATCCCGAAGAAGTCGAAGACTTCGCGCTCCTGGAAGTTCGCGGTCGGGAAAAGCTCGACGCAACTGTCGATTTCCGGCAGGTGCTCCGTTCCCGTTTCGGCCGAAAGAGGCAGAGATGGATCGCCCGAAACGGGAACGTCCGCCCTGACGGGTCCCGGGAGCATCGCCTTCACCCGGATCCGCTCAACGCGATCTCGGTTGAGCAGCTCGTAGTGGACGCCGAAGCGCGGCTCGGCGGGCAGGTAGTCGGCGGCGTGCAGGCTGGAGAGGAAGCGGTAGCCCTGGCCCGGCGCGTCGCGCAGCCAGCCGAGCACGGCCAGCAGCTGCTCGGGATCGACGATCAGCGCCGGCTGCCCGCGGTCGAAGCTGGTGTCGAGGACGGCGCCCGGGTGCTCGTTCTCGATCTCGCCGCGAATCAGCTCCAGTCCGGGAGCGTCAGGCACGGATCAGCTCTCTGGCCGCCTCGTAGGCTTCGGCGGCCTCGGGGCTCGGGGCGCTGCGCGGTCCGCCGCGGGCCCACTCCTCGGTCCCGGACGCGTCGTAGCGCTGGCGCCAGCCCTGGTCGGGGTTGCCCATGATCTTGCGCTGCAGCTTGGTGAACCCGTAGAGGACCGCCTCCGGCCGCGGCGGGCAGCCGGGGATGTGGAGGTCGATCGGCATGAACTTGTCCGCTCCCTGGACGACGGCGTAGTTGGAGAACATGCCGCCGCTGGAGGAGCAGGCGCCCATCGAGATCGCCCATTTCGGCTCCAGCATCTGGTCGTAGAGGCGGCGGACGACCGGTGCCATCTTGATCGAGACCCGGCCCGAAAGGATGATCAGGTCCGCCTGTCGCGGCGAGGCCCGGAGCGCCTCGGCGCCGAAGCGGGCGAGGTCGTAGCGGGCGGTGACCAGCGAGATCGGCGCCTCGATCGCACAGCAGGCGAGCCCGAAGGTGAGCGGGAAGATCGAGTTGGCCCGGCCCCAGTTGAGCATCTTGTCGAAGGTCGTCATCACGACTTTTTCCTCGACGTAGCGCTCCAGCTCTTCCCCCTCGAGGTCGCCGCGCAGCATGTCGCGGGCGCGCAGCTGCCGGTCCCGCATAGTCTGTCGCTCTACTTCCAATTCAACGCTCCCTTGCGCCAGACGTAGACGAAGGCGACCATCAGCAGGCCGACGAACGTGATCAGCTCGCCGAGCAGGAAGACCGAGTCGGCGCCCTTGAGGATGACCCCGACGGGGTAGAGGAACACGACCTCGATGTCGAAGAGGATGAACAGCATCGCGATCAGGTAGAAGCTGACCCCGAAGCGAAGGTTGTGGGCGGGCTCGACGGGGATGCCCGACTCGTAGGGCTCGAGCTGGCGCTCGCTCGCCGCGGTCGGCGTCTTCGACCGCTTGACACCGATCAGGTGATTGAGCATCACGAAAGCCGTGCCGACCGTGAGGCCGAGGAAGCCAAAGACGAGTATCGGGAGGTAACTCTTGAGCACCGGGTCCTCCGTTATACACCCACCTTGTGACAACTTGCTACATAGTGATTTTCCGCATCAGGAAGCGGAATTCCGACCCTTCTGGGAGGGATTGACCCGATGGTCGCAGTGCACATCGTCGTCGGCGCCGCGCTGATCCTCTTCAACCTGCTGGCGTTCGCCACCGGCGGCATCGCCTGGCTCCGCGCGCGGCCCTCGATCCCGTTCTGGTACCTGCTGCGGGCGGCGCAGGTCGCAGTCTTCCTGCAGGCGATCGTCGGTGGCCTCCTCGTCTTCTTCGGTCACGAGCAGGACGACGACCTCCACTACCTCTACGGGATCCTGCCGCTGCTGGTCTCGTTCCTCGCCGAGGGCGCTCGCACCGGCGCCGCCGAGCGCGAGCTCCGCGACGTCGACGTCGAGGCGCTGCCCCAGGAGGAGCAGGAAGGGGTCGCGCTGGCGATCGTCCGCCGTGAGATGGGGATCATGGCCGTCAGCTGCGGAGTGATCCTCTTCCTCGGCCTCCGCGCCGCCGGCACCAGCAGCCTCTTCTAGGTCGAGTGGTCGTCTGAGGGGTCCCTGGACCCCTGAAATGACCACTCGCCGAGGGGACCGCGGTCGCGGGTGACCTGGACCAGGGCGATCAGGGCGTAGACGGTGCCGGTGGCGAGGTGGAACCAGGCGTCGGCCTCGTTGTTCGGGAAGGTGAACACGTAGGCGGGCTGTTCGTCGAACATCGCCCAGATGCCCGTCACCCAGAGCGCGATCGCGACGTAGACGGCGTAGTAGACGGCCCACTTCGGGCGGGTCGCGAAGTAGAAGGCCGGCAGGAAGAGCAGGAAGCCAGAGATTGCGTGGACGCCGTTGAAGTCGACCCCGAGCACCTTCTCGGTGACTGCGTCGGAGCCGAAGTCGATGCTCGGCTCGGCGATCAGCCCCGCGGTTGCCCAGAGCAGTTGCAGCGCTGAGACGATCACGACCGCCCACTGAGCGAACGTCCAACTCCCCTGATGCGGTGCGGTTGCCGCCTCCACGGGCGGAACCCTACCGCCGGTCCCCTAGGGGCTGGCAGCTCCCACCCTGGTCTGCGGGAAGGGTGGCGCGCAGCCGTTCGGAAAGCGCTGGAAGTAGTCCTGGTCTTTGGCCTCCGCCTCCCAGAAGCGGCCGGCCTCGCTGATCCGGGTCACAACCTTGCCGGGCCAGTGACCGGAGGCCTCGACGTCAGCGATCATCTCCTCAGCCACCATGCGCTGCTCGGCGGTCGTGTGGAAGACCTCCGAGCGGTAGCAGGAGCCGACGAGATCTTCGCCGAGGTCGGGCCGGTGGACCTGGAAGAAGAACTCGAGGAGGTCCCGGTAGGAGGTCCGTTCCGGGTCGAAGACGACCTCGACAGCCTCGGCGTGGCCGACGTTGTTCTCCTCGGTCGGGTTGTCGTTCTGGCCGCCGGTCCATCCAACCCGGGTGGAGATGACTCCGTCGGGATGGCGCAGCAGTTGCTGCATGATCCAGAAACAGCCTCCTGCGAGAACAGCGGTCTCGGTGTTGGCGCTCATGGCCTGTCCTTTCGGTCGAAGCTGGGTGCAATGGCGCCGGGCGCCTGCCGCAGGGCCGCGCCGGATCGCCCGACGGGCCCGGCGGCAGTCGCTCGCTACTTGGCGAAGACCCGGTTCGCGTTGGCCGAGTCGCCGATCGCTTCGAAGGCGACGAGCTTGCCGGCCTCGTTGTAGGTCAGGACGTCGGCGTTCTCCTGCGACTCGCCCTCGAGGGTGACCGTCGTCAGGACGACGACTTTGTTGCCGTCGGCGACGAAATCGTGCGGGCTGGTGCTGAACGATTTGCCCGCAAGCCGGCCCCAGAGCTGGCCCACCTCTTCCTTGCCGTTGTAGGTGCCGCTCAGGTCGTTGTCCCCGGTGGCCGTCCAGACGACCGAGTCGTCCATGTTCTCCATCGCGCCGGCAGCATCGCCGCTCGCGAAGGCGCGGTAGGCGTCTTCCGCGGTCTGCTTGTTCTCCTGTGCCCCCATGGTGCTCCTTCCGTTGGTGGGCCTGGTGCTCCGAGCCTAAATCCGCGGCGGCGGGCGCACAGGTTTCTTAACGTGGCCCGGCCTCAGCCGAGCGGCCGGTACTCGCCGTCGTGGAAGACGAGCGGCGCGGCCCCGCCGGGGGCCTCGAGGGAGATGACGTCGCCGGTGACGATCACGTGATCGCCGCCGGCGATCACGTCGCGGAGGTCGCAGGCGACGAAGGCGAGAGCGCCGTCGATCGCCGGGACTCCGTCGCGCTCGCTCCAATCGACGCCCTCCCACTTCTCGGCGACCGGGGCCTTGGTCGCGAAGGCGCGGGCGATCTCCTCCTGCCCGGCGTGGAGGACGCTGATCCCGAAGCGGTTGGCGGCCTGGACCGCGAGCAGGGTGCGGGAGCCGCGGTCTAGGCACGCGAGCATCAGCATCGGCTCGATCGAGAGCGAGCAGACCGCGTTGGCGGTGGCTCCGGCGGGACCGTCGGCGCCCGGCGCGGCGACGATCGTGACGCCCGTGGGCAGCATCCCCATCGCGGAGCGGAAGCTTGCTGGGTCGGTGGGAGTCATCGCGGCGCCTCCAGACAATATGATGCGCGCCGCGTGCGCCCAGCCATCGCAACAGCCCTGGCCCTGGCCGTCTCCCTCGGGCTCCTCGCCTGCGGGTTCGGCGAAGAGAAGATCAGCGTCTCCAAGGACGATCCCGAGTACAACGGGGCGGTCCTCTTCTCGACCCATTGCTCCGGCTGCCACACACTGAGCGCCGCCGGCACCCAGGGCACGGGCAACCGCGGCGAGCGGACGCAGGGTCCTAACCTCGACCAGCGAACCGAGACCTACGACGATGCCCTCTTCGCGATCCAGAACGGCGGTTTCTCGGGGGCGATCATGCCCCAGAACATCGTCGTCGGCGAGGAGGCCGAAGAGGTCGCCCGCTTCGTCGCCAAGTACGCGGGCAGCGAAGCCGAGGAATCGCCCCGTCCCAGCGCCGAGTCCGAAGCTCCCTGAGCGGGAGCGGCGATGCTCGACCTGAGGCTGATCCGCTCCGACCCTGAGCGGGTCAAGCAGGCATTGGCGCGCCGCGGCGCCGCCGAGCGCGTCGACGAGCTGCTCTCCCTCGACGCCCGCCGTCGCGAGCTGCTGCCGGAGATCGAGGGGGCCCAGGCCGAGCGCAAGACCCTCTCCAAGCAGGTCGGCGAGGCCAAACAGCGCGGGGAGGAGGCCGAGGACCTCGTCGCCCGCGTCCAGGAGCTGAAGGGAACGATCGAGTCGGGCAAGGCCGAGCTCGAGAAGGTCGACGAGGATCTGCAGCGGGTCTCCCTCGAGCTCCCGAACCTCCCCGACCCGAGCGCCCCCGACGGGATGACCGAGGAGGACGCCGAACTGATCCGCGAGGTCGGCGAGAGGCCGAGCTTCGACTTCGAGCCGCGCGACCACCTCGACATCGGCACCGACCTGGGGCTGATCGAGATGGAGGCGGCGGCGCGGGTCTCCGGATCGCGATTCGCCTACCTGATGGGCGACCTCGTCCTGCTCGAGCTTGCCCTCGTCCGCTTCGCGATCGAGGTCGCCCGCGAGGAAGGCCACGAGCCGGTCGTGCCGCCGGTCCTGGTCCGCGAGGAGGCTCTGGTCGGGACCGGCTTCCTGCCCGGCGACCGCGACCAGATCTACGAGGTGCCGAAGGACGACCTCTACCTGGTCGGCACCGCCGAGGTGCCGCTGGCGGGGCTCCACGCCGACGAGATCATCGACGCCGGCCGGCTGCCGATCCGCTACTCGGGCCTCTCCACCTGCTTCCGCCGCGAGGCCGGTGCCGCCGGCCGCGACACCCGCGGGATCTTCCGCGTCCACCAGTTCGACAAGGTCGAGATGTTCTCGTTCGTCGAGCCCGACCGCTCGGCGGACGAGCACGAGCGCCTGCTCGCGATCGAGGAGCGGATCCTCAGCGAGCTCGAGATCCCCTACCGGGTGGTCGCCGTGGCCGCCGGCGATCTCGGTGCCCCGGCGGCCAAGAAGTACGACTGCGAGGCCTGGATCCCGAGTCAGGATCGCTACCGCGAGCTGACCTCCTGCTCGAACACGACCGACTACCAGGCCCGGCGCCTCAGTTGTAGGTACCGGAGCGCCGACGGCGAATCACCGGAGATGCTCCACACGCTGAACGGGACCGCCGTGGCCGTGGGGAGGACCATCATCGCCCTGATCGAGAACCGCCAGGACCGGGACGGCGGGTTCACGTTACCCAGTATTTTGCATTCGTATGGCGCGCCTGCAAGGATCGGCTGACCGATGATGATGAGCGCGAGCGTGCGGGAGGCGAAACGTGTTGTCCTCTGCGACGACCACGAGATCGTCCGCGAGGCGATCAAGGCCAGGATGGCCGACTCCAACGTGCTCGACATCGTCGGCGAGGCGGGCGACGGTCGCGATGTCGTCGACGTCGTCAAAGAGCTCGAGCCCGACGTCCTGATCATCGACGTCGAGCTGCCCAAGCGGGACGGGATCGAGGCCACCAAGGAGGTCCTCAAGGTCCGCCCGCGGACCAAGGTCATCATCTTCACCGCCCACGCCCAGCCCGACCTGCTGGCGCTGGCGTTGCGGGCGGGCGCTGCCGGCTACGTCCTCAAGTCGGCTCCGGCCGAGGACATCGCTCGCGCGGTCAAAGCGGTCACCGGCGGCGGCACCTTCCTCGGCGGCGACTTCGCCGGCGGCAAGCCCTCCGAGGTCGAGAAACTGCTCGACCTCTCCCCGCGCGAGCGCCAGATCCTCGAGCTGCTGGCCGAGGGCCTGCGGGTCAAAGAGATCGCCGACAGGCTCCAACTCAGCCCCGCGACCGTCCACACCCACGTCCGCAACGCGATCGCCAAGCTCGAGGTCGACACCCGGACCGAGGCCGTCGCCCTCGCCGTGCGCTTCAGCTACCTGGGGGCCGGCGGCTCGATCTGAGCGCCCGGCTCAGCCCTCGCTCTTGTCGAGCTTCAGGGCGCAGCCGTTGATGCAGTAGCGCTGGCCACCGCGGTCGGCGGGGCCGTCCTCGAACACGTGCCCGAGGTGGGCGTCGCAGTTCTTGCAGACGACCTCGGTCCGCTTCATGAAGAGGCTGTTGTCCGGCCTCAGTTCGACGTGCTCGAGGTTGGCCGGCTCGGTGAAGCTGGGCCAGCCGGTGCCCGAGTCGAACTTCGTGCCCGATGCGAACAGCTCGGTGCCGCAGCCGACGCAGCGGTACATCCCCTCCGCCTTCTCGTCGACATAGGGACCGGTGAAGGCCCGCTCGGTGCCGGCTTCGCGGGTGACGGCGTACTGCTCCGGCGTCAGCTGCTCGCGCCATTCCTGCTCTGTCTTCTTGATTTTCGGCATACAAGAAGGGTACGCCGTAGGACAAGTGTCCAGATCGGCCTTCGGCGACAAAGACCGGCCTTTCCCGCTGGCGAAAGAAGATGGGATGCGACGAGCTTGCTCGACTTTCCTCTGCGCCGCTCTCCTCGCGGCCGGCGCCGCTCCGGGCGCCCAGGCCGCCGACCTCGGCGGCTTGATCGCGCCCACCGGCGCCTGCCCTGGCCAGTCGGACCTCGGCGCCCCCGCTGCCGAGCAGGAGCGCGCGATGCGCTGCATGACAAACTTCGCCCGCCGTCACAGCGGCCTGCGTCCACTCGGCCGCTCCGCCCAGCTCGACCGCTCGGCCGCGCGCAAGTCCGCCGACATGATCCGCTGCGACGACTTCAGCCACGAGGCCTGCCACCGCCGGTTCACCTACTGGATGGAGCGGGTCGGCTACATCGACGAGTCGGAGTGCTGGCGGGCGGCGGAGAACATCGCCTGGGGCAGCGGCGGACTCGGCTCGGTGCGGGCGATCTTCAAGGCCTGGATCAACTCCAGCGGCCACCGCGAGAACATCCTCGGCAGCTTCGCCCAGGTCGGGATCGGGCTCCAGGTCGGCAAGCTCGAACGATTCGGGGGCGCTCGCGTCTGGACCCAGCACTTCGGCGCCCACTGCTGACCGCCAAGAGCGACGTTCCTGAGGTTAGGGCCGCCTATCGGCCATAACTCAGGCACGTCTACGATGCCCGCGTGCCGGAGGCCTTCTATGAGCGCGACGGGGACGGGTACCGGGCTACCGACCTGACCCGCGGCCCCTGGGACCCCGGCCACCAGCACGCCGGCCCGCCATCGGCCTTGATCGGGCGTGAGATCGAGTCGCTGGAGGTCTCCGATGCCTTCCAGGTCGGGCGCGTCACCTTCGAGATCCTGCGCCCGGTTCCGATCGGCCCGGTCGCGGTCACTGCCGAGGTCGTCCGCCCGGGCCGCCGCGTGCAGCTGGTCGAGGCGGTCCTCCGCGATGGCGACGGCGAGGACCTGATCCGCGCCCGCAGCTGGCGGATCCGCACCTCCGACCTCGACCTTCCCGACGACGTCCTCGACCTTCCCGACCCACCGCCGCTTCCGCGCGAGGAGTCGACCGAGTTCTTCCCCACCGGGCAGGACGTCGGCTACCACTCCGCGATGGAATGGCGCCCGGCCGAGGGGAGCTTCATCGAGCCGGGGCCGGCCAAGGTCTGGATGCGCCAGCGGGTACCGCTCCTCGCGGGCGAGGAGCCATCGCCGCTGCAGCGAACCCTGGTGATCGCCGACGTCGGCAACGGCGTCAGCGCCGTCCTCGACTGGCGCCGCTACATCTTCGTCAACGTCGATCTGACCGTGAACCTGGAGCGGATGCCGGAGGGGGAGTGGATCTGCGTCGACGCGGTCACCCGTCCCCGCGAGACCGGCATCGGCAGCGCCGAGTCGGAGCTATCGGACCGGAGCGGCAGGATCGGTCGCGCGATCCAGACCCTGCTCTTCGCCGAGCGATAGGGCGAATGCGATCGTCGCCGCCGACGCCAGCGCGATCGCGGTGGCGAGCAGGAAGGCGCCCTCGTAGTCGGTCAGCGCCGCCGCCAGTCCCGCCAGCGGCGCCCCGAGCCCGACCCCGGCGTCGAAGAAGGCGGTGAAGGTGCCGAGCGCGGCGCCGCGCCGGCCCTCGGGGACCTGGCCGACGACGATCAGCGAGAGCGACGGGTAGAGCAGCGAGAAGGCGGCGCCCATCGCCAGCGAGCCGGCGATCGCCACCGGCAGGCTCTGGGCGAAGCCGATCGTCGCCAGCCCCACCGCCTCGACCAGGGCGGCGCAAATCGCGACCCGGATCGGGCCGACCCGGTCGGGGAGGTCGCCGGCGACGAGCCTGGTGAGGACGACCATCGTCGCGAAGGCGCCGAATGCGGCGGCACCGTGGCCGACGCCGCGGGCGTCGAGGTGGAGGACGACGAAGGCCGCGACAGTCGCGTAGCCGAGCGAGGCCATCGCCAGCGCCGCTCCCGGCCGCACCGCCTCGCGGGCGATCAGCGGCTGGTGCTCGTGCTCGGCGGCGAGCTCGGGCCGGTAGGGGTCGGGGAGCCGGGTTGCGATCGCGGCTCCGATCAGCGGCACGACGCCGGAGAAGATCCAGACCGCCGTGTAGCCCGAGACGCTGAGCAGTAGCTCGCCGAACAGCGGGCCGATGCTGAGCCCCGCCCAGACAGCCAGCCCGTAGAGGCCGATCACCCGTCCCCGCCGCTCCTCCGGGGCGAGGTCGACGATCCAGGCCGAGCCGGCGGTGAAGACGGTGCCCTCACCTGCGCCGAGCGCGAGGCGGGCGACGATGAGACCGCCGATGCCGAGCGGCAACAGGTAGAGGAAGCCCGAGACGGCGACCAGCAGCGAGCCGACGAGGACGGTCGGGCGCCGTCCCCGGCGGTCGGCGAAACGGCCGGCGAAGGGGCGCAGCAGCAGGCCGGTCACCGCGTAGGACCCGATCACGACCCCGACCGCGATGTTGCCTCCGTCGAGCGGCCCGTGGACGTAGCGCGGCAGCACCGGCAGCACCGCCCCCACCGCCAGGAGCCCGGTGAATGTGACGGCGAAGACGCCGGCGAAAGCCCGGCCGGGTCTCTCGGTCATCCCGAGAGCAGGCCGGTCAGGTCCTCGATCACGTGGTCGGGCGGGTGCTCCGCGGCCGCCGCCTGCTCACGGGTGCCCGCCCCGGTCAGGACCAGGACCGTGTCGAGCCCGGCCCGCCGCCCGCCGTCGATGTCGGAGGCGATCCGGTCGCCGACCATCGCGACCCGCGTCGCCGGCCCGAGACGCTCACGGGCGAGATCGAAGAGATGGCGCTCGGGCTTGCCGCCGATCACGGCGATCGCCTCGGTCGCGGTCTCGATCGCGGCCAGGACGGCGCCGGTCCCCGGCCAGGCGCCACCGGGCATCGGCAGGGTCGGGTCACGGCTTGTCGCGAACAGCTTCGCCCCGCCTTGCAGGGCCAGGGTCGCGGTCAGCAGCTCCTCGTAGTCGAAGCCGCGGTGGCCGGAGACCAGGACCGCGTCGGCCTTGCGCGCGGCTTCTCCGTCGAGCGTCTCGAGGCCCGCGTCGGCAGCCATCGATTTGAACGCCTCGGCTCCGATCACGAAAGCGGTCGCGCCGCAGCCCGCCTCATCGGCGGCGATCGCGACGGTCGCCATTCCCGCGGTGACGATCTTCTCCTCGCCGGCCGGCACCCCCGCCTCACGCAGGCGCTCCGCGTAAACGGCCGGTGGGCGCCCGGGGTTGTTGGTGACGTAGACCACCGGCTTGCCAGAGTCGCTCAGCGCGGTCAGGGTCTCGGCCGCGCCTGGAACCGGCTCGCGTCCGACCCAGACCACCCCGTCGAGGTCGACCAGAAAGCCGTCGTATTCGTCCGCCAGCGCCACCGCCGGCAAGGCTATCCGTCCGTGGTCGAACAGCCGACCTCGCTAGTTTCCAGGGTCGTGAGTACCCCCAGTCCGAACGGCAACCTGGTGGTCGCCGAGGCGGTGACGAAACGCTACGGTGAGGGCGAGGCGGCCGTCGACGCCCTGGCCGGGGTCAGCACCGGCTTCGAGCAGGGCCGGTTCACGGCGATCATGGGCCCTTCCGGCTCTGGCAAGTCGACCCTGATGCACATCCTCGCCGGACTCGACAAGCCGACCTCGGGCCGCGTCTTCCTCGACGGCGAGGAGATCACCGGGCTCGACGACAAGGAGCTGACCCGCCTCCGGCGCGACAAGCTCGGCTTCGTCTTCCAGTTCTTCAACCTCCTGCCGGTTCTCACCGCGGAGGAGAACCTGGTGCTGCCGCTCTCGATCGCCGGCCGCAAGCCCGACCGGCAGTGGCTCGACCAGCTGGTCCAGACCGTCGGCCTCGAGGACCGCCGCACGCACCGGCCTTCGGAGCTCTCCGGCGGCCAGCAGCAGCGCGTCGCCGTCGCCCGCGCCCTGGTCTCGAAACCGGCGGTCGTCTTCGCCGACGAGCCGACCGGCAACCTCGACTCCAAGGCCAGTCAGGAGGTGCTGAAGCTGCTGCGCCAGGCGGTCGACAGCTTCGACCAGACGGTGATCATGGTCACCCACGACCCGGCCGCCGCGGCCCACGCCGACCGCCTCATCACCCTGCGCGACGGCGAGGTCGTCCACGACGGCCGGCCGGGCACGACCGAGGACGTCATCGAGCTGATGAAGACGGTTGACTAGCCTCGGCCTGAGGAGCCTCTGGGCGCGCAAGCGCCGCGCCTTCAGCACGACGGTGGCGGTCGTGATCGGGGTCGCCTTCGTGGCCGGCTCCTACGTCCTCACCGACACGATCTTCGCCGCCTTCGACGACATCTTCAGCGACTCGCTGAAGGGGACGAGCGTCGTCGTCACCGCCAAGAACCCGGTCGAGCAGGAAAACGAAGAAATCCCGAGCTTCAGCGACCGCGTCCTGCCACGGATCCAGAGGACTCCGGGCGTTGAGGCCGCGTCGGGGGCGATCTTCACGCCGGGCGGATTCTTCGACGCCGAGACCGGCGATGCGATCGGCGCCAAATTCGCGCCCAAGTTCATCTCCTCGACCCTGCCCGAGGCGCTCGAGTCGCTCACCTACGTCGACGGGCGCGTACCCCGTGGCCCGACCGAAGCATCGCTCGACAAGGCCGCCGCCGACGATGCCGACCTGCAGATCGGTGACGAAATCCAGATCGTCGGCCAGACCCGGGCGCGTGACTTCCGCCTCGTCGGCCTCACCCAGCTCGGCAGCGCCTCCTTCGGCGGCGCCAGCATCGCTCAGGTCACCCTGCCGGTCGCCCAGCAGATCACCAACAAGGTCGGCCGCTTCGACCAGATCTCGATCGCCGCCGCCGGCGGGGTCTCGCCGACCGTTCTCAAGCGCCGGATCGAGCCGCAGATGCCGAATACGGTTCGGGTCGAGACGGCACAGGAAAACGCCGATCGCGCCTCCGCGGAAATCCGCGACAACCTCGGCTTCCTGCAGACGTTCCTGCTCGTCTTCGCCTACATCGCCGTCTTCGTCGGCGCCTTCCTGATCTTCAACACCTTCTCGATCACGGTGGCCCAGCGGGTCACCGAGTTCGGGCTGCTGCGCACGCTCGGCGCCTCGCGCCCGCAGATCCTCACCACGGTGATCGTCGAGGCGATCGCGATCGGCCTGCTCGGCTCGATCGCCGGCATCGCCGGCGGCTTCCTGGTCGCGATGCTCCTCCACTCGCTGTTCGTCGCCTTCGGCATCGACCTGCCCACCACCGACCTCGTCCTCGAGTCCCGGACCGTCGTCGTCTCGCTGCTGGTCGGCGTTCTGATTACCCTCGTCTCCTCGCTGGTCCCGGCCCTGCGCTCGACCCGGATCCCCCCGATCGCGGCTCTCCACGCCTTCACCCCGACCGCGAGCCGGCGCCGGCGGATCGTCTACCTGGTCCTGGCCGCCCTGCTCGGGCTCGTCGGCCTGGCGCTCGTTCTCTCCGGCCTCTTCGGCGGCGGCGACGCCGGCGCCGCGGCGGGGATGGTCGGCGGCGGGGCGCTCGCGATCGTCCTCGCGGTCTCGCTCTTCAGCCCCCGCCTGGTGCCACCGCTGGCGACGATCTCCGGCTGGCCGCTGGAGAAGGCACGCAAGCTGACCGGCCGCCTCGCCCGCGAGAACGCGCAGCGCAACCCCGGCCGCACCGCGGTGACCGCCGCCGCCCTGATGATCGGCCTTGCCCTGGTCGCCTTCGTCACCGTCTTCGCTGCCGGGCTCAAGAGCTCGGTCGCCCAGGTCGTCGACGAAAACTTCGCCGGCGGGATCGTGATCCAGAACACCGACGGCTTCTCGCCGATCCCGGCCGGGGCGGCGCTCGCCGCCGAGAAAGTTCCCGGCGTCGAATCCGTGGAGACGATCCGTGCCGCGAAAGCCAAGGTCCTCGACGGCGGCGGGACCACCAACGTCACCGCGCCGAGCCCGAACATCGGCGATGCGGTCGAGATCGAATGGACCCGGGGAGGCCCGGCTGTCCTGCGCGGGCTGGGCGATGGCAAAGCCGTGGTCGACGGTTCGTTCGCCTCCTCCCAAGACCTCGAACTGGGCGACCGGTTCCGACTGCTGACCCAGACCGGCGTGCGACCCAGCTTCATCGTCGCCGGCGAGTTCGACAACAAGGGCGGCGTGCTCGGCGAAGTTGCCGTCACCCAGGGCGTCATGGCCCGCGACTTCGGCCAGACCCAGGACCAGACCGACTTCGTCCTCACCGACACCGACGCCGACGCCGAAAAAATCCAGACGTTGCTGACGGCGGGCGCCGAGGCGGCGTTCCCGACCACCGAAGTGCTGAACCAGGAAGAACTGAAGAACGACCGCGAAGAACAGGTCAACCAGCTCGTCGCGCTCTTCTACGTGCTGCTCGGGCTGGCCGTGCTCGTCTCGCTGTTCGGGGTCGCCAACACGCTCTCGCTCTCGATCCACGAACGGACCCGCGAGCTGGGGATGGTCCGCGCGATCGGGATGTCGCGGCGCCAGGTGCGGACGATGATCCGCTACGAGGCGGTGATCACGGCCCTGATCGGCGCGATTCTCGGCATGGTCCTCGGGCTGATCTTCGCCAGCCTGATGGCGGAGCCGCTCAAGGACGAAGGCTTCACGCTCTCCTACCCGGTCGGCTCGCTGATCCTGCTGCTGGTATTCGCCGCCCTCGCAGGCGTCGTCTCGGCGATCGCCCCGGCCCGGCGCGCCTCCCGCCTCGACGTGCTCGAGGCGCTGCAATACGAGTGACCCGCGGGCTCGCCTAGGCCGACGGAACCGTCGGGACCGGGCTGGAGAGGCCCATCCGCAGCGCCCCCGCCGCCTCCGCCATCGCGGTCCGCGCCGAGCGCGAGACGTTGGTCAGGTTGGCGAAAGTGTGGATCAGCCGCGGGTGGCGGCGGATCGCGACCGGGACCCCGGCCTCGCGCATCCGCAGCCCGAACTCCTCGCCCTCGTCGCGGAACGGGTCGAAGCCCGCGGTGGCGACGTAGGCGGAGGGCAGGCCGGAGAGGTCGGGCGCCCGCAGAATCGAGGCGAGTGGCTCGTGGCCCATCGCCTTGTCCGGCAGGTAGGCGCGTTCGCAGATGTCGATGTCCATCTGGGTGAGGATGAAGCCGTCGGAGAAGAGCCGGCGCGAGCGCCGCACCTCGATCGCGTCGGTGCAGGGGTAGATCAGCAGCTGCATCGCCGCCCGCGGCCCGCCCTCATCGCGCATCGCGATGCAGACCCCGGCGGCCATGTTGCCTCCGGCCGAGTCACCGCCGATCGCGATCCGGTTGCGGTCGGCGCCGAGCTCGTCGGCGAGGGCGAAGGCCCAGCGGAAGGCGGCCTGGGAGTCTTCGACCGCGGCCGGATAGGGATGCTCGGGGGAGAGCCGGTAGGTGGGGGAGAGGACCGAGACGCCGGAATGGGCGGCGAGGAAGCGGCAGGCGCTGTCGTTGGTCTCGAGGTCGCCGACCATCCAGCCGCCGCCGTGGAAGTGGACGATCATCGGCCGCGGCGGCGGCGGGGCGCCGAACGGAACGTAGAGGCGCGCCTTCAGCTCCGACGCCGGGCCCGGGATTCCGAACTCGAAGACATCGGCCATCGGCAGCGGCGGCCCCGAGACCGATTCGGCCGAGCGCCGCACATAGGCCCGCGACTCTTCCGGCGGCAGGCCGCCGGTCAGGGTGTCCTCGCCGGTCCGCTTCGCCAGCTGGAGGACGACGTTGATGTCGGCAGCGACGACCTGGCCGTCGAGTTCGGCCGGCCGGCCGAAAAGGCGGCGCTGGGCGCGCGGCGAGAGCTCGCAGAGTCGCTTGACGACGCGTTGCTCGAAAGAGGCGGGGAGGTGGGGAGGTGGCAAGAGGGGCGCCAGGCTATCCGAAAGCGGACCGATCTCACACGCCCTGGCTGGCTGGCCAGTGTACGGTCCAGGAGCAGGCAATGGAGGCTGCGGCGACAATCGAGGAAGGTCCCCCGGCAGCGGCCGCCACCCCTGGCCTGCCGCCGGGCCCGCGAATGGGGCGGGTCCTGCAGACGGCGATCTGGTCACGCCGCGCCCAGTGGATGCTGGAGCAGAGCCGGGCCCGCTTCGGCCCGATGTTCACCCTCGACATCGCCTACGAAGACACCTGGGTGGTGCTCGCCGACCCCGAGCTCGTCAAACAGGTCTTCACCGGCGATCCCAAGGTCTTCCACGCCGGCGAGGGCAATCAGATCCTGCGTCCGATCCTCGGCGAGAACTCGCTACTCACCCTCGACGAGAAGCCGCACATGAGCCAGCGCAAGCTGCTGCTGCCGCCATTCCACGGTGAGCGGATGCAGGGCTACGAGGCGAAGATGACTGAGATCGCCGCCCGTGAGATCGACTCCTGGCCGCTCGGGACCCCCCACAAGCTGCGGCCCCGGATGCAGGCGATCACCCTGGAGATCATCCTCGAGACCGTCTTCGGCGTCCATGGCGGCGCCCGCATGGGGGAGCTGCGCGACGCCCTGCGCGAGTTCCTCGACCTCACCACCAATCCGCTGCTGCTGGCGCCGGTCCTCGTCGTCGGGCCCGACCGCGCCCGCAAGGTCCCCGCCTTCGGTCGCCGCATCGACCGGGTGGACGCCCTCCTGCACCGCGAGATCGAGGAGCGGCGCGCGGCCGAGGACGTCGAGGAGCGCGACGACATCCTCTCGATGCTGGTGTCCGCCCGCCACGAGGACGGCAGCCCGATGAGCGAGGCCGAGATCCGCGACGAGCTCCTCACCCTGCTGGTCGCCGGCCACGAGACCACCGCGACCTCGCTCTCGTGGGCGATGGAGCGCCTCGTCCGGCACCCCGAGAAGCTCGAGCGGCTGCGCGCCGAGGTCCTCGCCGGCGAGGACGCCTACCTGACCGCGACGATCCAGGAGACGCTGCGGTTGCGGCCGGTGATCGTGATCGTCGCCCGGCGCCTGACCGAGCCGGTCGAGCTCGGCGGCTACGAGCTGCCTGCCGGCGTTTCGGTCACCCCGTGCATCCACCTGATCCACCGCGACCCGGCGATCTACCCCGAGCCCGAGAGCTTCCGGCCGGAGCGATTCCTCGAGGAGCCGCCCGGCACCTACACCTGGATCCCCTTCGGCGGCGGCGTCCGCCGCTGCATCGGCGCCTCCTTCGCCCAGTTCGAGATGGCCGTGGTCCTGCGCGAGCTCGTCTCCCGCCATCAGTTCCTGCCGGCGCGCCCGGCCTCCGAGCGCTCCTACCGCCGCGCGATCACCGAGACGCCTCGGCACGACGCCGAGGTCGTGCTCGGCTGAGCGCATGTCCGACCGGCGCACCGAGTCGCTTCTCCTTGCCCTGACCGTCGTCGGCTTCGTCGTCCCAAATGCCTTCGTCGTCGCTTACCTCGTTGAGCATGGCTCCGACATTGGCGCCTACTTCTCGGCCTGGACGGCGACCATCCCCTCGACCCAGCTCATCGTCGACCTCGCGATCGCCGCGGTCGCCTTCTTCGTCTGGGCGGCCCTGGAGGGCCGCAGGCTGCCCGTCCGGCGGTGGTGGGTCTGCATCCCCGCCAGCCTGCTCGTCGGCCTCTGCTTCGGCCTTCCCCTCTTCCTCTGGATGAGGGAGCGGGCCTTGCGCGAGTACCGCTCCAGCTAGCAACGAGACCCGATCGCGGTCTGACTTGTTCCGAGGGTTTCTGAGGCGTCAGCGCCAAACGGGCCGGTGACCGTGACAAATCGCAAGTGCTCCGCACGGCAGATTGTCACGGGTGCCGGATCCGCGCCGGCGAAGGCCCCTCAGCCGCAGCCGGTGTTGTTGCCGCAGGAGGAGCACGTGTAGCAGCTGCCCGTCCGCTGCATCATGCCTCCGCACTGATCGCAGGCGGGGCCGAGGTCGCCGCCGACCATCTTCGCCGGGCGAACCGGGGGGGTTTCGGTGAAGGCGTCCGCCGCCGCGACCGGCTTCGAGTGGCCGCTGCCGCCGTTGCCCCCGTTCGAGGGGCCAGCCGAGCCGCCGGTGTCGGCGCCGAGCGCAAGCTGCGCGGTCTCGGCTTCCTGCTTGGCCCGAACGTCCTTGGTCATGATCCCGAGTTCCTCGAGGGCTTCCGGGTCATCGAGGAAGCGGCTCGCGACCCAGCGCATGATGTAGTCGGGCATCGATTTGGCGAACGGGATCTCCGGGTTGTTGGTCATCCCCTCCGGCTCGAAGCGCATGTAGCTGAACTTCTTCACGAAGTCTTCGAGCGGGACGCCGTACTGGAGCCCGAGTGAGATCGCCGTCGCGAAGGCGTTGAGCAGCCCGCGCATCGTCGAGCCCTCCTTGCCGATGTCGGTGAGGAAGATCTCGCCGACCGAGCCGTCTTCGTACTTGCCCGCGGTGATGTATCCCTCGTGCCCGGCGATCGAGAACTTGTGGGTGATCGATTCCCGCTCCTGCGGCATCCGCTTCCGTTCCGGGGCCGGCGGCGGCGCGTCGCCCTCCTTCTCGTCCTGGGCGTCGGTGCGCAGGGCCTGGGCGGTCTTCGAGCCGTCGCGGTAGATCGCGAGCGCCTTCAGGCCGCCCTTCCAACCGCGGGTGTAGGCGTCGGCGATGTCTTCGACGGTCGCCGTCTGCGGCAGGTTGACGGTCTTCGAGATCGCCCCCGAGATGAACGGCTGGGTCGCAGCCATCATGTCGATATGGCCGGTGTGCGAGATCGCCCGCTCGCCGACCGCGACGTCGAACACCGGCATGTGCTCCTCCTCGAGGCCAGGAGCGCCGACGATCGTGCTCGCCTCGGTGATGTAGGCGTCGATCTGCTCGACCTGCGGCTCGGCGTAGCCGAGCGTGCGCAGGGCCATCGGAACCGATTTGTTGACGATCGTCATCTGGCCGCCGCCGACCAGCTCCTTGAACTTGACCAGCGAGAAGTCGGGCTCGATCCCGGTGGTGTCGCAGTCCATCAAGAAGCTGATCGTCCCGGTCGGAGCGAGGACAGTCGCCTGCGCATTGCGGTAGCCGTGCGCCTCGCCGAGCTCGACCGCCTCGTCCCAGGAGCGCTGGGCTGCGTCGAGCAGCTCGCCCTTGATCCCGAGCTCGTCGATGTCGTAGGAGGCGTCGCGGTGCATCCGCATCACCCCGTTGTGGGCGTCGCGGTTCTTCTCGTACTCGTCGTAGGGCCCGGTCGCGCCGGCGGCGATCAGCGCCGACTGGCGGTAGGCGCGGCCGGTCATCAGCGCCGTGATCGCGGCAGCGACGTTGCGGCCCTCGTCCGAGTCGTAGGGGAGCCCATTCGACATCAGCAGGGCGCCGAGGTTGGCGTAACCGAGGCCGAGCTGGCGGAAGGCGTTGGCGTTCTTGCCGATCTCCTCGGTCGGGTAGCTCGAGGGGCCGACGACGATCTCCTGGGCGAGGAAGACGATGTCGACGGCGTGCTCGAATTCGGCCGTGTCGAAGCTGCCGTCCTCGCGGCGGAATTTCATCAGGTTGAGCGAGGCCAGGTTGCAGGCCGAGTCGTCGACGTGCATGTACTCGCTGCAGGGGTTGGAAGCGTTGATCCGGCCCGACTCCGGGCAGGTGTGCCAGCGGTTGATGATCGTGTCGTACTGGACGCCGGGGTCGGCGCAGGCCCAGGCCGCTTCGGAGATCTGGTTCATCAGGTCGCGCGCCGGCAGGGTCTTCGTCGCGCTGCCGTCCTTGCGGGCCAGCAGGTCCCAGTCCTCGCCGGCCTCGACCGCCTCCATGAATTCGTCGGAGACGCGGACCGAGTTGTTCGCGTTCTGGTACTGGATCGAGATGAAGCCGTCGCCGTCGATCGACATGTCGAAGCCGGCGTCGCGCAGGGCGCCCGCCTTTTTCTCCTCGTCGGCCTTGCACCAGATGAAGTGCTCGATGTCCGGGTGGTCGACGTCGAGGACGACCATCTTCGCGGCCCGCCGGGTCTTGCCGCCGGACTTGATCGTCCCGGCCCAGGCGTCGGCGCCGCGCATGAAGCTGACCGGACCGGATGCGAGGCCGCCCTTGGAGAGGTGCTCGACCGAGCCGCGGATGTTCGAGAGGTTGATCCCCGAGCCGGAGCCGCCGCGGAAGATCTTGCCCTCCTTGGTGTTCCAGGCGAGGATCGACTCCATCGTGTCCTCGACGCTGAGGATGAAGCAGGCCGAGCACTGCGGCTGCTCCTCGAAGCCGACGTTGAACCAGACCGGCGAGTTGAAGGCGGCTTTCTGGTTCAGCAGGATCGAGGTCAGCTCCGCCTCGAAGGCATCGGCGTCCTCGTCGGTCGCGAAGTAGCCGAGCTCACGCCCCCAGTTCGAGATCGTCCCCGCGACGCGCCCGATCATCTGTTTCACGGAGGACTCGCGCTCCTCGCTGCCGAGCTTTCCGCGGAAGTACTTCTGGGCGACGATGTTGGTCGCGTTCTGCGACCAGCTCTTCGGGAACTCGACTCCGCGCTGCTCGAACGCGGGGTTCTCCGGGTCGCCGATGATCGCGTCGCGGATCTCCCACTCGATCTCGTCGAAGGGATGGGTTCCCGCGGTCGAAAAACGGCGTTCAACCGAGAGGCCCTTGAGACCGGAAATGGGCGTGCTGGTGGCGGTCTGGGACATCGAACTACTCCTCTCGGGGCGGCTTTAGGGGGTAACTCCGCAGGATCCCCGCCGAGCCGGACGGAATGAGCCCTCCGCAGGCGTCCTTCCCGCAATCACCGAAACTTTTCTTGCAGATCCGCGTCGGTTTCCGACCGCACCCATTTTGACAGGGCGAGCTCGCCGGCTCAGGAAGCCGGCAGGGCGAAGAATGCGACGGCCGCGAACTGGGCCGCCGCCGCGGCGATCACGAGCGCGTGGAAAACCTCGTGGTAGCCGAACGTGCGCGGGAACGGGTCCGGTCTCTGGGTCGCGTAGACGACCGCGCCCGCGGTGTAGAGGAGCCCGCCGAGGGCGACCAGCAGCGTTCCGGCCATCCCCATCTCGTTCCAGAGGCCCGGAAAGGCGATCACCGCGACCCAACCCAGCGACATGTAGATCAGCGCTGCCACCCATTTCGGATGGTCGATCCAGATCATCTCGACGATCGCCCCGGCGATCGCCCCGGCCCAGACGACGACCAGGATCGCGTCGGCAAGCGTCCCGTCGAGGACCAGCAGCGCGAACGGCGTGTAGGTCCCGGCGATCAGTACGAAGATCATCGAGTGGTCGAGGCGGCGCATCCATCGCCGCGCGTTGGGCCGCTTCCAGTCGACCCGGTGGTAGAGGGCGCTGGTCCCGAGCAGGGCCGAGAGGCTGATCGCGTAGATCCCGACCGCGAGCGTCGCCTTCGGCGTATCGGCGGCGATGATCAGCGCCGCGCCGAGGCCGAGCGAGATGAAGAATGCCCACTCGTGCGAGACCCCGCGCAGCTTCGGCTTGACCGCGGCGATCGCATCGCCGGCCGCTTCCACCGCGTCGCTGGCGGCGTCGCGCGCAGCCTCCATCGCATCGCCGGCGGCGCCCTTCGCCGCCTCTCTGGCAGCGGTGGCCCGTTCACCGACTTTCTCTGCGCCCCTACGCAGGTCGTCGACCATGCATCAAGGGTACTCCCCGCCGAGTGATGCTTTGAACCCTCTGTAGGGGGTCTAAGGCATCACTCGGTGCTTCAGGCGGCGAGGAGGGGGGACTCGACCTCGGCCTGGGAGACCAGCTCGGCGAGGGTCTCGTCGAGGCGCTCGAGCAGCTCCGGCTCGACGGTCAGGCGACCGGTTGCGAGCTTCTCGCGGGCGTGGGCAACCGGTAGCTCGGCCTCGAGCACCCTGCCGCCCATTGCGCCCAGGACCTTGCGGGTCTCGGCCTGGGCCCAGACCGCTCCGAACATCCCGGTCGAGGCACCGATCACCGCCGCCGGGGTCCCGCTGAGGGCACTCTTGCCGGCCGGGCGGGAGGCCCAGTCGAGAGCGTTCTTCAGCACCCCGGGGATCGAGTGGTTGTACTCGGGCGTGGCGATCAGGACGGCGTCCGCCTCGCGCATCGCCTCGCGCAGCGCCGCCACCGCGGGGGGTGCCGGCTCGACATCGATGTCCTCGTCGTAGAGCGGGATCTCGGCAAGGCGGTCGAACTCGACCAGCTCCGCCCCCCCGGGCAGCCGCTCGCCGGCCGCCCGCAGCAGGGCGCTGTTGAAGGACCCGCGGCGCAGGCTGCCCGAGATCCCGAGCACCCGCATCGCTACTCGTCCTCCTTTACCAGCGAAAGCTCGACCGTGATCTCCACGGTCCAGTCGAGTGCCTGGCCGCCGCTCGGCAGCTCGGCCTGCCAGTCGAGGCCGAAGTCGCGGCGGTCGACCTTCGTCGCCAGCGAGAGACCGACCCGTGCCTTGCCGTCGAGGTAGCTGTCGACCTGGGCGAAGCGACCGCTCGCCGCGACCTCGCGGCTGTTGCCGCCGATCTCCAGGTTGCCGCGGACATCGACGACACCATCGTCGGCGATGCTCACCTCGCGCGACTCGAAACGGAGCCGTGGGAACTCGACCGCGTCGAAGAACTCGGGCGAGAGGAGATGGCCCTTGAGCTGCTCCTCGCCGATCTCGATGCTGTTGACGTCGACCGAGCCGCGGAGCTCAGGATTCTCGCCGCCGGTGAGCCGTGCCTCGTAGGCGGAGAAGCGCCCGCGGAACGTCGATACGCCGGCGTGCTGAACCGCGAAGCCGATCGTCGAGTGGACCGGGTCGATGTCGTAGGCGCCGGTGGGGACACCCTGGGAAACCGTCTGGGTGGTCATTTCTGCTCCTTCAGTCTGTAGTTGCCACTAAAAAGATTGCCGCAGAAACAATCGTAGCAGAAATGATTTCGGAATCAACTATTGATTCGACAACGTTCATCTGGAACAATCGACGAGATGAGCGACCAGGCGACAGCCACCCCCGAGGTCCCCGACGGGATCGAGCGCAACCCGCACAAGGAGGCATGGATCGCGCTGGTGCAGGCGCATGCCGCCATCACCGGACGGGTCCAGGAAGCCCTCGCCGCCGCCGACTTCCCGCCGCTTCCCTGGTATGAGGTGCTGCGCACGCTCGCCGACGCCCCGGAGCAGCGGATGAAAATGGGGGACCTCGCCGAGGCGCTGGTCATCACCCGGGGGGGCCTGACCAAGCTCGTCGATCGCCTGATCAAGGCCGGCCTGCTGGAGCGGACCTTTTGCGAGACCGATCGGCGCGTCAGCTACGCCACCCTGCTGCCCGCCGGGCGCGACCTCTACGAGGAGATGAGGCCGGTGGTCGTGACTGAGCTCCGCGCCACTTTCTCGGAGAAGCTGACCGTCGATGAGGCCGACGCGATGCGCGAGAGCCTCGAGCGGGTCCGTGCCGCCGCCTGCTCGCTCGACTCCTAGCGGTTTCGGCCTAAGTCGCCAGGGCTGAGGCCGCGCGCTCTTTGGCGGCCTCGATCAGGTCGAGGAGGTCGGCCTCGCGCTCTTCGCGGATCAGCTCGACCGGGTCGGGCTCGCCGTTGACGATGCCCTCGAAGAACTCCTTGCGGTCCTGGTAGGTGGGCAGCGTCCCCTTCGCCCAGCCGCGGGCCTCGTTGAGGATCACGGCCAGCCGCGCGTACTCCTCGCCGAACAGCTCGGCGACCTCGTGTTTCATCCGCTTTGCCAGCGCCGGTGAGGCACCGGCCGTCGAGATCGCGATCGCCAGCGGCCCGGTGCGGACGATCGCCGGCAGGATGAAGTTGCAGAGCGGCGGCACGTCGACGATGTTGACCAGCATCGCCCGCTTCTCGGCGTCGTCGTAGATGCCGATGTTGACCTCGCTGTCGTCGGTGCATGCGATCACCATGAAGACGCCCTCGAGATCCGCGGGGCCGGCGTAGGCCCGCTTCTCCCACGCGATCGAGCCCTCGGCGGCGAGCTCCTCGAGCCCGGGGTGGGCGGTCGGCGCGATCAGGGTGACGTCGCCGTCGCAGGCGAGCAGCCCCTCGACCTTCTCGAGGCCGATGTCGCCGCCGCCGACGACCAGCGTCCGCCGTCCCTTCAGTTTCAGGCAGGCGATGTAGAACGGGGTCTCGAGCATGTCCCGGACGCAGGACTGGTCGCAGATCCCCTTGCGGTACTGGCAGACGCACTCCTTGCCGGCGTAGGCCTGGGCGGGCATTCCACAAGGGTAGTGAGTCACCTTGCCAGGCCGCCCCCGGACGCGAGAGCAGGGGAGGCGGCGTTAAGCAGGGGAGGCGGCGTTATATGGAGTCGAGGGTGCGGCGCAGGCCGGTGGCGAGGTCGACCTCGGCCCGCCAGTCGAGCTCGTCCCCCGCGCGCGCGGGGTCGATCGTGATCCGCTGCACCTCGCCGGTGCGGGGCGGTGCCTCCTCTGGCTCGAACTCGACTCCCTCGAGCTCGCCGAGCCGCCGCGCGAGCTCGAGCACGTCGGTCTCGACCCCGGTGCCGACGTTGATCGCCCCGGTCGCCTTCGAGTCGGCCGCCGCGAGGGCGGCGCTGACCACGTCGCCCACATATATGTAGTCCCGGGTCTGGCGGCCGTCGCCGAAGACGGTCGGCCGTTCGCCGGCCCGGAGCTTGCCGCAGAAGATCGCGATCACGCCGGCCTCGCCGAGCGGGTCCTGGCGCGGGCCGTAGACGTTGCCGAGCCGCAGCGCCACGCTCGAGAGCCCGTAGAGGCGCTCGTAGAGGGCGAGGTAACCCTCGGCGGCGAACTTGCTCTGCCCGTAGGCGGACATCGGCGCGATCGGGGCGCCCTCGGGCAGCGGCAGCTGCTGGCCCTCTCCCTCACCGTAGATGGCGCCGCCGGTCGAGACGAAGACGAAGCGCTCGACCCCGGCGACCCGGGCGGCGTCGAGCATGTTGGCGGTGCCGCCGACGTTGATCGAGGCGTCGAAGGCCGGGTCCGCAACCGACTTGCGGACGTCGATCTGGGCGGCGAGGTGGAAGATCGTCTGCGGGGCCGCCGCGGCGACCGCCTCGTTGACGGCGTCGGCGTCGCGGATGTCGAGCTCGACCAGGGTGGCGCCGGCCGCGATCGCGCCGTCGAGGTTCTCGCGCCGGCCGGTCGAGAGGTCGTCGAGCACCGTCACCTCGTCGCCGCGCTCGAGCAGGGCATCGACCAGATTCGAGCCGATGAACCCCGCGCCACCTGTCACCAGAGACTTCATTCGGCCGCCGATCCTAAAGGGATCGGCGCGTGGCTGGTCCGTGCAGCGTCGCCGAGTGCCCCTGCTACTCTCGCCCGCCGAAGGGCCAGCCATGCGACTGATCGTCACAGAGAAGAACAACAGCGCCAAGAAGATCGCCGAGATCCTCGGTGCCTCCAATGGCGGCCCGTCGACGGACAAAAGCTTCAAAGTCCCGTTCTACACCTGGACCGACGACGACGGCAGCGAACACCGCACGATCGGCCTCAAGGGCCATGTGATGGGCCCGTCCTTCCCCGAGGGCTACTCGAACTGGCAGAAGACGGACCTCCACGATCTGATCGACGCCGAGCTGATCAAGGAGCCGACCGACAAAAACGTCGTCAAAGCGATCAAGAAAGTCGCCAAAGAGGCCGACGAGCTCGTGATCGCGACCGACTTCGACCGCGAGGGCGAGCTGATCGGGCTCGAGGCGCTCGACGAGATGCTCGACGCCAACCCGGAGCTCGGCTCCCGCGAGGAGAGCGAGAAAGGGACCCTGACGGTCCAGCGCGCCCGCTACTCGGCCCTGACCAAGGAGGAGATCGAGCGCGCCTTCGGCGACCTCGACACCCTGTCCTACCCGCTCGCCAACGCCGGCGCCGCCCGCCAGGACATCGACCTGCTCTGGGGCGCGACCCTGACCCGCGCGGTCTCGCTGACCGTGCGCCGCTTCGGCTCCAACTTCCTCTCGGTCGGCCGCGTCCAGAGCCCGACCCTGGGCCTGATCGTCGAGCGCGAGATGGAGCGCCGCGCCCACGTCGCCAAACCGTTCTGGGAACTGTTCGCCAAGTTCCAGCACGCCGACGGCAGCTTCGAGGCCCACCACTCGGTCGACAAGTTCTGGGAGAAGAAAGAGGCCGACGCCGCGCTCGCCGGGACTAGCGCGCCGGGCAAGGTCACCGCGGTCACGGCTCGGAAAAACACCCGCAAGCCCCCGACGCCCTACAACACCACGGCCTTCAGCACCGACGCCTCCAGCCGTCTCGGCATCACCCCCGCCAGCGCGATGCGGATCGCCGAGGACCTCTACATGGACGGCTTCATCTCCTACCCGCGCACCGACAACACGGTCTACCCCTCCTCGCTGCCGGTCCGCGAGCTGGTCCAGTCGCTGGTCCGGGTCAAGGAGTTCTCGGCCGCAGAGGGCCTGCTCGAGGGTGAGCTGAAAGCCACCCGCGGCAAAAAAGAGACGACCGACCACCCGCCGATCTACCCGACCCAGGCGATCCACCCGGGCGCCCTCGAGGGCCCCAAGCGGCGCGTCTACGAGCTCGTCGTCCGGCGCTTCCTTGCGACCTTCAGCCCGCCGATGATCACCGAGTCGACCCGCGCCGACATCGAGGCCGGCTCGGAGACCTACTTCGTCCGCGGCTCGGTCGTCGTCGACCCCGGCTACGCCGGCATCTACACCTACGCCCGCTCCGCCGACGACGAGATCCCCGCCCTGCAGGAGGGGCAGGAGCTCGACCTCGACGGCGACGCCTGGATCGTCGACAAGGAGACCCAGCCTCCGAGCCGGATCTCGCAGGCGAAACTGATCGAGCTGATGGAGGAGCGCAACCTCGGCACCAAAGCCACCCGCGCCGACATCATCCAGAAGCTCTTCGACCGCGGCTACGTCTACGGCAACCCGCCGATCCCGACCGAAACCGGGATCGCCCTCTTCGAGGCGTTCAAGAACTACGTGCCGCGGATGGCGACCCCGGAGATGACCGCCCAGCTCGAGGCCGAGATGGACCGGATCGCCGCCGGCGAGATGACCAAGGGCGAGGTAGTCAGCGAGAGTCGCGACCTCCTCCACAACACCTGGTCGGAGATCGAGGAGAGCAAAGAGGACCTCGCGAAAGTCGTCTGGAAAGGGATGGACGAGGACCGGATCCTCGGCCCCTGCAAGGTCTGCGAGGAAGCCGGCCGCAAAAAGGACGACGGCTCGCCCCACATGCTGCGGATCATCCGCGCGAAAAAATCGGGCAAACGGTTCGTCGGCTGCAGCGGCTGGACCCTGGACGACCCTGACTCGTGCGACCAGACCTTCCCGCTGCCCCAGCGCGGCGACGTCTTCAAGCTCGAAGAACGCTGCTCGATCTGCGCCCAGACGCCGCGACTGAAAGTGCAGCCCTTCCGCGGCCGGCCCTGGAACCTCTGCCTCAACGACGACTGCGAGTCGATGCAGGAGATGAAGAAACGCCGGGCCGAGCGCGAAGCGGCGAAAGCCGCCAAAGAAGCGATGGCGGACAAACCGCTGCCGGAGGGCGACGAGGACGCCGCGCCCGCGAAGAAAAAAGCGAAAGTCAAAGCGTCCAAAGCGGACACCGCCACGCGGGGGCGCAAACGCGCCAAAGCCGCGACCAAAGCCTGAGGCCGCCGCGTGTTCGTCTCCTTGGAGGGAGTCGACGGGTCCGGCAAGAGCACCCAGGCGAAGCTGCTCGCCGAAGCCCTCGGTCCCGAGACGCTGCTGATCCGCGAGCCGGGGGGAACCAGCGCCGCCGAGCGGATCCGCGAGCTGCTGGCCGACCCGGCGCTGGAGATCGACCCTTTCGGCGAGCTGCTGCTGTTCTCTGCCGCCCGCGCCGACCTCGTCTCGCGGGTGATCCGCCCCGCGCTCGAAGACGGCCGGGTGATCGTCGCCGACCGCTTCGCCGACTCCAGCGTCGCCTACCAGGGCGGCGCCCGCGGGCTCGGCACCAGCCAGGTCCTCTCCCTGACCGACACCGTGATCGACGGCCTCTGGCCCGACCTCACGATCCTGCTCCGCGTCGACCCCGAGGTCGGCCTCGGCCGGGCCGGCGGCGAGGACCGGCTCGAGGCCGAGGGTCTCGAGCTGCAGAAGGCGGTCGCCGAGGCCTACGAGGAGATCGCGATCATCGCCTCCGACCGCGTCGTCGCGGTCGATGCCTCCGGCGGGCCCGGCGAGGTCCACCAGCGAGTCCTCGAGATCGTCGAAGAGCGTCGCCCATGACCGTGCGGCGTTTTATTCGGCCTATGGACGCAAAACGCGCCGCACGGGGTGGGGGGAGGAAGGGGCGGCGGTGACGGAGGTGCTCGAGCTCGCGACCGAGCACCAGCCGCGGGTCGGCGCCGCGCTCGGCGCGGCGCTTTCGTCCGGGCCGGCACATGCGTACCTCTTCCGCGGCCCACGCGGCGCCGGCAAGCGGACCACGGCCCGGGCCTTCGCCGCCGAGATCCTCGCCGTCGGCGCCGAGGACCCGGAGGACGCGCGGCGTCGCGCGATGCTCGACCCCTCGCCGCACCCCGACCTGGTCTGGCTGACCCCGAGCGGCGCCCAGCACATGGTCGAGGTGGTCCGCGAGCGGGTCATCCGCGCCGCCTCCTACCGGCCCTTCGAGGGGGAGCGCCGGGTCTTCGTCCTCGAGGAAGCCGAGGCGATGCGCGACGAGAGCCAGAACGCGCTGCTGAAGACGCTCGAGGAGCCGCCCGGCTTCGCCCACCTGATCCTGCTCACCTCTGAGCCCGAGGCGCTGCTGGAGACGATCTCCTCGCGCTGTCAGCCGGTCGAGTTCGCGCCGCTCCCGCTCGACGCCCTCGAAGCCGCCCTCGCCGCCGATGGGCCGATAAGTCCAGCCGGAGCGGACTTATCGGCCCATC
>DATDCK010000007.1:0-3785 GCA_036524375.1 Solirubrobacterales bacterium | reverse complement strand
TCGACGAGGCCGAGGGTGCCGATCCCGGCGGCGGCCAGGTACAGCGCGGTCGGGGCGCCGAGGCCACCGGCGCCGAGCAGCAGCACCTTGGCGTCGAGCAGCTTGACCTGGCCGTCCACCCCGACCTCGGGCAGGAGCGTGTGACGCGAGTAGCGGTCGCGCTGCTCGGCGGTCATTCCGCTGGCGGAAACCACCGGCAGGCCCTGCTCCTGCCAGAGCAGGATGCCGCCGGACATCGAGGCGACGTTCTCGTAGCCGAGCGCCTGCATCTGCTCAGCCGCCTTGAAGGAGCGGTTGCCGCTGCGGCAGTAGAGGATCGTGCGCGCCGACTTGTCGGGCGCGGCCTCGGCGATCTGGTCGGCGAGCAGGCCGGGCGGGACGAGCTTTCCGTCCTCGAGGTGGGCCTCCTGGAACTCGTGGGGCTCACGGGTGTCGATCAGAACGACGTCGCCGCCCGTGATCTCCTCGTTGGCCTCGAAGGGCTCAATCTCCTCGATTTGCTGCTGAATCTCCGCGCCTGTGGCCATCAATCTCCTAAATACCTGAATTCCGATCCGGCTTTACTTCAAAAAGTATAGCGAGGCGTCGGCAGGCGGTGGTAGAAAGGGCGCGTGGAGAATGCGCCCAACCCCGGGAAGGACCTGAGAGCGCTGGCCGCCGAACAGGTGGAGAAGAAGCAGGACTTCAAGATCCACGTTGCCGCCTACCTCGCGGTCAACGCTTTCCTGGTCGTGATCTGGGCGGTCTCCAGCGACGGTGGCTTCTGGCCGATCTTCCCGATCGTCGGTTGGGGGATCGGCCTCGCCCTGCACGCCTGGAGCATCTTCGGGCGCAACCCGATGACGTCAGAGGCGCGCATCAGCGCGGAGGAAGACCGCCTCCGCGCCAAGGGCGTCGACCCCGGTTCCCCCTAGAGCGAGGGCCGCATCTGGCGCAGCCGCTTGACCCGCTCCTCGATCGGAGGGTGGGTGGAGAACAAACCGGCGATTCCCTTGCCCGAGAACGGCTTGACGATGTAGAGGGGCTCGGCCGCCTGGTTGACCTTCATCGGGATCGCCTGGGCCCCCTGCTCTAGGCGCAGCAGCGCGCTCGCGAGCGACTCCGGGTTACCGCAGATCTGGGCGCCGCCGGCGTCCGCCGCGTACTCGCGCTGGCGCGAGATCGAGAGCTGGATGATGCTGGCCGCGATCGGCGCCAGCAGGACCATCGCCAGCGAGGCGACGAGGCTGAGCGGCGAGTTGTCGTCGGACCCGAACCACATGAACATGTAGGCGAGGTAGGTGATCGCGGCGCCGATAGCGGAGGCGACCGACTGGATCAGGATGTCGCGGTTGCGGACATGCGCGAGCTCGTGCGCGAGGACTCCGCGGAGCTCGTCCTCGGAGAGCAGTTTGGTGATCCCGCGGGTGACGGCGACTGCAGAGTGCTTCGGGTTGCGGCCCGTCGCAAAGGCGTTGGGCTGGTCCTGCGGGATCATGTAGAGGCGCGGCATCGGCAGGCCGGCGCGGGTCGTCAGTTCGCGGACGAGCTGGTAGAGGCGCGGGTTCTCCGACTCCTCGATCGGCTCCGCCCGACTCATTTTCAGCGCCAGTTTGTCGCTGAAGAAGTAGGAGCCGAGGTTGATCAGCAAGGCGATGCCGAGGAAGAGGGCCGCGGTGCTGGGGCCACCGATCAGGGCACCGATGACCACCAGCAGACCCGAGAGGGTCGCCAGAAGGATCGTCGTGCGGAGGGTCGCGCCCCAGGTGGACTGCTTGGTGGTGGTCATTGCTTCTTGGCTCCTTGGTCGTGTGGCCTTGCGGAGATTATTCCCGGGAGAGGCCCTTTCGGCCATAGGTGCCAACCCCTGTTTGCCACCTCCCCACCCCCCAGGACCGAACGTGTCTCGGCTTTTGGGGCGTGTATCGGCCCATAAGCTCACATACGTGGGAACCGCACTGGTCATCGTCTTGCTGGGCGTCGCCACAGTCGCTTTGGCTGCGGGCTTGATCGCGACGCGGCGCCGGTTCGCGCCGCTCGAGCAGCTGATCGAGGAAATGGAGAAGGTCGACTTGAGCAGGCCGGCATCGAGCCTGCCACGCTCGATCGACGGGGTCGGCGAGACCGAGGAGGTGGCGCGGATCGAGCTCGCCTTCCTGCGGATGATGCGCCGGCTCGAGGCCGAACGGAAACGGGCGGGATCGGCGGCGCTTCGAGCTCAGGAGGAGGAGCGGGCGCGGGTGGCCCGCGATCTCCACGACGAGGTCAACCAGTCGCTGACCGGACTGCTACTGCGACTCGAGGCGGTTCGCGAGGCGGCGCCGCCCGAGCTCGAGTCCGAGCTCGATGAGACGAAGGCGCTGGCGAACCAGGCGATGCGGGAGCTGCTGACCCTCGCGCGGCAACTGCGCCCGACCGCGCTCGACGACCTCGGGCTGGCGGCGGCGGTGGCCGGACAGGTCGACCTGGTCTCCCGATCGGGGACGGCGACGGAGCTGGCCCAGGAGGGCGACCTCACTTCGCTCGACGACGACGTGCAGCTGGTCATCTATCGGGTCGCCCAGGAGGCACTCGCCAATGCCTCCCGCCATTCCCGGGCGGGTCGGATCGATGTCGCCATCCGCCGCGACGGCGAGCGGGTCGAGCTGGTTGTCGCCGACGACGGGCGCGGCTTCGCATTCGACCAGGCCGAGGGCGGCCTGGGGATCGCCGGGATGCGAGAGCGGGCGCTGCTGGTCGGCGGCGAGCTGACGATCGAGTCCCGCCCCGAACAAGGGACGAGGGTGAGGCTGCGGATATGAGGGTCCTGATCGCCGACGACCACGGGATCGTGCGCTCCGGCCTGCGCCTGCTGCTCGAGCGGCAGGACGACATCGAGGTCGTCGGCGAGGCCGCGGACGGGGCCGAGGCGCGTGAGTTGGCGATCCGCGAGCGTCCCGACCTGGCGATCCTCGACGTCAAGATGCCGAAACTGACCGGACTGCAGGCGACGCGAGAGATCAAGGAGCAGGCGCCGGAGGTCTCGGTCCTGATCCTCTCGATGCACGACGACGAGCGCTACCTTTTCGAGGCGCTGAAAGCCGGCGCCTCGGGTTACGTCCTGAAGGCGCAGGCCGACACCGACCTCCTGGAGGCGATCCGCGCGGTCGAGCGCGGGGAGCCGTTCCTGACGCCGGAGGCGCAGCGAACGCTGATCCGCGACGTGCTCGAACGCGGCCCCGGCGGCGGCGAGGACCTGACCCCGCGCGAGGAGGAGATCGTCAAGCTCGTCGCCGAGGCCCACACCACCCGCGAGATCGCCTCCCTCCTCCACCTCTCCGAGAAGACCGTCGAGAACCACCGCGCGAACGCGATGCGGAAGCTGGGGATGCGCGACCGGGTCGAGCTGGTGCGCTACGCGATCCGCAGGGGCCTGATCGACGCCTGAAGCCGGCATCGCCGGTTTGATTGACTGCCGCTCGATGACGACCGCCGCCGAATACCGAGAGAAACGCTGGTACGCGCTGATCCTGCTGGCGGCGGCTCAATTCGTCGTCGTCCTCGACGCTTCGATCGTCAACGTCGCCCTGCCGACGATCGGCGAGGCCCTCGACTTCTCCCAGGACGATCTCTCGTGGGTGGTCAACGCCTACGTCCTCACGTTCGGCGGCTTCCTGCTGCTCGGTGGGCGCCTCGCCGACCTGCTCGGCCGCCGCCGCGTGTTCATGGCCGGCCTGATCCTCTTCGCGCTCGCCTCCCTCGCCGGCGGGTTCGCCCAGAACGACATCCAGCTCATCGTCGCCCGCGCCGTCCAGGGTCTGGGCGCC
>DATDCK010000006.1:0-40319 GCA_036524375.1 Solirubrobacterales bacterium | reverse complement strand
TTCTCAACGATCCGGGGGGCGGGCGGCGGGCGGGCGGGAGCGAGAGCTGGTGAATCGACCCTGGCTGCCAGACTGCCGCCGTGCTTGACGAGCGCTGGATCCGGTCGCTTCACGTCGAGGCGATGCACCACGAGGACCTGCACGGGGGCCACGAGCACCATGTCCTCTTCCAGGCTTCGACGATCGGCGCCCTGCTCGAAGGGGCCTACGACGGCGACCTCAGCTTCGCCGAGCTGGCCGAGCACGGCGACCTCGGGCTCGGCACCCTGAACGGGCTCGATGGCGAGATGATCGCCCTCGACGGCACCTTCTACCGTGCCGACGTCGAGGGCTGGATCCACGCGGTCGCCGCCGCCGAGCAGACGCCATTCGCGGTCGTCGTCGAGTTCGATCCCACGATCGAGGCGGTGCTCGACGGGCCCCTCGACCACCGGGCTCTGCTGGCCCGGGTCGACGAGCTCGTCGCCGATCGCGCCTCGTCCTGCGCCGTCCGCGTCGACGGCCGCTTCGACCTGGTCCGGGCGCGCTCGGTGCCGCGCCAGAGCCCGCCCTACCGGCCGCTGACCGAGGTCGTCGCCGACCAGAAGGTCTTCGAGCTCGACGACGTCGAGGGCACTCTGGTCGGCTTCCGGTTCCCCGCCTACGCCGAGGGGATCGAGGTCGCCGGGCACCACCTCCACTTCATCGACTCCGACCGCGCCCGCGGGGGTCACGTGCTCGAGGTCCGGTTGCGCTCGGGAACGGTCGCGATCGACACCTCGAACGAGCTACACGTCGAGCTGCCGCCCCGGGTCGACCTCGCCGACCCCGATCTCTCGGCGTCCACCCACGCGGCGGTGGCGAGCGTCGAGGGCGGCTAGCCCGAACAGGGCTGCCACGGCTTCGCGAAGAGGTCGTAGCCCTTGCGGATCGCGCTGAAGCGCAGCGCCCGCTGCTGGGGGCAGAACCTCGCCGGGGCGGCCTCGTACTCGGCAGAGAAGACCGCCTTGCCGGCCTCGACGAAGGGGCTGAAGCGCTCGCACTCGTCGTAGCCGAAGCACTCCTCGACGACGGCGAAGTCGAAGTCGCCGACCAGCGCCAGCACCTGCTCGGGATCGTTCTTCAAGGCCACGGACATGCCGCGCCTGTGGACTTCGCGGGCCACCCAGCGGGTGAAGCGGATCTGGTCGGCGCCGCTGAGCGGGAAGCCGGTCTTGTTTTCGTAGCCGGCCAGGTTGTCGGGCTCGACCGCGTCGAAGCCCTTGCGCGCGCAGAGGTCGAAGCGCTTGCGCAGGATCGGCGCCAGCGCCCCGATCTCGCGGATGTCGAGCCAGCGCTCGTCGGGATAGCCTTCGTAGACCTTGCCGAGTACCTTCGGCGGGAAGTCCCCGGCGTCGGGCCGGTAGCTCTCCCAGGCGCCGATGTCGAGGTAACAGATCGCCCGCCGCCCCCGCCGGTGCAGCGCCGCAACCGTGCCCCGCGCCGTTTCGAATCCGTCCACCTCGTAGACCGGGGCGGGCACCGAGAGGTTGATCTTGCCCTGCAATTGCCACTGCCAGGGCGCCGTGGTCGGCTTCGGCTGCCAGCGCTCGCTCCCCGAGGCGGCGGGCATCAGCAGGAGGCCACAAGCGAGCAGCGCCCCGATCCCGCCCGTCAGGCGTCGCATGAGCCGATCAGCCCGTCATAGCGATCGCGGTCGTAGACGATCGCCGTGGCCTCGCGGAGTGGGAGGGATTCGAGCCGCGCCGCCACGCACCGGATCGTGCCCGCCTCCTCGTCGTGGTCGGCGAGATCGCCGCGGACGAACTCGGCGAGGTAGTTCGGGTCGCAGGAGTCGAGCAGGGCGATGTAGGCGGGGATGCTGGTGCTCAACCGGGCCAGCTCGGCCTCGCTCGCCTGCGCCAGCTGCCGTTCCGCGCAATCGAGGCCGGTGGCGGTTAGGTCGGCGTCGGCGGCGGCGACCGAGGACATCAGGTTGCGTTCGACCCCCCGGCGGTCGCAGCGGACGACGATCGGGGCAAAGGTGCCGGCGACCGAGTTGACGATCGCCCGTTCCAGCTCGGTGTCCGAGTAGTGCGCTTCCTCCTTGGCAACGCATCTCGTCGCGCTACGGGGCGAGCCGAACTGGAGCAGCCGATCGCGATATGCACGGCGGGCGCCGGCCCGGTCGAACTCGACGAACCCGAGCATGCGGTCGAGGCGCCAGTAGTCGTCCTCGTGGGCGAGCGCGATCCGGACGGTGGAGCCGTCGAGCGAGTCGCCGTCGAAGCGGACGACCGCCGTCGCCCGGTCGCCGTCCACCTCGATGCCGAGGACCTCGACCCCGGCGCTCGCCGAAGTCGGGGCTTCCGCTTCGCAGGTGGCGCGGGCGAACGGTTCCATTCCTCCCCAGCGTTGCAGTCGGTAGGCGGCGGTCGTGCGGTTGTCGCAGGCCTCGGGATCGGTGCTGCCGTAATACGCCTCGATCGCCCGCTCGATTCGCTCCTCGTCGTCTGGCCTGTCGATGTAGAGGACGACGATCCGCACGAGGGCCAGCGCGATCAGCACCGCAAAGATCGCTCCGAGGCCGATCAGGATCTTTCGCAAGGCGGTCACCCGACCCCATCGGCGCGTCCGGGGAATTTCTGGAGACTCAGCAGCGGTGGTACACGATCCAGGACTCGTTCCGTGCGGTCTTGCGGAACCCGGGGGGGACCTCGGTTTCGAAGCGGATCGGGTCGTTGGGGTCGAGGATGAAGTGTTCGGTGACGAACCGGCTGGCGACGTCGAGGAAGACCCCGCGCGGGGGCTGCCGTTGCTCGCTGGAGCTGACGATGTCGCTCGGGCGGACGTCGAGGTCGAAGGCGAGGCGCGGGACCGGGCGGTGGTTGGGGACCGAGATCGGGCCGCAGATCGGCGCGAAGGCGCCGGTGTCGGCGAGCTCGTCCAGTTCGTCCTCGATCTTCGCCTGGTCGGTGAGGTCGCGGTCGACCGTTCTCAGCAGGTCGTACTGGTTCGGGATCCAGGCGACGAACGTCAGCGCCACGATCGCGGCGAACACCTGCCAGGCCCGCCGCCACGGGTGGTCGCTCTCCAAGAGGCGCCAGCCGAGCAGCCCGACCGCGGCGAAGATCGCCAGGATCGCCCCGGCCAGCATCGTGTACCGGGCGATGATCGCCAGGCCCGCCGTCGCCAGCAGGGCAAAGGCGGCCAGCGCCAGCACGGTCGCGGCTACCCCCAGCGCAGAGCGGCGGCGGAGGAAGGCGAGGCCGAGGACGACGCCGCCGAGGGCGCCGATCATCCCCGGCCACTGGAGGACTTCGCCGAGCCGCCGCGGGCCGTAGAGGACGAGGTCGACCGGCCCGCTCTGGCGGCCCAGCTGATCGACGGTTTCCTGGGTGCCGGTGAACGAGTAGGTCGGGCTGCCGGCCGTGATCCAGTCGAAGGCGGCCCAGAGCAGCGGCCCGGCGAGCGCCAGCGCTGCCATCCCCAGCCACCACCGCGGACGGTGGGCCGAAAAGTCCAGCCGGAGCCGACTTTTCGGCCCATCGGCCGCGGTGGGGATGGCGAGGTAAGCGAGGTAGACGACCGAGAACAGCCAGGCCTCGGGGCGCAGCAGCCCGGCCGGGACGAGCAGCGCCAGGACCGGCCAGCCGGCCCGCGGCCGCCGCGACTCGACGACCAGCGCACCGAGGCAGAAGGCGAGGTAGGGGATGTCGATGTAGGCGCGGATGCCGTTGGAGAGGAAGGGGGCGCGGGTGAGGACGATCGCCGCCGCGACGGCCCCGATCGGGCGGTCGAACCAGAGCGACCCGAGCCGGTAGACGAAGTAGGCGCAGAGGCCGAGCGCTACGTAGGCGATCACCATCGTCACCGCGATCGCGCCGTCGCCAAGCGGGGTCGTGACCAGTCCCTGGAGGTCGGTGAGGGGATGCGGCGTGGGGGGCAGGGCGGAGCCGTAGTCGGGGCTCATGCCGTGGGCGAGTTCCCGCCCCCAGACCAACGCGTAGATGGTGTCGTAGTTAGGGAAGCCGGTGGGGAAGATCAGCAGCAACGCGCCGCTGACGGCCGCCACCCAGGCGGCCGGCGTCAACCACTTGCGAAGCCCGGGCGGCACCCGCGCACGGTATCGAGCCTGTGCGGCGATTTAGTCGGCTGGAGGGCGAGAAAGTCGCCGCATCGCCGTGGATACACTGGCCGTGGTGCCCTCTTCCAGCGATTCGACCTCCCTCTACCGCCGCCACCGACCCGGTTCCTTCGACGAGGTCGTCGGCCAGCAGCACGTCGTCCGCACCCTGCGCAACGCGGTCGAGCAGGACAAGGTCCACCACGCCTACCTCTTCGTCGGCTCGCGCGGGACCGGCAAGACCTCGATGGCGAAGATCCTCGCTCGCTCGCTCAACTGCGAGCGCGGCGGGCCGACGGTGACGCCCTGCGGCGAGTGCGACTCATGCACGACGATCGCCGCCGGCACCTCGGTCGACGTGATCGAGATGGACGCCGCCTCCAACCGCTCGGTCGACGACGTCCGCGACCTCCGCGAGCGGGTCGCCTACGCCCCCGCGGGCGGGCGCTGGAAGGTCTACATCCTCGACGAGGCGCACATGCTCACCAAAGAGGCCTGGAACGCCTTCCTGAAGACGCTCGAGGAGCCGCCCCCGAACACCGTCTTCGTGCTGGCCACGACCGAGTCGCACAAGGTGATGGCGACGATCGCAGACCGCTGCCAGCGCTTCGACTTCCAGCGGCCGACGATCGAGCAGATCTCCGAGGTCCTCGACCGCGTCTCCGCCGCCGAGGGGATCGAGGTGGAGCCGGGCGCGACCTCGATGATCGCCCGCTCGGCGACCGGCAGCTTCCGCGACGCGCTCGGCACCCTCGACCAGCTGGTCGCCTTCCGCGGCGAGCACGTCGACCTCGAGGCCGTGATGGAGCTGCTCGGCGCCGCCGACGCCGATCTCCTCTTCGAGACCATCGACGCGGTGATCGCCGAGGACCCGAAAGCGGTCCTGCTCGGCGTCGATCGGATGGCGCGCTCGGGTCGCGACCCCGGCCAGTTCGCCCGCGACCTGCTCGCCCACCTGCGCCACCTGCTCGTCACCCAGACCGTCGGCGAGGTGCCCGAGACCTTCGTCGTCACCGCCACCGACGAGGGCCGCCTCGCGGCCCAGGCCGCGGCGATCGGCCCCGCCTCCCTGATCCGCACGATCGACGAGCTCGCCGCCGCCCTGACCGCGGTCCGCGAGGGCGACGACGCGCGGCTCGCGGTCGAGATCGCGCTCCTCAAAGCGGCGCGCCCCGACCTCGACCCGTCGACGGAGGGACTGCTGCGACGGATCGAGAGACTGGAGAGTGCTTCTCAGGGGAACGGCCCGCGGGTCCTGGCGGAGGATGAGGGGGGCGCTGCGGGCGGGGGCGTTTTCGACCCCCCTCATTTTCCGCCACCCGCGGGAGGTTCCCCCGCGCAGGACTCACCAGGCCCGCCAGCCGTCGGAACAGAAGCTGTCGGCGATCCGCCGCCCGCCGAGGAGGAGGAGGCGGAGCCAGAATCGGTTGCGAAACCCGAGATTCAGAGTGAGCCTGAGGTCGCTGGCGATGGGCCCTCCGAGCTTTCCATCGACGGGATCGTGCAGGTTTGGCCGGCAGTCCTGGACAACCTGCGACAAAACGCGCCTGCGCTCGCCGCCACGTTCGAGGGCGCGCGGCCGGTCACGGTCGGGGACGGGACGCTGACGATCGGGTTCCCGCCCGAGTTCACCTTCAACAAGCGCAAGGCCGAGGCGCCGGACAAGCGCGAGGTCGTCTCGGCCGCGATCGAGGCGGTGCTGGGGACGACGCTGCGCCCGGCCTACGAGCTGCTCGACGGGGAGGAGTCGCCGTCCGGCGGCGACACGGCCCCGGACGAGGTCGACCACGATGCGCTGGTGGAAAAACTGAAGAGCGAGTTCAACGCGGAGGAGGTTGGCTAGTGGCAAAAGGCGGGATGCCCGGTGGCTTCGACATGAATGCGCTGATGAAACAGGCGCAGCAGATGCAGACCGAGATGTTGCAGGCCCAGGAGAAGCTCAAAGACGAGGTCGTCGAGGCGAGCGCCGGGGGCGGCATGGTCAAGGTGAAGATGGGCGGCGACATGACCCTGCGGGAGATCGTCATCGACCCGGAGGCGATCGACCCCGAGGAGCCGGAGCTGCTGGCCGAGATGGTCCAAGCCGCCGTCAACGAGGGCCTGCGCGCCGCGCAGGAGCTGGCCAGTTCGAAAATGGGCGGGATCACGGGCGGCCTCGGCGGCCTCCCCGGGATGTGAGCAGCGAGGGCCCGGCGCCGCTGGCGCGCCTCGTTGCCGAACTCGCGCGCCTGCCGGGGATCGGCCAGCGCACCGCCCAGCGGCTCGCGTTCCACATCCTCCGCGCCCCCGACGAAGAGGCCGAGGGCCTCGCCGCCGCGATCCGCGAGGTGAAGGAACGGGTCGGGCTCTGCGAGCGCTGCTTCAACCTCGCCGAGGGCCCGCTCTGCCGGATCTGTTCGGACCCCGGTCGCGACGAGGCGACGATCTGCGTGGTCGAGGAGCCGGCCGACGTGATCCCGATCGAGCGCACCCACGAATACCGCGGCCTCTACCACGTGCTCGGCGGCGCGCTCTCCCCGATCGACGGGATCGACGCCGACGACCTCAAGATCGCCGAGCTCGACCGCCGGGTCGCGGCCGGCGGGGTGGAGGAGGTAGTGATCGCCACCAACCCGACCACCACCGGCGAGGCGACGGCGCTGCACATCGCCGGGATGCTGGGCGCACGCGTCTCGGTCACCCGTCTCGCCAGCGGCCTGCCCGTCGGGGCCGACCTCGAGCACGCCGACGAGGTCACCCTCGGCAAGGCGCTCGCCGGTCGCCGGTCGATGAGCGGCGGCGACTAGCCGAATTGTCTGGACGATCGTCGCCCCGCAAATAGCGACTTTTTAGTTTGCTGGCGTCCGCCGCTTTCGCGAAGGTCTGAGCGTGGCTCGCGGCGGAGGCAACGATGCAGGAGGCGACGGGTCGCGGCATGGCACCCCGGCGGCCAAGCTCGCGCGGGAGGTCTCGGCCCTGCAGGCGGCCCTGCTGGACCGCCTGCGGGCGGAGATGCCGAACGACGACGTCGAGGGCTACGCAAACGCGGCCATGGGCCTCGCCGAGGCTTTCGGCTCGGTGACCGCCGCCGCCGTCGAGCCCGTATCCCGGCAGATCCCCCCCTTCGAAGAGCTGGCCAGCCTCTACCGCCCGGGCCACATGCGCCGGCGCCTCGAACAGCTGATCGAGGCCCATCGCCGCTACGACCACCCCTTTGGGCTCGTCGTCTTCGACGTCGACGGCCCCGGCGCCCGCAACGGCGCCGCCGGCGGTGCCGAGGAAGCGCTGACGGTGGTCGACGCCGCCCTGCGCGACGGGGTGCGGCTGGTCGACGAGGCCTTCCGGCTCGAGGAGGACGCGCTCTGTGTACTGGCCCCGAACCAGGACACGGTCGGCGGCGTCCAGATGAGCGAGCGGCTGCTGCGGGTGCTCGGGGAGCTGGAGGCGGCCGGCGGCCTGCCGATCGGCATCTCCGCCGGCGTCGTCGCCTGCCCCGAGCACGGGACCGAGGCCGATGGCCTCCTGCGCAAGGCCGACGAAGCGATGTGGCGCGCCCGGGCGGTCGGCCAGCCGGTCGGCGTCGGCGTCCTCAGTCCCGACTGAGGGGAGTCGAAGTCACCCTGACGATCGCTGCCTGCCGAGCAGCGGCCAGGTCGCGATTGCCGCGAGCAGGGCGACGGCCGCGGCGACGGCGAGAACGGCGTCGAGGCCGTCGACGATGCCTGCCCTCGAGTCGAGGGAGCGGGCGACGCGGTGCTCGAAGATCGCGCCCAGACCGGCGAGGCCGATCGCGATGCCGAGCTGGCGGAAGGTGTTGTTGATCCCGGATGCGAGGCCGCTGCGCTCGACCGGCAGGACGCTCACCATCGCCGCCGCGAGGGCCGGGCTGATGACACCGATCGCGAGACCACCGACCAGAAGTCCCGGCAGCAGCGCGGTCCAGTCGCTCTCGATGTCGATCGCCCGCATCAGCAGCAGCGCGATGCCGATCAAGGTCAGCCCGGCGGCGAGCGGGATGCGCAGGGGCACGCGGTTGGTGAGCCGGCCGGATATCGGGGCGACGACGACGAGCACGAGTGTCAACGGCAGGATCCGGAGCCCGGTCTCGGTCGGGGACAGGCCGAGGCCGCTCTGGAGGTAGATCGCCAGGAACAAGAGCAAGGGATAGAGGGCGACCGACTGTGCGAAGGCGACGACCGCGGTGCCGGTGAAGGCGGGAATGCGAAATAGGGAGAGGGGCAGCATCGGCGCCCGGCTGCGGAGCTCGACCGTCACGAACACCGCCAGCAACACGGCCCCGCCCAGCAGCGCAGCGAGAATCGACGGGCTCCCCCAGCCGTCCTCGTTGCCGCGGATCAGCCCGTAGGTCGCGAGGAAGCAGGAGGCGCCGAAGGTCGCCATCCCGGCGAGGTCCAGTGGGCGCGGGCGATCCTCTCGCGACTCGGGCAGCGAGCGCAGCGTCAGCCAGATCAGCAGCCCGCCGATCGGCAGGTTGACGAGGAAGATCCAGCGCCAGCCCAGCTCGTCGGTCAGCACGCCGCCGACCAGCGGGCCGATCGCCAGCGCGGCGCCGGTGACGCCACCCCAGACGCCGAGGGCGAAGCCGCGCTCGGAGTCCTGGAACTCGTTCGCCAAGAGCGCGAGGGAGGAGGCGAACATCGCCGCCGCGCCGACTCCCTGGGCGGCGCGGGCGAGATCGAGCAACACGGCCGACGTCGCCGCTGCGCACAGAGCCGAGCAGGCGGTGAACAGCGCCAACCCTGCGACGAAGATCGCCCGTCGGCCGAGTCGATCGGTGAGTGCGCCGGCGCTGAGCAAGGTCGCCGCGAGGGCCAGCGCGTAGGCGTCGATCACCCACGCCATCTCGCCGAAGCCGGCGTCGAGGTCGGCCCGGATCGCCGGTAGGGCGACGTTCACGACGGTCACGTCGAGCAGCAGCATCGCCGTCGCCGCCGAGACGACCAGCAGTGTGGTCCAACGCTCCCGCGTCACGGAGTGAGCTTGGCGTCAGCCGCGGTCGAGTTCTTCGGCCAAGGCCTCGACCCGCTTCGCGATCTCGTCGCGCGTCGCACGAACCTCTTCGACGGGTCGGCCCTTCGGGTCGGCCAGGTCCCAATCGACGTAGCGGACCCCCGGTACGAAGGGGCATTCGTCGCCGCACCCCATCGTCACCACCACGTCAGCCCATTCCGCGTCCTCGGTGGTGAGCTCGTGCGGCCGGCGGTCGCGCAGGTCGATGCCGAGCTCGTCCATGACGGCGACGACCTCGGGGTGGACGCGGTCGCCGGGGATCGTCCCGGCGGAACGAGCCTCGTGCCGACCCTCGGCAGTCCTCTCGAACAACGCCTGGCTCATCTGCGAGCGGCCGGCATTGTGGAGGCAGACGAAGAGGGCGTTGGCCATTGCGGCCGCCTACTCAGCGCAGCCGCAGGTAGCCGGTTCGCAGCACTCGGGCTTCAGCCACACGGCGAACTCGTCCAGCGAATCCGGGATGACGTAGTAGTAGGCCCAAAGGCCCTGGCGCTCGGACCCGACGATCCCGGCGTCGCGAAGGACCTTGAGGTGGTGCGAGACGGTCGGCTGCGAGAGCTCGAAGAGGGGCACGAGCTCACAGACGCAGACCTTGCCCGCGTGGCTCCTGAGCACGTCGACCAGCTGTAGGCGGACCGGGTCCCCCAGCGCCTTCGCGATCTGCCCCATCCGTTCGGCCTGCTCCCGCTGCACGTCGGGATACGCGACGGGCTCGCAGCAGGGCTCGCCGGCTGGGCGCTTCGTCTTGGGCGCGAGCTCCAGATCGATCGACATCTATTTACATATATCTATTGAAATCAGATCTGTCAATGCATAGGCTGGCGCCGCCGATGAGCGATCCTCCGCTGCTGCGACGACTGATCGCCGAGTTCCTCGGCTCCGCTTTCCTCGCCGCGACGGTGATCGGCTCCGGGATCGCGGCCGCCGAGCTCTCGCCGGGGGACCCGGGGCTTCAGCTCCTGGAGAACGCCGCGGCGACGGCGGCCGGGCTCTTCACCTTCATCCTCATGTTCGGACCGATCTCCGGGGCCCACTTCAATCCGGTCGTCTCCCTGGTCGACGCGAGCTTCGGGGGCCTTCGCTGGCGCCATGCGTTCGCTTACATCCCGGCGCAGGTCGCAGGCTGCATCGCCGGCGCCGTAGTTGCCAACGTGATGTTCGACCTGACCGCGATCAGCATCGCGACCACCCACCGCGCCTCGCCTCCGCACCTGTTCGCCGAGGTGGTCGCGACCCTGGGCCTGCTCCTGGTCATCTTCTCCCTGGCCAGGACGCGCCGGGGAAGCCTGGCCCCGGCGGCCGTCGGCGCCTACATCGGGGCCGCCTACTTCTTCACCAGCTCGACCAGCTTCGCCAATCCCGCGATCGACGTGGGGCGGATGTTCTCCGACACGTTCGCCGGGATCGCGCCTGCCTCGGTCCCGACCTTCATCCTTGCTCAGCTCGCCGGAGGGGCGCTCGCGATACTCGCGATCCGCGGGCTCTATCCCGACATCACGCCCGAGGACGCAGCCGAGATCATGGTGCCGCAGGAGGGCGACCCTGGGCACGCGCGCTTGCAAGATCGCTGACAGATCCACGAAATCTGTCCATAACTTGCGTAAACCTGGGAATCCGGTGGGAGAATTCGGCCCTGCGGCGAACACCACTGCGCCCAGCAAACCCTTTTCAGAGCCGACCCAGATGCCCGGAATCAGAACCAACGCCGCCGCCGAAGTCCTCGGCGTGAGCCCCAACACCTTGCGTAGTTGGGAGCGCCGCTATGGCTATCCGACCCCGAAGCGCACCCCGGGCAACCACCGCAACTACGAACTGGTCGAGCTCCAGACCCTGCGCGACGCCCTCGCCCAGACCGGCAACATCTCCTCCGCGATCGAGCTCGCCCGCCAGCGCCAGGCGGCACCGGCGAACGGCGGCAGCCTGATCGCCGCCCTCGAGAGCTTCGACGAGGCCGCCGCCGACCGCGTCATCGAGGAGAGCCTGGCTCTGCGGCCCCTCGAGCGGACCGTCGAGGAGATGGTTCTCCCGGCGGTCGACAACCTCGCCGCCAACCCCGATCGCGAGGCCGAGCTCGAGTTCGCTGCCCGCTGGGCGATGGGCTGGCTGCACGGGGCCCGGCGCCTCGCCTCGACCGCATCCCGCCCGGCCGGGATCCTGCTGCTGGACTCGAGCCACGGCAACGAAGCCGAGTCCGTCCACGCCCAGGCCCTCGACCTGATCCTGCGCCGCGCCGGCTTCCGCGTCCTGATGCTCTCCTCCGAGCTGGCCGACGAGCGCCTCGAGCGTGCCCTCGGCGCCCTGGCCCCGACCGCCCTCGTCCTCTGCGGCCCGGGTGCCGACACCCCCGCCGCCGTCAAGCTGGTTCGCAAGGTTCGCGAGGCCGGCTTCGACGCACCCCTCTTCGGCTTTCGCGCCACCGGCCTGATCGGCGACGCGGTCCCCTCCGCCGGCGAGCAGCCCAGCGAAGTCACGGGCATGCTCAACGCCGACCTACGCCGTCGCGCCAGCCAGGCCTTCGCCTAGCCCGCGTAATCAGCCTGAGACCAACCGGAGACGATCTGGTGAAGGTCTTGTGATGGCGATGTAACGACCTCGTAGAAGTTCGGTGAACCCGCTTGACAGAGCGGTATTCCGCCTACAAACCTGGCCGCGAAAGGTTAGATCCAATGAAAGGACAGACCCGAATGAGCCAGGTTTCAGAGACGCCACGATGGCGGTCTCGACTCGCGGCAGCAGCTGTAGCCATTTGTGCTGCGGCGGTAACCGCAGTCGCTTTCGTTCCGGCCGCGAGCGCCGATTTCACCACCGAGAAATGCGCCGGCCCGAACGTGATCGGCCGCGGCGCCAGCTTCGCGGTCGACGCCCAGAAAGCGTTCAACTCGAACTTCAAGTTCACCTACTGCGTCGGCACCCCGGGGTTCTCCTCGATCAACGTCACGTACGAAGGGTCGGGAAGCGGCGCCGGGATCAAATCGATGCAGATTCGCACCGACACCCCGCGCTTCGCCGGGACCGACGATCCCCCCAGCTCAGCCGAAGTCGCGCTGATCAATTCCGGCGGGGTCGAACAGGCGGGCAAAGTCGTCGCCGACACCGACGAGTCCAACGACGGCAAAGTGCACGTCTTCCCGATCGCCGTCGGCTCGGTCGCTCCCCTGGTCAACTTCCCGGACGGATGCGACCCGGAACTCCTCGCCGACAAATGGAGCACGATCCCGAACTCGGAACTGCCGGGCAAAAAAGCCCTGCTGCGGGTCCGCTTCACCAAGAAACTCTACGAGGAGGTCTGGTCGGGCAGCAAAAACACGAAGTGGAGCGATGCTTTCCCCGAACTGGCCGGCGATGCCGACTGCGAAATCGGGATCACCCGCGTCGTCCGCTTCGACCAGTCCGGAACCTCGTTCGCGTTCAAGGACTACCTGGACACGATCGACCCGGGCGAAGGGTGGAAGACCACCTACGCGACCACCGGTGCCAACCTCACCCGCGACTGGCCGAACGCGACGTTCGGGCCGCGTGACGACTGCGGGAACAAAAACGGGACGGCCGAAGCCGGCGTCGACCCGAGCGGCCCCGGCAGCGATCTCGATGCGACCGATCACCTGACCAGCGGCTGCGCGAACGGCAACGGCGAACTGGTGAAAAAGCTGGTCGCCGTCGACGGCTCGATCGGGTACTCGGACGTCGCCACGGCTCGCAACGCGAGCCCGACCCTGGCGGTTAACCCCGCCGGCGCCGGCGCCCCGACGACGCCCTACTGGACCCAGGTCCAGAACGGCTCGATCGCGGTGGGCTCGGCCGACGAAACCAACGGTCTCGGCTTCAGCGAGCCGACCGCCGACGCAAGCGGGTTCACCACCACGGGCCAGAAAGGCTCGAATTGCCTCGCGGCCCAGTTCACCAACGTCCCCACCACGAGCTTCGGGGACTGGTCGAAAACGAGCGGGGTCAACTCGCCGACCGGATACGGGATCTGCACCCTGACCTACGCCCTGGCGTTCGACGACAACGCCGAGGTCTGGGGGGCCAGCCCCGAAGAGGAGGCCAAGGCCCGCACGGTCAAGGACTACGAGGACAGCATCCTCTCGGACGCGGCTCAGGGGGCCCTGTTCGGCGCCGACTACGCCCGCCTCCCCGACGCGATCCTCGCCACCGCGCGTGAGGACGTCGCCGAAATCGGCTGGGACAAGGCGCACTCGGGCGAAGAAGAAAAACCAGTCGAGAAACCGGAGGAAAAAGGCAAAGAGAATCCGCCTCCGCCTCCGCCCAGCAACCTGTTCTCGTTCCGCAAGTCGGTCAAGAACGGCAAGGGCAAGGTCTCGGTCGAGCTGCCCGGAGCGGGCAAGCTCAGCGTCCTCGGAACCGCCAAGGCGAACGGTAAGAAGGTCACCGTCCTCAACACGGTCGTCAACGCGTCCTCAGCGGACACGTTCGACCTGACGGTGAAGCCGAAAGGCGCTGCCAAGGCGGCCCTGAAGGAGAAGGGCAAGCTCCTGGTCAGCCTGAAGCTGACCTTCACCCCGACCGGCGGGACCGCAAGCACCAAGAACAGCTCGGTGACGTTGAAGGTCCCGAAACAGAAATAGGCGATACCGCCGACCGCAACACGGCGCCCGAGTTCAGCATTCGGCTCGGGCGCCGTTCCGGTTCAAGGGTTTTCACGATTTCGTTACGGAGAGGAACGACAGAGAGATGAAAAAGATCAGCAGGCCGGCGCAGGTCGACTTCCGGGCAGTCGCCGGCGCATTCGGCGACCGGCTCCGGCCGATCGGCAAATGGTTGGCGAAGGACCCGATCAACACGGTCCTGATCTTCTCCTCGCTTCTCCTCACCTTCCTCTTCTTCAACCTTCTCGGCCAGATCCAGCCGAGCTCGAGCGGCGAATCGGTGCCGCTCAGCCGCATCAACAGCCTGGCCAAAGAGAAGAACATCGACGAGGCGACCCTGCTCGACCAGGACTCGCGCGTCGTGATCCTGACGAAGGGCGGCGAAGAACTGTATTCCGCCTATCCGCAGTCGGACATCGAGACCGGCAATCTGGTCGAAGCTCTCTACAAGAGCGGCGCGGTGATCGAGGTCGATCAGCAGGCCGACAAGCCGACCAAGCAGATCCTCGTCCAGTTTCTGATCCCGATCCTGCTGCTCGTCTGCCTCTTCGTGCTCTTCACCCGGCTCGGGCAGGACGGTGGCGCCGGAGCCTTCGCCGGGTTCTCGAAATTCACCGGCAAGGGCCGCAAGAAGGGCGCCGACGCACCCGACCGCACCACCTTCGAGGACGTCGCGGGTGCGAACGAAGCCGTGGCCGAGCTGCGCGAGATCCGCGACTACCTCGCCGACCCGGGCAAATACGCGATGGTCGGGGCCAGGGCGCCGAAGGGAGTCCTGCTGGTCGGGCCTCCTGGAACCGGCAAGACGCTGCTCGCAAAGGCGACCGCGGGCGAGGCCGCCGCGTCCTTCTTCTCCCTCTCCGGCTCCGACTTCGTCGAGTCGCTCGTCGGCGTCGGCGCCGCCCGTGTCCGCGACCTCTTCGCGAAGGCGCGCAAGCAGGCGCCGGCCCTGATCTTCATCGACGAGCTCGACGCCGCCGGGCGCAAGCGGGGCGCCGGCGTCGGCCAGGGTAACGACGAGCGCGAGCAGACCCTCAACGCGCTGCTGGTCGAGATGGACGGGTTCGGCGGCGACAGCGGCATCGTGGTTCTCGCGGCCACCAACCGCCCCGACATCCTCGACCCGGCGCTCCTGCGTCCGGGCCGATTCGACCGCCAGGTCACGATCGACGTGCCCGACGTCCACGGACGGCTGGAAATCCTCTCGCTGCATTGCGCCCAGCGGCCGCTTGCGCCCGGCACCTCCTTGGAGGAGATCGCCAAGCTGACATCGGGCTTCTCCGGGGCCGAGCTCGCCAACGTGATCAACGAGGCAGCCCTGCTGACGGTCCGCGAAGGGATGGCCGAGATGGACCAGCCGACCCTCGAGGAGGCGATCGACAGGGTCATCGCCGGGCCGGCACGCAAGAGCCACGTCCTCACCGCGGAGGAGCGTTGGGTGATCGCCATCCATGAGGCCGCGCACGCAGTCGTGATCCGCTCGATCGGCCAGACGATGGCGACCCAGAAGGTCTCGATCGTGGCCCGCGGGCGCCAGCTCGGCACTGCGGCCGAGATGCTCACCGACCGCGACGCGACGGTCATGCAGGAGCCCGACCTGCGTCGCCACCTGATCGCGATCGTCTCCGGGTACGCGGCCGAGCGGATCGAGTTCGGGTTCGTCTCGACCGGAGTCCACGACGACCTCCACGCCGCGACCCAGCTCGCCCGCCAGATCGTCACCTCCTACGGGATGTCGCCGGAGCTCGGCCCGGTCACCGTGGGGGAGAAGGCCGGCGAGGTCTTCCTCGGCGCCTCCCTGCAGGAGATGGGGCAGATCGGGCCGGCCACCCTGGAGCTGATCGACCGCGAGGTCGAGCGGATCGTGATCGACGCGGTGGCGCGCGCGGAGGAGGTCCTGCATGCGAACTGGAACGCGGTCTACGAGGTGGCGAATTCGCTCGTCGAGCACGAGACGCTCTCCGGGGTTGCCCTCGACGCCGTGCTCTCGACGGTGCGCTCGACCCTGCTCGACTTCCACACCGAGCCCGACGCCGGTTCCCATCCGAGCGAGCAGCAGATGCGGGCGGACGGTGACTAGGAGGGCGGGACCGGCGCTCGCGGCTCTGGTCGTCGTCCTCGTCGCCGTGCTCTCCCCACCGCCGAAGGCCGCCGCGGCTCCGTTGCTCTGGCGATTGGAGCAGCCGGCTCCCCCCGCGGGCGTTCCCTTCAAGGTGCCGCTCGGACAGCCGGGAGACCTCCAGTTCTGGTCCCCGAACCGAGGCCTCCTCGCGGTCGCCGGCAACGGGGCTGTTCGCCGCGGCCTCCTTTACTGGAACGGCAGCAACTGGCGGCAGCTGGCGAGCGTGTGCGGTGGGCCCGCCGACACCGCCAGGATCGCCTGGGCAGGGCCGGCTGAGTTCTGGGTGATCAGCGAACCGAGCCAGCCCCGCTCGGGGTCCGGGCTCGCCCTCTGTCATTTCGAAGGTGGGCAGGTGGTCGGCTCCTACAGCACCCGGGTAGACGCCACCGACCCCTACCGGACGATGCTCGCGGCCACCTGCTCCGGCCCCGATGACTGCTGGTTCGGCGGGATCGGTTCCCAGGACACCCTCGGTGAGCACATCGGCGCATTCCACCTGCACTGGAACGGAAGCGAGCTGCGCTCCGTCTACGGTCCCCAGGGGCGCTCGGTGAGCGACATGGAGTTCCACCAGGGCCACCTCTACGAGAGCGTCCTCGTCGGCCGATCGCCGGAAAACCGGGTCGACCCGGTCGACCTCGCCGAGGAGGAGGACGTTCCCAGCCTGCTCCACGAGATCTCGGCCGGGGACTTCGAGAACGACCCGTTCCTGCCGACGCCGATCGTCGGCGTCCCGGACGACGGCACCGAGCTGCTTGCCCTCGACAGCGACGGATCCGACCTCTGGGCGGTCGGCGGCGGCGCCGCTTCCGGGCCCTCGGCGCCTCCGGAAAGCTCGGTGCCGCGGCTCCCGCTTGCCGCCCACCTGGTCGGCGGCGAGTTTCAGGAACTGACCCTGAAAGGTGCCGCCTTCGGTCCTCGCGACCGCTTCGGCGACGTCGCAGCACTGCCCGGCACCGGCGCCGCGATGGCGACCGTCGTCCCCTACGCGGACCGGCGCAGCGCCAACAGCAAGGCGACGGTGGCGGCGATCGCCGCCGACGGCTCGTTGACGACCACGCGGCTGCCCGGCGCCGGAACCGGCCGCGGCTCCGCGGCACACATCGCCTGTCCGGCCCCGAACGACTGCTGGATGGTGACCTGGGCGGGCTGGCTCTTCCACTACAGCGAAAGCCAGGCACTGCCGATCGACGAAGACCCTGCCTTCCAGGGCACGATCGACTTCAGGCCGAACGAGGCGGCCGAACAGTTCATTCCCGACACCCTGCCCGAAGACGACTCGCTGCTCTTCGCGCCACCACCGGAAGAAGCCGAAAAGGAACAGAGCCAGCGGCGCGCCAAGCGCAGGCCGCCACTGCTCAAGGACGTTCGCTCCCACCTCGACGGGCTGACCCTGACGGTCAGCTTCGTAGTCACCCGAAAAGCGAGAGTGCAGCTGATCGCCAAGCGCGCCGGGCGGCCGGTAGCGCGCACCCCGCTGCGAACCTTCGCCCCCGGTCCCCGCGCCCTCCACCTGCGCCTGCGCCGCGAGCGCTACCCGACCGCCCTCGCCTTCCGCACCAAGGAAGTGAAGCGATGAGCGCTCGCGAACGACGACACCGGCTGGCGCTGCCGGTGCTGGTCGTCGCGCTCACCGTGCTGACGCTCGCGATCGTCGCCGCGGGCGAAGGGGAAGGCAGTCCGTTGCCGGCCGGCACGACCCCGCTGCCGACCCTCGGCAGCGCCGATCCCGACATGATCCTGATCGGGGCCGCGCCCGCCGGCGAGCCCGGCGAGGCGTGGGGCTATCGACAGCTACCCCTCTCGGTGGGAGGTGCCGCGACCGGAGCCGGGCCCCTCGCTTTCGGACCCCAGGCCGATCCCTCCAACCCGACCCGGCAGCTCGCCTTCATGCGGTACACCGACGGCAACGTCTGGCGCGTCCAGCAGCTGCCGGTCGACGAGAACGGGAATCCCTACCGCGGGCCGGTCCCGAACTCCGCCTCGGCGCGGATCACCGATGCCGGCGGTGGCGTGCTCGTCGGTCGCGACCCGCGTCGCCCGCCCGACGACCAGGTCGTCGTCCTCTTGCACGAGCCGGCCGGGCGCTGGGAAGCGATGGACCGGCCTCCGCCCACCGCCCTCTTCCCGGCCGAAGGCGATCGCCCGGCAGAGCAGCTCGCGGCAGACAACGGCTCCGGCACGGTCGCCGACGCCGCCTTCGACGAGGACGGCCACACGGGGCTCCTGTTCGCGCCGACGGGACGTTCGGTTGCAGACGGGATCCTGCACTGGGACGGGACGGAGTGGGTCCGCGAGGAAGTCGACGTCCCGGTCGCGTCGAGCGAAGAATTCAGCATCGTCGCCCTCGACGCGACCGGCCTCGGCAATGCCTGGGCGCTGGCCGAGCCCGACGAGGACATGGGGCGCTCGGCGATGCTGTTCCAGCGCACCTCGACCCCGGCGGGCCCGCTCTGGGTCGAGCGGCCGCTCGGCGTCGCCAAGTTCGCGAACCGCGACACGCCCGGGCTGGGGATCTCGGGCCTGGCCCCGCTAGGCGGCCAGGCGCAGCCGCTGACAGCCACATCCGAAGGCGTCTGGATCGACATGACCGGCAGCTTCGGCGGTGCCGAGCTCGACGCCACCCTCTACTACGACATCGGCGCCACCTCCGTAACCGGCTCCTGGTGCGACGCCGCGGCCTGCGATACCGGTCTCGGGGTCAAGCTCTCGCGCCAGATCGGCTACCGCAGCTTCGCCTGGCCGGGCCCGGGGTTCGGAACCCGGGTCGTCACCAACCCGCTGGACCCGGGCGGCAGCGAGGAGAGCAACCGCGGCACCTATCTGCGGCTCGACGAAGGTGCCTTCGTCAGGCAGCCGGGCGGTGGCGGCAACTTCCGGCCCACCGGGGCGTTCGCCAATGCCGACAGCGGCTGGCTGCAAGGGCCGGTCCACATCGCCGCGGAAACGCCACCCGACCTGCTGCGCCCATGGCCGGTCTCGCTGCGGGCGCCGCTCACCGCCGCGGTGACGGCTCCGGGGAGACCCTCCGGCGCCCTCGACTCGCCGGCGATCGCGGTCGGGGTCGATGGCGCCGTCGCCCGCTACATCCCGGGGGAGGGGTGGAAGCGCGAGTACCTGACGACCGCCAACGGCTCGGTCAGCAAGGTCACCTTGCGGGGTGTCGCCTGGCCCGAACCCTCGCACGCCTACGCGGTCGGCGACTCCGGTGCGATGTGGCAATGGAACGCGGCCGACGGACTCTGGATCGCCGACCCGGGCGTCCCGATCGGGTTCGAAGGGAACCTGATGGGCGTCGCCTTCGACCCGGCCGACCCGAGTCGCGGCTATGCGGTCGGCAAGTCGGGAACGCTGCTCCGCTTCGGCAAGAGCTGGGAACAGGAGGCCCTGCCGCCTGGCTTCGCGACGACGAACCTGACTTCGATCGCCTTCGCCGGTAGCGAGGCGATCGTCGCCGCGGGGGGCGATTTGCTGGTCCACAGGGGCGGTGGCTGGGAAGTCGACTCCTCCGCGCACCAGCTGCTGGACTCCGTCAGGAGCGGTAATCCGCGCCTTTTCACGGTCGCCGGCCTGCCCGACGGCGGTGCCGTGGCGGCCGGGCGCGACATCGTGATCGAGCGCGACGGCCCGAGCTCGGCCTGGCGTTTCTCCAAACAGCCGATACCGGGCTCGACCGCGATCGCGGCCGCCGCGATCAGGAACGGCGGCGCGGTCCGCGCGGTCGTCTCGGTCGTCCCCCAGCTGGAGTACCCGGTCGAAGACGACCTCCCGATCCCCGACCCGAACGTGCCGCCGCCGATCCTGCCTCCTTTCGGCCTCCCGGGCGACGGCTACCTGCTCAAGGAGACCGAGAGCGGCTGGCTCGACCAGCAGCGCACCGCCTTCGCGGGGTCGGGTCCGGACCGTCCGATCAAGAGCGACCCGACCCTGGCCCTGCTGCTCGACTCCTCGGGTGAGGGCTGGGCGCTCGGAGGGTGGAGCGGGAACGCCGACGCCGCCGGACGGGGATCGTCGGTGCGCGGCGGCGAAGGCAGTGCTCTGCGGGCTCGGGTCAGGACCGCGGCGATCTCCCGCTTCGGGGCCAACCCCGCGGCGGCTCCCAACGGGGCCGCCCTGCAGGCGGTGGCGCTGCCATCCGGCCCGGTCCGCTTCGCGGTCGCAGGCCACGCGGCCTGCGAGGAAAGCTGCGCGGAGCTGGCGCCGGTCTCGATCGGGCCCGATCGCACCCTCGACGCGGCTCTCGACTCGGTGGCGGCGATGCGATCGAGCGAGTGGGGGCCGCGCGCCTTCCTCTACACGGGCAATCGCGTCGCGACCGGGCTCGATCTCTCCGACGGCGAGCGCTTCGCCTCCCTGCTCGGCTCGCACCCCAGCGTCCCGGCCTACGCGGCGCTCGGGTCCGCCGATGTCATCAACAGCGCCGGGTCCGGTGCGTTCCAGACCGTCTTCGGCGGCTTCCCGGCGCCCTTCGGCGCCGGACCCGCGCCGGCCGGGGTATCAACCGGCGGGATCCCCGGCATCGGCCCCACGGCGGGCGCTCGCACCCACTACGCCTTCGACAGCAGCGGCGCGGGGGGGACCGTGCGGGTGATCGTGATCGACAACTCCCGCGGCTCGCTGGCGGCCGCAGATCCCTACCAGAACCCCGAAGAGGCGCAGAGGCCCTGGCTCGAATCGGTCCTCGCCGATGCCCGCGGGAAGGGGATCCCGACGATCGTCGTCGGCAACCGCAGCCTCAACGCGACCTTCTCGCCGCGTCTGAACGTGGCCGAAGACGCGAACGAGATCGCCCGGGTGCTGGTCGCCGGCGGCGCCTCCGCCTATCTCTTCGACCGTCCGGAGGAGAACCGGGTGATGCGGATCCCGGCCGGCGGCCAGGAAACGATCCCCAGCTGGGGAACGGGGACGCTCGGCTATCGCTCGCCGCTCAGCGGTGTGATCGGGCTCGAATCCGCCGATTCCCTGTTCGGGGACTCGGGCGTGATCCTGCTCGAAGTCAAGGCATCCGAACGCGATCCGTCCACCAATCGGGCGCCGGTCGGAGTCCGCCTCATCCCGGTCCTGCAGAGCCTTTCGATGGAAGCGATCGACGGTACCCTCCTGCGCCGCTCGACCCCGGCCCTCTTCAGCGGCCTCGGTCGCCGTCCCCTCGGTGGCGACCGCTGGGGCACGGGCGGCGGGTCGGGCATCCCCGACCCCGCGGGCGGCAACCCCTACACGCTCTTCCCGCCCGATCAGTGCCTGGTCGCCGGCTGCTCGGAACGGATCGAGCCCGAGTACACGTTCACCTCCTCCGACGACGACATCGCCGATTTCGTCAAACAGGATCCCAACTCGACCAACCTCCGCAAGCCGTACCTCGACGCGAAGGGGAAGGTTGTCACCGACAACAGCTCCGGCCTTCTCTGCCCGTTCAACGCCGGGACGACAACCGTGATGGTCAGCGCCGGCGGCTACACCTACTCCGAAAAGGTCACGATCCAGAAGGGCAGCGTGCAGCGTCCTTGCGGGACGCGGCCGCTGAAGCCGGGAAGGTTCACCCGCGACCAGCCCGGGGCGAGCCCGCCGCCGCCACCTCCGCCGGCCGGGCCGGGACCGAGCCCGGCGCCGTTTTCGCCACCGGCCGCACCTTCGGCCCCGCCGACCCCGACCCCGACCCCGACTCCCCACCTGGCGATCAACACGACACCGCCGCCACCGGAGCCCTTCCTGCCGGCCGGCCTGGGGCTGGCCGCGTTCATCCCCGCCGCGGTCCTGCTGCCGCCGCCACCGGCCGTGAGGCCGACGCCGCCGGGCGGCGCCACCGCTCGCCAGTTCCAAGTCGACGAAGAAGAGGAGAAAGAGCTCGCGACCGAGGAATCCCACGCTTTCTCACGCCGCAGCGCCGACGACGACGAAGGCCTGATCGTCTCGCCCTACCTGCTGGCGCTGGTCTTGATCGCTGCGATCGGCGGCGCCACGGTACGGGGTGGGCCGGGGGCCCGTCCGGCCCCCGGCTACGTGGGCCGCCGGCGCTAGGGCTCGAGGCGTTCGGGAGTGAAGCGGTAGCCGATCCCGAAGTGGGTGTGGATGTAGCGCCAGTCCGGGGCGGCGGCCTCCAGCTTCGAGCGCACCTTGCGGACGAGGACGTCGACCGAGCGGTCGCGGTGAGGCATCTCGCCACCCCACATCAGCTCGTAGATCTGCGGCCTCTGGACGACCCTGTCGACTCGTTCGGCGAGGATCAGGAAGAGCTGGAACTCGCGCACCGTCAGCCCGGCGCGTTGGTAGTCGGCGAGAACCTGGAGCTCCGCCGGGCGGACCTCGAGGTTGGCGATCTCGATCTTCGCTCCGCGGGCGACCGGCCCCGGATCGGTCTGGACGAGCATGCTGCGAGCCTCCAACGAAGTCGGCTCCGCCCTGTTTAAGAGTTGTGTCGAAGTGGAGAAGATTTGGATAACGCCCGGTTCCGGCCTACCTCGATGCGCCGAAGACGATCCGGACCGAGTCCGTGAGGTGGCGGCCCGGGGTCGTCGGGGTGAACGTCACCTTTGCCCTCGCGCTCAGCTTCTCGCCCGAGCGGACCAGCCGCAGCGGCCTGCCGGCGATCCGCAGCGCGATCGTCACCCGTTCCCGTCCCGAGGCCTTTCCTTTCGACTGGGCGAGGGTGCCGCGGGCGGTGGCGCCGCGGGCGGTCAGCACCGTCCGCAGGCGCCCCGCCTCCGGCACCGAGACGACCAGGACGGCCAGCCCGCCCCGGACCTTGCCGAGCCTGGCGTTGATGCGCGGCCCGTCGCCGAGCTCTTCGATCGTGCTGGGCGCTTTCTCACCGGTCCCGGTGTTTTCAGGCTCGGGTTCGTCCTCGCGGGTGACGACGAAAGCGTCGGGGCGCTGGTTGGCGTCCCCATAGAAGAGGTTTGCGGCGAACGAGGTGAAGGCGATCCTGCCGGCGTCGGCGGAGAGGCTGACCCCGTCCTGCACTTCGCCGTCGATGTCCCCCTCGCTGATCGAGTGGGCGGCCCGCTCGATCGTCCCTTCGTCGCGGTCGACGAGGTAGAGCTCGTGCGGCCCGGCGACGCCGCGCGGCTCCCCCCGCAACTGCAGGCCGGCGAGATTGAACTGGGTCCGGCTCGAGGTGAAGGCCAGGTAGCGGGCGTCGGCGGAGAGCGTCACGCTGCTGATCGGCGCGCTGACCGCCGGTTCGAAGCCGGCGGTGTCCCGGGTCAGCTCGACGGTCGCGGTCTTGCGGCTGAGGCCGGGGGCCATGCTGGTAAGGAAGAGGTCGAGCCCAGGCCCCGTGGAGATCACGGGCCGCGGGCCTGCTCCGGTCAAGAATGCGACGGTCCGCCCGTCGGCGCTGAGCGCCGGGATCTGCCCGCTGATGTCGGACCGGAACCCCTCCTGGTCGGTGAGCGGCCCGAAGCACGGACCGGTCGAGGTCGCGTCGAAGCTGGTCGTCGATCCCGGGCTCGCTTCTTCCTGCTGCCGGCAGGTCGCGTCGTCGGGATCGGCGATCCCGGTGATGCGCCGGGTCGGCTCCGAGGGCCCGAAGGGCGCTTGTCGCCAGAGGTAGTAGAGGAAGCTGGGGTCGGTGTTCTCACCACCCAGGAATCGGGTCTGGGCCGCTGCGTGGGAGCCGGTCCAGGCGACGGTGCTGCCGTCGGCGCTGATCGCGGCGCCCAGGGCGCCGCCGGCGGGTTGGCCCCCCATCGCCCCGCCCGCTTCGCGCTGGGCGGTGACCAGATGGGTGCGTTCCGCGGCCAGGTCACGGACATAGAGCTGTTCGGCGGGCGCATCTGCCGTCGCCCTCGCCGGCAGATCGGATCGGGCTTCGGTGCGGAACACGACCCGCCGGCCGTCGCCGCTGATCGCCACCCCCCTGGAGACGCTGGAGCCGGGGTCGCCGCCGGGCGTGGGTGGCGACGGTCCGTATGCGGCGGGATCGTCGTCGCCGTCGCGGGCCGAGGCGAGCTCGAAGGGGCAGGGCCCGGCGGCCGGGCAGGTGCCGGCGGGGGGGAGGGGCAGCGCCATGTCGCGCACGTAGACGTCGACGTTGGAGTTGGCGTCGGCGGGCACCAGCGCCTGCGCGGTGGAGAAGGCGACGAACTCCCCGTCGGAGCTGATCGAGGGGTTGGAGGCGCCGCGGCGCAGGAAGGCTCTTGTCTCCTCGTCGAAGAGGTTGCCGTCGGCGACCTTCTCGAGCGAGCGGTCGACGAGGTCGAAGCGAAAGATCCCGCCGGCGCGGAACTTGCCCGGGGGGTCGGGGTCATCGTCGGCGAAGAAGTTGCGGGCGAAGGTTTCGAAGGCGGCGTAGCGGCCATCGGCCGAGATCGTCGCAAAGCGGGTCGAGTCGTCTCCCTGCTCCAGGCGCTGGTAGTCGGCTGAGACCAGGAGGGCGCCGGCGGTCTCGTCGAAGCCGTTGTCGTAGAGCGCCGACGCCCCGGCTGGGAGCAGCGTCGCGACGACCGCGGCGCAGCAGAGCGCACGGGCGACGCGGGCACGCCGGCTCATCGGACCCGCACCTTCCGCGTGAGCGAGGCGACGTTCCCGGCGCGGTCCGTGACCACGACCCGCACCCGGTAGGTGCCGGGCTCGCGATACCGGTGTCGAATCGCGATCGGGCCGCCCTTTCCCCGCCGCGCAAGCCGGCTGATCACCGAGGCGCCTTTCTCCCCGCCGCCTCCGCCGCCCTTGGCCTTGCCGCCCGGGGTGTCCCCGAAGCTTGCCTTCACCTTCTTTCGACTGACCCCGGCGGTCTCGCCGCGGGCGCCGTCGGAGACGACGACGGTCAGCTTCGAGCCGCGACGCCTGAGGGTCAGGTTCGGCGGCTTGCCGTCGAGCAGCAGGGTGCGTCTCCGACTCGCGGTTTCCTGCCCGCCGTCGTCGATCGCGAAGACCTCGACCAGGTGCCGGCCTTCGCCGACCCTGGCGCGCTTGACTAACGCCCTCAGCTTCCTGGTCCGTTTGCCGATCTGTTCGTCGTCGACGGTCAGCGCGTAGCGGAGCCCGCCGATCGCGTTGGGGGCCTCGGTCCAGCGGATCGGGATGCGGGTGCGCCGTTGCCAGCCTTCGGGTGTCTCGATCGGGAACTTCTCCGGAGGCGCGTCGACGAAGGCGGCGGCAACCTGTCCCTTCGTGCCGCTGCCTTGGCGCCAGGCGACCAGGCCGTCGCCGAGGCCGGAGCCGCCGAGGACCAGCCTGGCGACTACGCCGGCCCCCGGTGCACCGACGACGACGTCGTCAGCGACGCCGTCAGCCCCGATCTCGCGGATCGCCACTCGGCCGCCGCCGCCGGCAAGCTCACCCCATGCCGCCACCGAGGCGCCCGACTCGGCAACGTCGACCTCGGGTTCGGTTCCCGCTTCGGCACCTCCTTGATCGATGCGCCGGACGGCGCCGACGTCGAAGTTGTCGCCGCCGCCGAGCAGGGTCGCCGTCGAGGCGCCGAAGCCGACGACGAAGGCGCCTTCCGGCTCCACTGCGACATTCGGCGCGCCAAGGCCTTCGCGGATGCCGCCGTCCACGACCCGGGCCTCCGAGAACCTGCTCGCTCCCTCGGCGAAGGCGTCGGGCATCTCGTTGACCATCAGGCGCGGCGCACCTCCCAGCGCCGGCGCCTGGCCCGGCTGCTGGCGAAATGCGATCGCGACCTGGCCGAACCCGGCGTCGTCCATCGAGAAGGCGTCCGCGGGAGCGCGCAGCGGGGCTCCGTCCCAGCTCGCGGGGCTGACCTGCAGGGGGATCCCGTAGTTGATCCCGAACACGCGCCGCGCCCAGATCCGATTGACGAATTCGTCGTCGGGCTCGCGCCAGGCGACGACGGCGCCACCGTTGACGTCGACTCCGACCTGCGGCCCGGTCGCCTCCGCCGGTTCCGGCATCGGGGTTGCCGGATTGCGGTCCGCGGCATTGCCCAACACCGACCAGAGGCGGCTGTTGTAGCGGGCAACCCGAACGTTGATTCCGAGAAAGCCTTTCGGGTTGGCGGTGCTGTTGTCGGTGACGACCAGATAGGCGAGGTAGGCCTGCCCACCGGCGTTCATCGCCAGGTCGGGAAAGGTCTGGGTGGCTTCCCCGACGTTGAGGTCGACCGGCACCGGGCCCTTGAAGCCCTTGGCCCCCGGGTCGAGGCTGGCGGAGAACATGCGGTCGCTGCCGACTCCGAACTCCTGCACCCAGGTGACGAGCAGGCGGCCGCCGTCGCCGGCGGCTATCCGCGGCCAGCTCGAGTCGAATGCCTGACCGAGGTCGACCCGCAACGGCGCGCTCCAGGCCCCATCGACGAAGCGGACCACGAAAACGTGGTCGCTTCCTTCGGCCTGCTTCAGGTAGACGACGCCGCCGCTGCCGTCGCCCGCCATCGCCGCGTCGCCGATTTCGGTGACCTCGGCCGAGGGCCCGTCGAGGACCGTGGCGCCGGAGATCGCCGCGGCTGCGCCGGGGGCAAGGGCCAGGGTCGCCAGGGCAACGGCGGCCGCGATCGTCGCCGGCAGAGGGCATCGCAGGCGTCTCGGGGCGCGCATGAGCCAAAGCTGCCCACTCCCGAAGGGACCGGTGTGACAAAGGCGTTAAAGGCCCGATTCGGCTCTGCGACGGCCTGTAACCACTTCTTATCCAGACAGTTACGTCGCGTTCACTCCGGCTCGGGCCGCCCCGCCAAGACTTCACCGAAACCGATTCGACAGGAGCGAAACGACCCGAAATGAAGCGCAAGCTGCCCATCGCCGCCCTCGCGACAATCGCCCTCAGCGCCTCGCTGCTGGCGCCAACCGCCGCCTCCGCCAAGCCGTCGATCACGATGAGCGGTTCGACCTCGGTCGCCCCGCTGGCCGAACTGCTGGCCAAGAAGTACATCGCGTCGTGCGGGCACTGCGCCAACTTCAAGCTGCTCCAGGGCGGCTCCGACATCGGCGTCGCCGACGTCGCCGCGGGCCGGGTGACGATCGGGATGTCCTCCCGCGACCCGAAGCCCAGCGACCCCGGCGGCCTCGTCTTCTACAAAGTCGCCCGCGACGCGGTCTGCATCGTCTCCAACAACGCCAACAAGATCCCCTCGATCGACACTGCCGGGATCCAAGCGATCTTCGGAGGGGGCGTCCGCAGCTGGACCCAGGTGCCGGGATCGACCCAGAAAGGCCCGATCGAAATCTTCGTCCGCTCACCCGGATCCGGTACCCAGGACGCGTTCCAGCGGATCTTCATGGGCTCGCAGAAGGTCTTCGGCGGTGCCGAAGAGAAAAACTCCAACGGTCGGGTCCAGGCCGCGGTCAGCTCCAACCCGCTCGCCGTCGGCTACGTCTCGCTCTACTTCACGAGCGGGACCCACACGATCCCGTACAAAGGCGTGCCGTGCACGCTTCGTAACGCCAAGTCCGGCCAGTACGGCGGCTCGCGCAACTTCTACATGGTCACCCGGGGAGCCGCCAAGGGCGCCGCCAAACAGTGGATCAAGTGGATCACGCGCAGCGGCGCCGCCAGGTCGGTGATCGGCACAGAGTGGGTTCCGCTCAGGTAGCAGAGCCCACGAGCGGCGCTCGCAAGGGCGCGACGCAGAGATGGAGCGTCGACCAACGCACCGAGATCGTCCTCGGAGTGCTGTCCGCGGGCCTCTTGGTGCTGATCGGCTTCATGATCGTCTTCGTCTTCTCGAAGGCGTGGCCGTCCTTCGCGAACAACGGGCTCGCCTGGTTCGGGCCGGGCGGTGACGTCGACACCCAGCTCGCGGAAATCTTCAACTCCCCGGCGGAGTCGAAGAGCTACAACTACACGATCCACGTTTGGCCGATGCTGTGGTCGACGATGCTGATCACCGGCGGCGCGGTCATCCTCGCCACCTTCATCTCGGTCCTCTCGGCGATGTTCATCGTCGAGTTCGCGCCGGCTCCGGTCCGCGCCGTGCTCCAGCCGGCGATCCGCTTGCTGGCGGCGGTCCCCTCGGTCATCTACGGGCTGATCGGCCTGCTCGTGATCGTCCCCTTCGTCGGCAACCACGTGATCACCACCCACCAGAAGGAATCGGTCCAATACGTGATTCAGCTCGGTGGCTCGAGCCTGATCGTCGGGATCGTCGTCCTCACGGTGATGATCACCCCGATCATGGTCGCGATCATCACCGATGCCCTGCACTCGGTGCCGCGGACCTGGACGGAGGGCGCCAAGGCCCTCGGCGTCAACCGCTGGCGGGCGCTCCGCACCGTCGGCGTGCGGGCGGCGCGGCCCGCGATCGTCGCCGCCGCCGTCCTCGCCACCGCGAGGGCCTTGGGCGAGGCGATCATGCTCTCGATGGTCGCCGGGTCGAGCGCCTTCGCCCCGAACCCGCTCGACGGGCTCGTCTTCTTCTACGAGCCGGCGCGGACGATCGCGGCGACGATCGTCGACAACGCCGACGGCCTCTCGGTCAAGCCATTCGGCCAGACGCTCTATGCCTTCGCAGCGGTTCTCTTGATCTCCAGCGCCTTCCTCTCCTTCGCGGGCTGGGCGGCGCGCCAGGCGATGAGCAAATACACCCTCGGCGCCAGGTAGACCGGCGATGAGCGCCCAGACACTCGCCGACCGGGGCCAGCGCCTGTACACCGCGATCCGCGGCAACGAGAGCTGGAGCATCGGCGATCGCATCGGCGTCGGACTGGCATGGCTGGCCGGGATCGGGCTCTGCCTGATCGCGGCCGGCATCCTCGGTTACATGCTGGTCCGCGGGGTCCAGTACCTGAACGTCTCCGAGGTCTTCAGCTCGCCCCAGCCTGGCCTCGACCAGAGCGAGACCGGCGGCTTCCTCGACCCGATCCAGGGGACGCTGATCGTGACCATCCTCGGCACCGCGATCGCCGCCCCGATCGGGGTCGCGACCGCGGTCTGGCTGACCGAGTACGGCAAGCCGCGGGGCCTGGCCCGGGCGGTCGAGTCGGCGGTCGAGATCGTCGCCGGCACCCCCAGCATCGTCCTCGCGATCTTCGGCCTGCTGGTGTTTCAGCAGGGCATCTTCAGCTGGTTCTCGGTCACGGGGGAAGGCGCGACCCCACTCGGCCGCTCGTTCATCATCGCCGGCTCGCTGATGGCGCTGATCGCGCTGCCGCTGATCGTCGGCTCGACCCGCGAGGCGCTGTACTCGATTCCGCGCCACGTCCGCGAGGCTTCCTACGCGCTCGGCAAGGATCGCGCTTCGACGATCCGCCGGGTTCTGCTTCCCGCCTCACGGCGTGGAATCGGGACCGGCGTCGTGCTGGGGATGGGCAGGATCGTCGGCGACACCGCGATCGTCTTCATCCTGCTCGGCGCCACGCTCCAGTTCGAACCGGAGGGCGCGGTTCCCGGCTGGGACGTCCTCAAGGGAACCGGGAGCACGCTGACGACCTACGTCTACCAAAACTCCCCGGCAGGGGAGGGGGGCTCGCCCGAGAAGGCCTACGCCGCGGCCTTCGTGCTCTTGATGATCGTGCTGGTCCTCAACTTCGGCATCAACCTGATCACCCGCGAACGCCAGAGCATGTGGGGAAGATGAGCGGCCCGGGCCGGGAGGAGATGAGGATTCGGGAGCCGCTCGGCGTCGCCGCGCAGCTGCCGCCTCCGGTGCGCCGGATCAGGACCGAGGCCGATCCGACCGTCGTCCCGGGCCCGAACGGGAACGGCGCCTCCCAGCTGGCGACCCCCGCCGGCGCCAAGCTGAAGCGGCTGCCGCGGCCCGAGACGGTACCCGTGGAGCGGATGCGGACGGATGAGCTCAGCATCGCCTACGGCAGCAAGCTCGCCGTCAACAGCGTTTCGCTCAACGTCCGAAAAGGCGAGGTCCTGGCCTTGATCGGGCCCTCTGGCTGTGGCAAGACGACCCTGCTGCGATCGCTCAATCGGCTCGTCGACGAGACCCCGACGGTGGTCCGCGGCGGCCGGATCCTGCTCGACGGCGAGAGCGTCGACGATTTCGACGCAACTGCGCTTCGGCGCCGTGTCGGGATGCTCTTCCAGCAGCCGAACCCGTTCCCGATGAGCATCTTCGACAACGTCGGATACGGCCTCCGCGAGCGGGGCTCGAAGAAACCGAGGCGCAAGGCGCTCGAGCCGGAGGTTCACGACGCCCTCCATCGCGCCGGCCTCTTCGAGGAGGTCAAGGACGACCTCGACCACCCGGCCCTGGCGCTCTCCGGCGGCCAGCAGCAGCGTCTCTGCATCGCCCGATCGCTCGCGGTCAGGCCGGAGGTGCTGTTGCTCGACGAGCCCTGCTCGGCGCTCGACCCGATCTCGACCGCGGTGATCGAGGAGACGATCGTTTCGCTGCGCTCCGAAATCGCCATCGTGATCGTCACCCACAACCTCCAGCAGGCCCAGCGGGTCGCCGACCACGTCGCCTTCATGTACCTGGGGGACCTGATCGAGTACGGCGAGGTCGACCAGGTCTTCAAGGCTCCGATCGCCGAGCGGACCCGGGAGTACGTGAGCGGAGGCTTCGGGTGAGCGCCGCCTGGCCCGTCGCCCTCGCAGCCTGCGCGCTGGCCGCGACCGTGGGCCTCAGCGCTTGCCAGTCGACCCAGGGTCGCAGCGCCGAACTCGAAAAGGAAAGCAAGACGCTCCTGCTCGATGCCGAGGGTCTCAGCATCGACAAGGAGAGCAAGGACGTGAAGGTCCTCGCGAGCGAGATCGTCTCCAGCCCGGAAGGGGCCGCGGTCGTGGTCGAGGTCCACAACGACTCCTCCCTCAACCTGACCGACGTCCCGGTCCTGATCGACGTGCGCGACAAGAAGGGCAGGAGCGTCTACCGCAACGACGTTCCGGGCCTCGAGCAGGCGTTAACCGCGATCCCGTACGTTCCCGCGAACGGCGACGCCGAATGGGTCAACGACCAGATCCTCGCCAGCGGCGAGCCAGCATCGGTGAAGGTGAAGATCGGCGCCAGCACCAGCTCCTTCGCCGGCGAGCTGCCCGATATCGAGGTCACCGAGCCGACGCTGAAGGGCGACCCTGTGTCCGGGATCGAGGCGACCGGCGACGTCGTCAACAACACCGGCGAAGAACAGAACCGGCTCCTCCTCTACATCGTCGCCCGCAGGGGCGACGAAGTGGTCGCGGCGGGCCGCGGCGCGATCGAGCACCTCAAGGACGAGACCAAACCGGTCCGCTACACCGTCTTCTTCATCGGCGACCCGAAGGGCGCCGAGCTGAGCCTTTCGGAGTTCCCTCCGTTGCCCGACACCGCGATCGGAGGGGGTCTCGAGAATGGCTGAGGTCGAAAGCCCGACCGAGCGGATGCCGGCTCTCGGAGCCGAGGGCGAGGCTTGCGAGTCCTGCGCCGCGCCGCTCGCCGCCGACCAGCGCTACTGCCTCAACTGCGGCACGCGGCGGGCCGGCCCGAGGGTCGACTACGCGACCTACATGCGTGACCCCGGCACCGCCGGCCCCGCGGCCACGAACGGCACCGCGCCGCCCGCGGTTGCCGCCGAGGAGGATGGCGCCGAGCCGGCCAAGAAGGAGCGCGACTACGCTCCGCTGGCGGCGGTGGGCGGCATCGCCGTGCTCGGCCTGATGCTTCTCGTCGGAGTTCTGATCGGCAAGGGCGACAGCGACCCGGCCCCGGCCCCGGCACCGGTCGTCGTCCGCGGCGGCGAGGAATCCGGTGTCGAAACACCCGCGGGGGCGAAAGCCGGCGATGGCTCGGCGCTGGGAGGCCAGGGCGGGAACGGCAAGGGTGGCGCGGGCGAGGGCGGCGGCAACACCGCCGCGGCTGCCGGTGCCGCTCCCGCCACGACCGACGATCTCGAAGACTTGAACGCCCAGAGCGGTAAGGCCTACGAAGAAGCGAGCAAGAACCTGCCGAACAAAATCGCAACCCCCGGAGCGCCGCCTCCGATCGACAAATCGAAGCCGCCCGGAGGGGGCGAAGGGGGTAAGGCGGTGACGATCGAATGAGCTCCGACCTCGAGCGGCGGCGCGACCGCCTCGCCAAGGAACTCGTCGACCTCCAGTGGGACCTCGGTGGCCTCTCCTACGAGATGGCGATCCGCGACCACTTCCGGCTCGACGTCCTCACCGCCAAGGCTGCGGACCTGCAGCGGGTAGATGCCGAGCTGGCCGAGGTCGAGCGGATGCTGAAGCTCGACGACGCCGCTGCGGCCGGGGCGTGTGGTCGCTGCGGCGCCCTCTACGCCCGCGGCGCGGTCTTCTGCTGGCAGTGCGGAAACGACCTGATGGCCCAGCCGGTGCCCGCGTGAAGGACCTCGAGCGCAAGCTGATGCGGTGGGCGGCGCTGCCGCTCACCAGCAGGCGCTGGGCGGCGCCCCTCTCGGCGCTGGCGCTGGGATTCGGGCTGTTCGTCGGAGTCGCGATCAGCCCCAACACCGCCGGCACGCTGGCGACCGGCGCCCAGATGATCGAACTTCCATCGCTGCTGGCCGATGAAGGCGGCGTAGTGCCAGTCGACGCCGGCCTCGCCGCGCCCGCGACCGAGCCCGAAGCCCCGTCATCATTGGCCACCGCTCCGTTCGCGGGGCCCGCGTCCATCGAAGAAGCGCCGGAAACGGTCGCGCCGGACACCCCCGACCAGGCGCGCGAGGAGCCCACGGGCGAACCGGCCGAAGAGGAAGAGGAGGAGCCCGAAAGCGCCGAGCTGGCCGGCACCGTCGTTCACGTGAATCCCGCCGCGGGCAGTTACACGGTCGTCGAAGCCGGCGGCGCGATGACGGCCGTGCACTCGTCGAAGCTGCCGCAGCCGGGAACCGGGGTCGAAGCTCCGATCGAGGCGCTCGCCAACGGCACCCTGAGCGAGTCCGGAAAGCGAAGGTCGGGCAAGTCGGCGAGGAAGGCGACATTGACCGGGGTCGTGTCCTTCGTCGACTCGACGCCGGCCGCCCCCGCCTACACCGTCTCGAATCTCGGGGTCTCGGTCCTGGTCAGGGTGCCGCCTGACCCGTCCGGGGTGCTGCCGACCCTGCCCCTGCTCGGCTCCTACGCGACGGTCGATGTCAGGATCGAAGCTGCGGCCGCCGCCGCACCTCCGATGCCGCCGGCGGCCGAAGCGGCGGATCCTCCCGCCTGCGCACCGGACCCGGAACTGCTCGCGAACCCGCCGCAGCCTCCGACGACCGTCCTCTGGGAGACCGCCGCCTCGGCGGCGGGCGCGCCCTTCCCCTCGAGCGCGGTCGCGGGAATCCTCACCGGCGTCTGCCCTGAGACGAGCCAGGTCCTGATCTCGGCTGACGATGTCCGCGCGGCCGGCCGGGACCTGCTGTTGACGGTTCCGCCCAGCGTGAAGCTGACCGAGCTCGAGGTCGGTGAATCGGTGATCGCGAACGCCGCCTTCGAGGAGGACGGCACCCTCGCCCTGACCGGAATCGCCAGTGACGAGCAGGCGAAGCGCGCCGACGACGCCGGCCTGACCCAGGGAGACCTGAGATCGAAGGAGAAGAAGAAGTGACCACCAGCTCGACCACCGGCAAAGACCCCGTACCGCGTCTGCTCTCAGCGGCTGCCCTGTTGATCGCCCTGATCGCCCTCGTCTTCTCGATGGGCGGCCTTGCGCCGGCGAAGAACGGGCCCGGCGGCAAGCCGTCGATCCTCCGCCTCGACCGCAGCGGCAAGATCCCCCTCAGGTATCTGCCGGTCGTCCGCCTCGCGAAGAGCGCCAAGAAACTGCAGGGTGCGACCCGCAAGGACTTGACCGTCAACTGCCCGATCCCCGACGCGGTCGACCTCGGCACCTGGTGCCTGGAATCGGGCCTCAATCCGGTGCCGCCGAAGGACGCCGGCAAGAACAGCTTCGCCTACGCGGCCCAGAAATGCGTGCGCGAGGGAGGCTGGCTGCCGACCGCCGCGCAGCTGATCGGGGCGGCGCCGAAGGTGAAGCTGGCGAGCAAGATCGACGACAGCAAGCTGACCGCCGCGGTCGAAGAGTTCCAGGACCCGAAAAACGGGATCAAGGACGGGCGCGAGATGAGCGGTGACCTGACCACGACGACCTCGGGCTCCAGGGCAGCGGGGTCGGAGGGGGTCACCGAGGGCTCGCGCGGGAACGGCAACCTCGGCGAGCCCGACCCGGTGCCGCAGCCGGCCGACCCGTTCCCGGACACCCTCAACTACGTGACCGTCTACGACAACTACAACAAGGGCGGCTTCGCCGGCGGGGCGCCGGTCGGCATGTCCGAGCGATTCCGCTGCGCCTTCGCCAAGGGCTCGCAGGGGACGAAGTTCGGCGACTGAGCGGGTCCCGGTCGCCCACGTCCGCCGCGGGCGGCCGACTATCCTCAGTCGCCCATGAGTGACGGTCACTCCGACATCGTCGTGATGAAGTTCGGCGGCACCTCGGTCGCCGGCGCCGAGCAGATCAAGCGCGCCGCGAGGCGGATCGTCTCCGCCCGCGAAGCCGGCAACCAGGTCGTCGCCGTGCTCTCGGCGCGGGGCAAGACGACCGACGAGCTCGTCGCCCAAGCGATGGAGATCTCCGACCGGCCGGTGGCCCGCGAGATGGACATGCTGCTCTCGACCGGGGAGCGGATCTCCTGCGCGCTGGCCGCGATGGCGATCCACGACATGGGCCACGAGGCGATCTCGCTGACCGGCTCGCAGGCCGGGATCGTCACCGATTCCTCGCACACCAAGGCACGGATCATCGACGTCCGCGCCGATCGCATCCGCGACGCCCTCGGCGAGGACCGGATCGTCCTCGTCGCCGGCTTCCAGGGGGTCTCGACTGTCAGCCGCGATGTCACCACGCTCGGCCGCGGCGGCTCCGACACGACCGCGGTCGCCCTCGCCGCCGCGCTCGAGGCCAGCGTCTGCGAGATCTACACCGACGTCTCCGGCGTCTTCAGCGCCGATCCGCGGATCGTCCCCGACGCCCGCAAGCTCGGTGTCGTTTCCTACGAGGAGATGCTCGAGATGTCCGCCTCCGGCGCCCGGGTCCTGCAGCTGCGCTCGGTCGAGTACGGCCGCAACCACGGTGTCCGCATCCACTGCCGGAGCAGCTTCGAGGACGGCCCAGGTACCCTCGTCGTAGCCGAGGAGGAAACCGTGGAGCAACCATTCGTAACAGCCGTGACCCACTCCGACGACGAGTCTCGGGTGACGCTGACCGGCGTTCGCGACGAGCCCGGCGTCGCCGGCCGCATCTTCACCGCCCTCGCCGGCGCCAACGTCAACGTCGACGTGATCATCCAGAACGAGCCGGTGGGCGATGACGAGCTCGCCGACCTCTCGTTCACCGTCGATCGCTCCGATCTCGGCACCGCGACCGACACGATCGCCGCCCTCGGCAGCCTCAGCCGCGACGTCAAGACCGACGAGCGGATCGGCAAGGTCTCGATCGTCGGCGCCGGGATGCGCTCGCACCCGGGCGTCGCCGCCAAAGTCTTCGAGGTCCTCGGTGGCGAGGGGATCAACATCGAGATGATCTCCACCTCGCCGATCAAGATCTCGTGCGTGATCTCCGCCGACCGCGTCGCCGACGCGGTGCGGGCGCTTCACGACGCCTTCGAGCTCGGGGAGGGCACGATCCATCCCGAGGAACAAGCCGCCGCCTCCTCTGCTCCCACGAACCCCTGATGAATCAGATATGGACAGGGGTTCGCTCCCGCGTCCGGGGGCGGCGGGGGACACCGTGAACCGCAATGGCTACCGGGTGGGGGTGGTTGGTGCGACCGGGCTGGTCGGGTCGACGATCCTCAGCCTGCTCGACGAGCGTGGCTTCCCTGCCGCCGAGGTGGTCCCGTTCGCCTCCGACCGCTCGGCCGGCAAGCAGATCGAGTGGAACGGCTCGGTGGTCGAGTGCCGGCCGCTGCGCGACGAGACGATCCAGGGGCTCGACCTCGTGCTCTCCTCGGCCGGCGGCTCGGTCAGCGCCGAGTGGGCGCCGAAGCTGGTCGAGGCCGGCGCGGTGGTGGTCGACAACACCAGCTACTTCCGGATGCACGACGACGTGCCGCTGGTCGTCGCCGAGGTCAACCCCGACGATGCCGCCTCCCACAAGGGGATCGTCGCCAACCCGAACTGCTCGACGATGCAAATGGTTGTCGCCTTGAAACCGCTGCAGGACGAGGCCGGGATCGAGCGACTGGTGATCTCCACCTACCAGGCCGTCTCCGGCACCGGCAAGGCGGCGATCGACGGGCTCCTCGCCGAGTCCCGTGCGGTGCTCGACGACCAGGGCGCGAAGGCAGGTGTCTACCCGCACCAGATCGCCTTCAACGCGCTGCCCCAGGCTGGCAGCTTCCCCGACGGCGACGACCACACCGACGAGGAGCGCAAGCTGATCAACGAGACCCGCAAGATCCTCGGCGACTCCTCGATCAGGGTCAGCGCCACCTGCGTCCGCGTCCCGGTCGTCACCGGCCACTCGGAGGCGGTCAACGTCGAGACCCGCGAGCCGCTCTCGCCCGAGCGCGCCCGCGAGCTGCTCGCCGCCGCCCCCGGCGTCACAGTCCTCGACGACCCGGCCGCCGCCCGCTACCCGATGGCGATCGACGCCGCCGGCAAGGACGACGTCTTCGTCGGCCGGATCCGGCGCGACCCCGGTAACGAGAGCGCTCTCGACCTCTGGGTCGTCTCCGACAACCTCCGCAAGGGCGCGGCGACGAACGCCGTTCAGGTCGCCGAGTTGCTCATCGAGCGGGGCCTGCTTCGCGGCTGATTCGGCGCAGCAGGAACGGCGCCAGCAGCGTCGTCAAGATCGACATCGCGACGACCACTCCGAACAGTTCGGCGTCGATGACCCCCTCGGTGGCGCCGATCGAGGCGATGACGATCCCGACCTCGCCGCGCGGCACCATGCCGATGCCGACGATCCGGGACGACTCCCGGCCCAGCCCGCGCGAGGCGAGGTAGGCGGGGATCGCCTTGGTGACGATCGCAAGCGCGGTCACGCCGACGAGGAGGAGCAGCGCGTCGGCGCTGCCGAGCGCGTCGAGGCTGAGCTCGATCCCGATGAAGGCGAAGAAGAAGGGCGGGAAGAACGCGTAGAGCGGCCTCACCTCTTCCTCGATCGAGGTCTGGTCCTTGGTCTCGGCGACGATCATCCCGGCGAGGAAGGCACCGATCAGGGCCGCGAGCCCGATCTGAGCCGAGATTGCGGCGAGGCCGAGGCAGAGGATCACCGCCGGCAGCAGCGGCGATTCGGCGAAGCGCGGCGCCTCCAGCAGCCGCGGCCTGCTCTGCAGCAGGCGGGTGCCGCCGAGGGCGATGAAGCCGACGAAGGCGACTGCGAGCGCCAACGAGAGGGCGATGTCGGAGCCGTCGACGCCACCCTCGCCGGCCATGCCGACGGCCACCGAGAGCAGCAGCAGGGCGAGGATGTCGTCGACCACGGCGGCGCCGAGGACGGTCCGGGCTGCCGGGCTGCGGGCGATCCCGAGCTGGAGGAAGGTCGCCGAGGTGATCCCGGCGCTGGTCGCCGCCAGCGCCGCGCCGAGGAAGACGCTGGTCTCGCTGCTCTCGCCGAGGGCGGCCCCGAGCGCGACCCCGCCCAGGAACGGCAGGACAACGCCGGCGCTGCCGACGGTGAGCGCAGTACGACCGACCTCGCGCATCTCCGAGAGCCGGGTCTCGAGCCCGACCCAGAACAGCAAGAAGACCACCCCGAGCTCGGAGAAGACGTGGAGCACTTCGCTCGGCTCGACGAAGCCGAGGATCGAGGGGCCGATCACGACCCCGGCGAGAATCTCACCGACGATCGCCGGCTGCCCGATCCGCTTGAAGAGCTCATCGCCGAGCTTCGCCGCAAGCAGGACGATGAAGAGGTCGGTGAGGACGTCGGCAACGTCTCCCGTCGCGGCTATCGGAAGGAGGTAGGGGTCGATGACGGCAGGCTATTCGCCCGTTCGGCACGACCCACAAAAGTCACATTTCTATCTGCCACCCGTAACGTTTTGTCCGCTAGCCTCCTACGTTAGATGCAGGCCGAGCAAACCACGCGAATCGACGAGCGTCTCGATCGCCTCGGCGACCAGATCGACGCGCTTCGTCATCACATCGACGAGCGCTTCGACTCCCAAGCAGCCCGGCTCGACATGAAGCTCGAAGCCCAATCGGCCCGCCTCGATGACAAGCTCGAAGCCCAATCGGCCCGCCTCGACGCGCAGACAATTCACTTCGATGAGAAATTCGAATCGCTCGTCGGCAAATTCGATAAGCGCTTCGACACGCTCACGTACTCGCTGATCTACGTGCTGGCCACGATCGTCGCCGCGGCTCTGGGATTTGCGGCCGCGGTCGCCTAGCTAGTCCGCCGCTTCAGGCGGGGGCGCCGGCGGTGAGGCGCTGCTCGACCCAGCCGGTCGAGGCGAAGTGACGGCTCATGCCGAGCTCCTTCGGGTCCGCGCCGAGGGCGAGGCCGACGAGCTGCGGTAGGTGCAGGACGGCGAGGCCGAGGTCGCGGTTGACCACCTTCGCCGCCTCGGGCTGCTGCATGTCGAGGTTGAGGTGGCAGAGCGGGCAGGGCGTGACCAGGCAGTCGGCGCCGGCGTCGAGCGCGTCGCCGACATGGGTGCCGGCCTGGCGCAGCGAGGTCTCTTTGTTCATCGTCGTCACCGGGAAGCCGCAGCACTTGCGGGCACCGTCGTATTCGACGACCTCGCCGCCGAGGGTCTTGATGACCTGCTCGAGGTAGATGTCGCGGTCGGGGTGCTCCGCGTAGCCGAGCCGTTCCTTGGGCCGGACGATGTAACAGCCGTAGAAGGGGCCGACTCGCAGGCCCGAGAGCGGCCGCACGACCTGCTCGGCGAGGCGGTCGAGGCCGTAGTCCTCGACCAGCAACCAGAGGAAGTTCTTGTTGGTGAAGCCGTCCTTGTCCTTCTCGTAGGTGAGGCCCTGGCCGCTCAGCACCTCGTTGATGTGGGCGCGGTAGGAGGTGTCGGCGTCGAGCCGCTGTTGGCACTCCGACTGGGCGCCCTGGCAGGTCGAGCAGATGTTCATCATCGACAGGCCGGTCTGCTGGGCGAGTGCGAAGGTGCGGGCATTGAGGGAGTCGGCGAGCTCCTGGTTGTGCTCGGCGATGACGCCGGCGCCGCAGCAGCTGGCGCGGTCGAGTTCGACCAGCTCGATCCCGAGCTTCTCGGCGACGAGCGCCATCGAGCCGTGCAGCTCGGTGGTGAAGCCGCGCGAGACGCAGCCGGGCCAGTAGGCGACCTTGATCTGACCGTCGCTCATCCGTCCTCCTCCGTCTCGTCGGGCTCGGGTTCGACGAAGTCCTCGTCTTCGCCCTTGATGTAAAGGTTGAATTCCTCGCGGTGCCCCTCGGCGTGCTCATAGATCGCCTTGACCTCGTCCTGGGCGCCATCGGGGAGCTTCGGGTGGATGCCCGGGATCAGCTTCGGGAGCGAGCGCATCTTGCCGGTCTTGAGGCCGCGGATCGCGGTCGGGATCGAGCCGATCATTTCCTTGATCGCGTTCTTGCTCGGTTTGAGCTTGCCCTTGATCCCCGGCGCGAAGGACTCCTGCAGGAGCAGGGCCTCGTCGAGGGTGCCCTTCTCCTCGATGATCTTGACGAAGGCCTGCTCGTGTTTGTGACCGCTGTTGGGGTCGTCGATCCCGGCTTCCCCTGCTTTGCGGCGCAGGCGCATGATCTGGTCCATCGGCGCCACGCCCTTCGGGCAGGCGTCGATGCAGCTGAAGCAGTGGGTGCAGTCGTAGATCCCGTGCGGGTCCTCGGCGAGGTCGTGAAGGCGCTCGACGGTCTCGGCGTCGCGCGGGTCGCCGACGAACCGGTAGGCCTTGGCCAGCGCCGCCGGGCCGATGAAGTCGGGGTCGGCTTCCATCGAGAGGCAGGAGGAGACGCAGGCGCCGCACTGGATGCAGGCCATCGACTGGGTGATGTCGATCATCGACTCCGGCTCGACCACGTACTCGCGCTCGGGCGGCTCGCCGTGCGGGAGGAGCCAGGGGGTGACGCGGCGGATCTTGGTCCAGTGCGTCGACTCCATGTCGGTGATCAGGTCCTTGATCACGGGCATGTTCCCCATCGGCTCGACCACGATCGGGGGTGGGCCGTCACCGTTGCCTGCGCCGACGCTCGCCTTCTTCTCCGCCAGCTCCTGGGCCTCGCCGATCTGGGTCTTGCAGCCGAGGCCGGACTGGCCGTTGATCTTCATTCCGCAGGAGCCGCAGATCGCCGCCTTGCAGGAGCAGCGGACCGAGAGCGAGCCGTCGTCGCGGTCCTTCGCCTGCAGGATCCCGTCGAGCACCGAGAGCGTCGGGTCGAGGTCGACTTTGAACTCCTCCCAGAAGGCCCCCTCGCCGCTCTCGGGCTGGTAGCGGCGGACTTTCAGCGTGTACTCGGCCATTTAGCGCCCTCTCAGTACTTTCTCTCTTCGGGTTCCCACTGGGTGATCGTCACCTCTGAGTATGAGATATCCGGCCCGTCGTCCCCCTGTTGGAGGTCGATGTGTTTGAGCCACTCCTCGTCGTTGCGCTCGGGGAAGTCGGTCCTGTACTGGGCGCCGCGGCTCTCCCTGCGCTCGAGGGCGGCCAGGCAGGTGCACTCCTCGTTGTCGATCATGTAGCAGAGCTCGATCGCGCGGAGAATGTCCTGATTGAAGATCGTGCCGCG
>DATDCK010000005.1:0-45882 GCA_036524375.1 Solirubrobacterales bacterium | reverse complement strand
GAGGCGCGACCCGAGCTCGGCCCGCAGCGGCCTGGCCAGGGCGAGGATTCCGAGCAGCGCCGCAAAGCTGAGCTGCCAGCCGACGTCGGCGGCGATTTCCGGGTCGATCGCGAGTGTCACGGTGGCGGCGACGGCGAGCGCGTAGAGGCGGGAGGCCGGCCGGCCGGCAAGGGTGGCGATCAGGCTGAGCGCCCCCATCACTCCGGCCCGCTGGATCGAAGGCCCGGCTCCCGCCAGCGGGACGTAGACCGCTATCAGGCCCAGGACCCAGACGAGTCGCAGCCGCAGGGGGATCCCGAAGGCGGCGAGGATCGGCATCGCCAGCAGCGCCAGGAGGGCGACGTTCTGGCCGCTGACGGCGAGCAGGTGGCTGAGCCCGGCGCGGCGGAAGTCCTCCTCGGTCGCACTGTCGATGCCCTCGTCCGCGCCCAGGACGAAGCCGCGCGCGAGCGCCGCCTCGCGTTGCGGAACCCCGCGTCCCAGCCCCTCCTCGGCGCGGGCTCCGATCTCACCGGTATGGGCGAGGGCAAGGATCAGGACTGCGCAGATCCCGACCAGCACCGCCGCGGTTCCCGCCCGCCTCGCCACAGCAGACTCAGGGCTGGAGCCGGGAGCGCAGCGACTCCATCGTCGCCGGGCCGATTCCCGAGACCTGATCGAGCTGGTCGACGGAGGCGAGGCCACCGTGTTCGTCACGGAATTCGACGATGTCCGCAGCCGTCACCGGGCCGATGCCGTCGATCGTTTCTAGCTGCTCGACGGTCGCGCTGCCGAGGCTGATCGGCCCGTCGTCCGACGCCACCCCGGCGACCGTCGCGGCGCCGCCCGGTCCCCGCTCGGGAACGAGGACCTGCTGCCCGTCGGCGAGGCGGGCAGCGCGGTTGATCGCCTCCAGGGCGGCTCCACCCGCGGCCCCGCCGGCCCGGGCAATCGCGTCGGTGACCCGTGCCCCGGCCGGCAGCCGGTAGACGCCGGGCCTGGCGACGGCGCCGGTGACGTCGACGACGACGTCAGGGCCGCCGCCGCCGAGATCGAGCGCGGCCCCCGAGGATCGCCCGCCGTCGGGGACCGAGAACGCCGGGCCCTCGCCCTCTGCCCTCAGCGCCCTGGCCCCGACCAGCAGCAGGGCGATCGCCACGACCCCGTAGACCAGGAGCTGGGCTCTTGCCGGACGTGCGGGCACCCGACCAGGCTCGACGCCGGCGGCGCGCGCGTGGCGCGCCGACTCAAACGATTCCGCTACGGCGCGCTAGGAGTCTTCGTCGTCGTCGTAGCCCGCGACCTCGGCGGCCAGCTGTCCGCCGTAGAGCTCGGACACGGCGACCGGCGGCGACTGCACCGAGACGCAGGCGAGCTCGCTGTCGTTGTCGTTGGCGACCGAGTGATCGGTGGCCGGCGGCACCAGAATCAGGTCGCCTTCCTCGACGCGCTGGGTGTCCCCCGCGACCGACATTGTGCCGGCGCCGCGAACGACGACGTAGACCTGCTCGGCCTCCTCGTGGGAGCGCAAGGTCTGCTCGGCACCGGCTGGAACCTCGAGCCAGGTGACGGAGACGTTGCGGGCACCGAGTTCGCCCGCGTCCATGAGGACGTGGGACCGGAGCCGGTGGTACTCCTCGACCGGGGCATCGCTGAGGCGGCGGACCAGCATGGGCGGCCTTTCTACCAAATAAGGGGAACGAAACCGAGAAGACTCAGCGAACTACGAGATTTACGAGCTTCCCAGGCACGACTATCTCCTTGACCAGCTCCTTGCCGTCGAGCTGGCGGCGGACGTTCTCGCTGCCCCGCGCCAGCTCCAGGAGCTCCTCTTCGGAAGCATCGACGCCGACCTCGACCCGGTCCCGGAGCTTGCCGTTGACCTGGACGATGAGGGTGATCGTGTCGCTCGAGAGCAATGCCGGGTCGGCCTCGGGCCACGGCTCCTCCCAGACCCTGCCCCCGGTCAGCCGCTCCCAGACCTCGGCGCCGAGGTGAGGCGCGAACGGGAAGATCAGCGAAGCTGCGGTAGCGGTCGCGAATCGGAGCGACTCCTGGCCCCGTGCCTCTCCCGCCAGTCCGTCCTTGAGCCGGTAGGCCTCGTTGACGAGCTCCATCACCGCGGCGATCGCCGTGTTGAACTGAAAGCCGCGCTCGAAGTCGCGGGTCGCCTTCTCGATCGCCCAGTGCGCTTTCGCGGCGAGCCCGCGGGCGTCGCCCTCGAGCTCGCCGGCGGCGAGGTCGGCCAGCGGCGCCGGCCCGCCCTCTGCCTCGACCTCGAGGCTCAGGCGCCAGAGCCGGGCCAGGAAGCGCCCGACCCCCTCGACCCCCTCGTCGGACCAGTCGCCGCCGCGCTCGGGCGGCCCCATGAAGCAGACGTAGGTGCGGGCGGTGTCGGCGCCGTGGCGCTCGACCAGCTCCGAGGGGGCGACGGTGTTGCCCTTCGACTTCGACATCTTCGCCCCGTCGCGGGTGATCATCCCCTGGGTGAAGAGGTTGGCGAAGGGCTCCTGGACGCCGAGGTGCCCGAGGTCGGCCAGCGCCTTGACCAGGAACCGCGCGTACATCAGATGCAGGATCGCGTGCTCGACGCCGCCGATGTACTGATCCACCGGCATCCAGTGGTCGGCCGCCTCGCGGTCCCAGGCCGCCTCGCCGTTCTGCGGGTCGAGGTAGCGGATGAAGTACCAGGAGGAGTCGACGAAGGTGTCCATCGTGTCGGTCTCGCGGCGGGCGGGGCCGCCGCACTTCGGGCACTCGGTCGCGACCCAGTCCTCGGCCGCCGCCAGCGGGCTCTTGCCCTGCGGCGCGTACTCGTCGACCTCGGGCAGCTCGACCGGGAGCCGGTCCTCGGGAACCGGGACGATCCCGCACCCGTCGCAGTAGACGACCGGGATCGGCGCTCCCCAGTAGCGCTGCCGCGAGACCAGCCAATCGCGGAGGCGGTAATTCACAGACGACTCGCCGCGTTCCTCGGAGCGCAGCCACTCGACGATCTCGTCGTAGGCCTCGCGGTTGCCCTTGCCGTCGAATTCCGGGCCGGAGGCGACCATCGGGCCGTCGCCGGGGTAGGGCAGGCCCTCGTCGTCGCGGGCGGCCTCGGGGTCGACACCCTCGATCACCCGCTTGACCGGCAGCTCGAACTTACGGGCGAACTCGTAGTCGCGGCCGTCGTGGGCGGGGACCGCCATGATCGCGCCGGTGCCGTACTCCATCAGCACGTAGTCGGCGACGAACATCGGGATCTCCTCGCCGTTGACCGGGTTGACGACGGTGCGGCCCAGCGGCACCCCGGTCTTCTCGCGGTCCTCGTCGCCGCGCTCCTCCGCCGACTCGCGGGCGACGCGGTCGACGTACTCGCGCACGGGGGCCTCGGCATCGGTGCCGGCGGCCAGGCGCTCGAGCTCGGGGTGCTCGGGGGCGAGGACGAAGAAGGTCGCGCCGAAAAGGGTGTCGGGCCGGGTGGTGAAGACCGGGAAGTCGAGGTCGAGCTCCTCGCAGCTGAAGACGACCTCGGCACCCTCCGAGCGCCCGATCCAGTTGCGCTGCATCGTGATCACGTGCTCGGGCCAGGACTCGAGGCGATCGAAGTCGCTCAGCAGCCGGTCCGCGTAGTCGGTGATCTTGAAAAACCACTGCTCGAGCTTTTTCTGGACGACCGGGGTGCCGCAGCGCTCGCAGCGCCCGTCGACCACCTGCTCGTTGGCGAGCACGGTCGCGTCCTTGGGACACCACTGGACCGGCGCCTCCTCGCGGTAGGCGAGGCCGCGCTCGAAGAGCTGCAGGAAGATCCACTGGGTCCAGCGGTAGTACTCGGGGGTGTGGGTTGCGAGCTCCCGCGCCCAGTCGATCGAGACCCCCCATTCGCGGAACTGGCGCCGGAAGGAGTCGATCGATCGCTCGGTCGCCTCCCGCGGCGGCTCGCCGGTCTTGATCGCGTTGTTCTCGGCCGGCAGCCCGAAGGAGTCGTAGCCCATCGGGTGCACGACCTGGAACCCGTGGCGACGGCGGTAGTGGGCGATCGCGTCGCCGACCGAGTAGCACTTGAGGTGGCCGACGTGGGGCTCTCCGGAGGGGTAGGGGAGCATCTCCAGCACGTAGGACTTCGGCTTATCCGGGTCGAACCCCGGATGGCCCGGGTTCGGCACCTCCCAGGTGCTCTCGGCGGCCCAGAGGTCCTGCCACCTGCGCTCGATCGCTCGCGCGTCGTATTTGGCCCGCTCCGCTTTCACGGGCGCGATATTACGAAGCGGCTAGGAGTAGAGCTCGCTGGTGATGCCCGAAGAGAAGATTTCGAGGAGATGCGGCCAGACGTAGACCTCGATCGCCGCCGCCCCGATCACCGCCGGGATCGCGATCAGGACGGTCACGAAAGTCGCCGCCAGGAGCTGGTTCCACTCGCCCCGGCGGCTGGCTATCAACCAGGCGGCCAGCGGCAGGAACAGCGCCGTCAGCTCCAGCAGCGCGTGCGGGAGGACGGTCAGGATCAGGGCCCCGATCGAGATGTCGAGCTGGTGGGAGATCGTTGAGCCCTGGAAGCCGAGGTACAGAGCCTGGGTCGAGAGCGAGAAGAGGGTGACCGCGGCGACGAAGAGGATTGCGAACTCCCCGGCCTTGATGTGGATCCAGCGCGACACTCCGGTCCGCTGCGCGGCCGCGATCGGCATCGAGGCACCGGCGATGAAGCCCGCGACGCAGGCCGTCGCGTGCAGGGCCAGCACCAGCGAGTTCCGGTAGAGGATCGGAAGCATGTCGTCGACCTCGGAGAGGTGGGTGAAGCCGGCGATGTGGACCGGGGTGAGGTCCGGCGTCAGCAGGCCGGCGACGACCCAGACGGCGCCGAGCAGGGCGAGTGCGATCGCCAGGCTCAGCGCGACCCAGCCGCCGACCACCGACCAGCCGCCCTCGCTCCAGAGCTCGACGGTCTCCCGCGTGTCCTGCATCCCGTGCGAGAACACGTGCTCGTTGGAGGCGCTCATCCCTACCTCATCGGCAGCGGGTGCCCTTGATTTGAGGAAATTTTCCGGCTGGGCGACCGACTCCGCTAGGAACCGGCCATCGCGCGGGCGATCACGACCCGCTGGATCTCGTTCGTGCCCTCGTAGATCTGGGTGATCTTGGCGTCCCTCAGCATCCGCTCGACCGGGTACTCGTTGACGTAGCCGTAGCCGCCGAGGACCTGGATCGCCTCGACCGTCACCGCCATCGCGTTGTCGGAGGCGATCAGCTTCGCCATCGAGGTCCACTTGCCGAGGTCGGCGGGCCGCTCGGGGCGGTCGGCCATCGAGCAGGCTTTGTAGAGCAACTCGCGGGCGGCCGCGGTACCGGCCTCCATGTCGGCGAGCTTGAACTGGATCGCCTGCAGCTCGTTGATCGGCTTGCCGAAGGCGACACGCTCTTTCGCGTACTCGTTGGCGTAGTCGGTCGCGCCCTGGGCGATGCCGACGGCCTGGGCGCCGGCGCCGAGCCGGGTCCGCTCGAGGGTCCCGAGCGCGACCGCCAGGCCCCTCCCCTCCTCGCCGATCAGGTTCTCGGCGGGGACGCGGACGTCGTCGAAGCTGGGCGAACCGGTCGGCGAGCCCTTGATCCCGAGCTTGTGCTCGAGCTTGCCGGGATCGAAGCCATCGCGCTCTTTCTCGACGACGAAGGCGCTGATCCGCCGCTTCTCGCGGTCGGTCATCGCGAAGACGATGTAGAAGTCGGCGATCGTCGCGTTGGTGATCCAGCTCTTTTGGCCGTTGATCACCCATTCGTCGCCGTCGCTGACCGCGTTGGTCCGCATCGCGGCGGGGTCGGAGCCGGCCTCGGGCTCCGACAGCGCGAAGGCGGGAGACCACTCGCCGCTCGCGCACTTGGGCAGGAAGCGCTGCTTCAGCTCGTCGGAGCCGAACAGCTGGATCGGCAGCGTCCCGAGCTCCTGGATCATCAGGATCAGGGCCGAGGACGCGCATGCCTTGGCGATCTCCTCGACTCCGATCTGCAGCATCAGCGTCCCGGTCCCGGTCCCCCCATACTCCTCGGAGAACGGCAGGCCGAGGATGTCCTGCTCGGCGAGCAGCTCGCGGACGTCCCACGGGTACTCCCCCTTGCGGTCGATCTCGCCGGCGCGCGGCGCGATGCGCTCGGTCGCGATCTGGCGGATCGTCTCGCGAAAGTCGAGGAACTCCTGGGGGATCGAGTAGGTGGGGGCGACGGTGTCGGTAGTCATGGCGCCATCCTCGCGCAGATGGCCAACCGCTTGCCTTGAAGTGGAGCTGAGGGGGCTCGAACCCCTGACCTTCGCGCTGCCAGCGCGACGCTCTTCCAGCTGAGCTACAGCCCCGGGAGGGGTCGAAATTCTAGCTATCCGCGGGCGAGGCGCTACGCGGCCTGCTGGCCCGGGCCCTGCTCCTCGTCGACGTCGAGGATCAGGTTGTCGTCGCCGTTGCGGCGAACGTTGAACTCGAGCGAGGAGAGCTCTTCGAGCTCGCGCAGCAGCTCGATCGGCTGTTCGAGGTTCATCGAGACGGTCGCCCGGCCCTCGGAGAAGCGCTCGACCGAGATCTCGGTGCCGCCGAGCTCGCCGATCGCGTCCTCGATCCCGACAAGCTGGGCGTAGTCGCCGAGCGGGCCGATGTCGATCCGCACCGGCCCCGAGAAGACTCCGTTCGCGTCGGCCTCGACGCCGGCGCCATTGCCCTCGGCCTCGGTGAGCTCCTGCGCCCGGCGCCCGACCTCGACCGCCTCGCGCAGCGCTTTCATCCGGATCCGAGTCGCCTGGCCACGGGCCTGTGCCTCGATCTCCTGGAGGCGGGCGGTGACCGTGTCGAGCGAGGCGATGCTGCGGTCGTAGCGCTCGTTTGCCTCGCGCAGCTGCTCGCCGAGGACCCTGATCTCGCGCTCCCGCTCGAGCACCATCCCCGAAAGCTGACCGAGCTCGGCTTCGAGCTCCACCTTCGCGTCGATCTCCTTGCCGAGTTCCTCGGCCTCGCGGCGGAGGACCTCGATGCGGATGTCCCGTGCCGAAATAGCCGCGTCCACTTCGGGACGGCGGTAGCCCAGGAAGGCCCTCTGGAAGCTACCCATGCGCGGCACCGTAGATGCCCCCTCGGACGGCATCTTTGCCAGCGTCGATAGGCACCCTCGGCGCCTCTCGCCAGAGGTCCTCGAGCTGATAGCGCTGCCTGGCCTCCTCGGTGAAGACGTGGAGGACGGCATCGAGGTAGTCGAGCACGATCCAACCCGCCGAGCCCTCGCCGTCGGTGCCCGCAGGGAGCAGCCCCGACTCGTTCTTGAGCTGCAGCTTCGCCTCGTCGACGACCGCCTTCGCCTGGCGCTCGTTGCGGGCCGTGCAGATGATCAGGAAGTCGGTGTAGGAGACGAGGCCGCGCATGTCGAGAACGACGATCTCCTCGGCGCTTTTCGAGTCGGCGAGCTCCGCCAGCCGCAGCGCCAGGTCCCCCGAGTTGATGCCGCTCACGAGTAGACCCCCTTCTCCTCGATGAAGCGGGCGACCGACTCCGGCACCAGGTAGCGCAGCGGCCGGCCCGAGGCGGCGCGCTCGCGCACGGCCGAGGAGGAGACTCCGAACTCCGGCATCTCCAGCATCGTCGCCCGGTCGCGATCGCAGCCGAGACTGCGCATCACTGCGGCTACCTCGGCGTCAGAGACGCCGGAGCGACGGGCGACGGCGAGGCGGGCCAGCTCGACGACACGGCTCGGCTCGCGCCAGCTCTCGAGGCCCACGGCAGCGTCCGCACCCATCACGAACACCAGCTCCGTGTCCTCTCTTTCGCGTGCAAGCAGCTCCAAGGTCTCATATGTGTAGGACGGGCCCTCGCGCTCGACCTCGAGGCTCGAGACGGTGAAGCGGGCGTCGTCGGCCGCGGCGAGGCGGGTCATCGCCAGCCGCTGCTCGCGCCCGGGGTCGTCGGCGATCCGCTTGTGGGGCGCCTCGCCGGTGGGGACCAGCACGACCTCGCTCAGTTGCAGCTGCCAGAGCGCCTCCTGGGCGAGAGCCAGGTGGCCGAGGTGCGGCGGGTTGAACGCCGAGCCGAGTACGCCGATGCCACTCGCAGCGATGGTGCTACTCACGCACCTGGCCGTCGCCACGGACGACGTACTTGTAGGTGGTCAGCTCGCGCAGGCCGATCGGCCCCCGGGCGTGAAGCTTCTGGGTCGAGTTGCCGATCTCGGCCCCCATCCCGAACTCGAAGCCGTCGGTGAAGCGGGTCGAGGCGTTGGTGTAGACGACGGCGGCGTCGACGCCGGCGGTGAATCGCGCGGACGCCTGCTCGGAGGCGGTCACGATCGCCTCCGAGTGGCGGGTTCCGTTGCGGTTGACGTGGTCGACCGCGTCCTCGAGCGAGTCGACGACGCCGACCGCGAGCTTGAGGTCGAGGAACTCGGTGCCCCAGTCCGCCTCGGTCGCGGCGCCGATCGCGACGTCTGCGGCGGCGCCGCGGGCGCGCTCGTCGCCGACCAGCTCGACGCCGGCGGCGTGGAGGTCGGCCAGGGCAGCGGGAAGGAACTCCTCGGCGACGGCGGCGTCGACCAGCAGGGTCTCGGCGGCGTTGCAGACGCCGGGGCGCTGGACCTTGGCGTTGAGGACGATGTGACGGGCCATCTCGAGGTCTGCCTCGGAATGGACGTAGACGTGGCAGTTGCCGGCGGCGGCGAAGATCACGGGCACCGTCGCGACGTCCTTGAGGGCTGCCTTCAGGCCTTCGCCCCCGCGCGGGATCAGGAGATCGACGTGGCGGTCCTGGGTTGCAAGCTCGGCCAGCCCCTCGTGGCCGCCGCCGGCGAGCAGCTGGACGGCGTCCACGGGCAGCCCCGCCTCGCCGAGGGCCTCGCGCGCGACCGCCGCCAGGGCGCCGTTGGTGCGCTCGGCGTAGCTCGATCCGCGTAGGACGATCGCGTTGGCGCTCTTGATCGTCAGCGCCGCGCAGTCGATCGTCACGTTCGGCCGCGCCTCATAAACGACGGCGACCACCCCGAGCGGGACGCGGACCTTGCGCAGGTCGAGGCCGCCCTCCAGGGTGCGACGGTCGAGCTGCTCGCCGACGGGGTCCTCGAGCGCGGCGACAGCACGGACGCCATCGGCCATCCCGGCGAGCCGTTCAGCGCTCAGCGTCAAGCGGTCTCGAAGGGCGTCGCTGAGTCCCTCCGCATGCTCGTCGCCCAGATCGGCAGCGTTGGCCTCGAGAATGTCCGCAGCACGCTCGTCGAGGAGCTCCGCCGTGGCTGCCAACGCAGCATCCTTGGCATCGCTCGTGGCGCTCGCCAGCACCAGGGCAGCGAGCTTCGCGGCTTCACAAACTTCGGTCGTGGTGGGCGTTGAAATTGCCAAGAGGCTAAGGGTAGCTATGAGGGCCGGGGCGCCCTCCCAAAACACTCAAGCGAGGCTCCCGCCGAGCGTTTTGGAGAGGGGGCCCCGGCCCTCAGACCAACACAAAGCGATCGCGGTGAATGACCTCATCGGCAGAATGCGGGAGAAGCTCGCGGACCTGGGCCGACTTGAGGCCGATCACTCGGGTCAGCTCGGTCGCTGAGTAGTCGACTATGCCCTTGCCGAGAACCGTTCCCGAAGCGGCGATCTCGACCGCATCGCCGGCTTCGAAGTCGCCCTCGACGGCAGTTATCCCGACCGGCAGGAGACTGGCCGACTTCCGCAGCACCCCGGCGGCGCCCGCATCGACGTCGATGCGGCCGCGGGCCGGCTTCGCGTACTTGAGCCAGAGCTTGAAGCTCGAGGCCTTGCCGGCACGGGCGCTGAACCGGGTGCCGGTTGCCTCTCCGGCGGCGGCGGCGCTCAAGGTTCCGGCCCGGGTCCCGTTGCAGATCACGGCCGGGATCCCGGCCTCGCTCGCCATCCCGGCCGCGGCGACCTTGCTGCGCATCCCGCCCGAGCCGAAGACCGATGTGCGGTCTCCGATCTCCATCGCCGCCAAGGCGGCCTGGTCGGCGACCTCGGCGACTAGCTCGGCGCCCGGGTCGGTGCGCGGGTCGGCGGTGTGGAGGCCGTCGGTGTCGGTGAGCAGGACCAGGAGGCGGGCGTCGAGCAGGATCGCGACCTGGGCGGCGAGGAAGTCGTTGTCGCCGAAGGTGATCTCGTCGGTGGCGGTGGTGTCGTTCTCGTTGACGACCGGGACCACTCCCCAGTCGATCAGCCGGCGCAGGGTCTGGCGCGCGTTCAGGTAGTTCGTCCGTGCCGCGATGTCGGCGGCGGTGAGGAGGACCTGGGCGGCGTGTGTCCCGTGCGCGGCCAGCCGCTCCTCGTAGGCGCGGAAGAGGTCGCCCTGGCCGACCGCCGAGGCGGCCTGCAGCTCGTCCATCGCCCGCGGACGGGTCGGCAGCTCCATCAGCCGCATCCCCCGCGCGATCGCGCCCGAGGTGACCATCACGATCCGCTCGCCGGCCTTCTCCAGCGCCGCCACCTGCTCACAGACCTCGGAGATGACGTCGGCACGCAGGGAGCCGTCGTCGGCAGCGACGATCGATGAGCCCAGCTTGACGACGACGGTCATGACCCGGCCAGTCTAAGAGCCACGGCGAGATTCCCCTGCACCCCAGGCATCCGGTTACGGATGAAGCTCGAACACGTGCTCCCCGACCTTGACGTCATCGCCGGGCTCGAAGCCGGCGGCGCGAAGGGCGGCGACGACCCCGATCTCGTTGAGACGGGCCTCGAGGTACGCAAGCGATTCTTCGTTTTTGAGGTCGTGGCGCTCGAAGAGCAGCTCGACGCCGCGGCCCATGACCCGGAAGCCGCCGTCGTCCTCGCGCTCGACCCAGTAGCCGCCCTCCCCGACCGGGCGGTAGACGCGGTGCTCGGCCTCGAACTCGGCCGGCTCCGGGCCGGTGACGGTCGGCTTCGCCGGCCGCATCGAGTCCGGCAGCCCGCGCAGGATCGCCTGACCGAGCTCTTCGACCCCCGCTCCCGTTGCCGATGAGACGGCGAGGACGTCGACGGCGCCGCTGCCACGGCCCTGGCGCCACTCCTTGATCGCCATTCCGACATCGTCCGGCGGCAGCAGGTCGCTCTTCGAGAGGACGATCAGCTCCGGCAGCCGGTCGAGGCCGGCGCCGTAGGAGCCGAGCTCGGAGCGGACCGCCTCGTAGTTTCCGGCGGGGTCTCCCTCGAGCGGGGCGAGGTCGACGAGGTGGACGAGCATCGCGCAGCGCTCGACGTGGGCGAGGAACTCGTGCCCGAGGCCGGCGCCCTCGGCCGCCCCTTCGATCAGCCCCGGGATGTCGGCGAGAACGGCCTGGCGCTCGTCGCCGTCGAGCACTCCCAGCGCCGGGGAAAGCGTCGTGAAGGGGTAGTCGGCGATCTTCGGGGCGGCCCTCGTCAGGCGGCCGAGCAGCGAGGACTTGCCCGCATTGGGCAGCCCGATCAGGCCGGCGTCGGCGAGCAGCTTCAGCCGCAGCTCGATCCAGCCGGACTCGGCCCCGGTCCCCTTCTCGGCGAAGCGCGGCGCCTGCCGGGTCGAGTTCGCGAAGCGCTTGTTGCCGTGGCCGCCGCGACCGCCATGGGCGACCACGGCGCGCTGGCCGGGCTCGACCAGGTCGATCGTCGCCCCGTCGACGGTCTCCCCCTGTGTCCCCGGCGGCACCTGGACCTCGCGATCCTCGCCGCGGGCGCCGTGGCGGTTGGACCCTTCGCCGTGACTGCCGCGGCCGGCGCGGTAATGCTTGCTGCCCTGCATCGGCGCCAGGTCGCGCCGCGAGGAATCGCAAACGAGGACGACGTCACCACCGTGGCCACCGTCGCCCCCATCCGGGCCACCGCGAGGCACATGCGCCTCCCGGCGGAACGACACCGACCCGTTGCCGCCCGCGCCGCCTTCAACGAAGATTTTCGCCCTGTCGTACATCGACGAAGCGTAGTGAGGGGAGGGTCGGGCACCACTCCTTAGCTCGCTGCCCTTCGGGTAGCAACGCTCGCACGGAGCGGTACCCGACCCTCCTCACAACCGCATGCGGTCGACAGCGGCTTGAGGACGGAGGGGGCGTGGTGCCCCTCCCGTCGAGCGTTGCTAGCCGGAGGCCAGCGAGTAAGGGAGGGGTACCTCGCCCCCTCCTTTCCCAGCTAGTCCTGAACGACCGAAATCGTGCGACCCTTGCGAGCCGGCTTGAACTGAACTGTCCCGGCTGCGGTCGCAAAGATCGTGTGGTCGCGGCCGAGGCCGGTGCCCTCTCCGGGCCAGAAGCGGGTTCCGCGCTGGCGGACGATGATCTCGCCGCCGGTCACCTTCTGCCCGGCGAAGACCTTGACGCCGAGCATGTTCGGGTTGGATTCGCGGCCGTTGCGGCTGGAGCCGAGCCCTTTCTTATGAGCCATCTCCGGCCTCCTCTTTTGCTTTGGCTTTGGGTTTTTTCGCCGCTTTTTTCGCGGCCCCGCCCGCTTTCAGCTCGGTCACCTCGAGCCTGGTCAGCTCCGAGCGGTGGCCGGCGCGGCGGCGGTAGCCCTTCTTCGGCTTGTATTTGAAGACTTTGATCTTCGGCCCGCGCAGGTGCTCGGCGACGGTCGCCTCGACCTTCACCTTCTCCAGCTCCTTGGGCTCGATGATCGCCTCTTTGTCCCTGAACATGACCGGGCGCAAGGAGACCTTGTCGCCCTCCTTGGCATCGAGGCGATCGACGAGCAGGGCTGTGCCCTTCTCGACCTTGTACTGCTTTCCACCGCTCTCTACGACTGCGTACATGCTCATTCGTCCTTATCGCTCTGGCTTGAGCCCGACCGGCCCTGACCGCCTCCGCGGCCACGACGGCTACTGCGCGAGGCGCTGGATTCTAGCTGGCGGTCGCCGCCATCGGCGCTGCCGTTGCCGTTGCCGGTCTCGTTGCCAAGCAGCGAGGCGACCGCGGCGGCCCGCTCGACCGCCTCGATCCGGACCAGCTTGCGCTCGCCGACGAAGCGGCCGCCGCCGCTGACGCTGACGATGTAGGAGTCGACCCTGGCGACGGCGTCGTCGGCGTTGTACATGTGCGGCTCCTCGATCTTGACGAGAACCTCCTCGCCGACCTTGAAGGGCAGGGCAAGCGACTCGATCTTCTCGCGGGCGCCGGCCTCGACCACCTGGAAGGTGTCGATCGAGAGCGCGTCGCCGCCCTCGAAGTGGAACTGCTTCCCGGTTTCCTCCTCGAGCTCGGCGAGGCCGCTGTCGGGGTCGATCAGCTCCGCCGCGACCTTCGGGTTGACGCGGACGAGGAACGCCTCGGCGTCTTTTTCGGCGGCGGTTTCCCGCAGCTGCCGCAGCCCTTCGAGCGCGACCGTCTCGGCCGAGAGGACGACTCCTTCGCCCTCGCAGGTCGGGCACGGGACGGTGAGGATCTCGCGAACCCCGTCGGTGACGTTCTGCCGGGTCATCTCGACCAGGCCCAGCGGCGATACCTCGACGACGTAGCTCTTCGACTTGTCGGCGTCGAGTGCTTTGCGCAGCGTTTTCAGGACTTTGTCGCGGTTCCGGGCCCGCGCCATGTCGATGAAGTCGATGACGATGATGCCGCCGATGTCCCGCAGCCGCAGCTGCCGGACCGCCTCGTCGGCCGCCTCGGTGTTGACCCGGGTGATCGTCTCCTCGAGGCCGCCCTTGCCGCGGCCGGTGAAGCTGCCGCTGTTGACGTCGATCACGGTCAGCGCCTCGGTGTAGTCGATGATCAGGTAGCCGCCCGAGGGCAGGTCGACGCGTTTGTTGAGCGTCGACTCGATCTCCTTGTCGATCTTCCATTTCTCGAACAGGCGCTCCTTGTCCTCATAGAGCTCGACCCCGCCGACCAGCTCCGGCGCGGTGCGCTGGAAGAAGCTGGTCACGCGTTCGAACTGCTTCGGCGAGTCGATGATCGCCTTCTCGAAGTCGGAGAGGAAGACGTCGCGCAGGACCCGGACCGGGAGGTCGGCCTCCTGGAAGACCAGGTTCGGCGCCTCGGTCTGGGCGGCACGGCGCTCGAGCACGTCGCTGAGCTTGTGCAGGTAGCCGATCTCGCGGACGAAGTCGGGTTTTTTCGCCCCGTGGGCCGCGGTGCGGACGATCAGCCCGCCCGGTCCCTTGTAGGTGTGGTCGACCATCTTGCGCAGGCGGTCGCGCTCGGATTCGGTCAGCCGGCGGCTGACCCCGACGCCGCTGCCCTGCGGCGCGTAGACGAGGTAGCGGCCGGCGATCGAGACGTTCATCGAAAGACGGGCGCCCTTCGACTTCAACGGGTCCTTGACCACCTGGACGATGATCTCCTGACCCGACTTGATCAGCTCGTCGATCCGTTTGCCGCTGCCGCGCCCGCGCTTGGGAGCCTGGGTGCCGTCGGGCAGGACGATCTCATCGACGTGCAGGAACCCGTTGCGCTCGAGGCCGATGTCGACGAAGGCGGCCTCCATGCCGGGAAGGACGTTGTCGACCTTCCCCTTGTAGATGTTGCCGACGATCGATCGTCGGCCGCGGCGCTCGATGTAGAGCTCCGCCACGTCGCGGTTGCCGCCTTTTGCCTTCGACTCGAGGACGGCCACGCGTGTCTCGCCACGATCGGCGGACACAAGAATTGTTTTTTTCATCGTTTTCTCAGTTCAGATAGGTACGCGGCGCCGTGTGCCCCGGTGGGGTCACCCGGCGAACCTGCCCTTCTGGCTGAGGCGCGCCTGCATGTGCACGCTCTGTAGGACACCGACCGCTAGAAAAGTCGCGAGCACGGAGGAACCTCCGTAGCTCATCAGCGGCAGGGGAATCCCGGTGATCGGCATGATCCCGAGATTCATTCCCACGTTTACGAAGACCTGGAACAGCAGCATGGCGGCGATACCGCCGGCCACGAGCATTCCGTACGAGTTCTTCGAGAGCGTCACGATCCGCAGCGCCCGCCAGATCAGCAGGGCGTACAGGGATAGGACTAATGCGGCTCCCATGAATCCGTAGCGCTCGCCGATCACCGCAAAGATGAAGTCGGTGTGTCGCTCCGGAACAAAGTCGAGCCGTGTCTGGGTGGCCCGATCGCCTCGGCCGGTCGTCTCTCCGGCGCCGATGGCGGTCTTGGCCTGATTCTGTTGGTAGCCCGCGTCGCTGGGGTCTGCGCTGGGATCGAGGAACGATGTGAGTCGCTCCTGCTGATAGCTCTTCAACAGCGGCACGTTGGCCGCCGGCGCTATCACGAGCACCAACGCGATCAGAGAGACGAGCGTCGCGCCGATCACCGCGAAGTGCGTCCAGGGGACGCACCCCACGTACATCACGGCGAGGGTGATGGCCCCGAACACCAATGCGGTGCCCAGGTCCGGCTGTAGGAAGACGAGAGCAGCCGGTGCCAGGCCGAGGCACAGGTAGCGCACCGTGCGCTGCCTGGCCGAACCGCGCCTGGCGCCGTCGATCACGAACCCGGCAAGCGCAAGAACTAGCAAGAGCTTGCCCAGCTCCGACGGCTGGAAACTGAAGAACGGCAGGTCGAATGCGCGTCGTGAGCCTCGCGCCGCGAACCCGAAAAAGAAAACTAGAGAGATGCTCACGCATAGAAAGGTGTAGATGCCGACACGAAGCTCTCGGAACCGCGAATAGTCGACGCGGGCGAGAACGTACATACCGACGATCCCTAGTAAAGCGTAGATCGTTTGGCGATCGCTGTAGTACCCGGGGTCTCCGGGCACGTCGTGGCTGGTGGTCTGGGCGAGGACGAAGATGCTGGCAATTGCCAGTCCGGCGGCGGCGAAAGCGAGCCCGCCGTCCATGTAGGGGAGGCTGAGGCGCTCGGCGATCCCGGGCCGCATCGAGAACGGTTCCGGCCGCGCGCGACGGGTGCGGGTGGCGACGTTCATTCGACTTCTTCTTCCGTCGCTTCGACTTCTTCTTCGCCTTCGAGCCCTTCTTCTTCGCCGTCAGCCGTCAGCTGTTTGGCGAAATACGCTTCCAGGATCGACTTCGCGGCCGGGGCCGCGGTGTCGGCGCCGAAGCCGCCTTCCTCGAAGGTGACTACGGTGACGATCTCGGGGTCGGGGTACGGAGCCAGCACCGCGAACCAAGATTGGTCCGGGTTGGGCGGCCGTTCCGCCGTGCCCGTCTTGCCCGCAACTTCGATCGGGAAGCCCCCGAAGATGTCGTAGGAGGTGCCGGCGCCGCTCTGGGCTGCGTCGTGCAGGCCTTCCATGATGTCGGCCCTGAAGGTCGGGTCGATGCGGACGTGCCGCTGCGGCCCCGGCGTGAATTCCTCGATAACGCGCCCGGCCGAGTCATCGATTTCCTTGCCGACGTGGGGCGTGACCACGGTGCCGCCGTTGCCCAGCGTGGCGTAGGCGAGCGCCATCTGCAGCGGGTTGGTCTGCAGGTCTCCCTGGCCGGTGGCCAGCTGGATGTTGTCGCCCGCCGACCAGGGGCGGCCTTCGGCTTCGCCTTCGGCGGCGAGCTGGTCACGCCACTTCTGCGTCGGCAGCAGGCCCTTGGCCGCCCCGGGCAGGTCGATGCCCGGATCTCGGCCGATCCCGAGGTTGTGGGCCCACTGCTGCAGGTAGCCCTTGTCCCACATGTCCCAGCCGAGTTCGTAGAAATAGACGTCGGAGGAGACTTCGAGCGCCGAGACGAGGCTGACCGAGCCGTTCGCCGCTTCGCCGGCGTTGGTGAAGGTCTGTTCGCCGACCGTGATCGAGCCCGGGTCTTCGATCACGTCCGCGGGTGAGATGACGCCGTTTTCGAGCGCCGCCAGGGCGGTGACGATCTTGAAGGTCGAGCCCGATGGGTAGACCGCGGCGATCGCCCGGTTCGTCAGCGGAGCCAGGATTTCATCGCGGTAGAGGCGGTCGACTTCGGCCTGGGTCATCGGGGGGGTGAGGACGTCGGGGTCGTAGGTCGGGTAGGAGCCCATGCCGAGGATTTCGCCGTTGTGGACGTCCATCGTGATGAAGGCGCCGCGCAGCCCGGTCGAGGAGAGGGCGAATTCGCCCGCCGACTGGACGTCGGGGTCGATCGTCAGCTGCAGGTTGTTCCCCGGGACGGGATTCTGGGAGACCAGCTTGCCGCCCGGGGTCGGCTGCCCGAAGGCGTCGACCTGGATACGGGTCACCCCCGGGGTGCCCCGCAGGTACTCGTCGTAGGTGTCCTCGACCCCGTCGACGCCGATCGTGTCGCCCGGCTCGAGGTGCTCGTACTGCGGTTCTTCGAGCTGTTCTTCGGTCACCTCGCTGGTGTAGCCGACGGTGTGGGCGGCGAGGGTTTCGTGCGGGTAACTCCGCACGAAGACACGCTCGACGTCGACGCCGGGGAACTTGCCCTTGTTCTCTTCGAGGTAGTAGACGAGGTAGTTGCCGACGTCCTGTCGCAGGGTGGCCGGCAGGCCGGGGGCAGCCTCGAGCTCCTTGTGGAGCGTGCGTCGCAGCTGTTTGGGACTCACGTTCACGAGCCGCGCCAGTTCCGCCAGCTCGGCCCGTTTCTCGCTCTCGTCTTCGGGCATCTTGGCCGGGTTGACCTGCAGCGCCAGGCTGGTCCGGTTGGTGACGATCACGTTGCCGTCGCGGTCGAGGATCTCCCCGCGCGGCGCGGTCACCCGGATTTCGCGGGTGCGGTTGCTGTTGGCGTCGGCCAGGTACTCCTCGCCGTTGAGGATCTGCAGGAACCAGAGGCGGAAGAAGAGGATCCCGAAGAGGACCAGGGCGAAGCCACCGAAGATGCCGATCCGGAGCGCCATCGAACTCGTCATCCCGGGGCCGCGGTCGTCGTTGCTCAAGTACATCTACTCAGGTTCCCAAAACGGTCGGGTCGCGCCGTTTGCGACGGGCCCGCGGCTCCTCGACCAGGGCGGGCCGCAGGATCCGGCGCACCAGCAGGTAGATCGGCCAGCCGAGGAAGAACGCGTAGACGGATTTGACCAGCATGTCGCGGACGATCAGGAAGCTGACCGTCGAATCGATCCCGAGCATCACCTGGGTTGCCGCGTAGCCGATCTCGGCGAACAGGGTCAGCGCCATGCACATCAGGGGCGGGACCAGGGCGCTGTGGATCTCGAAGCGCTCGCGAAAGAGCCCGGCCAGGTAGCCGGTGCTGAGCAACACCAGCGAGCTGGCGCCGAGCGACGTGACCATCAGGCAGTCGACCAGGAGCCCGATCGAGAAGCCGGTGACGGCGCCGGTCATGCTGCCTCCGAGCAGGCCGAGCGAAACGACCAGCGCCGGCAGCACGTCGGGGCTGGTGTGGAAGACGGCGACCCGCGAGAAGAAGCTGAGCTGGAGCAGGACGCCGACGATCACGATCAGGACCAGGCGCACGGTGATCCTCGGGGTGACGATCATCGGCGCGAGCCGCCGGTCAGGACCTGGACCAGGTCGATGTTGGGAAGGTCCGCGTAGGGCCGCAGGCGCACCTGCTGGCTGGCCTCCTGTTCGAGGAGGGGGGCCTTCGTGATTTCGCCGATCGGGAGGTCCGGCGGGAAGCGCGATTCGAGGCCCTGGGCTTCCCAGCCGGAGGTAACCACCGGCGAGCCGATCTCGATCGGCTCCGTGGTCTCGATGTAGTCGAGGATCAGTTCTTCGGGGTCGCCGATCACGGGGCGCATCACGCCCTGGATCCCGCCCGGCAGGATCTTGGCCGAGATCGCGCTCGAGTCGTCGGAGATCAGCGTCACCTGCGCCGAGCCGCCCTCGACCGAGGTGACCCGCCCGATCATCGCGCTACCGCTCATCACCGGGTCGTTGGGCCGGACGCCGTCGTCGCTGCCGGCGTCGATCGTCACCGCCGAGGTCCAGATGATCGGCGCCCTGGCGACGACCCTGGCACCGACAGGATCGAGACCGGATTCGACCATCGCCGGGCTGCGGTTGAAGCCGAGCGCCTTGCGCAGCTGCGCGTTCTCCTGAATCGCCGTCTGGCCGGCGACGGCGCCCTCACGGGCAACTTCGAGTTCGTCCTTCAGCTTGCTGTTTTCGCCGCGCGCGTCGAAGGTCTTGTCGAACCAGTCGACGAGGTCGCGGGCCGGCTTCAGGGCGCGATCGGCAGCGTCCTGGAGCGGGCTGAAGACGGTGCTGACGCCGCGCTGGAGGCCGCCCGAGCTCTGCCCATAGGTGATCGTCAGCAACACGAAGGAGCTGATGATGAGAAGCGCCAAGACCGCCCGGCGGCGGCGTACTTGCTTTCGGTACACGTCAGATGCCTAGTTGGAGTTGGCGCGATGGATCGCCTCGAACTCCTCAAGCGAGATGCCGGAGCCGACCGCCACGCAGGTCAGCGGTGACTCTGCCAGTTGACAGGGCATTTGGCACTCATCGCGCAGCCGTTGCTCAAGTCCTTGCAGCAGAGCGCCGCCACCGGCAAGCGTAATGCCGCGATCCATGATGTCCCCGGCCAGCTCGGGAGGGGTGCGATCGAGGGTGTCCTTGACCGCGTCGATGATGTGGCCGACGGTCTCGTCGAGGGCCTTGCGGACCTCGTCGGAGCCGAGGGTGACGGTCTTCGGGAGCCCGGACACCAGGTCGCGGCCGCGGATCTCGACCTCGACCGGCTGCGGCAGCGGCGAGGCCGATCCGGCCTTGACCTTGATCTCCTCGGCGGTCTGCGCCCCGATCGCCAGTTTGTGGCGGTGTTTGCAGTGGCCGACCAAGGCCTCGTCCAGCTCGTCGCCACCGATCCGGATCGACTGCGAGACGACGATCCCGCCGAGGCTGATGACCGCGACCTCGGTGGTGCCGCCGCCGATGTCGACGATCAGCGACCCGGTCGGCTCGGCGACCGGCAGCCCGGCGCCGATCGCTGCCGCCATCGGCTCCTCGATCAGGTACGCCTTGCGGGCGCCGGCCGAGAGGCAGGCCTCCTCGACGGCGCGCTTCTCGACGCCGGTCACCCCGGAGGGCACGCAGACGACGACCCGGGGGTGGGCGAAGCGGTTCGAGTGCACCTGCTTGATGAAGTGCCGCAGCATCTGTTCGGTGATGTCGAAGTCGGCGATGACGCCGTCCTTGAGGGGCCGGATCGCGGTGATGTTGCCCGGCGTGCGGCCGAGCATCTGCTTCGCTTCCGACCCGACCGCATGGACCTGTCCGGTCGAGGAGTCGATCGCGACGACCGAGGGCTCGTAGAGCACGATGCCGCGGCCGCGAACGTAGACGAGCGTGTTCGCGGTGCCGAGATCTACGGCCATATCCCGACCTTTCAGCGAACCGATCAAGCCCATCTGTGAAATCCCTTGAATTCCAGGGGGAAATCATCCCAGACCCCGCAAGCCGGCCAGGGTCAGGCGCGATCGAGCAACCGCGGCGCCAGCTCGGCGAGCAACCCGACCGGGAGGCCGACCACGTTGGAGACGCTGCCCTCGACCCGCTCGACCAAGGTCGAGCCGAGGGTCTGGATCGCGTAGCCCCCCGAGCGCCCCTGCCACTCGCCGAAGCGCACGTAGCGCTCCTTTTCGGCCTCGGAGAGCTCGTGGAAGACCACGGTCGTGCGTTCGACCCCGAACCGCTCCTCCCCGTCCTCGACCACGACGAGACCGCTGAGCACGTCATGGGCCCGCCCCGCCATCCGATCCAAGTAAGACCGCGCCTCCGTAGCGTCCCTGGGCTTGCCAAGAGCCTTGCCGTCGAGGACCACGTCGGTGTCGCAGGCGATGACGAGGCGATCTGAGGACGAGTCAACGGCCTCGGCCTTCATCCGCGCGTTCTCGAGCACCTCGACAGCCGGGTCCCCCCCGCTCAGCTCCTCGACGCCGGGGACAATGACCTCGAACTCGATGCCCAGCCTGCCGAGGATCTCGCTTCTCTGGGGCGACCCGGAAGCGAGGATGACGCTCAAGTCAGCTCGGGGAACCAGATCCCGATCTCGCGCTCGGCGGACTCGTCGGAGTCGGAGCCGTGGACCATGTTGAAGGTGACCTCGAGCGCGTAGTCGCCGCGGATCGAGCCCGGAGCGGCCTCGACCGGGTTCGTCGCCCCGATCAACTGGCGGGCGGCGGGGACCGCCTCGGCGCCCTCGAGGACGGCCGCGACCAGTGGCCCGCCCGTGATGAACTCGACCAGCTCGCCGAAGAACGGCTTCTCGGAGTGCTCGGCGTAGTGCTCGTTGGCGATCGCCTCATCGGCTTGCATCTTCTTCAGGGCGACGATCCGCAGCCCCTTGCGCTCGAAGCGGGCAAGGACCTCACCGGTCAGGGCGCGTTCGAAGGCGTCAGGCTTGACGAGGATCAGGGTCCGGCTCACGGCTGGTGCTCCTTTTTTGTCGTTTGGGGGAATCCGCGTCCTGCTTCGAGGCGGAGCGCGTGGCCGGCTCTTGTTTCGAATCGGAGGTCGGGGATTCTTTGCGCGGCCGACGTTTCGGTGCCGGTCGCTCCTCGGGGGAGCGCGACTGCTGACGCTCCTCCTGACCACGCGACCGGTCCCGGCCCTCGCGCGGGGGCGCCTTCGAGCGGCGCCGCGGCGCCAGCTCGGATTCGCAGTAGGGGCACAGGGTCCAGCGCGGGTCGACCGGCTTGCTGCAGGTCGGGCACGGGTCCTTGAGCCGGTGCTGGCAGTTCGGGCAGCGAAGGTAGTTCTTCTCGACCGGGTACTCGCAGTTGGGGCACGAGAGCTCGGTCAGCTGCCGCACGCGGAGCTCGGCGGCGCGGATCTCGAGCTCACGCTCGTGAGCGTCCTCGAGGAACTCCGGCGGCCGCAGGATCGCGTAGACGGCGGTCCCGATGTAGGGGATGAAGGCGGCGATCGTCGCGCAGCCGACCAGGAACGGATCGGAGACGCGGCGCCTGGCATCGAGGTACGTGTAGACGATCAGGGCAAGCCAGACGACGACGAGCATCAGCACGAAGAGCGTCACGACCAGGTTCAGGCCGTCGTTGGTGATTCCGAATATCGCTAGAGACATGGCTGGAGCCCCTTGGTGGGAAGCGGCACTCTACTTCTCCACCGCGGCCGAGAACCCTGTCAGAGGAAGAGACTTCCGAACAGATAGCCGATTCCGAAGAAAACGAGGATCACGGCGGCGACCACCGCGGCGACGAGCGCCATCATCGAAAGCAGTTCCGATCCGGCCCCTCGATCCATGCCCGAATAGTCGCACAGAGGTACTACGAAAGGGCAGCCCGGGCAGGTCCCAGGACGTAGTGGGAGCCGGTCACGAGCAGGGTGCCGCCATCTATTTCTCTCGCCAGCTCGCGAGCGCGGGAGACGGCCGCCGCGAGTTCGGGCACTGCCTCGGCCCCAACCCCCGCCCGGACGCAGATCTCGGCCAGCTCCCCCGCCCCCCATCCCCGCCGATGGGCCGAATTGTCGGCTGCGGCCGGACTTATCGGCCCGTCGGCGGGGATTTCGGTGGCGACGATGCACTTGATCGCCGGCGCCAAGGCCGCGACGATGCCCTCGGCGTCCTTGTCGGCGAGGATCGCGAGAATGGCGACGATCGGGCCTGGCGCCAGCTCGGGCAGCGACTCGGCGAGGGCGCGGGCGCCGTCGGGATTGTGGGCGGCGTCGAGGTAGGTCGGCGGGTCCTCGGCGATGCGCTCGAGGCGGCCGGGGATGGCGATCCCGGCGGCGACCGCGGCGACGCGCTCGGGGTCGAGCTCGCCCAGGAACGCCTCGGCGGCGGCGAGCGCCAAGGCGAAGTTGCGTCGCTGGTAGGACCCGGGCGCGCGCAGCCGCAGCTCGGTGCCGGGGTCCTCGGGAGCGACGACGAGCCGGGCGCCGCGCTCGGAGGCGACGCTCTGGGCCAGGGCCGCGACGGGCTCGGACACCCGCCCGAGGACGAGGGTGGTGCCGTGGTGGAGGACGGCGAGCTTCTCGGCCGCGATCTCCTCCTCGGTCTCCCCCAGCCACTCGGTGTGGTCGAGGCCGACCGAGGTAAGGACCGTGACTTTGGAGGGAATCGTGTTGGTCGCGTCGAGGCGACCGCCGAGGCCGGCCTCGACCACGGCCACGTCGAGGCGGGCGGCGACGAAGGCGACGAAGGCGGTCGCGGTCGCGATCTCGAACTGGGTCGCCTCCTCCCCCTCGTCGAGCGTCCGGTCGACCATCGCCGCGGCGTCGGCGACCCGCTGCGCGGCCGCCGCGAACTCGGCCGGCCCGATCTCCTTGCCGCGGAGCAGGATCCGCTCCGACCAGCGGCCGGCATGCGGGGACACGCAGGCGCCGGTCGCGAGCCCGTGGGCCTCGAGCAGCGCCGCCGTCATCCGCGTCACCGAGGACTTGCCGTTGGTGCCGACCACGTGGATCGAGGCGAAGCGGTGCTGGGGCATCCCCAGGGCGGTATTGAGCCGGTGCATGCGCTCGAGGCCGAGCTTCCAACCGATCGGCTCGAGCGAATCGAGGTAGGCCTCGGGGTCTATCCCAGTTCCTCGAGTTCGGAGCGGTAGCGCTCGAGCTTGCCGCGCTCCTCCTCGACCACCTCGGCCGGGGCCTTGGCGACGAAGCCCTCGTTGGCGAGCTTGCGCTCGCCCCGCTCGACCTCCGAGCGCAGCTCCTCGCGCCGCTTCTCGACCCGCGCCGAGACCGCCTCGGCGTCGAGCCGGTCGGAGGCGAGGACACGAACCGGCCCGATCGAGGCGACCGCTTCGGCGTCGCCGTCGCCGAACTCGAAGCGCGAGAGGCGGCCGACGAACTCCTGCGGCTCGACGCCGTCGAACCGGGCCGCCAGGGTGCTGCCGACCGGGACCTCGGCCATGTCGCGCCAGGCCCGCAGGCGCCGGGTCAGCCTGATGCCGCCCTCGACGTCGCTCTCGGCGGCGGGGTCGAACAGCGACTGGTCGGCCTCCGGAAACGGGTGCACGGCGAGGTGGCCGCGGCGCGATGGATGGTGGTGCCAGACCTCCTCGGTCACGAACGGCATCAGCGGGTGCAGGAGCGCGAGGACCCGCTCCAGGGACCAGAGCAGGATCGCGGAGACCTCTTCCTCGCCGTCGTAGAGCCGCGGCTTGACGATCTCCAGGTACCAGTCGCAAAGCTCGGACCAGAAGAACGAGTAGGCCTCCTGGGCGGCATGGGCGAAGTCGTAGGCCTCGAGCTTCTCGGTGACCGAGGCGATGGTGCGCTCGAGCCGCGAGAGGATCCAGCGGTCCTCGACATGGAGCGGGCTCGGCGCGGGCTCGACCGCAGCGGCATTCAGCAGTATCAGGCGGGATGCGTTCCAGAGCTTGTTGGTGAGGTCGCGGCCCTGCTCGACCTTGGCGTCGGAGTAGCGCACGTCCTGGGTCGAGGACATCGCCAGCAGGCCGAATCGCAGGGCGTCGGCGCCGTGGACGTCGATCTCCTCCAACGGGTCGATGCCGGTCCCGAGGCTCTTCGACATCCGCCGCCCGTCGCGGGCCTGGATCACCGAGTGGACGTAGACGTCGCGGAAGGGGACGTCGCCGGGGAACTCGATCCCGGTCATCACCATCCGCGCGACCCAGAGGAAGAGGATCTCCCGCGCCGTGGTCAGGAAGCTGTTCGGGTAGAAGGCGCGCAGCTCGGGGGTGTCGTCGGGCCAGCCGAGCGTGGCGAAGGGCCAGAGCGCGGAGCTGAACCAGGTGTCGAGCACGTCGTCCTCCTGGCGCAGCGGGGCCCCACACTCCGGGCACGTGCACGGGTCCGGCGGTACCTCGGCGACGACCGGCTTGACCTCGCAGGCGTCGCAGTACCAGACCGGGATCCGGTGGCCCCACCAGAGCTGGCGCGAGACGCACCAGGGGCGGATCTCGCGCATCCATTCGAGGTAGACGCGCTTCCACTGGTCGGGGACGATCCGCACCTCGTCGCGCTCGACGACCTCGATCGCCGGCTTCGCGAGCTCGTCCATGCGGCAGAACCACTGCAGCGAGATCAGCGGCTCGATCCGCTCCCCCGAGCGATGGGAGAACGGGACCGAGTGGGCGTAGGGCTGCTCGTCGCGCAGGGCCCCCTCCGCCCGCAACGCCTCGACGACGGCCGCCTGCGCCTCGGCGACGGTGAGGCCGGCGTAGGACTCGCCCGCCTCCTCGGTCATACGCCCGTCGGGGCCGATCACGCCGATCTCCTCGAGCCCGTTCTTGCGCCCGATCTCGAAGTCGTTGACGTCGTGGCCGGGGGTGATCTTCAGGGCCCCGGTGCCGAACTCGACGTCGACGTGGTCGTCGGCGATGATCGGCAGCCGCCGCCCGACCAGCGGCAGGACGCAGTGCTTGCCGACCAGGCCGGCGTAGCGCTCGTCGCCGGGGTTTACGGCGACGGCGGTGTCGGCCAGCATCGTCTCCGGCCGTACGGTGGCGACGGTCAGCACCCGGTCCGAGCCCTCGACGGGGTAGTCGATCGAGTAGAGGACATCCTCGACCTCGCGGTTCTCGACCTCGAGATCGGAGATCGCCGAGCGCGAGCCCGGGTCCCAGTTGACCATGTAGTTGTCGCGGTAGATGTAGCCCTTGTCGAAGAGGACCTTGAAGACGCGGTAGACGGCGCGGACGTAGCCCTCGTCGAGGGTGAAGCGCTCGCGCTCGTAGTCGCAGGAGGCGCCGAGTCGCTTGTACTGCTCGACGATCGTCGAGCCGTACTGCTCTTTCCATTCCCAGACCCGCTCGACGAAGGCCTCGCGGCCGAGGTCATGGCGGCTCTTGCCTTCCTTCTTCAGCTCTTTCTCGACCACCGCCTGGGTGGCGATCCCGGCGTGGTCCGTGCCGAGCGTCCAGAGCGTGTTGCGGCCCCGCATCCGGTTCATCCGGACCAGGGCGTCCTGCATCGAGCCGTTGAGGGCGTGGCCCATGTGCAGGGCGCCGGTCACGTTCGGCGGCGGGATCGAGACTGAGAAATTCTCCTCGGGCGCGCCCGAGGCCTCCGGGTGGAAGTAACCGCCCTCGATCCATTCCGCGAAGACGCGCCGCTCGACCTCGGTCGGGTCGTAGCGGGTCGTCGCCTCGAGCTTTTCTCTGATCGCGCTCGCCATGGGAGCGCGAGTCTACGCGGCGATTTATGCGTCGTATGCCCGACTAACTCGCCGCGCTACGCGGTTTCCTCGCCGAGGTCGTCCTCGGCCGGGCCGATGTCCTGCTGGGCGGCCTCGGTGACCAGGGTCGGGCGACGCCCCTGGGCGATCGTCTCCCTGGTGACGACGCACTTGGTGACGTCGCGCCGCGACGGCAGCTCGAATTGGACGTCGAGCAGTGTCTCCTCGAGGATCGACCGCAGGCCGCGAGCGCCCGTCTCGCGCTCGAGCGCTTTGTCGGCGATCGCCTCGAGGCTGTCCTCGGCGAAGACGAGTTCGATGTCGTCGAACTCGAAGAAGCGCACGAACTGCTTCGTGAGGGCGTGTTTGGGCTCGGTCAGGATCGTGACAAGGTCATCGCGGCTGAGCTGGTGGATCGCGGCGACGACCGGGAGGCGGCCGATGAACTCGGGGATCAGCCCGTATTCCATGAGGTCCTCGGGCAGGACCTTCTCGAACCACTCGCCGGTGTCCTTGTGTTCCTTGGAGGTGATCGCGGCGCCGAAGCCCATGCCGTTGTCGCCGACCCGGCGCTCAATCACCTTGTCGAGCTCGGCGAAGGAGCCGCCGCAGACGAAGAGGATGTTGGTGGTGTCGATCGTCAGGAACTCCTGGTGCGGGTGCTTGCGCCCGCCCTGGGGTGGCACCGAGGCGGACGTCCCCTCGAGGATCTTGAGGAGCGCCTGCTGGACCCCTTCGCCGGAGACGTCACGGGTGATCGACGGGTTGTCGGCTTTGCGCGCGATCTTGTCGATCTCGTCGATGTAGATGATCCCCGTTTCGGCCTTCTTGACGTCGTAGTCGGCGGCCTGGATCAGCTTCAGGAGGATGTTCTCGACGTCCTCGCCGACGTAGCCGGCCTCGGTCAGCGCCGTCGCATCGGCGATCGCGAATGGGACGTTGAGGATCCGCGCCAGGGTCTGCGCCAGCAGGGTCTTGCCGCAGCCGGTCGGGCCGAGCAGCATGATGTTCGACTTCTGCAGCTCGATGTCGGCCTCCTCGGACTGCACCATCTGGACCCGCTTGTAGTGGTTGTAGACGGCGACGGAGAGTGCCCGCTTGGCGGCGTCCTGGCCGACCACGTACTCCTCGAGCACTTCGTTGATCTCCTGCGGTTTCGGCAGGTTCTCGAGCTCGATCGCGGGGGTAACCGTGAGCTCCTCGTCGATGATCTCGTTGCAGAGGTCGATGCACTCGTCGCAGATGTAGACGCCGGGACCGGCGATCAGCTTCTTTACCTGGCGCTGCGACTTGCCGCAGAAGCTGCAGAGGAGTTGCTCGTTCGAGTCTGTGGGACGTGCCAGGGGGATCCCCTCCTTGCGGGGCGGTAGTTGGCCTACCGGCTTCGCGCTCCAAGCTTAGACGGAGCGAACTGCCGGCCGGCGAAGTTCGTTGGGGTCGTTTACGGCGCCCCCGCCCTCGTCCCTGCCCGTGCAAATACCTATGCTCCCAACGTGTCCGAGAAGCCACGGATCGAAGCGATCGCCGAGCGGCAGTACGAGACGCTGCTGCCGATGGTCGCCGCCTACCAAGGCTTCTACGAAGCCGACGAGATCCGCGAGGACCGCAACCGCGACTTCTTCCGCCGCTTCCTGGCCCCCAGCGACGACGGCATGCTTCTCGGAGCCTGGAGCGACGGGGAGCTCGTGGGCTACGCCTGCATGTACTGGACCTTCTCCTCCGTCAGCGCGATCGAGACGGTCTTGATGAACGACCTCTACGTCGATGCCGGCGCCCGCGGCAAGGGAGTCGGGCGGGCGCTGATCGAGGCCTGTGCCGAGGTCGCCCGTGAACGCGGATCGCCGCGGCTCGAGTGGTCGACCGCACCCGACAACGAAACCGCCCAGCGCCTCTACGACAGCTTCGATGTCGAGAAATCGACCTGGATCGAGTACGAGCTGCCGGTCGACCCGGCGTGAGCGTCGAGTTCGTCGAGATCTCCAGGGACGACGCTCGGGCCGCCGCCCTCTACGCCGAGTTCATCCGCGAGGCCGACGGCCCGCTCGACCCGGAGCTGGTCGACGTCGAGGCAGAAATCGCCGCCGGGCCGCCGTACGACCTGGTGGCGCCGGACGGCGTTCTCCTGCTCGGGCTCACCGGTGGCGAGCCGGCGGCGCTGGGCGGCGTCCGCCACCTCGACACCGCGATCGCCGAGATCAAGAGCATGTACGTGGTCCCCGAGCATCGGGGTGAGGGACTCGGCGGCGCGATCATCGTCGAGCTCGAGCGGATCGCCCGCGAGCGCGGCTGCCGCGCGGTACGGCTCGACACCTCCGCCTATCTCGAGCCTGCGGTCGCCCTCTACCGATCGGCCGGCTACGGCGAGGTGCCCGACTACAACGGCAACCGCAAAGCCGACCTCTGGTTCGAACGTCAGCTCTCGGGGCCGGGCTGAATCTCGCCCATCTCGGTCGCCCGCACCCGGGCGTCGAGGTCCTTCCTCAGCTTGCGGAAGAAGAGCGGCATCCCGACGCCGTAGCCGAGGACGACCGCGGCGAAGTAGACCTCCCAACGGGGGAAGTCGTTGACGGCGGCGAAGACGGCGACCGCCAGCAGGAGCAGCCCCCCGAGGGTGACGGCCCTGCGCAGGGCCCTGTAGCCCTGATCGGCTTCCTCGGCCGTGATCGGCTTTTGCTCGACGGTCTCCATCTCGCCACCGATCGACCGCCGCCGGGCGGACTTGAGCGAAGACGGACGAAATTCAGCTGTAGCGGTCCCAGCGGCGCAGCGAGGGTGCCGGGTCGATCGGATTCCCCTCGACCTGAATCTCGAAATGGAGCTGGCAGCCGACGGTGCGGGCGTTGCCGGTCTTGCCGACCAGGCCGAGCCGCTCGCCGGTGAGCACGGTCTCGCCCATGCGCACGCCGGCCGGCCCGGCGAGGTGGGCGTAGAAGTAGCTGCGCCGCTCGCCCTCGCCGTGGATCAGCGCGTAGTGGCCGTAGAGGACCGGGTCATAGCCGGTCCGCCGCACCCGCCCGCCCCGCACCGAGACGATCCGGGCGCCGCAGCCGGCGAGGAGGTCGAAGCCCTCGTGAACGCGGCCGCCGCTCCGCGGCGCCCCGAACTCGCCGATCGCACCGCGGGCGGCGTGCGGGCCGGGCAGCGGGAAGACGTGGTCGAAGAAGTCGGTGCCGCCGTTCGAGGCGTGGGCGGAGGCGGGAACTGCGAGGAGGGCCAGGACGAGGAGGCCGGCGCGCCTCAGTGGTGCTCGATGACGCGGTCGACGAGGCCGTACTCCTTGGCCTCCTCGGCGCTCATGAAGTAGTCGCGATCGGTGTCGTTCGTGACTTTCTCGAACGGCTGGCCGGTGTGCTTGGCGAGGATCTCGTCGAGGCGGCGGCGGACGTCGATGATCTCTTTGGCGTGGATCTCGATGTCGGTCGCCTGGCCTTCGAAGCCCGAGGAGACCTGATGGATGAGGATCTTCGAGTTGGGCAGCGACATCCGCTTGCCGGCGGCGCCGCCGGCAAGCAGCAGCGCGCCCATGCTCATCGCGATCCCGCAGCAGATCGTCTGCACATCGGGCTTGATGAACTGCATCGTGTCGTAGATCGCCAGACCGGCGTACACGGAGCCGCCAGGGCTGTTGACGTAGAGGCTGATGTCCTTGTCCGGGTCCTCGGACTCGAGGTGGAGGAGCTGGGCGACGATCAGGTTGGCGATTTCGTCGTTGACGGCAGAGCCGAGGAAGACGATCCGCTCGTTGAGCAGCCGCGAGTAGATGTCGAACGACCGCTCGCCGCGCGAGGTCTGCTCGACAACCATTGGGACCAGAGGACTCATCGTTCGCGCACTCTATAGAAGCCGCTCAGTCGGAAAACCGGGGCTCAGTCCGACCCGGGAGTCCAGAGCCCGCCGGCCGCCTCGCGCTCTTTCTCGGGCGTCCACAGCTGCTCGCGCGCCTCGGCCTGCCCGATCGGGATCGGTGTCGCCGCGTCGGCAACGACGTCGATCGCCTTCCGCACCCGGATGTCCTCGCGGACCATCTCGTCGCGCCCGTCCTCCCGCAACCGCTCCAGCAACTTCTCCGGGGTCGTGCGCTCGTGCTCGGCGGTGTGGGCGAGGGCCTCGACCATCTCCTCGTCGCCGACCTCGATCTCCTCGGCCTCGGCGACCGCCGCGAGAACGGCCTCCCGCCGCAGCTCCTTCTCGGCGTCGGGCATCGACTCCTCGAGCACCTCGTCGATCGATTTGCCCTGCATCTGGAAGAAGGCCGCGGGGTCCATCCCCTGCGAGGCGATCTGTCGCTGGAAGCGATCGAGCCGCTCCTGGGCTCGGGCTTTGACGAGGTCGTCGGGGAGGTCGATCGTGGACGTCTCGACGGCGGCGTCGATCGCGGCCACCCGGAAGTCCTGCTCGATCCGCTCCCCGACCGCCTCGACGAGCCGCTCCTCGATGTCGGTGCGGAGCTCGGCCAGGGTGTCGAACTCGGTCGCCTCGGAGGCGAAGTCGTCGTCGAGATCGGGCAGGACCTTTTCCCAGACCTCCTTGACCTTGACCTTGAAGACCGCGTCTTCGCCGGCCAGCTGCTCGGCCTGGTAGTCGTCGGGGAAGGTGACCTCGACCTTGCGCTCGTCGCCGGCCGCGGCTCCGGTGAGCTGCTCCTCGAAGCCCTCGATCAGCGAGCCGCTGCCGAGCTCGAGCCGGTAATCGCTCGCGGCGCCGCCCTCGAAGGCCTTGCCGTCGAGGAACCCCTCGAAGTCCATGACCAGCGAGTCGCCTTCGGCGGCGGCCCGGTCGACCTGCTCGAGGCGGCCCGAGCCCTCCCGGATCCGCTCGACCTCGCGGTCGACGATGTCGTCGGGGACCTCGGTGTCGGCGCGGCCGACCTCGAGTCCCTTGTAATCGCCGAGCGTCGCCTTCGGCCGCACCGCGATCTCGAATTTGAAGCTCAGCGGCTCGCCCTCGGCTTCGGGCGCGGCGACGATCTCCACGCTCGGGTCGCCGACCGGGCTGACCCGGGAGCCGAGCAGCGCCCGTTCGTACCAACCGGGCAGCGACTCGCGGATCGCCTCCTCGAGGACCGGGCCGAATCCGAGCCGCTGGATCACCAACGACGGCGGCGCCTTGCCTTTGCGGAACCCGGGCAGTCGCATCTCCCGCGCGAGCGCACGGGCGGCCCGGTTGACGCCCTTCTCGACGTCCTCCGCCGGGACCTCTACGTCGACCCGGACCTTCGAGTCGGAAAGCTCTGTGACGCTCGTCTCCATCAGCGTTTGACCCTAGACGAAACGACGTCCCGCAGCGCCACCGCGAAATCGACCGCGAACGCGAAACCGCGCCCGATCGGCCCCGTCACCAGCCACGCTTTGGCCCTATTCGCCATTCGCGTATTCCAGCAACGAAGAGTCGACCAGCCACTCGACCGGGGCATGGTCGTCGGTGTAGACCTCGCCGCCCTCGAAGCCACCCTCGAGGCTCGTGGCCGCCCGCCGCGCCAGCGGCCTCAGGTCGGGCGGAAGCGTCGCCGCGCGCCGCTCCAGGCGCTCCGCCGAGAGCCGCGGCCCACCACCAACCAGCAGCGTGTTGGTGGGCTCGATCGGGTAGCGCAGGACGCGGGGGAAGGCGGTCCTCATCGTCGCCGCCAGGACCCGCTCCAGTTCCGAGCTGCCCTCGGGATGGCCGACGTTGACGATCGTCATCCCCCCCGGCGCCAGGCGGTCGCGGGTCAGCTCGAAGAACTCCTCCGTCGCCAGGTAGAAGGGGATGTAGGGCTGGCGGTAGGCGTCGACCATGATCGCGTCGTAGCCACCCGCCGAGCGCTCCAGCCAGGGCCGCGCGTCCTCGGCGAAGACCCGCATCCTCGGGTTGCGGAGATCGAGGTAGCGGCGCCCCAGATCGGTCAGCTCGCCGTCGATCTCGACCGCGTCGACCTCGGTGCGGGGGAAGTAGCCGCCGAAGGCGCGGGCGACGGTGCCGCCGGCGTTGCCGAGGATCGCGATCCGTCGCGGTGGCTGAGCCCGGGCGGCGAAGGGAAGGACGAGGTGGCCGTCCCAGTAGTCGTCGGTCAGGTAGCTGCCCGGCCGGTAGAGCGAGTGGACCGCCTGGCCCTCGTTGAGCTCCAGGGCGCGCGAGCCGTCGTCGCGTTCGACCACCCGGGCGTACTGGTGGGCGGTCTCGTCCTCGTGGAGGACGCGGCCCGTGTCGGCCGCCTTGATCGTCCCGACCGGAGCGGCGACGACGAGCGCCAGCAGCGCCGGCACCGCGAGGAAGCGCCAGCCGAGGCCGGCGCTCGCGACCAGCCCGAGGGCGAGGGCGAAGACCAGGAAGGTGCGTTGGGTGCCGATCGCCGGGATCAACAGCAGCGCCGCGATCATCGTCCCGAACAGCGAGCCGGCGGTCGAGATCGCGTAGAGCCTCCCCACCACCTCGCCGGCGTGCTCGGGCTCGCCGACCGCGAGACGAACCGCCCAGGGAGAAGCGGCGCCGAGCAGGGTCACCGGCACCGCGACGAGGATCAGAACGCCGAACAGCGAGCCGAGAAACCCCCCGGGCGAGACGTCGGCGAAGGCGTCGACGGAGAGCGAGAGGAACGGGCGGGCGGCGAACGGGATCGCCGCGATCAGGACCGCGGCGACGAGCACGACCAGACAGAGCGACTTCAGGCGGGGATGGCGGTCGGCGAGCCGGCCCCCGAACCAGTAGCCGGCCGAGAGGGCGACGAGGACGACCCCGATCGTGTTGGCCCAGACGATCGTCGAGGCGCCGAAGTAGGGCGCCAGGAGGCGGGCGGCCGCGATCTCGGCGCCGAGGCTGGCGGCCCCGACGACGAAGACCAGCGCCACCAGCAGCGCCCGCTCAGACCCGGTTTGTTTCGCGCTCATGTTTGGCCGGCCTCTGGCCGGTCAACCTTTCCTCGAGCAATGCTGTGTGACCCGAGGCGACGGCACGCTGCGCCCGGCGCTCGTCGAGCTCGATGCCGTGCTCCTCGGCGAGGTCGAGCAGCCGCTGCTTCTCGACCCCCTGGCGGGCAACGTCGAGGAAGACCCAGGCGAGGACGCCGAGGATCAGGAAGGTCCCCTCGACCATCATCAGGGCGCCGGCGGTGCTCTGGTCGGCCTGGGCCGAGATGTTCCAGTAGCGCTCCCCGGGCGCGTAGATCGGGTAGAGGATTGTTCCCGACCACATCAACACGTTGCCGAGGATCGCCCCGGCGAAGCGGACGACGACGACGTAACCGACCTTCCAGGCGGCGGTGAACCACTCGGGCTTCGGCAGCGGCCCGACCACCGGCATCCACATCAGGCAGCCGAAGAAGATGAAGCTGCCGTGCTCGAGCGCGTGGATCGGCGCTGCCCCATAGGCGTCCTCGTAGAGCGCGGGGGCGTGCCAGACGAAGAGGTTGATGGCCCAGAGGGGGAGGGCGACGAGCGGGTGGGCGAGGATCTGGAGCCTGTCGAAGACCTTGATCGCGAGGATCGGCTGCAGCAGCGAGCGGGTCAGGCCGAGGACGAGCAGCAGGGTGGCGATGTCCCCCATCAGCAAGTGCTCGCCCATGTGGGCGAGGACGAGCTCCTCGGAGATGTGGCCGATCGGGCTGAAGAGCGCGATCGCGATCAGCGCCAGACCGGAGCCGAAGCAGGCCTGGCGCCAGATCGGCACCGCCCGCTCGTCCCAGGCGAGGACCATCGCCCGGTGCCAGTAGAGGATCGCCGCCGCGGTCAGCGGGACCACCTCGATCGGGACGAATGAGCCGGCGACATGTGCGGTAACGGGGAGCACCGCTGGTAGCTTGGCAGTCGACCGTGAGCGCCGCTGGCAAACGCTTCCCCCCGATCGGCAGCTACGGATTCCTCTCCGATTGCCACACCAGCGCCCTGGTCTCCTACGACGGCGCGGTCGAGTGGCTGTGCCTACCCCGCTTCGACGGGCCCAGCGCCTTCGGCGCCTTGCTCGATCGCGACGCCGGGCGATTCAAGCTGGCGCCGCGCGGCGTGATCGTCCCGATCGGCCGCCGTTACGAGCCCGGGACCCTGGTGATCGAGACGACCTGGGTCACCGAGACGGGCTGGGTCGTCGTCCACGACCTGCTCTCGATCGGCGAGTGGGTTCCCGACGGCTCCGGCCGGCGGCCGCGGACCGAACACGAGTCCGACCACTCGCTGCTGCGGGTCATGACCTGCCTCGACGGCGAGGTCGAGATGGAGATGGAGTGCCTGCCGCGCTTCGAATACGGCGCGACGCCGGCCGAATGGGCGGGTGGCCAGCTGGGCGAGGCGGTCGCAGTCGGCGAGGAAGGCTCCCAGATGGTGCTGAGCAGCGACATGAACCTCGAGATCGACGGCGGTGCCGTGCGCGGGAAGATGAAGCTGCGCGAGGACGAGTCGGGCTTCTGCGCCGTCACCTGGGGCGACCGTGACCTCGGCGGCCCGCGCAGCAGTCCCGAGGCGCTCGAGCGCCTCGACTCGACCGAAGAGTTCTGGCGCAGCTGGCTGCGCGACGGCACCTTCCCCGACCACCCCTGGCGGATTCACCTGCAGCGCTCCGCCCTGGTCCTCAAGGGCCTGACCTACACGCCGACCGGCGCGATCGTGGCGGCGCCGACCACCTCGCTGCCCGAGACCCCCGGGGGCGAACGCAATTGGGACTACCGCTACACCTGGATCCGTGACTCGACGTTCAGCCTCTGGGCGCTGCACACGCTCGGCTTCGACCAGGAGGCCCGCGACTTCATGCGCTTCGTCCTCAACGTCTGCCGCGCCGACCCCAACCTCCAGATCATGTACGGGATCGGCGGCGAGAAGGAGTTGACCGAGAGCACCCTCGACCACCTCGAAGGCTACGGCGGCGCCCGACCGGTGAGGATCGGGAACGGCGCCTTCGACCAGAAGCAGCACGACGTCTGGGGGGCGCTGCTCGACTCGATCTACATCCACGAAAAAGCGCTCAAAGGAACCGCCACCGAAGCCGACCGCAAACTGATCGCCCAGCAGGTGGAGGCCGCGATCGAGGCCTGGCCGGCTCCCGACCAGGGGATCTGGGAGTCGCGCGGAGAGCCCAAGCACTACGTCTCCTCGAAGCTGATGATCTGGGTCGCGGTCGACCGGGGAATGCGCCTGGCAAGGAACAACGGCCTCGACGAGTTCGCCGACAAATGGCAGAAGGTCGCCGACGAGATGCATGCCGAGATCTGCGAGCGCGGCTGCCACGACGGCGTCTTCCGCCAGCACTACGAGACCGACGCGCTCGACGCCTCGACCCTCTTGATCCCGCTCGTTCGATTCCTACCGCCCGACGACGAGCGCGTCCGCAAGACGGTCGAGGCGATCGCCCGCGACCTGACCCGCCACGGCCTGGTGCTGCGCTACAAGGTCGACCAGACCGACGACGGGCTGAGTGGCGAGGAGGGGACCTTCCTGATCTGCTCGTTCTGGCTCGTCTCGGCGCTCTCTGAGATCGGCGAGGAAGGCCGCGCCCAGGACCTCTGCGAGCGGCTGCTGGAATCGTCGGGCTGGCTCGACCTCTTCGCCGAGGAGCTCGATCCGGCCAGCGGCCGCCACCTCGGGAACTTCCCGCAGGCCTTCACCCACCTGGCGCTGATCAACGCTGTCTCCCACGTGATCGCCGACGAGCAGCGAAACGGCGACGGTCTGACCGCCGTCTTCAGCGAGATGGGCGGCGTCTCCGAGGACGCCTGAACGAGGCGCTGCAGACAAAACGTTTCGTTTCGACTATATTGCGCGCCGCATGGAGGCCGCCACCCTCAACGTCCAGGACCTGTTCGTCGCCCTCGGGCACCCGCTGCGGCGGCGGATCCTGCGCGAGATGAATGGCGGTCCCCCCGCCAGCCCGCGCGAGGTCAGCGAGCTCGTCGACGACACCCTCAGCAACGTCAGCTACCACTTCCGGGTCCTGGCCAAGTCCGGAGTCCTCGAGCTGGTCAGGACGCGGCCGGTGCGCGGCTCGACCCAGCACTTCTACGGGGTCTCGATCGACGCCGAGTGGGCGCAGGCGGTTCTCGAGATCGACGAGCCTTCGTGACGAATCGCGCGCGGGGCGGTTCTCCGGGGGAAGACATTCGCTGAGGCGGCCCCTGGCCGCGACGAGATGGGCGAGGCCGATGACAGCAGGGGCACCGCCGCCGAAGACGTGCGAGTCGAAGCGGCGGCGCTGCGGCGTCTGCTTGACCTTCACCCTGCCCAGGTCTCGACCGAGGAGCTGACCCGCGAGCTGGGCGCCGACCCCGAGGCATTCGATCAGCGCGACGCGGTCGAGCGGGCGCTGCGCGAACTCGTCGGGTCCGGCCTGGCCCACCGCAACGGAGACTTCGTCTTCCCGTCGCTGGCCGCCCTGCGCTTCTCCGAGCTGCTCGACTAGGAACGCCGCCTTAAGCTACCCGGCGGTGAACCAGCTGGAGAAGGCGGAGCGCTTCGAGGCCCTACACGAGGGAGAGGCCTTCGTCATACCCAATCCCTGGGACGCGGGCTCGGCACGAGTCCTCGCCGGGCTCGGGTTCGAGGCTCTGGCGACGACCAGTGGCGGCTTCGCCTTCACCCTTGGCCGTGAGGACGGCGAAGTCTCGCTCGACGAGCTCGCGCAGCACGTCGAGGCGCTGGTCGGCGTCACCGACCTGCCGATCTCGGTCGATCTCGAGAACGGCTTCGGCCCCGCGCCGGAGGACGCCGCCCGGGCGATCGAGGCGGCCGCCGCCGCGGGGGCCGTCGGCGGCTCGATCGAGGACTTCGGCGCCGAGGATGGCATCTACGAAGCCGCGCAGGCCGTGGAGCGGGTCTCGGCGGCGGTCGCCGCGGCCAAGACACTCGACTTCCCCTTCACGCTGACGGCGCGGGCGGAGAACCACCTGCGCGGCAATCCCGACCTCGAGGACACGATCGCCCGCCTGCTCGCCTTCCAGGAGGCCGGCGCCGACGTCCTCTACGCGCCGGGCCTCGACGCGGGGCAGGTTCGAGCGGTCTGCGAGGCGGTCGAGCGGCCGGTCAATGCTCTCGGCCACGCCGGCCTCTCGCTGGCGGAGTTGGTCGAGGCGGGGGCGCAGCGGATCAGCATCGGCAGCAGCCTCTCCTGGGTCGCCGCCGACTCGATGGCCGCCGCCGCCAGGCGCCTGAAGGAGGACGGCGACCTCTCCGGCCTCGCGATCGGCGGCGAGGCCTCGCGCCTGCTGCGCTCCGGCTGAGCCCCGGAACGAGTCAGGGCCGCCGAGGCGGCCCTGACAGGTGCATGGAAGCGAAATCGGGTGCTGCTGCCGGCTGGGACTAGCTCCGGCCTCCCTCCTCCGCCGGTGCCCGGGTTGGATTCCGCCGGGCGAACTGCACAGCGCCTAGCGGCCCTGCACCTCCAGAGTCCCGTCAAGCATGTCAATCAATTTAGGACCACCTCCTTTCTCTGGTGATCCGATTGAAGCAAACCGGCCCGTCGGCCTCAGGTGCCTCGCCGCGCTCGTACCACGAAGTGGAACACCGCCGGAGTCCGATCGGCGTTGCCGGCGCCGTCGATGGCGGTGACGCGGAAGACGTGAGAGCCGAGGCCGACGCGCAGGCCGAGCGGCGAGCGGCACGAGCGGGGCGGCCGGCGATCGAGCCTGCAGCGGAAGCCGGAGCCCCGCTCTGTAGAGCTGAAGCGGAGGAAGATCCGGCGCGGGCGGCGCTGGCCGACGAAGAGGAGACGCGGGTGGGAGCCGAGCTTGGTCTGCGGCGGGGTTCGGTCGACGATGACCGGGGGGCGGGGCGGCGGCGGTTCGCCGCCATCGGGCGGCGGCGTGCCGGGCGGCAGTTCGGTCCCGACCGTGAAGCTGTCGGGGTCCGCTTCGACGACCCGTTCGCAGCCAGTGGGCGCGGGGTCGTCGAACTGCGGGTGGCGGTCGACGAGGGCGAGGTCGCCCGCGTCGCCGCCGCAATCGATCACCGCGTCGGAGTCGCCGGAGTTGGCGAGGATCCGGTCGGCGCCGGCCTCGGCGTGGTAGACGTCGGCCCCGTCGTGACCGAGCAGCTGGTTTGCCTCGGGCCCGCCGTAGAAGACATCGGGTGAGTTCGAGCCCTCGAGGTCCTCGACCGCGGTGAACCCGTCGAGGGTGCCGCCGGGGCAGCTCGGCAGCGCACCCGCCCCGGGACGACCGGCGAAACCGGCGCCGACGTTAGCGCCGACTCCTTCCCCGAACCGGGCCCAGGAGGCATTGTCGCGGCCCGGCCCGCCGTCGAGCTGGTTCTCGTCGCAGACCGAGTTGGAGAGGAAGAGGTCGTTGCCCTCGCCGCCGAGGAGCGAGTCGGCGCCGCCGTTGTGAAGGAGGGCGTCGTCGCCGCCGAGAGCGGAGAGGCCGTCGCCGCCCGAGCCGGGCCCGTCGACGAGGACGTCCTCGCTCGCGGTCCCGCCGATGAGCTCGTCGCCGCCTTCGCCGCCGGCGATCACCACCGCGGTCCGGTCGGGGAAGCCATCGGCCCGCAGGGTGTCGGCACCGCCGAGCCCCGCGATCAGGATTGAGTCGAGCGGCGCCGGCAGGGCGCAGGTCACCTGGGCCCCGCTCGGGGTCCCGCACCCGCCGTCGACGCCGTCGAAGCCGGCCGACCCGGTCCCGAGGGTGAAGGTGACCGCGGGCGCCGGGGTCGCCGTGTAGGTCGCGGTGAGAGCGTCGACGGTGCTGCTGCCGGTCAGGTAGAGCTGGGTGAACGGCGTGGCTCCGGGCGCCATCAGTCCAACCGCGACTTTCGAGCTGTCGCGCTGGACGGCGGGGCCGCTCGCGGTCTCGCAGTCGGAGCTGCCCGAGCCGGCCTCGCAACGGTCGCCCCCGACGCCGCCATGAATCTCATCGGCGCCGCCTTCGCCGAGGATCACGTCGCCGCCGCCGCCGCCGTAAACGGTCTGGGAGGCGCCGGTGCCGACGATGAAATCGGCGAACGGGGTGCCGACGATCGTCTCGAAATCGGAGCCCTCGACCTCGTCGACCCCGCCGCCGAACGGCGCGACGCCGTTGTCGCCGTCGTCGGTTCCGAGGTTCAGGTACACGCCCCTCTCGGCGCCGACCGCCGGGACACCGGGATAAGAGCCGAAGTCGGGATAGCCGTTCGTCGCGTTTCCGTTCGGAAAGCCCGGAGTCACGCCGGTGGCGTAGCCGAGGGTGTCGCTGCCGCCGCCCGAGTCGACGATCGTGTCGACGGTCCCGTCGCCGTGGGCATAGTCGTCGCCGGCCTGGCCGTCGATCGAGTCTGCCCCGAAGCCGCCGGCGAGGCGATCGTTCCCGGGCCCGCCGCGGAGGAGGTCGTCGCCGATCCCGCCGAAGAGCTGGTCGTTGCCTTCGCCGCCTTCGAGGCGGTCGTTGCCGCGCTCGCCGAAGACGACGTCGTCGCCGGGACCGCCGTCGAAGGTCTGGCTGCCGATCCCGAGGTGGCATCCGGCCGGACAGGGGGCGCTGGCCGCGGAGATCGGGGCGGCGACGATCGTGTCGTCCCCCCCGCCGCCCTCGACGAGCGCGACCCCCGCCGGGGCGCGGATCGTGTCGTCACAGGGCGTTCCGACGATCGTCGTGCCGCTGCGCTGCGGCCCCTCGGCGCAGCCCGGTGCCGACGGCGCGGCTTCGGCGAGACCGGGCAGCGCCAGAATCGAGACCAGGACGGCGCCCAGCGAGATCGGTAGTGCCCTCATCGTCATCACGTACCCCCTGGAGACCGCAACCACCCGCCGGGTTGCGCATTTGTGAGAATGCCGTGCCTGCGAAGCAGCGGGAGGAGGTCAGCCTGAAGCGCGCCGGCGCCCGCCTCTGAGTCAGGCGCTCGGGAGGTCGAACTCCTGGCGCCGCTCGGCCGGCACCAGGTCGAGCCAGTCGGGATGGCGCTCGATGTACTCGCGGACGAAGGGGCAGAACGGCAGCACCGCCGCGCCCTCCTCGCGAGCCTGCTCGAGCGATGCTTTGACGAGCTGGCCGCCGAGCCCCTCGCCCTCGAACTCGGGGTCGATCTCGGTGTGGCGAAAGGCGATCGTGCCGTCGTGGCGGCGGTAGGTCGAGTAGCCGGCGCGACGGCCGCCGACCTTGATCGTGAAGCGCCCGGCGTCGGGTTCGTCGACGATCTCGGGTGGCGGTGGCGGACGCAATTTGTCGAGCAGGCCCATCTTCATGAGAGTATCCGCACGAGAATGACCGACTTCCTGGTCAAGCGCGATGACCTTCGCGAGTGCCGGATCGCCGATTCCGACCCGCCCGAGGTCGGCGACGGCCAGGCGCTACTGCGAGTCGACAGCTTCGGGGTGACCGCCAACAACGTCACCTACGGGGTGATGGGCGATGCGATGTCCTACTGGAGCTTCTTCCCGGCCGAGGACGACTGGGGGCGGCTGCCGATGTGGGGCTTCGCCGAGGTCGAGAGCAGCAACGTCGACGGGGTCACCGAGGGGACTCGCGTCTACGGCTACCTCCCTCCCTCCTCCCACCTCCTGGTCGAGCCGGTCAGCGTCGATGGCCAGGGCTTCGTCGACGGCTCGCCGCACCGGGCCGAGCTCCCCTCGGCCTACCACCGCTACCGGGCCACCGGCTCCGACCCCTTCTACCGCGCCGACACCGAGGCGATCCAGATGCTGCTGCGGCCGCTCTTCTTCACCTCCTTCCTGATCGACGACCAACTCGCCGACGAGGGGCTCGTCGAGGGCGGCCCGATCCTGATGTCGAGCGCCTCGAGCAAGACCGCGATCGCCGCGGCCTTCATGCTCGCCCGCCGCGAGGGAGTCGAGCTCGTCGGCCTCACCTCGCCCGGCAACGTCGAGTTCGTCGAGAGCCTCGGCATCTACGCCCGCGCCGTCCCCTATGGCGAGATCGACTCGCTCGACCGAGGCCCCGCCACCTACGTCGACTTCTCCGGCGACGCCGACGTCCGCGGGGCCGTCCACTCGCATTTCGCCGACGACCTCGTCCACAGCATGGCCGTCGGGATGACCCACTGGGAAGAGCTCGGCGGCAACCCGGACCTCCCCGGGCCGGCGCCCGCATTCTTCTTCGCCCCAACCCGGGTCACCAAGCGCGCCGAGGACTGGGGCCGGGTCGGCCTCGAGCAGCGCGTCTCCGAGGCGTGGCACCCGTTCTGCGAGTGGACCGACGGCTGGCTGGAGACGATCCCGGCCGAGGGCTTCGAGGGACTCCGGAGCGCCTACCTCGAGGTGCTCGAGGGCCGGGTGCCGCCGAGCACGGCGCACGTCATCTCGCTGGGCTCCTAGCCCGCGGGACGGGCAACGTTCAGCACCAGGGCGTGAATCTGGCTCTGGCCCTGGCTGCCGGTCTGGACCGGGCCGGCGGCGCTGATCAGGTCGCCGATCCCGGGCAGCGGGTCCGGGCGCAGCCCGCGACGGACGTCGATCGCCGTCAGCCCCGGCAGGGTGATGCTGCCGCCGTCGGCGATCACGAAGTGGGCGTCGCCGTCGCCGTCGGGGTCGACGGCCTCGACGTAGACGATCCGGCCCTCGGCGGCCTTGCATCCGGGGCCCGCCTCGGACGGGCACTCAGCCGGGGTCACGACTTCCTCGGGCTCGGTCGTCTCCGGCCGCGGCTGTGTCTCGACGACCTCGGGGTCGGCTCGCTCGGAGCTGCTCGCGTTTTCGTCGGACCCGCAGCCACCCAGCGCCGGCAACGCGCCGATGGCTAGAACGAGAACGGCGATGCTTGGGACCCGCGACATCCGGGGAGTAGTTTGATCGACGATGGCAGCGAACGCACTCGAGGGAACGGTCGCCCTGATCACCGGCGCCAGCAGCGGCATCGGCGAGGCGACGGCGAAGGCCCTGGCGTCCCAGGGCGCGAAGGTGGCGCTCGCCGCGCGCCGGCTCGAGCGGCTCGAGCGCCTGGCCTCGGCGATCGGCGGCGAGGGCCACACGGCGCTGGCGATCGAGTCCGACTTCACCGAGCAGGAGCAGGCGACCGCTGCGGTCGACCGCACCGTCGATGAGCTCGGCCGCCTCGACATCGTCGTCAACAACGCCGGGGTGATGCTGCTGGGGCCGATCGAGGACGCCCCGACGGAGGAGTGGGACCGGATGATCGACCTCAACCTCAAGGGCCTGATCCACACCACCCACGCCGCCGTTCCTCACCTCCTGAACGCCGCCGAGGATTCCGGGCGCGGCTGCGCCGACGTCGTCAACATCAGCTCGGTCGCGGGGCGCATCGCCCGCTCCGGCTCCGGCGTCTACAACCTCACCAAGCACGGGGTGGGCGCCTTCAGCGAGTCGTTCCGGCAGGAGTTCGCCGGCCGTCGCATCCGTTGCACGATCATCGAGCCCGGCGCCGTCGACACCGAGCTCACCGACCACATTCGCGACGGCATCAGGGAGCAGGTGCGGGAGCGTTTCGGAGACGTCGAGGTGCTGCAGTCGGAGGACATCGCCGACGCGATCTCCTACTCGGTCACCCGCCCGCGGCACGTCTGCCTCAACGAGGTCCTGATCCGGCCGACCGAACAGACCGGCTGAGCGCGTCCTCAGCCACCCCCGTCGCGGCTCGGCGGGGTCATCAGCGCGACCGGCAGGGCCAGCCCGGCCGAGCGCTTCAGAGTCGCGATGCGGCGCCCGGGCTGGACGGCGTCGCGGGGCTCGCCGGCCCCCTCGCCGATCGCGTCGACGCTGGCGTCGAGGTCGGGGGCGATCAGGGCGAGGCCCCAAAAGAAGGCGGGCCCGCCGGGCCCGCCGTTGCGCTCGATCGCCTCCGGCGGCGCCTGCACGACCTCGAGGATCGGCTCGCCGAGGCGGAAGAAGGCCTGGCGGGGGGCGCCGGCCGGGGTCGGCTCCTCGCGGATCCGGCGCAGGTCGAGCCCGGCCTCCTCGAGCGCCGCGACCGTGCGATCCAGGTCCGGTGAGATGACGACGACGTGGTCGAGGCCGGTGACCCCGTTCGGGTGCGTGCTCGGAGCGGACACCGGGCCGGCGGAGACCGAAGTCGGCAGACCGTCGAGGTCGGCGCCGTCCTCGATGCCGCCCAGCGCCCACTCCACCACGCCGTCAGCGGCGTCGTCGCCGAGGAGCCTGAGGCGGACCGCGCCGATCGTGCAGAGGTCGCCGTCGACCTCGAAGCCGCAGTTCCGCCAGGCCGCCGGCGAGTCGGCGATCGTCAGCTCGTCGAGTCTCGGGGTCATCCGGGGAAGGATATTCCGGAGCTCCGCTTCGCGATCAGTATTTTTGAGCACTCCCCCATGCTCTTCCGACAGGTGATCCACGAGGACCTCGGCTGCGCCTCCTACCTCGTCGCCGACCGCGACGGCGGAATCGCCGCGGTCATCGACCCGCAGTGGGACATCGACCCCTATCGCCGGCTCGCCCGGCTGCACGGGGTCCGGATCGAGCACGTCCTCGAGACCCACAACCACGCCGACCACGTCTCCGGCCATGGGCGCCTGGCGCGGGCGACCGGCGCCGCCATCCACATCCACGAGCTGGCCGAGGCCGAGTACCCGCACGAGCCGTTCGCCGACGGTTGGGTGCTGGAGATGGGCGAGGTGACGATCGAGGCGATCCACACCCCTGGGCACCGGCCCGAGCACACTTCCTTCCTGCTCCGCGACTCGGCCCGTGGCGGCACCCCCTGGGCACTGCTCTCGGGCGACTCGCTCTTCATCGGCGACGTCGCCCGGCCCGACCTCGCGGTCGAGCCGCGCGAGGGCGCGGCCGACGTCTTCCGCTCCCTCCACGAGCGCCTGCTCGCCCTCCCCGACGAGGTCGAGGTCTGGCCCGGCCACCTCGGGGGCTCGCTCTGCGGCGGCTCCGGCCTCGACCTCAAGACCTCCTCGACGATCGGGTTCGAGCGCCGCCACAACCGCGCCCTGCTGATCGCCGACGAGGAGACGTTCGTCGAGGACGCCGTCGCCTCGCTCGGCGACCGCCCGCCGAACATCGAGCGGATCGTCGACCTAAACCGCGGGCCGCTGGTCAACGACTTCGGCGCCCCCTCGCGGCTGACACCCCACGAGGTCGAGGTGGCGGTCGCCGCCGGCGCGGTGGTCATCGACGGCCGCACCAACGAGGAGTTCGACGAATCCCACATCCCGGGTGCGCTCAGCACCTCGGCCTACGACACCGGCTTCGCGACCAAGGTCTCGCGGGTCGCGCCAGAGGGCGCGCCGCTGATCCTGCTCGCGGCCTCCGACACCGACGAGCGCGATGCCGCTGAGCTGCTCGCCTCGGTCGGCATGCCGGTGCTCGGCTTCCTCGAAGGAGGGATGACGGCCTGGCGGACCGACGGGCGGCCGGTCGAGGGGATCGAGCTGATCGACCCGGCGGAGCTCGCGGCGCGGGTCGACGGCCCCGAGCCGCCGCTGATCCTCGACGTCCGCAACGCCGGCGAGTACGCCGCCGAGCACATCCCGGGGTCGATGCACATCCCCTACGGCGACCTCGGCGGCCACCTCGACGAGCTCCCCCGCGAGCGGCCGATCGCGACGATCTGCCGCGGCGGCAAGCGCAGCGGCCTCGCCGCCTCGATCCTCAAGCGCGAGGGCTTCGACGCCGTCGTCCACGTCGGCCAGGGCGTCGGCGCCTGGCGCAAGATCGGCGGCGCCGTCGAGAGCGACGATGCCGCGGCACCGACCCCCTAGGCGAGCAGGTCCTCGAGGGTGCTGCCGCTCAGCACCGACTCCGGCGCCTCGGCGGTCACCTCGGAGCCGGGCCGGGCGCTCTCGTCCTTGCGCTTGATCAGCAGCCACTGCGCCTTCTCGCCCTTGCGCGTCCGCTGCAGCGCGAAGCCGCCCTTCAGCTTCTCGCCGTGGAGGACGAAGACCGCGTGCCCACTCTCGAGCGCCTCGGGCCAGGGCACCCGCCCACCCTGCTCGTAGGCGCCGCGGTCCCAGACGATCACGCCGCCCTTCTCGGTCCGCCCCTCGAAGTCGTTGTGATCGAGCGAGTGGTCCTCGACCTCGATCGCGAACCGCTTCACGGCGGGATCCATCGAGGGTCCCTTGGGAACCGCCCAGGAACGCATCGCCCCGTCGACCTCGAGACGCAGGTCGTAGTGAAGGGCGGTCGCCTGGTGCTCCTGGACGACGAAGACCCCGGCGCTGACGCCACGGATCGCGAACTGCTCGTGGCCCTCGACCTTGACGTCGTCGACCGCCAGCTCATCGACATCGGCACCCCGGGGCCCGGCCCGGAGGAACTCGAGCAGCGCCTCGACCGCCGCCGGCGGCCCCTCCGCGTGGACGGCGAGCGCGCCGTCGTCTTGGTTCCGAACCCAGCCGAGGACGCCCACCTCCTCCGCCTTCGCCAGCGTCGCTTCCCGGAAGCCGACCCCCTGGACCCGCCCGCGGGCGATGGCGCGGACGCCTCTCTGCTTCGATTCGGTAGACATCGAATCGATCCTATGACCGACCACGACCGCCACGACGGCGCGATCCCGACCGAGGGCTCGGCCCTGACCGCCGTCGCGCTGAGCGCCACGCTCCACTGCCTGACCGGGTGCGCGATCGGCGAGGTGGCCGGGATGGTGATCGGAACCGCGCTCGGCTTCTCGGACCTGGGCACGGTGGCGTTGGCCGTCGCCCTCGCCTTCCTCTTCGGCTACACGCTGACCAGCCTGCCGCTGCTGCGGGCCGGGCTGGCGCTCTCGGCTGTGATCCCGATCGCGCTCGCCTCCGACACCCTCAGCATCGCGACGATGGAGGTCGTCGACAACGCGATCATGATTGCGGTCCCCGGTGCGATGGAGGCCGGGATCGGCAACGTCCTCTTCTGGGGCAGCCTCTGCTTCGCGCTCGTCGTCGCCGGCGCCGTCGCGCTCCCGGTCAACCGCTGGCTGATCGCCCGCGGCAAAGGACACGTCGCCGTCCACGAGACCGGTATTCACGGCGGCCCGCCACCACGCCTCGTCGGGGCGGCCGCGGCGGTCGCCTTCGTCTTCGGCTCTGCCGTGCTCCTGGCCGAGCTGATCGGCTAGCTCGACGGCGCAGCCGCCGCTCAAAGCGTCATCTGCGCGGCCGGTGACTCGAGCTCGAGCAGGTACCGCTTGCGGACGAGACCGCCGGCGTAGCCGGTGAGGCTGCCGTCCTTGCCAACCACCCGGTGGCAGGGCACGATCACCGAGATCGGGTTGCGGCCGACGGCACCCCCCACCTCGCGGGCACCGGCCCCGTCGCCGAGA
>DATDCK010000004.1:0-65151 GCA_036524375.1 Solirubrobacterales bacterium | reverse complement strand
GAATTGACAACTTCGCCTGCGGCGAAGTTGTAGCTAAAGAGCGCGGCTACGCCGCGCCCAGGATCACATTCCATTGGGGAACAGCCACATTCGCCCGAGGACCCACCCACCCCCTCTCCGCGCGAGTCAGCACCCCGAGAGACGCAGGGGGAGCTGATCTCGCTGGGAAGCTTCCCTGGGAGGAGTGGGTACCTCGGTCTGACAGGCCCCCTCGGGACGAGCGCTCCAGCCCGACCGCGTGCTGAGGCGCCGCGAGTGGGGATGCCGGGTGTGCCTCCCCGGGAATGTCGCGAAGCGGCGATATGCAATCTGTCTATTGCGCCGCGTCAGCGGCGCTCAAACATCGGAGCTAAGCGCAAAGCGCGTGCGACCCCAATTTGCCCGAGGGCACCCGTCTCCCCACGAGCCTCAGCCGTGTTCGCCGCGATCTCAGGTTCTATTCGACCGAGCCGCCGGTGAAGCGGACGAACGCCGACCAGGCCGGCTTCGGCGTGAACCCGGGACCGAACAGCCCCGACCCGTCGCAGAAGTTGCAGACCGCGGCGTTGTCGTCGACCGAGTACCAGAAGATGCTTTTGATCCGCCATTTGACTTGGTGTTTGAGCAGCAGCGTGTAGGCGCCCTTGAGCTGCTTGGCCTGACCGCTGGGGCCTTTCTCGTAGCTGTTGAAGCCGTTCGCCGCGCTCGGCTTGCCCGAGCTCCACCCGAGCTCCGTGATCCAGATGTCGACGCCGGGGTCGTGGTTGGCTTTCAGCGTCTTCCGCACCGCCTCGATCCCGATTTCGAGGTCCTGGTACTTGGTCGAGTACGGGTGCAGGGCGACGGCGTCGAACTTGCTCTTGATGCCAGGTGTGGTCCGGTAGAGCTGCTGGAGGAATTCGGTCGCGAACAGCGCCCGGCGGGGCTTCGATTTGAACGTCGCCTGCTTGGGATATGCGAACAGGCCGCCGAGGATCAGCTTGGCACCGGGATCGACCGCCTTGATCGCGGTGGAGGAGATCTTGACCAGCTTCCCGTACTCGCTCGGGTTCGGCCGCCCGACGAAGTACATGAAGTTGGGCTCGTTCCAGATCTGCCAGTTGCGCACGGGTCGGGGCGCGATTCCCGGGTTCGCCGCCCAGAACGAGCCGGTCGGCCCGTAGCGCGCCACCGTCGCCGAGACGAAGGCGCTCCAGGCTGCGCGCTGGGCGCCGGTCTTGACCGGCAGGTTGCGCGGCGCCGAGGCGCCGTGGCGTGCGTCGACCGTTTCCTGCGGGACCGCCCAGGTCGGCGCGCCGAAGACGAATGGAAGGACGTTGAGACGGGCCGACGCGGCGGCTCCGACCACCGCGTCGACGCCGCTGAAGTCGTAGGGGCCGCCCGAGGAGGCCTGCACCGCGCCCCACGAGATCGGGACACGGACGGTGGTGACTCCACCGCGTTTCAGCCTTTCCATCTGTTCGACGCTCAGCGTCCCCTGGGGGACTATTCCCCAGAAGTTCGACGGCAGCGCGACGGCGCTGGAGACGGATGAAAGGAGTACGAGGGCCGAGACGGCGACGGCCGCCAGGAACGAGCGCTGTCGACGCATGTCAGCTGCTCGGCTTCGGGGACACCGAGGTGCCGCCCCGCTGACGACGCTGGCGCATGACCACGGCGCCGACCGAGATCGCCGCGAGGACCGCGATCGCGATCAGGATCGGGACCAGCGGCGAAGATCCGCCGCCATCGTCCGAAGTCTCGGTTGCAGGAGTCACCTGGGATGCGGGCTGCTTGCTGGGCGCCTGGCCCTTATCTTGCGCACCCTGGCTACCTCCACCGGCCTGGCCCTTGTCTTGGCTACCCTGCCCGGTGCCGCCGTCGCCGCCGGTGGTCGCCGCGGCGCCGCCGGAATCAGACGATGGACTTTCCGACGAAGAGCCAGAGGAGCCAGAATCGGTCGAGCCGGAGTTGCTCGAGGGAGCGGAGGCGCCGCCGTTCGTGGTCGAGGACTTCGCCGGCGGGTCGTTCTTCTTGCCGCCGTCCGCGGTAGGCAGGGCGTCTTCATACTGCGTCCCACTCGAATCGCCCAATGCAGTCACCGGAGAAAGAGCCAATGCCAGCAGAGCCAGCAGTGCTGAAACCAAGAGATAGCGGTGGCTCGCGGGCCGGTTCTGGGCTGGGCGCATCCCGATCATCGCGCGGAAGCTTAGACCAATTGGCGGCGCTACTTGCGCCGGTTGCTCTGGTCGTCGGCCTGGCCCTCGCCGGAGGCGGTTTTGACGTGAGCGCACGTCACATTGCAGGCCTCGGCGTGTGGCTGGTCGTGATCCTGCTGCTGGTGCTGGGAGCAGGCTCGGGCGCGCGCCTGGCTTGGCCGCTGTACGCGGTCGCTGGGCTACTCGGCGGTTTGGCTCTGTTCTCTGCACTTTCATCCCTCTGGTCGGGTTCGACGGAGTTGAGCGTGATCGAGGCAGATCGCGTTCTTGTCTATCTCGCGTTCTTCCTTGCCGCTTTCCTAATCGCCCAAACCGACCAAAGGCGCCAACGATTCGCTGAAGGTCTAGTAATTGCGATTACGCTGATCGCCCTCCTCGGCCTCGGTAGCAGGCTGTTCCCGCATGTCCTCTCGGGAGCCGACGCTCTCGGCACCGGGCCGCGACTCAGATATCCGTTGGGTTATTGGAATGCCAACGGGGCCGCCGCCGGAATCGCGGTCGCGATGCTTCTCTGGTCGAGCCGCCGAGCTGCCTGGACCTGGCTGAAGTGGGCGTCGGTTGCGGCGATCCCGGCCGTCCTGCTCTGCATCTACTTCACCTACTCGCGCGGCGGCCTGCTCTCGCTGGTGGTCGCGACCGGCTGCATCCTGGCGCTCTCCCGCGACCGCCTCTGGATGCTGGCAACGCTCGGCTTCGGCGCCCTCGGCGCACTGCCCGCGGTGCTTTACGTCCAGGGTCACGAGAGCATCGCCAACAACGTCGACGTCCAAACGACGGTCGACCAGGGCCCGGTGGTGGCGCTGATCCTCCTTGCCGGCATCTGCCTGACGCTCGCGCTCGTCGCCGGGCTCCGCGCGATCGAGTTCCGCGGCGGGCGGCGCACCGGGCGGCTGGTGGAGCTCTCCCGCCATCCCGGCGTCCTCAAGGGGGTCGCCGCGGTGATCGCGGTGGCGGCGATCGCGGCCGTGATCGCCGTCGGCGGCCGTGCCTGGGACCAGTTCTCGAGCCCCGACCTCTACTTCCCCCAGGACACGCCCTCGCAGCACTTCAGCCAGCTCTCGGGCGCCGGCCGCTACGACTTCTGGCGGGTCTCCGTCGACACCTTCGAGGAACACCCGGTGGCGGGGACCGGCGCCGGCACCTACCAGTTCTCCTGGGAGAAGCAGCGCGCGATCGACCTCGACCTCCACGATGCCCACTCGCTCTACCTCGAGGCCTTCTCGGAGCTGGGCGCGATCGGCGGCCTCCTCACCCTGGGGCTGGTGCTGGTCATGCTCTGGGTCGGGTTCTCGGCCTGGCGGGCGGCGCCGCACCCGCGACGCGAGGCCTACGCGGCGCTTTTCGCGGCGATGCTGGCCTTCGCGGTCGGCGCCGCCTTCGACTGGTTCTGGGAGCTGGCCGGTCTCGGAGCGATCTTCTTCCTCGCCGCCGGTGTCTTGGTGAGTGTGCGCTGCGCACAGCTCGCACCAGGTCCGTCCGACGCGGGGAGGAGCGGTCGCCGATATGCAGTCGCGGTGATCGGCCTCGCCGTGGCCTGGATCGCCGCCGTCGCCCTGGTCGGACCGCTGCTCGTCAACCGCGAGATCACCTCCAGCCAGGACGCCGCCGCCCGCGGGGACATCCCCAGCGCCCTCAGCCACGCCGACACCGCCCGCTCGATCGAGCCCTGGGCCGCCTCGCCGTACGTCCAGCTCGGCCTGCTGGCCGAGCTGCAGGGCGACTACGAGAGCGCGATCCTCCACTTCGGCGACGCGATCGAGCGCGAGGACAGCAACTGGCAGTGGTACTACCTGCGATCCGAAGCCGAGCACGAGGTCGGGGACGAAGCCGCCGCCCAGGCCGACCTCCGGCGCGCCCGCCAGCTGAACCCCCGCCTCGACTGCCTGCGGACTGGATGGACGTGCCGGTCGGGATGACCCGCAACGCCGAACAGACGTCGCGCGCCGCGGCCACGCCGCCGCTGCAGCCGACGGGGGGCGCCCCCGACCCGGAGGGCAGGCCCACGGCGGAGCGCGGGCAGGAGGTCGCGCTCAGCCCGGCCAACCAGCGCGGCGCCCTGCTCAGGCGCCTGCTCGCCGCCGGCGACTGGGTCGCGCTGCTCGCCGCGCTCTGCGTGGCGACAGCCGCCACCCAGACGACCAGCATCGCGACCCTGTTCTGGGCGGTCCTCTTCAGCCCCGCCTGGATCATCGTCGTCAAGCTCCACGGCCTCTACGACAACGACCACCGGCGGATCCGCCACAGCTCCCTCGACGAGCTCCCCTCGCTCGTCTCCGCCAGCGTCATCGGCGTGCTCGTGATCGACGGCCTGCTCGCGATCAGCCCGGCCGGTTCGCTCTCCTCGGAGAGCGCGATCCTGGTCGGGGTCGGGCTGCTGCTCGGGACCTTCTTGATCCGCGGCACCCTGCGGCTGGTCTGGCACCTGACCACCGAGCCCGACGTCGGCCTGGTGATCGGGCCGCCGGGCGGCGCCGACCTGATGTCGAGGCGGATCGCCACCCACCCCGAGGCCCGGCTGCGGCTCGCCGGCTACCTCGGGCCGCCCGCCGCCAAGGGCGAGGCGACCGCGCTGCCCCGGCTCGGCGATGTCGCGGAGCTGGCGCGGGTCGCGGAGGAGGAGGGGATCGACCGCGTAGTCCTCACCGAGCTCGAGATGAACGAGGCGGAAACCGAGCGGCTGATCGAGCAGTGCAAGGCGGCGGGGCTGGCGCTGACGATCCTGCCGCCCCACTACGGCCTGATGGGCCCCGGGATCGAGCTCAACCGCCTCGCCGAGCTCCCGGTCCTCGACTTCCGCTTCTCCGACCCGCCGCGCTCGACGATGGCGATCAAGCGGGCGATGGACCTGGTCGTCTCCGGCGTCCTCCTCACCCTCCTCTCCCCCCTGCTGGCACTCGTCGCGATCGTGATCCTGATCGATTCCGGGCGCCCGGTCTTCTTCCGCCAGAAGCGTGCCGGGCGCAACGGCGAGCCGTTCACGATGCTGAAGTTCCGGACCATGGTTCCCGACGCCGAGGAGCGGCTGAAGGAGCTCGTCGACCTCGAGCGCCTCGAGGAGCCCGTGTTCAAGATCCAGGACGACCCGCGGGTGACCCGCGCCGGCCGGCTCCTGCGCCGGACCAGCATCGACGAGCTGCCGCAGCTGATCAACGTCTTCCGCTCGAACATGTCGCTGGTCGGGCCGCGGCCCGAGGAGGAGGCGGTCGTCGCCCTCTACGACGAGCGCCAGCGCGCGCGGCTGGCGGTCAAGCCGGGCCTGACCGGGCCGATGCAGGTCTACGGCCGCGGCGACCTCAGCTTCGAGGAGCGGCTGGCGATGGAGCGCGACTACCTCGACAACATCTCGCTGACCAGCGACCTGGCGCTGCTGATCCGCACTCCCGCCGCGATCTTCCGCGGCTCCGGCGCCTACTAGATGGCCGCCGACCTCGACGTGATCGTCGTCAGCCACGGCGGCGAAGAGCTACTCCGTCGCTGCTTGCGCTCCCTGGCCGAGCATCCCGCCGGCGGCGCGATGAACGTCATCGTCGTCGACAGCGGCAGCCCCGACGCGACGCCCGACATGGTCGAGCGCGAGTTCCCCTCGGTGAGGCTGCACCGGACCGCGAACGTCGGCTTCTCGGCCGCCAACAACCTCGCGATCCGCGAGAGCGAGGCCGCCGCCGTCCTCCTCCTCAACCCCGACACCGAGGTCTACGAGGGGACCCTCGACGCGAGCCTCGAGCGACTGCGATCCGATCCCCGGATCGGGATGGTCGGGTGCAAGCTGGTGACCGAATCCGGCGAGCTCGACCACGCGGCGAAGCGCTCCTTCCCGACCCCGCTCTCGGCCCTCGCCCATTTCACCGGGGTCGGCCGCGACGGCGACGCCTCCGAGTCGCTCAGCCAGTACCGGGCCACCCACCTCGGCGACGACGAGCCGGGCGAGGTCGACGCCGTCAACGGCGCCTTCATGCTCTGCCGCGCCGAGGCGATCGCCGAGGTCGGCCTGCTCGACGAGGGCTACTGGCTCTACATGGAGGATCTCGACTGGTGCGCGCGCTTCTGGCGGTTGGGATGGAAGGTCTTCTACGAGCCCCGGGGAGTCGCGCTCCACGTCAAGGGCGGCTCCAGCGGCAAGCGACGGGGCACGAAACAGGAAGTCGCCTTCCACCGGGGCATGGGCCGCTTCTACCGCCGCTTCGACGCGGCCGAGCACAACCCGCTCCTCAACGCCGCGGTCTACGCCGGGATCGGGGCGAAACTCGCGCTCAGCCTCGGGATCACCGCGGCCAAGCGCCTGCGGCCCTAGCCGCCGCCGTTGATCTCGGCCCCCGAGCGGATCGCCTCGGCGCTGCGGTGCGAGGCGATCGCGGCCGCACCGAGCCCCTCGGGGCCCCCGGCCTGCCAGCGCTCGATCAAGCCCTGCGGGTAGCCGATCATCTTCGCGACGTCGCCGGTGACGACGATCACCGGCAGCAGCCCGTAGGAGGCGAGCTGGCCGGTCGGTCCCTCGAGCGGCGGGCGCTCGTTGAGGCGGGCGGCGAACTTGCGCATGTGGAGGACGAAGCCGATCGCGAGCAGCACCCGCGCCAGCCGCGAGCGGCGCGCGAGCAGGGCCAGGATCGTCCCGGTCCCGTAGGCGCCGTAGCGGACCGCATGGCGACCGGCGAAGAGGTGGCCGTGGCCGTCGCCGCGGGCGTAGTGGCGGTACTGGGCGAAGAACTCGCGCATGGTCGGGCGCGGGTACCAGGCCACGATCGCCTCCGGGGCGAACGCGAAGCGGGCGCCGGCGTCGCGCAGGGTGAAGTCGAAGACCAGGTCCTCCCCTGCGCGCAGCCAGTCCGGGTAGCCCCCGACCCGCTCCCACCAGGACTTGCGGAATGCGACCGAGCGGCTCGAGGGAGGGAAGCCGTCCTCGCCGATGTCGCTCAGCCGCGGGGTGATCACCGTCGCCAGGATCCGCTCGAAGGCGTTGCGGCCGGCCGGGCGGTAGAAACCGGCGGCGACGGCGAGCTCGGCGTCGCCCTCCAAGGGCGCGACCAGCCGCTCGAGCCAGGTCGGGTCGAGGATCGTGCCGGCGTCGGTGACCGCGATCAGGTCGCCACCCGCGGCGGCGATCGCGACGTTGCGGCCGGCCGGGACGTTGGCGCCGGGCTCGACGATCAGCCGGATCCGGGGGTCGGCCGCGGCCCGCTCTTCGATCCGATCGATCGTGCCGTCGGTCGAGCCGGCGTCGCAGAGGACGATCTCGTCGGGAGCACGTGTCTGCGCGGCGATGCTGTCGAGCCAGGCGCCGATCGAGTCCGCCTCGTTGAACAGGGTTGCGCAGAGGCTGACCATGGCTCAGAAGGGCAGGGTGTCCGCGACCTCGGACAGGCGCGGGGCCGCCTTGTCGCGCTCGGACAGGAGCGGCTCGTCTACCTGCCAGTCGACGCCGACGTCGGGGTCGTCCCAGGCGATCCCCGCCTCGGTCTCGGGGTCGTAGAGGCTGGAGAGCAGGTAGGTGACGTCGGCGAGGTCGCTGAGAACGGCGAAGCCGTGCCCGAAGCCGACCGGCACGAAGAGCTGGCGGTGGTCGACGTCGTCGAGGCGGTGGGCTTCCCACTCCCCGTAGGTCGGCGAGGAGCGACGCAGGTCGACGGCGATGTCGACGATCGCCCCGCGCGGGCAGCGGACCAGCTTCGCCTGCCCGGGCCGGGTCTGGAAGTGGATGCCGCGCAGGGTTCCGGCGACCGAGCGCGAGTGGTTGTGCTGGACGAACTCGACGTCGACGCCGAGCTCGGCCCAGGTGCCGGCGCTGTAGCTCTCGACCATGAAGCCGCGCTCGTCGCCGTGGACCTCGGGCTCGATCAGGACGATGCCGTCGAGCCTCGTCGGCAGGCGCCGTGGCATCAGCCGAGCGCCCTGCCGTACTGCTTTTCGTAGTACTCGCGGTACTCGCCGGAGCGGATCGGCTCCCACCACTCGCGGTTGTCGCGGTACCAGGCGACGGTGCGCTCGATCCCCTCGGCGAAGTGGACCTCGGCCTCCCAGCTGAGATCCTCGCGGAGCTTGTCGGAGGAGAGCGAGTAGCGACGGTCGTGGCCGGGGCGGTCGTCGACGTACTCGATCAGCGACTCCTCGGCACCGGTCAGCTCGATCACCCGCTTGACGACCTCGATGTTCTCGCACTCGTCGGGGCCGCCGACGTTGTAGGCCTCGCCCGGCTTGCCGCCCTGCAGCACCTTGTCGATGCCGCGGCAGAAGTCCTCGACGAAGAGCCAGTTGCGGACCTGGCGACCGTCGCCGTAGATCGGAAGCGAGTCGCCGTGGAGGGCGTTGAGGACCATCAGCGGGATCAGCTTCTCGGGGTACTGGCGCGGCCCGTAGTTGTTGGAGCCGCGGACGATCGAGGCGTCGATTCCGTGGGTGTGGACGTGGGCGGAGACCAGCAGGTCGCCGGAGGCCTTGGTCGCCGAGTAGGGCGAGGAGGGGTCGAGCGGCGAGCTCTCGGTGAAGGAGCCCGACTCGATCGAGCCATAGACCTCGTCGGTCGAGACCTGCAAATAGCGGGGGACGCCGAGCTCACGGGCGGCGTCGAGGAGGACGCCGGTGCCGATCACGTGGGCGCGGGCGAAGGCGTCCTGGTCGGAGATCGAGCGGTCGACGTGGGTCTCGGCGGCGAAGTTGACGACCGCGTCGCAGCCCTCCATCGCCTCGCGAGCCGCCTCCGGGTCCTCGATCGCGCCGACCCGGAGGTCGGTCCCTTCGGGCAGGTTCTCGCGGCGCCCGGCGTAGGTGAGCTTGTCGAGCACGCGGATCTCGTGATCGCCGGAGAAGAGGTGGACGTAGGTGGAGCCGATGAAGCCGGCGCCGCCGGTGACGAGGACCTTCATGCCGGTTCCCTCTCAGTCGTTCGTTGGGCGAGGTAGCCGGACAGGCCGTCCTGCCAGGCGGGCAGTTCGATCGCGTGCTCGCGCTGGGTGCCGAGGGCGGAGAACGGCGGCCGCGGGGCGTCGCGGCCCAGCATCTCGGTGGTCGCCGACAGCACCCGGCACTCGACCGTGGCCTGCTCGAAGATCTCGCGGGCGAAGTCGTACCAGGAGCACTCGCCCCCGGCGGCCATGTGGTGGATGCCGAACTCGACCCCCTCGATCGGCCGCACGATCCCGTAGGCGAGGTGCCAGGTGTAGGTGGGCGAGCCGACCTGGTCGCGGACGACGAGGACCTCGCCATGGTCGTCGGCGAGCCGCAGCATCGTCTCGACGAAGTTGGAGCCGCCGATCCCGAACAGCCAGGAGGAGCGGACGACGAAGTGGCGCTTGTTGGCGGCGGCGGTCGCCTCCTCGCCGGCGAGCTTGGTGCGCCCGTAGGCGGAGAGCGGCGCCGGCTGGTCGCCCTCGACGTAGGGCGCGCCCTTGGCGCCGTCGAAGACGTAGTCGCTGGAGACGTAGACCACAGCGGCACCGACCTTGCCGGCGGCGGCGGCGACCACTCCGGCCGCGCTGCCGTTGACCTCCATCGCCTCCGCCTCGGCCGACTCGGCGCCGTCGACATCGGTCCAGGCGGCGCAGTTGATGACGACGTCGGGACGCTCGCTCCCCAGCTTGTCCTCGACCGCGGCCGCATCGGTCACGTCCAGGGCCGTGTGGCCGAGGCCGACGACGTCGTGGCCTGCGTTGCCGGCGGCGAGGACGACGTCGCGCCCGAGCATCCCGCCCGCGCCTGTGACCAGGGCCTTCATCAGATGATCTCGATCTCGGAGTTGTCGCCGACCAGCAGGCGCAGCGTCCTCGGCAGGCCGTCGCTGCGGGTCAGCTTGACGTTGCGGCCGAGCAGGCTGGCCTCCATCCGGGTGCCGAGGTCGGCGACGGTCGAGCCGGCGAGGACGATCGAGTGCTCGACCTCGCAGCGCGAGATCGTCACGTCCTCGCCGATCGACGTGTAGGGGCCGATGTAGGCGTTCTCGATCCGGGCGCCGGACCCGATCACGGCCGGGCCGCGGACGACCGAGCCGACGACGGTGGCGCCCTCCTCGATCACGACCTTGCCCTCGACCCGGGAGCCGTCGTCGACCTCGCCCTCGATCCGCTCCTCGACCTCCTCCAGCACCAGCCGGTTGGCCTCGAGCATGTCGGCGAGCTGGCCGGTGTCCTTCCACCAGCCGGTGACGACCTCGGAGCGGACCGGCTTGTCCTGGTCGATCAGGCCCTGGATCGCCTCGGTGATCTCGAGCTCGCCGCGCCAGGAGGGCTCCAGCGCCCGCGAGGCATCGAAGATCGACGGCGCGAACAGGTAGACGCCGACCAGGGCCAGGTTCGAGGGCGGGTCTTTCGGCTTCTCGATCAGGCGGACGATGCGCTCGCCGTCGAGCTCGGCGACGCCGTAGGACTGGGGGTCGTCGACCGGGGTCAGCAGGATCAGGGCGTCGGGTTCGGTCTCCCTGAAGGTCGAGACCAGGCCGCGGAGCCCGTCGGCGAGCAGGTTGTCGCCGAGGTACATGACGAACGGCGAGCCGCCGATGAAATCCTCCGCGGTCAGCACCGCGTGGGCGAGGCCGGCGGGCTCGTCCTGGACGATGTAGGTGATCCTGGCGCCGAACCGCGACCCGTCGCCGGCCGCTTCGCGGATCTCCTCGCCGGTCTCGGGGGCGATGATGATCCCGATCTCCTCGATGCCCGCGTCGACGAGCGCCTCGATCCCGTAGAAGAGCACGGGCTTGTTGGCGACGGGCACGAGTTGCTTCGCCGACGTGTGCGTGATCGGGCGCAGGCGCGTTCCCGCCCCGCCCGAGAGGATCAGGCCTTTGAGGTCTTCCACGGGGCGAAGGCTACCGGCGAGCCGCCGAGGCGTAGCGGTACCGTGCCCGATGAATGGAGGGGCGGGAGCGGACGGTTGGACTGATGCTGCAGGGCATTTCGATGGCCGCAGGCGCCGTGCTGCTGTTCTGGCTCCTGCGAGACGCCCCCTACACCTCGGACGAGTGGCTGCTGATGACCCGCGCCCAGGGCTGGGACCTGGGCGGGATCTTCGAACCCTGGAACGGCCACCTGCTCGCGGTCGGGCAGCTCCTGGCGCGGCTCTCGATCCACCTCTTCGGCCCCGACTACGGGTTGCTGATCGCCTTCGACATCGTCGGCGTGCTCGCCCTGTCGGCGCTCGTCTACGTCTTCGCCCGGCGGCGAATCGACCCGATCCTCGCCGTCGTCCCGGCGATGGTCCCGCTCTTCTACGCCGGCGCCTCGGCCTTCTACGGAGCCGGGATCCAGCTGACGCCGCTGATGGGGATCAACGGCGTCTACTCGCTCGCCTTCGGCCTCGCGGCGTTGCTGCTGCTCGAGCGCGAACGCCGCAAGGAGGACATCGCCGCGGCGCTGATGCTGGGCCTCTCGCTCGCGTCCTTCTCCTACGGCCTTGCCTTCGCTGTCGGTTGCGGGGTCGCGGTCGGCCTCTCCCCGAACTGGCGGCGCCGGGCCTGGGCGGTCGCGGTGCCCCTCGGCCTCTACTGCCTCTGGAGGCTGTTCGCGACATTCCACTGGGACGCCGAAGCGGGTGCGATCACGGTCGAACACGTCCTCCTCTCGCCCTTCTACTTCGCCGACGCTTTCTCGGCCAGCGTCGCCGGCTACTTCGGCCTCGCGCAGATGATCGGCCGCGGACCGGCGATCGAATACCTCGTCGGCGCGCACCTGTTCGAGTCGCTGAGCCTGCCTATCTTCCTCGTCGTCACCCAGCTCGCGCTCTTCGTCTGGGTCGGCCGCCGCCTCGGCCGCGAGGGGTTGATGCGGGCCTCGATCTGGCCGCCGATCGCGACCCTGGTGGCGATGTGGGGCTCGCAGGCGCTGGTGATGGACACCACCGCGCGGATGCCGGGCGACACCCGCTACCTGTTCGCCGGCGCGGTCCTGATCGCGGTCGCCGCCTCCGAGCTCGCCCGCAACGCCCGGGTCTCCCGCTTCGCGATCTGGGTCGTCCTCGCGATCGCGATCGCCGGCGCCTTCGCCAATCTGCCGCGCTTCCGCGAAGCGAAGCAGTCCAACGACGTGATCCTCGCCAAGTCCCGGGTCGTGGGGGCTGTCTTCGAAATCGGCGGCGACAGCGTAGATCCCGACTACAACCCGGCGGTCGAGTTCCCCGAGCTCGGCGGGCCGATGTTCATCCCCGCCGGTGCCTTCCAGGACTTCGCCGAGCGCAACGGCTCCCTCGCAACCCTGTCTGCCACGGAACTGCTGGGCCAGTCACCGGAGCTGCGCGCCGACGCGGACCGGCTGCTGGCCGACTCGACGGGCCTGCGCCTCCGCCCAGCGGCGGCTCCCCCGCGCCGGGCGACATGCCTGCCGATCTCAGCCGGCGCGACCCTTTCTCCCTCCCCCGGTCTGTATTGGCTCTCGTCGCCGTCCGAGGCCGGCGTCGGGATGAGCCGCTTCGCCTACGACCCCAGCGTCACCGACGAGCCGATGGTCGAGCTCGGCACGGTCTCCAATCGCGGATGGCGAATTCTGCGGGTCCCACGTGACGAGCTTCCGGAGAATCTCTGGCACCTCGGCAGCTCCGGGCCCGGGCCCCTCAGGGCCTGCTTCCAGCCCTAGCGGGCCTCAGCGGCCGGACTCGAGCCACGCGCCCGTCGCAGTAACCACCCGGTCGACGTCGGCGTCCTCCATTTCCGGCCAGAGCGGCAGGCGAAGGAGCCGGGCGCTGAGGTCGTCGGTGACTTTCATCGCGCCGGCGGCGCGTCCGAACCGCCGCCCGCCCGGGGAGCTGTGTAGGGGCACATAGTGGAAGACGGCGCCGATCCCGCGCTCGTCGAGGTGGCGGATGAGACCCGCGCGATCCGCCTCGTCCCTGAGCAGGAGGTAATACATGTGGGCGTTGTGGCTGCACCCCTCGGGGACGACCGGGCGCCTGACCCGCCCCGCGGCCTCGGCTTCCTCGAAGGCCGAGTGGTAGCGGTCCCAGATCTCGAGCCGCCGCGAGGTGAAGCGCTCGGCGGCGCAGAGCTGGGCGTGGAGGAAGGCGGCGCCGAGCTCGCTCATCGCGTACGAAGAGCCGCCGTCGACCCAGGTGTACTTGTCGACCTGGCCGCGGAAGAAGCGGCTGCGGTCGGTTCCCTTCTCGCGGAGGATCTCGGCCCGCTCCATCAGCCCCGGGTCGTTGACGACCAGCGCCCCGCCCTCGCCGCAGGTGACGTTCTTGGTCTCGTGGAAGCTGATCGCGCCGAGCCTGCCGTCGGTTCCCAGCGGCCGGCCCTCGCGGGTCGCCAGCAGCCCCTGGGCGGCGTCCTCGATCACGGCCAGGCCGCTGTCCTCGGCGATCGCGAGCAGCTCGCTCATCGGCGCCGCGACCCCGGCGTAGTGGACGGGCGCGATCGCCCGGGTCTTCCCCGAGAGCGCCGCCTCGGCGGCGGCGGGGTCGATGTTGAGGGTCTGCTCGTCGACGTCGACGAAGACGGGGGTGGCGCCGCGACCGACGAAGGCGTTGGCGGTCGAGACGAAGGTGTAGGAGGGCATGATCACCTCGTCCCCGGGGCCGATCTCCTCGAGCATCGCCGACATCTCGAGGGCGGCGGTGCAGGAGTGGACGAGCAGCACCGGCGAGCCGAGCCGCTCCTCGAGCCACTCGCTGCAGAGCTTGGTGAAGGGACCGTCGGCCGCCAGGTGGCCCTCGTCGATGGCGCGATCGATGTTCGCCCCCTCGTTCCCGGCCCGGGCGGCGCGGTTGAAGGGGATCCGCTTCTCGCTCATCGCCAGCGGTGGAACCAGGTCTGGCGGGCGATGACTTCGAACCCGCAGGATTCATAGAGGCCGGTCGCGGCGGCGTTTCGCTCCTGGGCGACGACGACGACCTCGCCACCGGCGGCGGCCGCGATCGCATCGGCGACGAGCGCGCCCCCGACCCCGGCCCCGCGGGCGCCCTCGCCGACCGCGATCAGGTCGATCGCGACCGGGTCCGAGGCGAACGCCAGGTATCCGACGGCCTCCCCCGCTCGCTCGGCGACCCGGACCCTGCCCTCGCCCAGCGCCCCCTCGATCCAGCGCACGTACATCTCGCCGGCACGCTCGTCGGTGAAGCGTGGGTCCTGGAAGAACCGCGAGTCGGTGTGGGCAGTGCGGGCGATCGCGCTCAGGGCGGGACGGTCCTCGAGACGGCCATCGCGGATCTCGACCCCGTCGGGGGCTCCCGGGTCGGGCGCCGTCCCGGGCGGGCGCCTCAGAGTGACGCGGGTATCGACGGTCTCGAACCCGATCGCGCCGGCTGCTGCCGCCGTCGCCTCGTCACCGGCGTCGGCCAGGAGGTAGGCGCACTCGACCTCGTGCCCGGCGCACCACCGCTCCACCGCTGCGGCGTCCTCCGGGTCGAGGCGTTCGCGAGCGACCCGCGCCACCGGGAAGCCCCAGAAGCCCGTGTCCCACTCGAGCATGCGGCAGATTCCGTCGTCGGGCCGGTCCGCGCGGATCTCAGCCCCCGACCTCGGTCCGGATCGCGTAGCTCGGCCGTGACATCACGCGGACGTGCATGCGCGCCAGGTACTCGCCGATGACGCCGATCGCGAACAGCTGGGCGCCGGCGAAGATCGAGATGATCGAAGCCAGGAAGGGGAAGCCGGGGACGCTGCCGCCCTCGGTGAGGAACCGGACCAGGACGTAGATCAGGACGCCGATCCCGAAGAGGATCACGCCGAAGCCGAAGGTCGAGGCCAGGCGCAGCGGCCTGGTGCTGAACGCGGTGGTCATCGTCAACGCGTGGCGGACCAGCTGGAAGAACGAGTAGTTCGACTCCCCGTGGGTGCGCTCGTCGTGGCGGACCGGGACCGAGCGGAAGCGTTCCGTCTGCCAGGTGAGCAGGCCGTCGATCGAGACGTCGGGCCCGGAGTAGGCGGCGAAGCCGTCCCGCAGGTTGGTGCGGAAGGCCCGGAACGAGCTCACCATCGGCGCCGTCTTGCCGCCGAGGAAGCCAAGCGTCTTGACGACCATCTGGGTGGCGATGCGGCGGCCGGCCGCCTGGCGCTTGGACTGCGGCTCCCCGTAGACGACGTCGGAGCCCTCGTCGAGCGCCGCGAGCAGGGTGGGTATCTCCTCGGGCGGGTTCTGGAGGTCGTCGTCGATCGTCACCACCACCTCGCAGCGGGCGGCGCGGATCCCGGCCAAAAGCGCGTTGTGCTGGCCGTAGTTGCGGGTCAGGTCGATTCCCCGCAGGTCGTCGGACGCGGCCGCGAGATGCGCGATCCGGGCCCAGCTGTCGTCGGCGCTGCCGTCGTTGACGAGAACGAACTCGTAGTCGCGGGTGCATTCCGCGAGCGAGCTTCGGCAGCGCGCGATCAGCTCCGAGATCGTCTCGGCGCCGTTGAAGACCGGCACCACCACCGAGACCGAGGGCCGCCCCGGGCGATCCGCCTCCGCCGTCGTGATCACGTCTCCCACAGCGGGCGGAGTATAGGTCGCGCTCAGCGGGCCGAGCGACGCAGGGAGCCGATCAGCCCGCGTGCCTTCGCGATCATCTCCCGTTCCGGCTTGATCAGCTGAAGTGGGGGAACTTCCAGGGCCCGTGCCGCGCGGTGGATCATGAACGCCGAGCTCGCCGAGTAGGCGATCAGCGACGTCACCCCCGCCCCCATGATCCCCATCGTCGGCAGCAACACGGCGAGGCCGGCCGCCGTGACCGCGAGTGCCACCCCCTCGCCGATGCTCGACTCCAGCGGCCTCCCGACCGCCTGCAGGATCGACTCCATCACGCGGTTGAGGCCGAAGACGATGCCGGCGACGAGCAGGACCCGCCCGACCCCGGCGGCGTCGACGAAATCAGCGCCGAAGAAGAAGCGGATCAGCTGCGGCTCGAGCAGGAAGATCGGGATCGAGACCACGGTCGCGCAGACCAGGGTCGCGGTGATGAAGAGATGGGCCACCCGCCGCCGTTCCTCGATCGAGTCGAAGCGGGCGATCATCGGCAGGACGATCACCGCGAAGGAGAACCCGATCAGCGTCGTCAGCGAAGTCAGGGTCACCGCGACGACGTAGAGCCCGAGGCTGGCGGCGCTGAAGAAGATCGAGATCACGAGCTGGTCGGCTCGCTCGTTCAGGGACCACATGCTCTGGCTGAGGGCACTCCTGAGGCCGAACCCGAGCAGCTCCCGCGCCTGCTCGACCGCGACCCCGAGCGTCCCCCAGACGGAGCGGACGATGGCGAACCCACCGATCGCGCCACCGATCGCGTAGGCAACGACATAAGCCGCGGCCCCCGACTCGATCGTCAGCTCACCGGCAAGGTTCAGCCCGACGAGGCCGACCAGGATCGACCCGATCACCAGGATCCTCACCGTCTGGAACAACGCGAAGCGGTGCTGGCCGTTGAGCAGCGACATCGCGATCACCGCGAAGAGGTTGATCGGGATGAAGGCGACGAGGAACTTCCGCGCAGTGTCGACGACCTCGGGGTCGTAGCCGTTGAGCGCCAGCGGCACGATGACCAGCCCGATCCCGACCAGGACCGTCGCGATCGCAGCCGTCAGCGCCAAGGCGGTGCCGACCAGGCGCCCCTGCTCGTCGACCGACTTGGCCCGGGCGATGAAGTAGGTCGATGACTGCGCGAGGCCGAGGCTGCCGACCACCGTCAGCACCGTCGGCCAGAGGATCACCGCCGCCAGCTCGCCGCGGCCGGACGGGCCGAGGACCCGCGCCAGCAGCACACCGGTGACCGCCTGCATGACCTGGATGCCGGCGGTCGCCGAGAAGCTGCCGATCATCGGCCGGGAAGCCCCGCCTCCCATCTCCGAGTCGGGCACTTCCCCGGCGTCGAGCTCGTCCGCGGTGAGCGTCGCCGGAATCGGCTCGCGCTCGTCTGCCGGCGTGTCGCGCCGACCGTCTTTGCCCGCGCCGCTCACGCGGCCGAACGATAGTCGGGCCGTCCCCGGCGCATCGGCGCTGCCTAAGATGGCGCCCGTGGCGGGCTCCGACGACCGAAATCACTCGCGACGCCGCGACCTGCGGATCGTCCTGCGCGACCTACGCGGCCCGGCCGAGCGGGCTCGCCTCCTCGCTCGGCTGCTCGGCTCGCGCCTCGGCCTCGGCCGCGGTCCGATCCGGCTCCGCTTCCAGAACTTCGAGGCGGTGTTCGAGCTCTCCCAGGGTGAGATCTCGCCCTACGCCCAGGTGGCGATGGACGTCGACGCCGGGGTCATTCCCGACCGCTCCAAGGCAAAGGGCTGGACGGTGATGGACTGCGGCGCCAACGTCGGCCTATTCTCGCTCTTCCTCATGGACGCGGAGCGGATCGTTGCCGTCGAGCCGAACCCGGAAGTCTGCGGCCGGCTGCGTCGCAACATGGAGATCAACGGGATCGACGCCACCGTGATCGAGTCCGCCGTCTCCGACCTCGACGGCATCGTGAAGATGGACTTCGGTGGGCCCAGCGTCCTCTCCGGGATCGGGGAGACCGGCTCCGATGTCCGCTCCGCCTCGATCGACGCCCTGCTCGAGGAGACCGGAATCGACTCGGTCGATCTGCTGAAGCTCGACGTCGAGGGTCACGAGATCGAGGCGCTGACGGGCGGAGGTGCGGCCCTCCGGGCTGGTCGAATCCGCCGGATCGTCGCCGAGTTCGGGAGCCCGGAGGAGCTCGCCGCGCTCGATGCGCACCTGTTGCCACTCGGCTTCGAGCGGGCGGCGACGGGCTCGATCAACGCCCGCTTCGACCTTCAGTCCGGCTGAGCCCGCCCGGCCATCCGGTGGAAGAGCTCGGAGAGCTCGTCGAGCAGGCGCGGCAGGTCCCATTTCCGCTGGGCCAGCTCGCGGCCGTTGCTCCCCAGCCGGCCCCGTAGCTCGGAGTCCCTCACCAACGGGATCAGCTTCTCCTTCCATTCCTCCGGGGTCGCGGCGAAGAATCCCTCGCGACCATCGGTGATGACGCGATGGTTGTGCCCCGTGGGCGAGAGCACCATCGGCAGGCCGGCGGCCATGTACTCCTTGACCTTGAACGGCTCCTTGGTCCGATGGAGCTCGTTGTCCTCGAGCGGCATGATCCCGATGTCGAAGTCGTCGACCCAAGAGGTCTCGTCGTCGGGGTTCCAGGCCCACCACTCGAGAAACGGATCGAGCGTGGGCAGGTGCGGCCGGCGCAGGCCGCCGATCACCTCCACCCTCGCACCGGTCTGTTCGCAGACTTCCCGCAGGACGTCTTCGATCGGTCCCAGGTGCATCTCCGGATAGATCCCGGAGTAGCCGATGATCACCGGCTCGTGGTCGTCGTGCCGTTTGACGGGATAGGCGTCGACGTCGACGGCGTATTCGATCCGCGTAACGGTGCCGCCCGCCCTTTCGGCGTACTCGGCGACGACGTCGTTGCCCGTGACCACGGTGGTCGCGAGCCGGCAGCGCTGGTCCGTGTAGCGCGGCTCCGCTTCGAGCCATATCCCGTCGTCGAGGTGGTAGGCCATCGGCAGGCCGGTGACCTTCTTCGCGAACCACTCGACGTAGGGGGCCGAGGACCAGCGGAACATCGAGCGCTGGATGAAGATCGCGTCGTACTTACGGGCCCTGAAGATCTGGAAGATCCGACGCGGCAGCACCAGCCCGTACCAGTAGATCCCGGCGCGTAGCTGCCAGCCGCGCGACTTGCGGCGGTAGAAGAAGTCATAGAGCTTCGGGCTCGAGGGAGCAAAGACCGTTCCGACTACCCCGCGGTCTGCCGAGCGCGTAGCCGGAAGCACACAGAAGGCGCCGGTGGCACGATCGTCAACCGCGTGCATCGGGAAGAAAGCAACCCGCACCGGCATCTAGGGAATCAGTAGCAAATCCGTTTGGGCGATGCCCCAGTACTTCTCCTCCAGCTCGGCGACGCTTCCCGGCGGCTGTGAGCCGCTCTCGATGTCGTCGAGATCGACGATCGCGGTGAAGTTTTCGTCGATGATCCCCTCCAGGAGCTCGAACCCGCCGGCCCGGCGCAGGGCGTAGGGCCAGAACTCGATCACGGTCGGGACCCGCTTCGCGAGCAACTTCCCGGCGCCGGCGAGAATGTGGCCCTCGTGCCCCTGGGCATCGATCCAGAGCATGGTCACGAGTCCTGTGTCGAGCGCCCCCCCGTCGATGAACGAGTCGAGGGTCGCGATCTTCACCTCGGTGGTGGGCCAGGACTCCTCGCCGAGCTCACCGCCCGCCTTGCCCTCAGGACGAACGCGAGCGTCACCCGGGTTCTTCGGCGAGATTTCGAAGGTCGCGCTGCCGGCGTGGTCGGACAGGGCCGCCTCGATGACCTTGGCCCTCCCACCGAGCCCGTTGTACTCGAGGTTGGTTCGCAGGAAGTCGACGTTGCCCGGGAACGGCTCGAAGCAGTAGGCGCGCTCGAAGCCGAAGGCCCCGAGGGCGGTGACCGTCGTCGTGCCGACGTTGGCGCCGACGTCGACGAAGGCGCCTCCGTCGGGTCGCCCGCCGCCGAACCGCTCCATCGCCTCCACCACCGAAGCCAAAGTGCCCCTGTCGACGTCCTCTCCCATGAACAGCGTCATCCCGGCGCCGTGGTCACCGGTGCTCATCACATACCGAAGACCCTCCGACTCGACCACGATGCCCGGAGTGAAACGGGCGGCGGCCCGGTAGAAGAGCTCGCGCACGAACGCCCGGCGGCGGTCAGCGTGGAGGAGCGCTCCGAATGCGCGCGAGAGACCCCTGCGGATGCGCGCCGGCAGCGAGTGGCTGTACGGCTTCATTACGCGAGTCTATGAAGCGCGGGCTACGCCGAAGTGGCGGAGAGCGCGTCGTCGGAGACGTCGGCGCGCTCGGGAGCGACGGTGGAGGGCTCGTCGCCCTCGGCATCGCGGTACTTGAGGAAGAGCGTCAGCAGCAGCCACCACGCGAGGGCGAGGATCTGGGTTTCGAGCGCCGGGTAGATCGCGTTGTAGAGCGAGAGGCCGAGCCCTGCCGCGGCGATGCTGGCGAACCACGGGTCCGGCCGTTTCAACAGGGAGAGGCTGAACATCACGATCGCCCAGATCAGGAAGGCCCCGATCAGGATCAGGCCGACCACCCCGGTCTCGACCAGGAGCTTCAGGTAGTAGCTCTCGACCGTGGTCGGCGGCTGGTCTTCGTCGACCAGCTGCTGCGCGTTGCCGGTCGAGGCGGCGCCGTGGCCGATCCCCTGATTGACGATCGGGGCGTCGCGGAAGATGCGCCAGCCTTTCTCGAACGATTCGCTGCGCAGCTTGTTGCCGGGATCGTCGGAGGGGTTGAACCCGGAGGCGACGCGTCCGCCGGCCGCCTCGGGGGCGACGCCGCCGATCATCCCCGAGGCGATCGCGATCGCGATCGCCGGAACGACCATGATCGCGAAGCTGAGGCGGCGCCCCGCGACCGCGAACAGGAAGAGGGCGATGACGCCGATCAGGGCGATCACGATCCCGGAGCGGCTAAAGGTGAGGACCTCGCCGCTGAGGATCGCGGCGAGGACGACGGTGCCGGCGAGCCTCGTGCGCCAGTCCTTGAAGCCGGCGAACTCACCCATCGCCAGGACCGCGGTGACGCCGAGGAACGAGGAGGTGTGAAGGTAGCTGCCGGTGATGCCTGCGTAGCGGTTGGCGGCGAAGCCGTCGACCTGGGCGCTGGCCGCCTGGATGAAGCCCTCGATCCCCATCGCCTGCAGGAGCACGGTGACCGCGACGACGCCGCCGGTGGCGATGATCAGGCGGGTCAGGCGGCGGCCGTCGCCGGGCTCGATCAGCGGCCAGACCGCCAGCGCCAGAGTCGGGTAGACCAGGTACTGGGCGACGCCGATGCCGTAGAGCTTCATGCTGACCGTCTTGTCGAGGAAGCTGAGCGCGACCGCGACCGCGATCAGGCCCCAGATGATCAGCAGCGGCCGCGGGAAGTCGTCGAGCTTCGGCCGCTTCTGAAACAGGACTCCGATCGCGACTGCCGCGACCAGGCCCGGGACGATCGAGTTGACCGTCACCCCCGGGTCGCTGAGCGAGAGCCGGTCGGCGATCTCGAGCAGGCCGCCGCGCATCGGAGAGAGCACGACCGCGAGAGCGACCAGGCCGCGGAGGCCGTTGCGGCCTCCGAAGACGGCCACCGCGACGGCGGCCAGGAAGATGAGTGTCGCGATCAGCATTCAGTTCCGCGCATGCCAAGCGGGGTCGCCTGCCCGCGGGAGGCGGGGATAATAGCCGGGGAGACCGAGGCGATCTCTCCCACCAAACACCTATCCCCTGGTACCCCCCGGAGCCTCTCTAGTATGCGCCCGCGTGGCCGCGGACCAACCCACTCGACGACGCGCGCCCTACCGCTTCAAGTCCGCGGTCGCCCGCACCGGGCCGGTCTACCGGTGGGCACGACGGCTGAAGGCGCTGGCGCGATACCTCCGGCGCCGCCCCCACGACCCTGACTTCGCCGCCTTCGGCCAACTCGAGGGCGACGGGCTCTTCCTCGACATCGGCGCCTCGATCGGCCAGTCGGCGCTCTCCTTCCGCGTCTTCAACCGCGACTCGCCGATCCTCTCGCTGGAGCCTCTGCCGGGGCATCGCAACGACCTCCGCTTCGTGCGGCGGGTCCTCCGCGGCCACGACTTCATGATGGTCGGCGCCAGCGACCGCTCGCGGCGCGCGACCCTGTTCGTGCCGACGATCGGCCACTACCGATTGCCGGCGCAGTCGGCCCTCAACCGCGAGGACGCCGCCGCGGTCCTTGACGGGCTGGCTGACGAAGGCGCGAGCCGCAGGCGCCTGAAGCTGACCGAGATCGAGGTCGACCTGCGGCGGGTCGACGAGCTCGAGCTCTCCCCCGCCTTCGTCAAGATCGACGTCGAGGGCGCCGAGATCTTCGTCCTCGAGGGGCTGCGAGAGACGTTGGCCCGCAGCCGACCGGCCCTGATGATCGAGCGCGGCGAGGGAATCGGGGCGGTCGTCGAGCTGCTCGCCGGCCAGGGCTACGAGGCCCAGGTCTACCGGCACGGCTCGGGCGACTTCGAGCCGTTCACGGGCCAGGCGGCCGTAAACGTGTTCTTCCTACCTGCAAGGATTCCCCAGGCATGAGCGGCGACAGCCCCAAACGCGCCCTCGTCACCGGCATGACCGGCCAGGACGGCTCCTACCTGGCCGAGCTGCTGCTCGACAAGGACTACGAGGTCCACGGCATCGTGCGGCGTTCCTCGAGCTTCAACACCGGCCGCATCGAGCACCTCTACCGCGACCCGCACGAACCGGGCACGCGGCTCTTCAACCACTACGGGGACCTCGCCGACCCGGTCGCGCTGACCAAGCTGATCTACGAGCTGCAGCCGCACGAGATCTACAACCTCGGCGCCCAGAGCCACGTCCGCGTCAGCTTCGACATTCCCCAGTACACCTTCGACGTCACCGGCGGCGGCACCCTGCGGCTGCTCGAGGCGATCCGCGAGTCCGAGGTGAAGACCCGCTTCTACCAGGCGTCTTCATCGGAGATCTTCGGCTCGACGCCGCCTCCCCAGGACGAGGAGACCCCCTTCCATCCCCGCAGCCCCTACGCGGTCGCCAAGGTCGCCGCCTACTGGGCCACGGTCAACTACCGCGAGTCCTACGAGATGTTCGCCGTCAACGGGATCCTCTTCAACCACGAGAGCCCGCGCCGCGGCGAGACCTTCGTTACCCGCAAGATCACCCGCGCGGTGGCCCGGATCAAGGCCGGGCTCCAGGACAAGCTCTACATGGGCAACCTCGACGCGGAACGGGACTGGGGCTACGCGCCCGACTTCGTCGAAGGCATGTGGATGATGCTCCAGGCCGAGGAGCCCGACGACTACTGCCTCGCGACCGGCGAGAAGCACTCGGTGCGCGAGGCGCTCGAGGTGGCCTTCGCCCACGCCGGCCTCGACCCCACCGAGCACGTCGAGATCGACCCGCGCTACTTCCGCCCGGCCGAGGTCGACTCGCTGCTCGGCGATGCCTCGAAGGCCAAGGAGAAGCTCGGCTGGGAGCCGAAGGTGCGCTTCAAGGAGCTGATCGAGCTGATGGTCGACGCCGACGTCGAGGCGCTCGAGGAGCAGCTCTCGGGGCGGGCGGCGCGCTGATGGCCGAGCACGCCCCGGATCCCGCCTTCTGGGACGGCAAGGACGTCGTCGTGACCGGCGGCGCCGGCTTCCTCGGCAAGCCGACCGTGAGGATGCTGAACGAGCTCGGCGCCTCGACCCGAGTCCCCCGCTCGGCCGAGTTCGACCTCACCGACCCGGCCGCGGCCCGCGCCGCGCTGGAGGGCGCCGACGTCGTCATCCACCTTGCCGCCAACGTCGGCGGGATCGGCTTCAACCGCCGCAACCCGGCGCCGCTGGTCCGCGACAACATGGCGATGGGGCTCAACGTCTTCGAGGCCTGCCGCGAGCTCGAGGTCGAGAAGCTGGTCGCCGCCTGCTCGGTCTGCGCCTACCCGAAGTTCATGGACGTCCCGTTCAAGGAGGACGACCTCTGGGTCGGCTTCCCGGAGGAGTCGAACGCCCCCTACGGGCTGGCGAAGAAGATGCTGATCGTCCTCTCCGACGCCTACCGCCGCCAGTACGGGCTCGACTCCTGCGTGCCGGTCGTCGCCAACCTCTACGGGCCCGACGACAACTTCGACCTCGAGGACTCGCACGTGATCGCGGCGATGGTCCACAAGTACGTGGTCGCGACCGAGGAGGGCCTGCCCGAGGTGGTGCTCTGGGGAACGGGCAGCCCCTCGCGCGAGTTCCTCTACGTCGACGATGCCGCCCGGGCGATGATCCTCGCTGCCGAGCGTGCCGAGGACTCGGAGCCGTTCAACGTCGGCACCGGGGTCGAGACCAAGATCAAGGACCTCGCGGAGCTCGTTGCCGACGCCACCGGCTACGAGGGCGAGACGGTCTGGGACACCTCGCGCCCCGACGGCCAGCCGGTCCGCTACCTCGATGTCAGCCGGGCGGCCGGGTCGATCGGCTTCCGCGCCGAAGTCGCCCTCGACGAGGGCTTGAAGCGCACCGTCGAGTCGTTCCGCGACTCGCTCGCCCGCGCCTGAGCGAGCCTACGGGCGGGCGCTGCCGCCGCTGAGCGCGACGAAGGCGTGCCAGGCCGGCTTCGGCTTGAAGCCGTCGCCCGACTTCAGGAGGCCGACCGAGTCGCAGAAGTTGCAGGCCCCGTATTCGGTCGTGTCCTTCCAGGAGTACCAGTAGACCTGCTTGAGGTTGAGGCGCCGGCGGTTCTCGAGGAGGTAGGTGTAGGAGTCTTTGAGCTGCTTCACCTGACCGCGGATGCCCTGCTCGAAGGCGACCTGCTGGAAGTTGTTCTGCGAGCCCCAGCCGACCTCGGTCAGGTAGAGCCCGGGGCGGTCGTGGTTCTCGAGCGAGATTTCGTGGAAGGCCTCGACGAATTCTTCGAGCGTTTCGGCGTCGACCGCGTAGGGGTGGAGCGCGACCCCGTCGAAGTAGTGCTTCAGCCCCGGCACCCGGTACAGGGCTTCGAGGAACTTGGTCGCGTCCATGCCCTTCGGCGGGCTGGCCTTCGGTTCCCCGAACAGGCCCGAGAGGACGACCTTGGCGCCGGGCCGGACCGATTTGATCGCCTGGCTCGAGAGCTTCAGAAGCTTCGCGTAGCGCGTCGGCGTCGCCGGCAGGGCGAAGTAGAAGAAGTTGGCCTCGTTCCAGACCTGCCACTCGGTGACCGGGACCGCCGGGCGGATCGCGGGGTCGTACTCCGTCTTCGTCGCGCGCAGCTTCCAGAATTCGCCGCCGGGCCCGTAGCGGGCGACGATCGCCTTCAGGAACGCGCTCCAGGCCGAGCGGGCGCGAGCGCTGTCGACCGGCATCCTGGTCGCCGTCCCGAGCCAGCCCGGGGTGCCGTAGAGGAAGGGAAGGACCTTGAGGCCGGCGGGCGCGGTCAGCTCGAACAGTTCGTCGAGGGTCTCCCAGTTGTACTTGCGCTTCTGCGTCGGCTGGATGTTGCCCCAGATCACCGGGACCCGGATCGAGCCGATGCCGCCGCCCACCATGTATTCGATGTCCCGATCGGTCAGTGCCGTCTGCGGGGCGATCCCGAAGAACTCCTCGGGAGCGGTCGGCGGCGGCTTGCCCCCGGCTCCGGAGACGGGTATGGCTACCGCCACGACGAGCAGGGCGAAGACGAAGAGGGCTGTGATCCGGGCTTTCATCGAACGGCGCAGGGTAGCGGGTGGCTTCTCTCTCGAACCCACGATCCATTCATCCGATTCGCCCTGGACAAACAAATTGCAAACGCAGGTACTCATATATAACCGGGCGTCATGCTCTCTTCGGTGAACCCGGTGAAGTCCTTGACGATCGACGTCGCCGTCGTCAACTGGAACACGGCCGAGGCCGCGTCCGAGTCGTCGCGGGCCTATCTCGCCTCCGCCGGGGCCGAGCTCAACGTCACCATCGTCGACAACGCCTCCGAGCCGGAGGAGCGGGCGAAGCTCGAGCGGCTCCATCCCGAGGGCGCCGAGCTGATCCTCAGCGAGAAGAACCTGGGATTCGGGGCCGGGGCCAACCGCGCCCTCCGCGACGGCGACTCCGAGTTCGTCTGCGTCAGCAACGCGGACGTCGTCCCCGAGCCCGACGCGATCGCGATCCTGGCGGCTTTCTGCGACAAGACCCGCGAGTGCGGCATGGTCGGGCCGGCGTTCGTGGAGCAGAGCGCCTACCACGCCCGCCTTCCGAAGCCCACGGCTCTCGCCCTGCGTCCCCTGATCGGCGGCCTCGGCCACCACCCGGTCCCCTCTCCGGCGCCGGGGAAGACGATCGAGGTCGAACAGCCTGCGGGGGCGTGCTTCGTGGTCCGGCGCGAGGTCTGGGAGCGGCTCGGCGGCTTCGACGAGGGCTACTTCCTCTGGTACGAGGACGTCGACCTGGCGCGGCGGTTGCGTGACGGGGGCCTCCGCAACTTCGTCTGCGGGTCGGCCCGAGTCCACCACAGTGGCGGGCTCGCGATCGGGACCATGAGCCGCTCGGACCATCAGGCGGCGCGGCTGGACGGGCTCGACCGCTACCTGAGGAAGTTCCACCCCCGGGCGCGACAGGTCGCCGCGCCGTTACTGGCGGTGGCCCACCGGGTCCGCGCGCCCGGCTCCGCGAAGACGAACGGAGCCGCCGATGCGCGATAAGGCGATCTACGTCGCGAAGGCGATCGGACGGCGTGTCGTCTGGGCGCCTGCGGACCTGCTCAACGGGATCCGCAACGGACGCTCCCTCCCACCCCGGGGCCTCTCCTTCGTGGGACCGACGAACTTCGAGCAGACCGGCAAGGACTTTCTCGAACATTTCGTCGAGTACGGCGGCCTTAGCCCGGATGACCGCGTTCTCGACATGGGGTGCGGGATCGGCCGCATGGCGATCCCGCTGACCGGGTACCTGCAGGACGGGTCCTACAAGGGCTTCGACGTCGGGAAAGAGATGATCCGCTGGTGCCAGCACCGGATCACACCCGAGCACCCCAGCTTCGACTTCACATGGGCACCGATCTACAACGCCAAGTACAACCCCTTCGGCACGGTCTCGGCACTCGAGTATGAGTTTCCCTATCCGGATGATCACTTCGACTTCGCGTTGGCGACTTCCCTGTTCACCCACATGGCCCGCGCGGAGGTTCAGCACTACCTCGAGGAGCTGAGCCGAGTGCTGAAGCCCGAGGGGCGCGCTTTCCTCACCTTCTTTCTGATCTCGCCCGAGGCCGAGGCCGAGATCGCTGCGGGCAGGGCCGACTTCGATTTCCAGCTCAACGGCGATCGGGCCTGGACGATCGACTCCCGCCTCCCCGAGGAGGCGATCGCCTTCGCCGTCGACGACACGCGAGAGATGATCGAATCCGCCGGGCTCGCGATCCGTGAGCCGATCCACCACGGCCGCTGGGCGAACGCCCCGGGGGCTCCGACCCTTCAGGACATCGTCGTGGTCGAAGCTCCGCGGGGATGAGCGCGGATCGGCCTTACCTCTCGGTCGTGATCCCGACCCGGGACCGCGCCGACGTTCTGGCGAGGACGATCGCCGCGCTCGCGAAGCAGGACGCCGTCGAGGGCGGCTTCGAGGTCGTGGTCGCCGACAACGGCTCCGGCGCGGACACCAAGTCGGCGCTCGATCGCGCCCGGCAGTCGCAAAGGCTGCAGCTCCGGGTGGTCGAGGAGCCCCGCCGAGGCCCAGCCGCGGCACGAAACGCCGCCAGCGCCGCTGCCGCGGGCGAGGTGCTGCTGCTGCTGGGCGACGACACCGAGCCGGCGACGGAGGAGCTGCTCGCGTCCCACGCAGCACTGCACCGGGCGCACCCGAGCGAGGGCTACGCCTGCCTCGGCAGGATCGAGTGGACGCCGCGGACACCCGTGACCGACTTCATGCGCTGGCTCGACAACGGCGGCCCGCAGTTCCATTTCCACGAGCTGGCGCCCGGGGCGGTCTCGACCGAGGACCACTTCTACAGCTCGCACCTATCGCTGAAGCGCTCCGCCCTCGAGCGGGCCGGTGGCTTCGACGACCGCTTTCCCTACGCCGCGGTCGAGGACACCGACGTGGGGGCGCGCCTCGCGGATCAGGGGGTCCGTCTCCACTTTCACCCCGAGCTGGTCGTCTGGCACGACCATCCGACCACCATCGCCCAGTCGCTCGCCCGCACCGAGCGGGTAGGCAGATCCGCGGCGCTCTACAACCGGATCCGCACCGACCGGCCTCACGCCCGGGTGCGGGAGCCGCGAGGCGCGGCGCGCCTACTGGCGCCGATCGCAACGCCAAGCCTCGGCGCCCTGGCCAGGGTCCCCCTGCCGTTTGGAGCACGCCGCGCGGTCTGGTCGCTCGCCCACCGCAGCGCCTTCGCGACCGGCTACCTAAAGGGACCGCCGACCGGCTGAGCCGATGACCGCTTTCCTTCGCCTCAACCGTTCGCTGCTCTCGCCGCTGTTCGCGTTCTGCGCCGCCTGGGTCGCGGGCGCGTACCTAAGCCAGTTCCACTTGCTCGCCGCTCAGACCCCGTGGTCCGGCGACATGGCCCTTGTCGTGCTCGCGGTCCCGATCGCGTTTCTCGCCGGCGGCCTGATCGGAGAGGCAATCGCAGTTCGGCTTGCCGCCGAGCGAACCGAGCGGCGGCCGACAGCCTCCTCGACCCGATTCCTGCGCTTGATCCTGGTCGCCTTCCTCCTCGTCGGCCTTCTCGAGCTCGTCCATCAGTTCGTGAAGATCGGCGGGATCCCGCTGCTCGCCCCAGACGGGAACAAGCTCCGTTTCGAGCAGGGTGGCCCGACGATCGTCCTCACCGACCTGCTGACGGTCGCGGCCATAGTCGCCCTCGTGCGCCCCGAGAACCCGTTCGCCCGCGAATCGTGGTTCGAGCTCGGGGTGGCCACGGCTGCCCTGACCGGGTTCGCGCTACAGGCGGGCCGCGGCAGCCTGATCCTGCCGATCGTCGTCGCCACCGCCGCCCGCTGGCTGTACTGGGGACGGCCGCGGGCGGCCTTCCTCGGCGGCGCAGCGCTGATCACCTTCGCCGCCATCGTCTTCGGCTTCTACCTGAGGACCAAGCAGAGCCCCGGTAACCCCTTCGAGGCCGAACTGTACGGCGAGATCCTTCCCGACACGCCGTTCTACCTGCAGCCTCTGATCCCCCTCCACCTCGCGATCACGACCAATTTCCTCGCCCTTCAGGGAATCGTCGCCTACTTCCCCAACGGAGAACCGTTCGGTCACGGGGTCTTCAACACATTGGCGCTGAACCAAGTCTTCGACAACGCGCAAAGCCTCAACGACGTCTCCGCCCGAATCACCCCTCCTTGGGTGACGAGCACGGTCGCCGGGCCCTTCTGGGCCGACGGCGGTTGGGCGGCGCTAATTCCCGGGATCGCCGCGACCGGCGGCCTCTCCGCCGGCGCTTTCGCGATGGCCCGGCGAACCCGGTCCCTGCGCTGGAGCATGGTCGCCGCCTACCTCCTCTATCTGGCGCTCTTCGGGCTCTACACCAATCTCTGGACCCAGCAGATCGACTGGGTGTTGATCGCGCCCGCGCTGCTCGTCGTCGGCGCCGTTGCCGAGAACCCGACGGCACCGCCGGGCATCACCGGGTGGGCGTGGGCGAGAATCCGGCGCGTGCTGGACCGAAACGAGGAGCAGGTCGACGAACCCCGCGAGCCGATCGAGCTCTGGAAGGGCGACCCAAAGGTGGCGCTCCGCCTACTGGCGGCCGGAATCGGGATCATGGTCGTGCTGGCGGTCTTCGGGCTCGCGGTGCAGCGCGCGGCACCTGACCCCTACGGGCTGACTCTGACCAAGCAGTTGCCGCCTTCCTCGGCCGAAGCGGACTCGTTCATGACCGACGGAGACCACTCCTTGGACAACGAACCATTGCGCTGGCTGGTCGCTACCGGAGGGGTGGGCGACACCTACGCGTACCGCTTCGTCGGAGCCAGGGGCGGGGTGCGCTCGACCAGCGGCATCCCGCTGCCTAGTACCTCTGGGCCGGTCCAGCGCGACGTCTCCCACTGGTCCCCATGGCAATCCCCCGTGCTTTTCACATTCGAGCAGGAGCGCCGTCGGATCGCGATCCGGATGCAGCCGATCGACCGTCGAGACGGCCGGCCGCTCGCGTTCAACGCGCCGGTCTCGCCCCCACCGAAAGCCGCCGTCCGAGACCTGCAGCTCGCCACCTGGGACGGACCGAGACCGGACCTGTTCGTGATCACCCGCGGTCGCGAGACCTCTCGCCCGCTTCTCCAGATCCTGTCCGGCGAGTCGGGATTCACCCGCCAGGTCTTCATATTTCGCCTGCCGTACCGCGGCATCGGTCCCGACCGCTGGGCGGTCGACGTCAGCCAGGTAGCCGGACTTCCGAGGAAGGACGAGAACCGCACTGTCGCGGGCGAACGCCCTGACGTCGTCCTCATCCACCACGACCCCGATAAGGAGCACGCCGACATCCAGGTCCTGCTCGGCGAGTCGGGCTTCGAGTGGAACGCGTTCAGGCGCGATTTCGACGCGCCGGGCAAGGTGCCGTCCGATACGAAATTCCTGGTCGGCTCGCTCCTCGGGGCGCCGGCCCTCTACGAAGTCGCCCACGAGGCGGACGGGGGGCGCCGGTTCCAGGTCTACGGCATCGCGACCCCGGCGGCATTCAAATAGCCGAGCCCGACCCACAGGTCGAGCGATTCGAGGCGGCAGCGCCGCCTGAAGTCGGGCCCCTGGGAAGGTCGATGGCACGAGGAGTCTCGGTCCTCGTCGGTAGGACCCTGGGGCTGCAGCTGGTCACGCTCGGTGTAACCGTCATCCTCGCGCGGCTCCTCACCCCCGCCGATTACGGGCTGTTCGCGATCGCACTCTCGGTTCAGCTCGTGGGTCAGAACCTGGCCGAGCTCGGCCTGCCGGCCGCCTTGGTTCGCCTCCCCGAGCCACCGCCACGTGCGCTGCAGGAGGCGACGATCGGGTTCATGCTCACCGTGACAGCGGCGATCACCGCAACGATCTTCGCCGCCGTCTATCTGCTCGTCCCACTGTTCTCCGAGCCGGGCGACCTCGTCAAGGTGGTCGCCGTGACTCTCCTTGCAGTTCCGTTGTACGCGGTGCGAGCGGTGCCGATGGCGATGATGGATCGCGAGATGAACTTCGGTCGGGTCGCCGCGGTCGAGACCGCCGACACGATCGGGTTCAACGTCTTTGCGCTGATCGCGGCGACCGCAGGCCTGGGGGTCTTCAGCCTTGCCGGCGCGGTCCCGGTCGGTGCCGCTCTCGGCGTCGTCACGGCCTGGGCGATACAGCGTTCCGCCCGGCGCCCGCGGCTTGACTTCGCCAGGGTGAAGCCGCTGATTGGTTTCGGCAGCCAGGTCGGCATCCTCGGGGTCCTGTACCTCGGCCGCGAGCTCGGTTTCGTGACCCTGATCGCCGCGATCGGCGGTGCTGCGACTTCCGGCTTCTACGCGATGGCGAAAAGGCTCTTCTCGTTTCCGATCGCATTGGCCGCCGCGGTGTCGAGAGTCGGGTTCCCGGCGCTCAGCCGCGCCACCGAGGAGCGGCCGGCGAAGACCGCCGAAATGATCGCCCAGATCGCCTTCGTCTGCGGCCTGCCGCTGGCGCTCGTCGCCGGCGCCGTGCAGCCCCTGATCGTCGTCCTGCTCGGCCACGAGTGGCTGCCCTCGACCGACATCGTCCTGTTCGGCTCCCTTTCGATGCTGCTCTCGGCCAGCCTCGCCTCGCCGATCAACGGGCTGCGCCTGGCGGAGGGGAAGCCGGACTTCGCGATCCTCGCCGTCGCCGTCGAGCTGGCGCTCGGGTTCGCCCTGGTGGCGCTCCTGATCGGGCCGCTCGACGAGACCGGCATCGGGATAGCGATGTCGGCCGGCACCTGCGCCGCGGTCGCGATCCTGCTCGTGACCACGGTGCCGGCGGTCCGGCTCGGAGCCCTCGCCGTCGCCCGTGCCGCGGTGATCACCTTCCTCGCCGCCGCCGCCGGCCAGCTGCTGCCGGTCTCCGACGACTTCGTCGGCCTGATCGTCTGCCTGGCCGCGATCGGCCTCACCTGGCTTGTACTCTCAGTCCTCTTCGCACGACAGGAGATCCGCCTGTTGGCAGGGGTGATCAGGGGATTTGTTCCAATTGCCGGAAGGAGCGGGTAGGAGTTTGAGTGTGGAGTTAGCGCCGACGGTCTACGTACCTACTCTGGAAGGGGGCGAGAATCTCAGGCGCTGCCTCGAATCGCTGCATGGGCAGACCACGCGCGCCGAGATAGTCGTGGCGGACAACGGTGTCGGCAACGGCTGCGCCGAGATGCTCGCGGAGAGCTTCCCGGAGGTCACGCGGGTGGGATTCGGACGCAACCTCGGCTTCGGCCGAGCTCTGAATCGGGCGATCGCCGAGGCCGGTGAGGGCCCGATTATCCTCCTCAACGACGACGCCGTGGCTGAGCCGGGCTTCGTCGAGGCGATGGTCGCCGGTGCCCGGGATGCGGAGCTGGTCGCGGCCGTGATGCTGAACGCGAAGGACCCCACACGCATCGACTCCGCGGGGGTGATCGTCGACCAGACGCTGATGGCCTTCGACTACCTCTCGGGCGCGTCGGTGAGCCTTCTCGAACGCGCGTCCGACCCGCTCGGCCCGACCGGCGGCGCCGCCCTTTACGACCGCGGCGCCTTCAATGCGGCCGGCGGCTTCGACGAGCGGATCTTCGTCTACTACGAGGATGTCGACCTGGCCCTGAGGATGCGGCGACAAGGTGCCGACTGCGTGCTCGCAGCGGACGCCCGAGTCGTCCACAGCTACTCGGCCACCCTCGGCGCGCGGACCGGGCGCAAGTACGCGATGACGGGCTGGAGTCGCGGCTACCTGCTGAGGCGCTACGGCGTGATGGGCTCGCCCAGCACCGCCGCGCAAGCCCTCTGTCGCGAGGTGGTCGTCTGCGCCGGCCAGATGGCCGACGATCGCACCACGGCCGGCCTGCGGGGTCGGATCCGGGGCTGGCGCGACGCACGCGGGCTGCCGCAGCGTTCGATCCCGAGGCCGAACCTGATCAGACTCTCGCTTGGGAACGCTCTCGCGATGCGCAGGAAACGTCACGGAACGTGAGCGCAGGGACCGACCCTCCCCTCGTCTCCGTAGTCACCGCCGCACTCGACCCTCCCATCGAGAAGCTGCGGCGCTGCATCGGGAGCGTCGAGAGCCAGGACTACCCGCGCATCGAGCACGTTGTCGTCGACGGGGGCTCGACGAACGGGACCCTCGACGTGCTGGCAGAGCATCCCGCGATCAGATGGGAGTCCGAGCCCGACCGAGGCCAGTCCGACGCCGTCAACAGAGGGTTCTTCGAGCGCTCGACCGGGGAGCTGATCGTCTGGCTGAACGCCGACGATGTCCTCTATCCGCAAGCGGTGTCCGAGGCCGCCGCCGCCTTCCGCCGTAGGCCGGAGCTCGGCTGGGTCTACGGCGAGCTCGAGGTGGATCGCCACGATCGGCGCCACGTGATCCGGCCGCCGCGCCGGGCCACCCTGGAGGAGCTCGACTTCAACAACGTCGGCCTGATCGCGCCCGGGACGATGTTCGCCCGCTGGGCGCTGGAGCGAGTCGGACCCCTCGACGAGGATCTCAACATGGAGATGGACCTCGACCTCTCGATCAGGCTGCTGCAGGCGGGTATCCCCTCGATGCACCTGCCCCGGCCGCTCGCCCTGCTCGAGATCTACGGCGGGACCAAGAGCAGCGAGGTCTCGAAGCGCGACATCGTCGTCGAGCGCCATCGCATCTACCTCAAGCACGGGATGTTCCAGCAGGCCGGCGCCGCCCTCGCCCTGGCCGGGCGCTACGAGATCTCCGACCGGATCGACGACGCCTTGAGTGAGGGTCGCTACGCCGACGCCTCTGCGGCGGCTGCGACAGGGCTGCGGTTCATGCCTTCGATCGTCGAGCGACACCGTGTCTCGTTCTGGCTGACCAGGCTTTTCCCACGTGCGATGGCGTGGATCAAGCGCCGAAAGCACCGCTTCTGAACTAGAGCTTCGGCTCGCCGACCTCGACGCGGTAGAAGTCGAATGTCACGCCCTCCTCGATGCCCTCGAGCCTGATGTCCTCGATGATGGGCAGTTGGGCCCACGGCGCTTGGGCAAACGATCCGGAGGTGTCGAGGCCAGGGCCCATCGAGAGCACCATGCCATCGGCTGCCGTGCCAGGAATGATGCGGTAGGGAACCGAGTTTTCGTTCGAGTAGGCGTTGACGAAGCCTGGCCGCCAGAGGAAGGCGCGGAGTTTGTCGAACCCTGCTGGAGGCACCCCTTGGATGCGCGCGAACACGAGCTCTCCCTCTCTGGCAACAGGCACCTCGATGACCTCACCCGGGTCGCCGTCGAAGCTGGCGATCAGCGTCGGCTCGCCGCATCGGTTGCCCGTCCTCACGAGCAACTGCCAGTTCGGATCTTCCTCCTGCGCCGAAAAGTTGCAGACGATGGCGCGGTTCTGCTCAGGTGGGTCCCAAACCGGGTTTCGGCCTTCGAAGATCCGCTCATGGGCGCGGAGAATCAGTTGCGGGCCATCGGGGTCTTCGACCTCTTCGCTGTTCAGGTCGTCGAGCTCGGAGGTGTATGCGGAATAATTCTGGAACACGGGCAGTGGCGACCAATCCAGGTCATAGGTCCAGGCAACAGCCGTTTCCCAGGGTTCGACCTCAGCCTTCTTGCCCTTCAGCCGGGCCAGCATCTCCGGGCTGACTGCGTAGTAGGCCTGCATGCCGAATTTGGCTTCCTCCCCAATCCGCTGTCTTTTGCCAGGACTGAGCAGGGTCCCGACCTGGTCCGTGAAGGTCGTCAGATTCGCAATCGGGTCGAACCGCGATGAGTTGGTGTAGGTGGGCAGAGCCATGAGGCCGATCGCCACGATGCCGGTAAGCATCACCGGCAACCGACGGGGCGACCAGGGGATCACCATCCAGATCGCGAGAGCCGTCGAGAGGGCAATCGCAACGTGGGTTGACTCGAAGCGCACGACGGCGTACTTGAAGATCACGAATGCGGTCAGGCCCATCAGCGTGACTCCGCACCAGCGCGCCCGAGTGCTGCGATACCTATCGAGCACGAAGCTACCGCCGACCAGGATGAGCGAGACAAGGAGCGCCGCAACCGCTTCCCAGCCTTCGCTCAGGTTCAGCCGCATCGCTTCGTTGTAGCCGGAGATGATCTGCTCGCCGTAGATCACATAGTCGGGGAGGCCGGAAAGCGATTGCCCCGTGATCAGCCAGAGCCCGCAGAGCTCGACCAGGAAGAGGCTGAGAAAGATGAGCCATTGCCGGCGGGTTGCCCCGACACCCACGAGCGCGATCAGAAAGACCAAAAAGATCGGGGGGCCGAGCGACAGCTTGACGAGACTATGAACGGCGCTCAGCGTGGCGCCGCCGTAGACGAGCAGCGCCATCGCTTGGCGGGGCCTGTCCTTTTGCAGCGCCCCCAGGGCCCACGCCACAGCGACCACCAGCGATATCTGCTCGAGACTGGGGGCGGTGGCGAGAAAGACGAAGGCGATGGCGGCGGAGGGGATCCGACCGACCATTCGGCTGAGAGTCCAGACGAGCGTGCACGTAAAGGTCAGGTAGAGGGCCGAGCTATAGAGGAAGGCGTGGACGGCGAGGTCGCTGTACCACAAGCTCGGCCGGTCGAGATAGCCGAGGGGCCCGTAGGTGAAGACCACGTCGGTGCCGAAGTCGAGGCCTTGGTGAGCTGCCATGTACAGGCCGGCGTGCCAACTCGGATCGAGACCCGGGCCAGGAGCCACGAACTCGATTTGCCAGGCCGCGAGGCCGACCAGGATGCCGTCGGCCCAAGGTGGAAACGGATGCCGGCGTAGGAAACCCCGGGCATCCCGGGCGAGATTTGTCACACGCCCCTGCACGTCGGCGCACCCTACTTCTTCAGTAGGTGCCGCCGAGCTTGCGGTGGTCCCAGGTCGTGGTCCGCACGGGCGCGAAGCGGATCGCCACCCGTTTCGGCGCCTGCGCTTCAAGGGCTTGCTTGGCGTCTCCCTCGACCGACGAGATGCCCGCGGCGTAGCGAACCGTGAGCTCTTCGGCGAAGCCGATCACCGTCTCGAAATCGCTATGGATCTCCGCCTCCGCCTCGATCATCGCCCCGCGTAGCTCGCCGTACTCGTGCCCGGTCTCGATCAAGACCGTGGCTCGCGGGTCGCGTTCGAGGTTCTTCACCTTCTGTGACTTCGCGTAGGTCCAGATCCAGACTTCGCCGCTGCGAGGGACGAACCAGAGCGGCATCGAATGTGGCCAGCCGCGCGGGCCCAGGCTGCTGATGACCGCGACCCGCTCGGTCTCGAGAAGCTCCCGCAGCTCGCCATCGTCGAGCTTGATCTCGTCTCGTCGACTCATACTTTTCGCCACTCTATTTGCCCTGGGTACCGGGGATTGTCACAATCACCCGCTTGCAGCTAGGGAGGGGACAGACATCGAGTTCCGGGGAGAGCGCCGTTCGGCGGTCTGCGCGCTGGGCGTTGCCCCTGACCGTCCTTCTCCTGATCGCACCGGGGGCAGCCGCCGCCCTGACCGCGGGAGACAGCGCCGCCAAGTCTGGCTCCTGCGAGGGCCGTTCCCCGACGATCCGCGGGACCTCCGGCGCCGACCGGCTGCGCGGAACCCCGAGCGCGGACGTGATCGTGGCCGGGCGCGGAGACGACCGAATTGCCGGTCGCGGCGGCGCAGACCTGATTTGCGGCGGCTCGGGGAGCGACCGGCTCCTCGGCGGTCCGGGAGCAGATCGCCTCTTCGGCGGGGGCGGAGACGACACGATCGACGGCGGGCCCAAGCGCGACCGCTGTGACGGCGGCGGAGGCAGCAACAGCTTCGAGCGTTGCGAGACGACGATCGAGCCGCCGGTGGTGCGGACTACGCCGATCAACCGCCTGCCCGAGGCCGGCCCGGTGGGGTCGACGACCAGCGAGGACGAGGATGTGACGATCGACCTTCTGGCGGCGAGCAGCGACCCCGACGGCGACGCATTGGCGCTCGGGACGATCGATACGGGTGAGACGACCGGCCAGGTGACGGCCACCGGGCCGGGCCTGGTGACCTACTCCCCCGGCGGCACATTCGAGCAGCTCGGCGCCGAGGGGACCGCGACCACCAGCTTCGGATTCGAGGTCGGCGACGGCCGCGGCGGCAGCGCAAAGGCGGTCGCGACCGTGCGGATCAGCGGCGTCGACGACGCGCCGACCGCCGTTGACGACGAAGGTGTGCTTACCCAGGATCACCCCGCGACTGCGCTCGAGGTACTCGCAAACGACACCGACGTCGACGGCGGCCCGATCGCAATCGCGTTCGCCGGCGACCCCGCCCACGGCACCGCCACGATCGACGGTGCAACGATCCACTACACCCCCGACGCCGGCTACTGCAACGACGGCGAAGCCGCCGACATCTTCGAGTACACGCTCGAGGGCGGCTCCGCCGCGACCGTCTCCGTCAAGGTCGCCTGTGCGACCTCGGTGTCCGCATCGCCTGGGCTGCAGCCCGGGTTCGACCCCGACGTGGACGACTACGTGGTCGACTGCGAAAACGATCCCGTTCAGCTCTCGGGCCGAACCTCGTCGGCCGCAACGATCACGGTAGAAGGGGAGCCCATCGCGGGGCCCTTCTCGGAGTCGGTTCCACTGGAAGAGAACCAGGGCTTCTCCTTCTCGATCGACGAAGAAGGGTCCGTCCGCGCATACAACGTGCGATGCCTCCCCGAAGACTTCCCGTCGCTCAGCTACGAACAGTTCGCCGAGCCACAGCACGAGCTCTACTCGATGATCACGAACGTGAGCCCGCCGTTCGGGCGCTACGTGGTCATCTTCGACGACCGTGGAGTGCCGGTCTGGTGGTTCGGTGGAAGCGGCCAGCCCAACGACCCACAGATTCTCGAAGACGGAACTCTCGCCTGGTTCGAAAGCGCGGCAGCCGGCTACACCGTTCGCGAACCGGATGGCACCGTTGTCCGCAACGTTCGAATCGCCGATGGTGACACCGACTTCCACGAGCTGCAGCAGACCGCCGGCGGCAACTTCCTCGTCACGGCGTATGTCGAACGCGAACACGTCGACCTCACGGAGGCTCTCGGCCCGGGGGCGGAAACCGACGCCGTCGTCACCGACGCGGTGATCGAGGAAATCGGCCCCACCGGCGAAATGCTCTGGAAGTGGAGCAGCGAGGGTCACGTAGCCCTATCCGAGACCGGCCGCTGGTGGCCGCGGGTGCTCAGCATCCAACCGCGCGACATAGTTCACATCAACGCCGTCGAGCCCGTCGAAGCCGACAACGCGGTCCTGATCTCCCTGCGCCACACCGACGCCGTCTACAAGATCGACAAAGTGACTGGAGAAGTGGTCTGGAAGCTGGGCGGCACGTGGACACCGCAAAGCCTCTCGATGGTCGGCGACCCCGAGGGCGCCTATCCGCTCGGCGGGCAGCACGACGTCCGCCTCCTTGATGACGGCACGATCACGATCAGCGACAACAGGACGAATCTGCCGGGCCCTCCGCGTGCGATTCGGTACGCGATCGACGAGACCGCCGGCACCGCGACGCTGGTCGAAGAAGTCACCGACCCGCAGATCACGGTCAGCCAATGCTGCGGCTCGTCGCGGCGCTCCGAGGATGGTTCCTGGCTGATGAGCTGGGGCGGCCAGCCTTTGATCACCGAGTTCGACGCTAACGGTGAACGAACGTTCGCCCTTCGCTTCGCCACAGGCTTTTCCTATCGCGCGGTTCCCGCTCCCTCCGGCGCCGTGACGGTCGAGGAGCTGCGCGCCGGCATGGACGCGATGTACCCAGGTTGAGCGTCGGCTCTTAGGCCGCCGCAACGCTCCTGAACGAGCGGCGGTAGGCGCTCGGCGTTGTCGCCGTAGCACGCCGGAAGTGGTCGCGCAGCGAGGCGCCGGTGCCGAAGCCCACGCGCCAGGCGATGTCGTCGACTGGCAGGTCGGTCTCCTCCAATAGCCGCCGCGCTTCCAGCACACGCTGGGCGAGGAGCCACTGCAGCGGCGTCGTCCCGGTCTCCTCGCGGAAGCGGCGGGCGAAGGTGCGCGGGCTGACCGCGGCGTGGCGCGCCATCGCGGCGACGTCGAGGGGCTCGTCGAGGCGCTCCAGCGCCCAGCTGCGGGTCGGCTCCAGCGACCCGTCGGCGGGAACCGGGTGGCGCTCGATGAACTGCGCCTGGCCGCCCTCGCGGTTCGGAGGCGCCACCATCCGCCGCGCGACCCGGGCCCCGGCGGCGGCGCCGTGGTCCTTGCGGACGACGTGGAGGCTGAGGTCGATGCCGGCGCTGAGCCCGGCCGAGGTCATGACGCTGCCCTCGTCGACGAAGAGCGCCGTCGGGTCGACGTCGGCGAGCGGGAAGCGGGCCGCGAGCTGCTCGGCCCAGCCCCAGTGCGTCGTCGCCCGGCGGCCGTCGAGCAGCCCGGCGTGGCCGAGGGTGAAGGCGCCGGTGCAGACCGAGATCACCCGGGCGCCGCGGTCAGCAGCCGAGCGCAGGGCCTCGAGGACTTCGTCGGGCGGTGGGTCGAGGTAGACCTCGGAGGCGGGGACGACGATGGTGTCGGCCGCGGCGAGGAGCTCGAGGCCGCCGCCGGGGACGATCTCGAAGCCGGTCGTGCTCTGGACCCGCCGGCCCCCGGGGGAGCAGGTCGAGAACTCGTACAGCCGCCTGCCGCCGCGTCCCGTCGCCGAGGTGAACACCTGCGCGGGCGAGGAGAGGTCGAAGGCGACGACCCACTCGAGACAGAGACCGACGACGCGGTGCATGGCAGGAATCTATCGAACATTGGCATTCCTGCCCCTGGCGGGCGTGGCCCGGGTCCTTCAAGCTCCTCCCCATGCCAACCAAAGTCGCGGTTCTCGTATTCGACAAACTGGCCGTCCAGGACGCGATCGGCCCCTACGAAGTGATGCGCAACGTGCCCGACTGGGAGGTCGAGCTCGTCGCCGAGCAGAAGGGCGAGGTGCGCGCCGAAGGCGGCCTCGGCCTGATCGCCGACCGCTCCCTCGACGAGGTCGAGTCGGCCGACATCCTCGTGGTTCCCGGTGGGGTCGGCAACCGCCCGATGCTCGAGGATGAGCGGACCCTCGACTGGATCCGGGCGATCGACTCGACCACCCGCTGGACGACCTCGGTCTGCACCGGCTCCCTGGTGCTCGGCGCCGCCGGACTGCTCGAGGGCAAGCGGGCGACCGGCAACTGGCTCTACCTCGAGCCGCTGCGCGCCTACGGCGCCGACCCGATCGGTGGGCGCTGGGTCGAGGACGGCAAGATCATCACCGCGGCGGGGGTCACGGCCGGGATCGACATGGCCCTCCACCTCGTCGCCAAGGAGACGAGCCCCGAGGTCGCCCAGGCGGTTCAGCTGGGGATCGAGTACGACCCCGACCCGCCCTTCGACTCGGGCTCGCCCGAGAAGGCGGCGCCGGAGATCGTCGAGCTGGTCAAGAGGTTCAGCGAGCCGGTCGTCACCTGAGGCGGCCATGGGTGACGGCCCGGAACGCGTGCCAGGCCGGCTTCGGCCTGAACGCCTGACCGCGCCGGAACAGTCCGACCGAGTCGCAAAAAGCGCAGAGGTCGCCCGAAGCGTCCTTCCACGAGTACCAGTAGACCTGCTCGAGGTTGAGGCGATGGCGATTGCCGATCAGGTAGCGGTAGGCGCCTCGCAAGCGGCGCGCCTGCTCGTGGAGGCCGACCTCGAAGGCGACGAGGCGCGGATTGCGCTTTGAGCCCCAGCCCAGCTCGGTGACGTAGAGCCCGGTGCGACGGTCCCGGTTGCGGACGAGTATGCGCCTGACGCCCTCGGTCAACTGGCGAAGGACGGCGACGTCGCGAGCATAGGGATGCAGCGCCACCCCGTCGAACGAGGCCTTGATCCCGCGAACGCGGTAGAGGCGGTCGAGGAAGATCGAGGCGTCCATCCCCAGCGGGTATCCCTGCCCCGGATCGCCGAAGAGGCCGCCGACGATCACCTTCGCGCGCCGGTCCCGCGAGGCGATCGCGCGGTGGGACAGCTTCAGCAGGCGCGCGTAGCGCCCCGGCGAGGCCGGGGTCGCGAAGTAGAAGAAGTTCTCCTCGTTCCAGATCTGCCAGGCGGTGACGGGCAGTGGTGGGACGAAGTCCTTGGAGCTCCTGCCGTGCTCCTGCCAGAACTCGCCGCCCGGGCCGTAGCGCTCGACCGCCTCCTGGAGGAAGGCGACCCAGGCCCGGCGCTGGCGGGCGTTGTCGACCGGTAGCACGGTTCCCCGCCCCGAGAGCCAGGACGGCGTCCCGTAGACGAACGGCAGGACCCGCAGGCCGTCGCGGGCGGTGACCGCGATCACCTCGTCGAGGCCGCTCCAGTTGTAGGAGTCCTCCGGGTTCGGCTGGACGTCGCCCCAGAGGATCGGGATCCGGACGCTGCCGATCCGGGCCTGGCGCATCCGCACCGTGTCGGCCGGGCGCAGGGTCGTCTGCGGCGAGATCCCGAAGAACTCGCGCGGAACCGCGCCGGCCGAGGCGGGCACGAGCAGCGCGAGGGCAAGCGCCGCGACGAGGATGTGCCTAAAGGAGATCACTCCTCGGCGAACCCGTCGGGGCGCCGGAAGTCGCGGCGGGCCGCCGTCGCCGCCATTCTCTTCAAATTCCAATCAAATAGCCTGGCCCGCCATGCGCCTGCTGATCACCGGGGGGGCGGGCTTCATCGGCGGCAACGTCGGGACCGGCCTAGCCCAGCGCCATCCCGACTGGGAGATCGTCGCCTTCGACAACCTTGCCCGCGACGGTTCGGAGCTCAACCTCCCCCGGCTGCAAGCGGCCGGTGTCACGTTCGTGCGTGGCGATGTCCGCGAGCCGGCCGAGATCGCCGCGGCTGGACCATTCGACGCGATGGTCGAGTGCTCGGCCGAGTGTTCGGTACTGGCCAGCATGGAGGACGCCTCCTACTCGGTGGGTACGAACCTCGTCGGTGCCTTCAACTGCATCGAGCGCTGCCGCGAGCAGGACGCCAATCTGGTCTTCCTCTCGACCAGCAGGGTCTACCCGGTGGCCCCGCAGCTGGAGCTCCGGCTCGAGGAGACCGAGACGCGTTTCGAGCTGGCCGCGGAGCAGGAGGTCGAGGGGGCGAGCCCAGCCGGCATCTCCGAGCGCTTCCCGATGAGCGGGCCACGGACCCTTTACGGAGCGACGAAGCTAGGTGCCGAGCTGCTGATCGAGGAGTTCGTGGATGCGCTCGGCCTGCGAGCCGTCGTCAACCGCTGCGGGGTGGTCGCCGGCCCGTGGCAGATGGGCAAGGTCGACCAGGGCGTCTTCTCCTGGTGGCTGTTGAGCCACCTGTTCGAGCGGTCGCTCTCGTACATCGGCTACGGCGGCTCCGGCAAGCAGGTGCGCGACCTACTTCATGTCGACGACCTGGTCGACCTGATCGAGCTGCAGCTGTCGGACCCAGACGGATGGTCCGGCGTGGTCGCGAACGTGGGCGGCGGGCGTGAGGGGAGCCTCTCGTTGTTGGAGACGACCGCGATCTGCCGCGAGCTGACCGGCAACGAAGTGCCGGTTGAGCCGGTCGCCGAGAGCCGGTCGGGCGACGTGCCGATATATCTGAGCGACTGCGCGCGCCTCCATTCCCTAACTTCGTGGCGGCGGCGACGGGGGCCGCGCGAGGCGCTCGCCGACACCCTCGAGTGGAGCTGCGCGCACGAGGCCGAGCTGAAGTCGGCGCTCGGTTTCGACGAAAGGAATTAGTCAGGATGGGGAAGGCGATCGTCACCGGTTCGGGAGGGTTGATCGGCTCCGAGGCCGCGACCCGGCTCGTCGAGGCCGGCTTCGACGTGATCGGGATCGAGAACGACACGCGGGCCAGCCTTTTCGGTGCCGAGGCCTCCACCGCCCACGTCACCGAGCGCCTGCGTCGAGACCTCCCGAGCTTCCGCAGCCTCGACCTCGACATCCGCGACACCGGGGGCATGGAGCGCGTCTTCGCCGAGGCCGGGAGCGCGACCGACCTCGTCGTCCACACCGCCGCGCAGCCCTCCCACGATTGGGCGGCAAAGGACCCTCAGGCCGACTTCGGAATCAACGCGAACGGGACTCTGAACCTGCTCGTCGCCGCCCGCGAGAACTGCCCCGACGCCACCTTTGTCTTCACCTCGACGAACAAGGTCTACGGCGACACTCCGAATCGGCTTCCCCTCGAGGAGACGGCGACTCGCCTGGAGCTGCCGACCGACCACCCCTGGTTCGACGGCATCGACACGACGATGTCGATCGACTCGACCATGCACTCGCTGTTCGGCGCCTCGAAGGCCGCCGCCGACCTGCTGGTTCAGGAGTACGGCCGCTACTTCGAAATGCCGACGGTCTGCTTCCGGGCCGGGTGCCTGACCGGTCCCAACCACGCGGGCGCCCAACTGCACGGATTCCTCGCCTACCTCATGAAGTGCACGACGATTGGCGAGCCGTACACGATCTTCGGCTATGAGGCGAAGCAGGTCCGCGACAACCTCCACAGCGCCGACCTCGTTGACGCCTTCCTCCGCTTCCACCAAGACCCCCGCCCCGGGGCCGTCTTCAACATCGGCGGCGGCCGCGGCAACGCTTGCTCGATGCTTGAGGCGATCGCCCTCTGTGAACGGATCGCGGGACGAGAGCTCGATTGGGATCTGAGCCGAGAGGCGCGGATCGGCGATCACCGCTGGTGGATCAGCGACCTCGACGAGTTCGGATCGGCCTACGGTGGCTGGCGACCGAAGTGCGACCTCGAGACCATCCTCAAGGAGATCTACGAGGCCAACGTGGAGCGCTGGAACGCCGCCGTATGAAGCTGTCGGTAGTCATCCCCGCGTTCAACGAGGAGGCGCTCGTCGGCGAGACGGTGGAAGGGATCGTCGCCACGCTCGAAGGGGCCGGCGTCGAGCATGAGGTGATCGTCGTAGACGACTCGAGCCTCGACGCAACTGCCGCGGCCGTCGCCGAGGTAGCCGAGCGACATGCGCAAGTTCGCTGCTTGCAGTCGCCCTTTCGCAACGGCTTCGGTTTCGCCGTCCGGGCCGGCCTCGACGCATTTGAGGGCGACTCGGTCGCGATCATGATGGCCGACGGCTCCGACAGCCCGGAGGACCTTCTCACCTATCACCGATTGCTCGAGGCGGGACACGAGTGCGCATTCGGATCGCGCTTCCTCCCCGGGTCCGAGGTCGTCGACTACCCGCGCTCCAAGCTGATCATGAACCGGGTCGTCAACTGGGGGATCCGGATGCTCTTCCGCCACGGCTACAACGACACCACCAATGCCTTCAAGGCGTATCGGCGCAGCGTGATCGAGAATGTGCGGCCGCTGCTCTCCCACCATTTCAACCTGACGGTCGAGCTGCCCCTGAAGGCGTACGTGCGGGGCTTCGACTACGAGGTGGTGCCGATCTCCTGGACGAATCGCAAAGCCGGAGTGTCGAAGCTGAACCTGAACGAGATGGGCAGCCGCTATCTCTTCATCGTGCTCTACGTCTTCCTCGAGCATCACCTGAGCCGCGGCGACTACCGCCGCCGCTCTACTTCCTGACGAGCTCCAGCTCGTCCCACGGCCCCTCGCCGACCATCGGCTGGGTCTCGCCCGCCTGCCAGCGCGGCTGCAGGTCGTCGTAGTGGGGGCTGGCGGGGTGCCCGGACTGGCCGGTGAACATCTGCCAGCGCGAGCGCTCTGGGGCGGTCGGGTCGGCGACCATGCGCCAGCTCGGCGCCCAGATCGCGCGATAGGGGTCGTTGGGGTCGAAGGCGATCTGGCAGATCGTCTCCTGGGCCCCGCCGACCTCGAGCCGGCGGTTGAGGATGCGGCGCAGCAGCGGGTTCGCCTCGCCGAGCGGGTGCGGGAACTCCATTTCGTGGATCTGGCCCCAGCGCCAGGCGTCCGGGTCGGGGCCGAAGCGATCGCCGAGGTCGTCGAGGGCGCCGCGCAGGCTGTCGAGGACGAGGTCGTCCCATGGGCGCCCGATCAGCTCCTCGTCGCCTTCGGCCCAGAGCGCCATCAGGTGCGACTGCCAGCGCCAGGGCGAGGTGACGTGGGGGGTGAAGCCGTTGTCGGCGCGATCGAGCCAGCGCTCGGCGAGGTCGCGGTCGCCGATCGCCGCCCGCGCGACCTCGCGGGCAAGGCGCAGGACGAAGGCCTGGTAGATCGTCCCCGCCGTGGTCTCGAGGCCGAGGCTCCCGTCCCAGCTGCGCAGCCGCTCGAGCGCGCTGCGCTCGCGCTGCCCGGCGGGCTCGAGCCGGCTCAGGCGCTCGACGACTTCGAGGCCGGGGATCGAGTGGACGTCGGTCTGCATCGCCTGGAAGTCGTCGAGGTCGTGTTCGTCGCCGGCCCGCAGCAGCTGCTCGATGCGGCGGGCGCGGTAGCCGTCCAGCCAGTCGCTGGTGATGTGGTGGGGATAGTCATCTCCGACGACGCGGTTGTTGGCGGTGACGACGAAGCCGCTCGGAGGGTCGACCGTCTCCGGAAGCTCCTCGTAGGGGATCGTCCCCTCCCACTCGAACTCCCCGGTCCAACCCGGCTTCGGCAGGTCCGGGCAGTTGCCGCGGCGGATCGGCAGGCGGCCGATCAGCTTGTAGCCGATCGAGCCGTGGCGGTCGGCCCAGATCAGGTTCGAGGCGGGCGAGGTGTGGCCCTCGAGGCGGCGCACCAGCTCCGGCCCGGAGTCGGTCGTGTCGAGGTCGTACATGCCGGCGAAGAAGGCGGACTCGTCGAGCGTCAGCCAGCGCAGGGCGATCGGCTCGGCCTCGTCGGCGCCGAGCGCCTCGTTGACGATCGGGCCGTGGTGGGTTGAGCGGACCTCGAGCGCCTCCGGCGAGCGTCCCTTGACCGGGATCTCCTCGGTAACGCTCTGGACCGGGTGCCACTCGTCCTGGAAGAGGTAGTTGTCGCCCTCGATCCGCTCGACGAAGAGGTCCTCGATGTCGGCCATCGTGTTGGTGAAGGTCCAGCAGACGTCGTTGCTCTGGCCCATGTAGACGCCCGGCATCCCCGGCAGCGAGGCGCCGCGGACGAAGCGCCCGTCCGGGCGGCTCATCGCCACCTGGTACCAGATGCCCGGCATGCTCGGGGGAAGGTGGGGGTCGCCGGCGATCAGCGGTGAGCCGGTCTTGCTGAGGGCGCCGGAGATCGCCCAGTTGTTCGAGCCGCTGGCCTCGGTCGCCATCCCGATCGAACGGCGCACCGCGTCGATCTGCTCGGCGACCGCGAGGCCCACCCCGTTCCACGGTTCCTGGCTGGCGACCGGGTTGTCGGCGGGGTAGGCGGGGTCGAGCCGGGCGGACAGCTCGGGGCCGAGGGCGCGGGTCATGTCGGAGCGCAGCAGCTCCTTCTCCCAGTTCGTGGAGAGCCCGAAGGCGAGCAGCTTGCCGAGGCTGAGGACGTCGACGGGCCGCCAGGGGTCGAAGTCGAGGCGCAGCAGCTGCATCTCGAACGGCATCGCCGGGGCGCTCTCGGCGGCGGCGTTGACCCCCGCGCAGAAGACCTCGATGCGACGCAGGTGCTCGGGGTCGAGCGCCATCGCCTCGCGCTCGGCGGCGCGGCGGATCCCGAGCGTCAGCATCAGGCGGTCGACCGGCAGGCCCTCGGGGCCGGCCATCTCCGAAACCCGGCCGCGGACGACCCGGCGGTAGAAGTCGAGCTGCCAGAGGCGGTCCTGGCCATGGCAGAAGCCCTCGGCGAAGAAGAGGTCGTCGTGAGTCGCGCCCTCGATGTGGGGCACCCCCCAGCGGTCGCGGCGGATCTTCACCGGGCCGGAGATGCCCTCGACTTCGATCGAGCCCGCGGTCTTCGGCAAGGGCCGGCGGCCGAGCAGGTGCCAGGCGGCGCCGACGCCTGCCGCGGCGATTCCCGCCCCGGCCAGCCCGGTCAGAAGCCCGGCTCTAACGACCCGCCCGCCACTCATGGCCTCACCCTACTGGCTGCGCAGCCAGGACTCAGTCGAGGTCGCCGTCGGGAAGGCGCCCCTCGGCCCCGAGCTTCTCGAGGTGGGCGTCCATCACCATCCCGGCGGCGGGGCGGAGCTGCTCCGGGACGTCGTCCCAGACCTCGGCCAGCAGCGCAGCGCGAGAGCGCTCGCCGCGCTCCAGGGCCTCGAGCAGGCGCCGCTCGCGCATCTCGCGGTGCTCGACGTACTCAGCCAGCTTCGCCGCCGGGTCGGTGATCCAGGGGCCGTGGCCGGGGCAGATCAGCTCGATCTCCTGCTCCTGGAGCAAGCGCAGGGACGACATGTAGGCGGCGAGTGAGCCGCCGTCGGGAGGGACGAAGGTCGAGCCCTCGCCGAGCACGAGGTCGGCGCTGAAACAGACCCGATCCTCGGTGAGGAGGACGACGTGGTCCTCGGCGTGGCCAGGGGTTGCAAGGGCGCGCAGCCCCGCGTGCGCCTCGCCGTCGCCGGGGAGGACGATCGGCGGGTCACCGGCCGCGGCGGCGAGCGCGGGGGCGCCGTCCGTGTGATCCCCGTGGCCGTGGGTGAGCAGGATCACGCCGATCCCGTCGCGCTGCTCGGCCGCCGCCCGCACCTTCTCGAGGTGCCCGGCGTCGTCGGGCCCCGGGTCGATCACGGCGCAGGGCCCGGAGCCGTACAGGTAGGTGTTCGTCCCCTCCAGCGTCATCGGCCCGGGATTCGGCGCGACGATCCGCTCGATCTCTGGGTGCCCCGGCGCCGAGTGATGCATCAGGCCCCCTAGAAGGGGGTTAAGGCATCAGTCGGCATCTGAGATCTCTTTTGCGAGCGCCTCGCGGGCGTCCTCGGGCTCGAGGACGACGAGGTCGCCGGCGCCGCGGAGGATCTCGCGGACCAGCCACGAGGTGCCGGCGTAGGGGAGCTCGACGACGACGGCGCCGTCGGCCAGCTCCTCGACGACGGTCCGCTCCTCGCGCAGCCAGCGGGCGCGCTCGGGGGAGACCCAGACCCGCGCCACCTGCGCGGTCGGGACCTCGCCGTGGGTCATCCAGCCCTCGACCCCGGCCAGCTCCTCGACCTCGGGCCGCGGCTCGAAGGATCGCTCGGCGAGCGCGGCCTCCTTGATCCGGTCGAGCTTGAAGTGGCGGACGCCGTCTTTGGTCAGGTCGAAGCACTCGACGTACCAGCCCTCTTTGCCGTTCTCGAGCCGGTAGGGCTCGACCTCGCGCTTGGTGAACTGGTCCTCGTTCTCCTTGTAGTACTGGAGCTCGAGCACGCGGCTGCCGGCGATCGCCTCGTTGACGACGCCGGCGATTTCGGTGTCGCCGCTACCGGAGTTGGCAATCTCGAGGCCCTCCTCGGAGGGGTCGTGGCCGAGGGCTTTGACGATCTTCTCGCGCGCGGTCTGCAGGCCGCCTTGGGGCAGGTGGTCGCCGAACAGGTCGATCGCCGCGATCAGCGCCTTCGCCTCGAGCGGCAGCAGCCGGGCCGGGCGGGCGAAGTTGTCGCCGTAGGGCTGGGAGTCGACCTCGATCTCGTCGCCGACGACTTCCGCGTAGAGGACGTAGGTGCCGCCGCCGAAGTTGACGACGTTGAGCAGCTCGATGTCTTCCTGCAGCTCCTCGTCGGTGAGCTCGAGGCGGTCGCGCAGCTCCGAGACCCGCAGGCGCACGCCCTGCTTGGCCGAGTCGATCAGCATCCCGGCGAGGGTGACCAGGCGGGCGAAGCGCTCGGGGCGGATCGCCGCCTCGCCGCGACCGTTGGAGCGCGTGCGGCGCGGTGCCTCGCGCAGCGGCCGGTCGACGATCTCGGCCGGCTCGAACCCGTTCTCGTGGCGCTCGTGCAGCATCCCGCGGCGACTCTCGGCCTCCTCGCGGAGCTCGTCGGGCGCCAGCACCTTGGCGTTCTGGCGCCAACGCAGGACCCAGGAGATCAACTCGCGGGGAGAGGCGTAGTCGGTTTCGAAGATCGAGCCCTTGCCCGGCGCCCCGTCGCCCTTCTTCGCCGGGCGCAGGGTCCCGTAGGCGCCGTGGTCGCGCTCGATCAGCCAGGAGATCCGGTCGCGGACGAAGACCTTCGCGGTGCCGCTGATCTCCCCCAGCTGCCAGTCCGCGCGCTGCCCGTAGTCGCGGCGGTCGAAGCTCTCCGGCGGGGAGAAGTCGTGCTCGGCCTTCGAGGCGTAGCCAACCTTGCCCTGGATCCGCGAGAGCCGGAAGACGCGGACCGCGTCGCGCTCGTGCGAGTGGCCGATCAAATAGAACTGGCCGCCGCGGAAGACGAGGTGGAAGGGGTTGACCTTGCGCTTCTCGGTGTCGTCGCGCTCCATCGTGTAATAGGTGAACTCGATCGTCTTGCGGCGCGAGATCGCGGTCTCGATCTTCGAGAGCCGCTGGGAGAGGTCGCGGCCGCCGGCGGAGGCGGTCATCGCCATCTCGACCGGGGCGCGATCAGTCTCGGTAATCGGGTTCGGGTGACCCCAGGCGACCTGCTGCAGCGCCAGCCGCAGCGGCTCGGCGTAGGCGAAGCCGCCGTCGGTCAGCAGCGAGAGCGCGGTGCTGAGCGCGGCGAGCTCGTCGTCGGAGAACTCGATCGCTTCGAGGTAGAAGTTCTCGGGCGGCAGCGAGTAGAGCTCGGCCTCGAAGAACCCCTCCCCCGGCTTCTCGACCCCGAGCTCGATCCCGAGGCTCTCGAGCTCGGCGCGATCGGCGTAGAAACGGCGCGCGAAAGCGTCGTCGTTCATGTCGCTGTAGCCCTCGACCTCACGCTTGATCTCCAGGGCTGAGACCGGCCTGCCCTGGGCCATCAGGAACGAGATCAGAGAGAGCTGGCGGATCAGCTTCTCTGTGTCCTTCGCCACGGTGTCGCAGGATAGTCTGCCGCCGAAGCCGATGGACGTCCTGAGGAACCTATTTGGGAACTTGAGCTCCGGCCTGATCCGCCTGGCGGTGACCGTGGGCATCCTCGCGGCCGCCTACTTCTTCATCGTCAAGCCGGTCCTCGACACCACCGAGACGATCAGCAGCGAAGCCAACGACTCGATTCAGAAGTCGTTCGAATCGAGCGGTTTCGACGAAATCGACGTGACCCTGGAGAAGGCAAACAGGCAGGTAGAACGTCAGCTGAACCAGGCGCTGAGGCAGTCGAAGCAGCAGGGGGACCTGGCGAAGCTTCGCCGCTGCATGGAACGGGCGACCGGCAATGTGCAGCGGGTTCAGCGCTGCGCGAACAGGTACGGCGCCGGCTAGGGCGCGATCGGGGACGGATCCAGCGCGGCGCTAGGCGGCGCGCTGGTCCTGCGAGTCCTGCGTCGCCCCCGAGTCCGCCGAGCGCGGGCCGAAGTAGGCCGAGCCGGAGAGGGCGCGGTCGAAGCCGGACCACTCCTCGCCGGCGGGCAGCTCGCGCTCGAGCCGGTCGAAGCTACCGAGGCGGCCGCCGAGGTTGTCGATCATGTGGACGAGGACGGCCTCGCGGGTACAGGGGACGACCGGCGAGCCGTGTTCGAGCGAGCCGTGGTGGCTGAGGATGATGTGGAGGACCGCCTGGGCGAGGCCTGGATCGAAGCCGGGGATGTCCTCGATCCGACGCCTGACCAGGTAGTAGCCGAGCGGGATCTCACCCTGCAGCCGGCCGAGGTCGGTGAGGTCGATCGAGAGCGGGTCGTCGTTGTAGGCCTCGGTCTTGCCGATGTCGTGGAGGAGGGCCCCGGTGAGGGCGACGTCGCGGTCGATCCCCGGGAAGAACGCCGAGGCCGCCGAGACCGACTGGGCCACCGAGACGGTGTGCTCGAGCAGTCCGTGGCGGTAGGCCTGGTGGTAGGTCTTCGCCGCCGGCGCGTCGCGGAAGCGCTCCCAGCTCTCCGTGCCCTCGCCGAAGAACTGGTCGAGGAGCTCGCGCAGGTGTGGGTCCTGCACCGTCTCCAGCAGCTCGCGGAGGTCGGCGTGCAGGCGGTCGAAGGGGACGTCGGAGCCGATCGCCAGGTCCTCGGTCCGGAACTCGTTCTCGAGCGCCGGCCGCAGCTCGGTGAGCTTGATCTTCGGTCCCCAGCGGTCGCTGACCTCGAAGCAGCCGCGGACGAAGACCGCGGTGCCGGTCCCGGCGGCCGCGTGGGAAGCCTCGGCGTCGTCCCAGGCGACGGCCTCGACGCTGCCGCTGCAGTCGCCGAGGGTGAGCTTGAGCCAGGGGTCGCCGTTGCGCTTTCGGCGCAGCTCGCGGCCGCGCACGGCGTAGGCGCCGGCGAGCTGCTGACCGTCCTCGAGCTCGGCCAGCGGCACCCTCGAAGGGGCGAGAGCCTCGATCTGCGTCTGCTCGTTCATCCTGCAAATCAAGGTAGAGAAAGGTGCGGACGGCGAAGGTCGCCGTGGGCGTTGCTCAGAGGACCGAACCGAGCCAGTGGCCGATGGCGACGGCCGCGAGACCGGCGACGAGCGAGCCGCCGAGGTTGAGCCAGGCGAGTCGGCTGCGGCCGGAAGCGGCGAGCCGCTCGCTGTCGAGCATCCAGGTCGAGAACGTGGTGAACGAGCCGGTGACGCCGCCGGCGAGGATCGTGAATCCCTCCCCCGCCAGCCCGGCCCCCACGGCGAACCCGACAATTGCCGAGCCGAGCAGGTTGACGACGAGGATCCCGAGCGGGAACGGCTGCACGGGGTGGTCGGAGAGCAGCGCATCGAGGGAGAAGCGGGCGACGGCCATCAGCCCCCCGAGCAGTCCCACCGCGATCCAGCCCCCCGCGCTCACCCGTCCCTCCCGTGCGGGGACTTTCTCGTCATATGGCCGAGTAAAACGCCGCGCCTGGCCGCGGCGGCGCCTAGCTTCACCAGTGCCAGGCCGACGGCGATGCTGATCGCCGCGTAGGAAGCGGCGAGCGCGAGGTGGCCGGTGTCGAGCATCTCGTAGAGCTCGAGTTGGAGGGTCGCGAAGGTCGTCAGGGTGCCGCAGAGGCCGGTGGTGAGGAGGGCGAAGCGCGGGCTCTCGGCGGCATGGCCGCGCATCGCGGCGACGAGGAGGCCGAGCAGGAGCGCGCCCGCCATGTTGGCGGCGAAGGTCGCCCACGGCCAGGAGCCGGCTCCGTGCGGGGCGGCCTCGGCCAGCCCGACCCGGGCAAGGGCGCCGAGGACGCCGCCGAGGTAGATCGCGGCCAGCCGCTTGGGATCGATCCGGTCACTTGCCATCGGACCTGGCATTGTCGAGAGTACGAAGGCGGCAGAGCCAATCGGCGTGAAAGGAGAGCGATGGGATCGCTGCGCGAATCGATGACGGGGGAGACGACGATGAAGGCGGTCATCGAAAAGGAGCTGGGCGAAGAGGTGACCGCTGTCGGCGCCCTGAGCCAGGGCAAGCCTCCCTCGATGACCGGGATGGTGACCGGCGCCGCCCTGATCAGCCTGATCCGCCCGCGCGCCTCGAAAGCGCTGCCGAAGCGGTTCCTGCTGGCGGTGACCCCGACCCGGGTCGTCGCCCTCAAGGGGACCCCGATCAGCGACGAAGACGGCAACGACACCGGCGCCCTGGTCAAAGGCGAGATCGCCACCTGGAAGCCCGGCGAGGTCTCGGCCCAGCCCTCGCCCGACGGCAAGGGCGGGACCCTGCAGATCCCCGGCGCCTCGATCCCGGTCTTCGACCGCTCGCTCGGCGACCCGCGCGAGCGCGCGCTCTTCAACGCCCTCGCCGCCTAGGCCGCGCGGCGGCCCGGGGGCGTGGGAGTGGCGAGGGTGGGAATCGAACCCACGACACCACGATTTTCAGTCGTGTGCTCTACCAACTGAGCTACCTCGCCTCGCTGGACGCGGCCGAGGCCGCGGGTCGTGAAGGCTAGCGCCCGGGGCGCGATCGGGGCGCTCGCAGTCGTCGTTGTGGCGCTGCTCGCATTCTCGGGCGGCTCGGCGGAGAACCCCCGCACGCCCCCCGCCCTGCCCGGCCTGCCGCCGCCGTTCCTCACCGCCGCCGTGCTGGGCGACGGCGGGCTCACCGCCGGCCTCGATGCCTACGGCAACGTCGTCGACCTGCGGGCGCCCGGCCCGGCAGGCCCGGCGCTGATCGACAACACATACGAGCGGCAGCTGGCGGGGACGGTGCCGGCCGAGACCGGGATCGTCCCGCTCGCGTCCCTCCCCGGCGGGGCGGCCCCGTTCTGGGACGCCGACTCGGTCGATCAGCGCTACCGGCCCGGGACCAACGTCCTGCGAACGGTCGCGCGCTTCGGCGACTCCTCGGTCGCGATCGAGTGCGCCGCGCACGGCGGGGAGCTCGGCTGCACGACGGCGGGTGGGGGGCACAAGCCCAGGGCGAGGCTCGGGGGACTCGAGGTGAGCTTTGGGCGCCACCTCCTCGGCGGCGATCGACGGGTCCACCTCGACGACGAGGAGGCGGCGAGGATCATCGCCCGGGCAACGCGCTCGGACCGATCCTGGCTGGCGCGGGCCCGCCCACTCGGCCCCGAGGCTCCCGCCTGGGCCGTGTCGATGTACGAGCGCTCGCTGCTCGTCCTCCGCGCCTCCTCCGACCCTCGGACCGGCGCGGTCGCCGCCGGCGCCCGCGACGGCTGGGCCTACGTCTGGCCGCGCGATGCCGGCGCCGTCGCGATCGCCCTCGCCGCCGCCGGCTACCGGGGCGAGGCCCGGCGCATCGGCGGCTTCCTCCTCGACCTCGACCTCGGCGCCGCCGCCCGGTTCGAAGGCGACGGCGACCCGGTGCCAGGCCGCGAGGCCCAGGGCGACGCCGGCGGCTGGGTCGCCGTGGCGGCCGAAGCCGGAGGGCTGGCCCCGCCAACCGCCCGCCCCACCTGGCGCGACCGCGCCGACTATCAAGAGCGCTCCCCCGCCAACTACCTCGGCAACGCTCTGTCCGCCCTCCACGCCGATGGGCCGATAAGTCCACTCCGGCTGGACTTATCGGCCCGTCGGCGGTTGGTGCGGGTGGTGGGGGAGCCGGAGTCGGGGGTTGACTCGGCCGCAGCCTGGGCGGTGCTCCCCTTCCCCCGGCCCGCGCTCCGCGGCGCCGCTCTGCGGTCGATCCGGGCCCTGCTCGCGGGCTCGGGGCGCTTCGGGATCGTCCCTTCCGAGGACTGGGGCGAGCGGGACCCGTGGACGGCGCCCACGGCCTGGAGCGCCTGGAGCCTGGCTGCCCTCGGCCGCCGTGCCGAGGCGCTGCGCCTGGTGGCCGACCTGCGCCGGGCCGCGACGCCGGCGGGCCTCCTGCCCGAGCGGGTCGACTTCGCCACCGGCACCCCCCGCTCGACCACGCCCCTAGCCTGGTCGCACGCGTTTACGGCGCTGGCTCTGCGCTCGCTTTGGCCAGGGCAGACCTGACCGCCTCCTCGGCGGTCTCGGCGGCGATCACGCCCGGGCCGCCCTCCATCTCGCCGCGACCGTCGACGCTCCAACTGCGCAGGGCGACGACCGGCCGCCCGAGGTTGCGCGCATGGCCGATCTCCGAGAGCGTCCCCCAGCCGCCGGAGATCGCGATCGCGGCGTCGCCGGAGGCGACGACGGCGAGGTTGCGCGCCTGGCCGATCCCGGTGGCGACGACGTGGGTGCAGTGCGGGTTCGCGTCGGCGGTCGAGACCCAGGGCAGGACCCCGATCACGGTGCCGCCGGCGCCTGCCGCCCCACGCGCGACCGCTTCCATGACACCGCCGCGACCGCCGCAGACCACGGTCGCGCCCGCCTCCGCCAGCAGCCTCCCGACCTCTTCGGCCAGGCCCCAGGCCTCGCTCTCGGGGCCGCACTCGCCCGAGCCGATCACGGCGATCTGGGGCGGCGCCGTCAGGACGCCCCCATCGTCCGCATCAGCTCCAGCGCGCCCTCCTTGTGGAGGGGCTCGTTGAGGTTGCCGCACTTCGGACTCTGCACGCAGGAGGGGCAGCCGGACTCGCAAGGGCACTCGGAGATCAGGCGCTCGGCGTCGCCGAGCAGGCGCTCGAACACCTCGTAGCCGCGCAGGGTGATCCCGACCCCGCCCGGATGCCCGTCGTAAATGAAGATTGTCGAGCGGCCGGTCTGGAAGTGGACGTTGGTCGAGAGGCCGCCGATGTCCCAGCGGTCGCACATCGAGATCAGCGGCAGCACCGCGATCTGGCCGTGCTCGGTCGCGTGCAGGGCGCCGAGCAGGACGTCGGGCGGCAGCGAGCGGCTGAGGCCGTCCGGCAGCACGTACCAGAGCGCCTGGGTGACGAAGTGCTGCTCGGGCAGCTCGAGGGCGACGATGTCGAACGGCTCCTGCTCGGAGATCGAGACCCGCTGGAAGGCGATCACCTGCTCGGTCACCGAGACGTCGCCGAAGAAAAGCTCGACGCCGGAGGTGTCGCGCTGCTGCCGGATCCGTTCGATCTGGATCTCGGTCTCCTTTTTCGGCCGCGTGTACCAGTCGCCGTCGAAGCGGCTGACGATCGCTCGCCGCTCCTCGATGTCGAGGCGCTCGACCTCATAAGAGCGGCCGAGGTGCAGGTAGACGGCGCCGGGGTGGACGGTCGTGAAGGCCCGCTCGGACTCGACCAGTCCGAGCATCTCGCCGGAGTCGCGCTCGATCACCGCCACCGAGTCGGCCGAGGCCGAGCGCAGCGGGATCTTGGCGGCGACGAACTCGGTCCCGCGCGGGGTCAGCCTGCCGCCCGCGGAACGCAGCTCGCCCGAGGCCTGCAGGTCCTCGGCTCGCCGCCGCCAGCTCGGCCCGAAGATCTCATCGTCCTCGGCCGAGAGCGGCAGCTCGTAGGCGGCGGCGATCAGGTGGCGGGCGGCGATCTGCTCGCTCTCGTGGTCGAGGATCGCCGCCTCCACCGGCCGCCCGATGAACTCGTCGGGGTGGCGGCAGAAGAACTGGTCGAGGGCGTCCTGCCCGGCGATGTAGACGGCGAGGCCGCGCCGCCGGCGGCCCGCCCGCCCCCACATCTGCCGCAGGCTGGCGACGGTGCCAGGGAAGGTGACGCAGAGCGCGGCGTCGAGCTCGCCGATGTCGATCCCGAGCTCGAGCGCGTCGGTGGTGACGACCGCGAGCAGCTCGCCGCGGGCGAGGCGCCCCTCGATCTCGCGCCGCTGCTGCGGGGTGTAGCCGCCGCGGTAGGGGGCGATCCGCTCCGCCAGCTCCGGCTTGCCGCGCCGCTGCAGCTCCTCGCCGGCGAAACGCTGGATCAGCTCGATCCCGCGCCGGCTCTTGAGGAAGCAGATCGTCCGCACCCCCTGGGAGACGAGGTCGGCGAGCAGCTCGGCCGCCTCCGAGAGCGGCGAGCGCCGCGTGCCCGTCGCCTTGTCGATCAGCGGCGGGTTCCACATCGCGATCTCGCGCCCGGCCCCCGGGGCGCCGTCGTCGTCGATCAGCTCGAACGGTTCGCCGACCAGGCCCGTCGCCAGCTCCTCGGGGTTGGCGATCGTCGCCGAGGCGAGCAGGAAGCGCGGCTCCGAGCCATAGGCGCGGGCGATCCGCCGCAGCCGCCGCAGGACGTTGGCGACGTGGGAGCCGAAGACGCCGCGGTAGGTGTGGGCCTCGTCGACCACGACCCAGCCGAGGTTGGCGAGGAAGTCGCCCCAGCTCTTGTGATTGGGCAGCAGGCCGACGTGAAGCATGTCGGGGTTGGTCAGGACGAGGTTGCTGCGGCGCCGGATCGCGGGCCGCTCCTCGCGCGGGGTGTCGCCGTCGTAGATCGCGTGGTGGAGGTTCGGCGGGCGCAGCTCGGAGAGCTTGCGGGCCTGGTCCTGGGCGAGCGCCTTGGTCGGGTACAGGTAGAGGGCGCGGCGCTTGGCGTCGGCGGCGATCGAGTCGAGGACCGGGAGGTTGAAGGCGAGGCTCTTCCCCGAGGCGGTGCCGCTGGTTATCGCGAGATTGGAGGTCGCCGCCGCCTCGAAGGCGCGCAGCTGGTGCGAGTAGAGCGAGTCGATGCCCGCGGCCCGCAGCGCCTCGGCCAGGGCCGGATCGAGGCCGGCCGGCATCGGCACGGTGCTGGCCTCCCGCTCCTCCTCGCTGCTCTCGGCGACGACCCTCCCGTCGCGCCGGGCGGGGTCGATCGCGATCGACCACGGGTTCTCGAGCAGGCTCTTTGCCATCAGCCGCGGTCCCGGATCGCGCCGGCGACGCGGACCGCCTGCAGCGAACTGCGGTCGTGGATGCGAAGGACGTCGGCGCCGGCTCGGACCGCCAGAGCCACCGCGGCGACCGTCCCCCACTCGCGCTCGGCCGGCGGCAGGCGGTCCTCCCAGGAGCCGGCGAGCACGGCGCCGACGAAGTCCTTGCGCGAGAGCGAGACGTAGAGCGGCAGGCCGAGGGCCTCGAGCTCCTCGAGGCGCCGCAGGATCTCGAGGTCCTGCTCGGTGGTGAGGTCGAAGTCGAGCCCGGGGTCGATCGCGATCTGCTCCTCGGCTACGCCGAGGGCCAGCGCCCGCTCGACTCGCCCCTCGAACCAGGAGCGCAGGTGGTCGACGACGTCCGGGTAGTCCGGCGCGGCGCGGTCGACCCGCGGCGGCCCCTCGATGTGCATCAGGACGTAGCCGCAGTCGCGATCGGCGACCAGCTCGAACATCTCATCGCCACCGCCGGAGATGTCGTTGACCGCCACCGCGCCGGCGTCGAGGGCGCGGGCGGCGACCTCGACCGAGAACGTGTCGGCGGAGATCGGGATGCCGCCATCGGCCAACGCTTCGATCGCGGGGACCAGAGCCTCCTCCTCCTCCTCCGGTGGAACCGGCGGGCCGCTCTTCGCCGCCACCGCGCCGACGTCGAGCATGTCGAAGCCGGCCTCGATCAGGGCGCGGCCGTCGGCGACCGCCTGCTCCGGCGTTCCGCTCCGCGCCCCCTCGAACATCGAGTCGACGGTGACGTTGACGATCCCGGCCGCGACCGGGGCCGGGAGACCCGCCTCAGGGGGCCACGCGGACGGGGATCCGCTGGGTGCTTCCGTCCTTGAAGGTGGCTTGGACACGGAAGACGAGCTTATGACCAGGTGCAACCCGCCTCACCCGACGCATGATGCCGGGGCGGACCCCGATGGTCAGGCCGCGCGCGCCTTGCTCGAAACCGGCGACCAGCCGACCTCGCTTGACCTGCTTTCGCACCGGTACCCGCGGCACGGGGACGACGCGAAGGCGTTTCTTGGCTTTGGGGAGCCCCCGGAAGCCCTTCGGCAGGACGATCGCGACAGAGGCCATCGGGTCGAGCAGGTTGTCCGACGTGAGCCGCAGCCTGCCGCGAGGCTTGCCCTTGGCGAGGCCCTCGAGGTGAAGGTTGGCGTAGGCGTGGGAGAAGCAGCCGGACTTACGCTGCTCGGCGACGGTCCCTTCGCAGGGGCTCGTGACCGCGACCCCGCCTTGCTGCCCGAAGGTGCCGTCGGGAGTGCCGGAGGGGGTGAAGCGGGCGACCTGGAAGCTCGAGCTCCCGGGCTGGGGCGATGCCGAGAGGAGGATCGACCCGTCGGCGAGCAGCGCCAGGTCGACCTGACCCGGTAGTCGCGCGCTGTCGCCTGCGATCGGGGTGCGCGCGTAACCGTCTTTGCCGAAGCTCTGGTCGAGTTTGCCGTCGGGGCCGAACCGGCCGAGAAAGACTCCCCAACAGTTCGCCCCGAGGCTCGGGTCCTGGCACGGTTCGAGAACCTCGCCCGCGATCACGATCTTGCCGTCGGGCTGGACCGCAACCGACTCGGCGGAGGATTCCGCGGCGCCGGGCAGCTGTGCGTTGACGATGCCCCCTTCGCCGAAATCGCTCTTGCGCTCCAGGTCCGAGGTGAAACCTGCGAGCAGCGACGCGCGGCGCCAGCTGCCGACGGCGACGAAGCCGTCGGCGGTCGAGGCGAGGGCCTTTCCTTCCGCCGGTTCGAAGGAGCTGTCCGCGGGGAAGCGGCCGACCTCGGGCCCGTAGGGCAGTTCGTGCGCCGAGCCGTCGAGGGGGGCGAGGAAGCCGCGGGTGCCGAGCGTGCCGCCGAGGATCGTGCCGGCCATCACCAGGCTGCCGCTCGGGGTCCGCACAAGATCGCTCTGCACCGGGGTCCCGTACCCACCCATGTTGTGCCCGGAGATCGTCCCGCCCGAGGCGGAGAGGCTGCCGTCGCTGCGCAGGACGTCGGCGAAGGCGTATCCCCGTGACCCGATTTTGGTCGTGACGAAGCCACTGCCGCCGACCACGATGGTGCCGTCGGCGAGCGGCAGGATCGCCGAGGGCGTGAGCCTTCCACCCCCTTCGGACTGTGGTTCGACCGCCGACAGGGCCGCCCCTTCGACCCCGAAGTTCGAGTCGACGTCGCCGTCGAGCTGGAACCGTGCGATGCGGTAGCGGCGTTCGTAGCCGACGGCGCTGAAGATCCCGTTCGCGGTCGTCGCAACCGCGCCCAACGGCAGCTGGGAGACGTCGCCGCGGAAGTCGACGAGACCGCCATCGGCGGCGAAGCCCGTGTCGATGCTGCCATCGGGGTTGAGACGGACGAGCGCCGGGGTGCCGAAAGTCGGCGAGCGTGGGGTCGGCACCGCCCCGGCCAGCACGATCTTGCCGTCGGGCTGGACCGACATCGAGTTGTCGGCGAGCGCCGCCGGAGTGGCCGCCAGCGTGGCCAGAACGGCCGCGAGGGCGCACGGGGAGGCGCATCGGATCAGTCCTGCCAAGGTCACGATCACTACGGTAAACAGCCGTTATGACCCTCAGTTGCGTTTACACCGACCTGGACGGAACCCTGCTCGGCAAGGGCAGCTCGCTGTTCCGCGATTCCGAGGGCGGCTTCTCGCTGGCCCAGGCGCGCGGGCTCGAGGCCTGTGACCGGGCCGGGGTCGAGGTCGTGATCATGTCCGGCCGCCGCGAGCCCCAGGTCCACGAGGCGGCGCGGCTGATGGGCCAGGCCTCCTACATATACGAGGCCGGCTGCGCTTACGCGATCGAAGGCGAGACGACGCTGCTGACCGGCGAGATGGTCCCCGACGAGGACGGCACCGTCTACGAGCAGATCGAGGCGCGCGGGATCCCGAAGGCGCTCTTCGAGCACTTCGACGGGCGGCTCGAGTACCACGCGCCGTGGCACCACGGTCGCGTCCTCTCCCACCTCTTCCGCGGCAAGGTCGACGTCGAGGAGGCGAACGGCCTGCTGGCCGAGCGCGGCGACGACGACCTGCGGCTGCTCGACAACGGCGCGATCGGCCGCGAGATGCCCGCGGTCGAGGGCCGCACCCACGCCTACCACCTGGTCCCCCGCATGGTCAGCAAGGCCGGCGCGGTCGCCGCCCACGCCCGCGCCCGCGGCTACGACCCGGCCGAGTGCATCGCAGTCGGCGACTCGGTCGAGGACCTCGAGGTCGCGGCCGCCGTCGGGCGATTCTTCGTGGTCGCCAACGGGCCACAGAACGACCAGGGATTGAGCGCCGCGCTGTCTTCGTGGGACAACGTCACCGTCACCGAGGGCAGCATGGGCGACGGCTTCTACGAGGCGATCGTCTCGACCCTGATCGAGCGACGCTAGCCGCCGTCCCGAGAGGGTCGGCAGCCTCTAATATCGGGATCGATGGAGGGAAACGCGACCGTCGCCGAGCAGGAGTACCTCGAGATCATGTTCTGGATCGAAGAGGCCGGGCTGCCGATGACGGGGGCCAACATCGCCCGCGCGATGCAGCTCTCGCCGCCCACCGTCCACGAGATGGTCGGCCGCCTCGTCGACGACGGCTACGTCCAGCGCGAAGCCGACAAGTCGCTCGCCTTCACCGACACCGGCCGCGAGCACGCGACCCACATCGTCCAGCGCCACCGGATGATCGAGCGCTTCCTCACCGACGTCCTCGGGATCCCCTGGGACGAGGTCCACGAGGAGGCCGAGCGGATCGAGCACGCGATGTCCCCGGTCCTCGAGGAGCGGATGCGGGCCGCGATCGGCGACGCCACGACCTGTCCGCACGGCCACCCGATCGTCGAGGGGGCCCGCGAGCAGGGCTCGCTGCTCGCCGACGTCGAGGTCGGAGCCGACGTCCACGTCCTGCGCTTCGAGAACGAGGCCGAGGAGCTCCTCCACTACCTGAAAGCGGCCGGCCTCGAGCCGGGCCTGGAGGGCAAGGTCTCCCGCTCCGACGACGACGGCGTCACGATCGCCTCCGCCGACGGCGAGCATCACGTCTCCAGCAGCGTCGCCGAGACCGTCTCGGTCCGCGCCGACCCGGCGCCGGCGCCGCGGGCGGCGATCCCCGAGCAACTGGTCCTCTCCAGCGACAGATACGGCCGCTAGCCGATCTCGATAGTCGAGTTTGTGCCCCACGTGGAGGACAAACTCGACTGGTCGCTTTCCTACTCGGGCATCTCCAGGGTCACCATCGCCGCCGAGGTCGGGCTGTCGCTGCCGCCGCGCGGCTCGGCGGTGACCATCACTACTTCGACCCCGGTCGTGTCGGGGATCGTCGTCGACGCCCGGCCCTGGCGGTCGGGGACGAAGAGAGCCTTGACCGGTTCGACCGTGCCTTCCCTCTGCACCCAGGCCTCGAGCACCCGGTCGGGGGGCATGTTGCGGACGTTCTCCAGCTTCAGGGTGCCGGAGTCGCCGCTGCTGACCATCGTCGCGGTCACGCCCGGGGGCTTGCCCGCCGTGGCGACCGTCGTCGCCTCCGGGGAGCCGCCGGATTCGCCGTCGCGGATCGTGTAGCCGGCGACGACGGCGACCAGCAGGGCGACCGTCGCGATCGCGGCGACCGGGCGCCAGCCGGTGAGCCCGGAGAAGAGGGAGCGGCGCTCGCGCTCGGGGGCGGCGCGCTTGACGTCCTCGCGGACCTCGGCCATCACCTTGATCCGCAGGTCGGGCGAGGGCTCGACCAACTCGACGTCCTCGGCCAGCCGCTCGACCGCCGGGCGCAGCCAGCGCATCTCGCGTTGGCAATCCTGGCAGCCGGCGACGTGGCGTTCGACGTCGGCGGCCTCACCGGGGGCAAGCGTCCCCAACAGGTAGGCCGCGATCTCGTCCTTCCAGCGCTCGTGTTCGTTTCCGCTCATGCCAGTCCCTCCGCAAGCTCTCCGCGGATCTTCTCCAACCCGAGCCGCATCCGCCCCTTCACCGTGCCCAGCGGGATGCCGAGCATGTCGGATATCTCGGAGTGGCTGAAGCCGCCGAAGTAGGCGAGCTCGATCACCTTCGACTGCTCGCCCGGGAGCTCGCCGATCGCCCCGCGCACCTCTTCGGCGGTCTCGTTGCGGAGCGCTTCGGCTTCGGTCATCTGCGGTGCCCGGCGCTGCTCGAGGATCGAGTCGTCGTCGAAGTCGAGCGGCGCCCGCCCGGTCTTCGAGCGCAGCAGGTCGATCGCCCGGTTGCGGACGATCCCCAGCATCCAGGAGCGGACGCTGCCCTTGGCGCGGTCGAAGCGGGCGCCGCTGCGCCAGACCGAGATGAATGCCTCCTGGATGACGTCTTCTGCCGCCGCCCGCTCGCCCACGATCCTGTAGGCGAGCGAGAAGGCGACCTTGCCGTGACGGTCGTAGAACACCTCGAAGGCGTCGGGCTGCTTGTCCGCGATCAGCGGCATCAGCTCCTCGTCTGCGAGGCGCTCCGGCTTCATGCGATGAAGGGTTCCACAGCCTTCAGCACCTCGGCTTCATCGAGCGGCGGGTCGAAGGCCTCCGGCGACGGTTCCTGCTTGTTCTGGAGGCGGATCGCCGCCGCGTGACGGGCCTCGACTTGAACGATCGAGCCTGCCGAGGCGAGGACCGCCTTCGACTTGATCGCGGGGGCGGCGCCGTTGTAGGCGCTGACCCCGGTGTCCTCGAACGTCTGGGCCAGTTTCAGGAACCCGGCCGAGTCGCTGTAGGGGAAGTCGAATTTCGGTTCCGCGACGGGCTTGCCGCCGAGCTGCTTGATCGTCGCCTCGAGCGCTTCGACGTGCTGTTTCTCGTCCTCGGCGATCAGGTCGATCAGTTCGGTCAGTTCGCGGTTCGGCTTGGCCCGCGTCTTCGCTTCCTCGTAGAACTTCGCCTCGAGGTACTCGAGGGTGAGGGCGAAGTTGAGGATGCCGACGTCGCCGCCTTCCGACATCGCCAGCGCCTTCTTCACGAACGGCGCGACCATGCCGAGGCCGTAGACGGCGCCGGCGGCGAGGGCTCCCTTGAGGATCACCTCGCTGCGGGTCAGGTCGCCGCTGTCCTCGACGACGTGGACGTCGGCGAGCTCCGGATGGATCAGTTCTTGGTTGCTCATGTCTGAGTCTCCTTTCGCTTTCGCTCGCCGCTCAGCTGACGATGAACGGTTCGACTGACTTGAGGACGGTCTTGACGTCGGCGGGCTTGGCGAAAGCCCCGTCGGGCGTGATCGACTCGCCCAGCAGCGTGTTCAGCGCCGCCGCGTGGCGACCCTCGACGCTGTGGATGGCGAGCGCGGAGGCGAGGACTTCGGGGCTCTTGATGCTGGCGGCCTGGCCGAGGTAGGCGGCGGCGCCGAGGTTCTCGACGGTACCGGCCAGTTCGAGCACGGCCTTGGCGTTGTCGAGCGGGAATTCGGCTTTCGGTTCGGCGGCCGGCTTGCCGCCCAGCTGCTTGACCGCGGCGGTGAGGGCGGCCACGTGCTCGGCCTCCTCGCTGCCGAACTTCTTGATCGTCGCCAGATCGGAGCCCTTGAAGAGCCCGCTCTTGACGACGTCCGCGTAGAAGGCGGTCTCGAGGTACTCGAGGGTCAGGGCGTAGTTGAGGATGCCGACGTCGCCCTTGCCGAACTGAGCGGTTTCGTCACCCCCGGAGCCGCCGCTGTCGGAGGCGGTGGTCGTGGTGGTGCCGCTGTCGTCGCCACAGGCTGCGAGAAAGGCAGCCGTGGCCGCGGATCCGCCGGTCAGGGCCATGAACTTCCGCCTGGAGACGGGGTCCTTGGCGAGCCGGGCAACTGCGTTCTCAGGCATCTCGTTGCTCCTCGGGTGGTTTGCGCATCTGCCCCCCTTACGCGGTGGGAGGACAGGCGGATCAGATCCCGGCCCGGTTGGGGAAACCGATCCGGTAGGCCCGAGGGTGCTTGTGCGTGGGAACTAGGCGGGCGAGCCGGCGCGGACGCGGTCGAGGGCGCGGGCGATGCGCCCGACTCCCTCGCCGATCTTCTCCGGCGGAACGCTCGCGAACGAGAGGCGGAGGCTGTTGGTGCCCCCCTCGATCATGAAGTCGGGCCCGGCGACGAAGGCGACGCCCTCGCCCTTCGCCTCGGCCAGCAGCGTCGTCGTGTCGGTGCCCTCGGCGAGGTCGAGCCAGAGGAAGTAGCCGCCGCCCGGGACGACGAACTCGGCCTCGGGGATCTGCTCGTTGAGGGCCTCGACCAGGGCGTCGCGGCGCTCGCGCAGGGCGCCCTTGCAGAACTCGATGTTGCGGTCGAGCCCGCCCGAGGCGCAGAGCTCGAACACCACCGACTCGGCCAGCATGTTCGGTGAGATGTAGGTCTCGTTGGCGCGTTTGGCGAGCTTCGCGATCAAGTCCGCGGGACCGGCCAAGTAGCCGACGCGGACCCCGGGGCTGACCGTCTTCGAGAAGGAGGAAGCGTGGACCACGTGGTCGGACCGATCCAGCGAGAGCATCGTCGCCAGGGCATCGCCCTCGAAGGGCAGCTCCCGGTAGGGATCGTCCTCGAAGATCCAGAACCCGTGCTCGTCGGCCAGCTCGACCAGACGGGCCCGCTTCTCGGCCGAGAGCGTGCAGCCGGCGGGGTTGTGGAAGTTCGGGATCACGTGGGCGAGCTTGATCGGGGCCTCGGCGAGGGCCGCCTCGAGCGCGGCGACGTCGAGCCCGTCGGCCTCGAGCGGCACCGGCACCAGCTCGACGCCGAGGCGCTGGAGCATCAGCAGCGTGCGGTCGTAGGTGGGCTGCTCGACGACGACGCGGTCGCCGGCCTCGAGCAGGTGCTCGAAGAGCATCCAGCCGGCCTCGAGCGAGCCGTTGGCGACCATCACCTGCGAGTCATCCAGCCCGCCGTGGCGCTCGGCGATCCAGTGGCACAGCGCCGGATGGCCGATTCCGGTGCCGTAGGAGAGCGCCTTTTCCCAGTCGGAGGCGAGCGCCTTGGCGGCGGCCTCCTGCACGGCCTCGCGCGGCAGGATGTCGGCGCTCGGCGCCCCACGCGCAAACGAAATCGTGTCCGAAGTCATCGCATCGACCCTAGCAACGCGTCTCGACCGTCGAGTGGTCGCTGGACGCGGCCCTGGCAGCGCGAATCGACCACTCGACCCCTGTCAGGAGCCGCGGAGCGTCTCGGCCGCGATCGCGGCCGTCTCGGTCGGGCTTTCGCCGACCCGCACGCCCTTGGCCTCGAGCGCTTCCTTCTTCGCCTGGGCGGTCCCGGAGGAGCCGGAGATGATCGCCCCGGCGTGGCCCATCTGCTTGCCGGGGGGCGCCGTGAACCCGGCGATGTAGGCGACGACGGGCTTCGAGACGTTGGCGGCGATGTAGTCGGCCGCGCGCTCCTCGGCGTCGCCGCCGATCTCGCCGACCATCACGATCAGCTCGGTCTCGTCGTCCTGCTCGTAGAGCTCGAGGATGTCGATGAAGTCGGAGCCGATGATCGGGTCGCCGCCGATCCCGACGATCGAGGAGTTGCCGGTCCCGGCCTGCTTGAGCTCGTTGCCGATCTGGTAGGTCAGGGTCCCCGACTTGGAGACGACCCCGATCGGGCCCGGGTCGAAGAACTGGGCGGGGATGATCCCGACGTTGGCCTTGCCCGGGGAGAGCGCCCCGGGGCAGTTCGGGCCGAGCAGGCGGACGCCGGCCTCCCTCGCCTTCCAGTAGAGACCG
>DATDCK010000003.1:0-3929 GCA_036524375.1 Solirubrobacterales bacterium | reverse complement strand
CGCCCGCAGGCCCCCCTCAGTCCCAGGCCAGGACCTGCGCGCCAATCGCCATACTGCTGAACCCTCATGGACCACATCCGCAACTTCTCGATCATTGCCCACATCGACCACGGTAAGTCGACCCTGGCCGACCGCATCCTCGAGGTCACGGGCGCCGTCGACCCGAAGAAAATGCAGGCCCAGGTGCTCGACTCGATGGACCTCGAGCGCGAGCGGGGGATCACGATCAAGGCCCAGGCGGTGCGAGTCGAGTACAAGGCCGCCAACGGCGAGACCTACCACCTGCACCTGATCGACACCCCCGGCCACGTCGACTTCTCCTACGAGGTCTCGCGCAGCCTCGCCGCCTGCGAGGGCGCGCTGCTCGTCGTCGACGCCGCCCAGGGGGTCGAGGCGCAGACCGTCGCCAACACCTACCTGGCGATCGACAACGGACTCGAGCTCGTCCCGGTGATCAACAAGGTCGACCTGCCCGGGGCCGAACCGGAGCGGGTCGCGAACGAGATCGCCGACCTGACCGGCGGCGACGCCGATGAAGCGCTCTGGATATCGGCCAAGACCGGGGAGGGGGTGGTCGAGGTCCTCGAGGCGATCGTCGAGCGGATCCCGCCCCCGAAGGGCGTGCCTGAGGCTCCCGCCCGGGCGCTGATCTTCGACTCCGAGTTCGACCAGTACCGGGGCGTGATCGCCTACGTGCGGATGGTCGACGGCTCGTTTCGCAAGAACGAGCGGATCCTCGCGATGCAGAACGGCACCGAGGCCGACATCGACGACATCGGCTTCTTCCGCCCGGCGATGACCGGGGTCGAGGGACTGGACGCCGGCGACGTCGGCTATTTGATCACCGGCATCAAGGACGTCGCCAAGCTGCGGGTCGGTGACACGGTCACCGCCCTGGAGAGACCCGCCGCCGAGCCGCTCGAGGGCTACCGCGAGGTGCGGCCGATGGTTTTCTGCGGGCTGTTCCCGATCGACACCGACCGCTACGAAGACCTCCGGGACGCGCTCGAGAAGCTCGCCCTCAACGACGCCGCCCTGTCCTGGGAGCCGGAGACCTCCGAGGCGTTGGGCTTCGGCTTCCGGGCCGGCTTCCTCGGGCTCCTCCACATGGAGATCGTGCGCGAGCGGCTCGAGCGCGAGTACGGCCTCGAGATGCTGGCGACGACGCCCAACGTGCGCTACGAGGTGAACCTCACCAACGGCGAGCACAAGGAGGTCCACAGCCCCACCGAGCTGCCGGACCCGGGTTCGATCGAGACGATCGAAGAGCCGTACATCCGGGCCACGATCATCGCTCCGGCCGAGCAGGTCGGGGCGGTGATGGACCTCTGCCAGAAGCGCCGCGGCACCCACATCGACATGCACTACCTCAGCCCCCAGCGGGTCCAGATCCGCTACGACATGCCGCTCGCCGAGATCGTCCTCGACTTCTTCGACCTGCTCAAGTCGTCGACCCGCGGCTACGCCTCGCTCGACTACGAGCCGATCGGCAACCGCGAGTCCGACCTCGCGAAGGTCGACATCCTGCTCGCCGGCGACCGGGTCGACGCGCTCTCGATCATCGTCCACCGCGAATTCGCCTACGACCAGGGCAAGCGCTTGGTCGAGCGGCTTCGCAAGACGATTCCCCGCCAACAGTTCGACGTCCCGGTCCAGGCGGCGATCGGCTCCAACATCCTCGCCCGCGAGACGGTCAAGGCGGTCCGCAAGGACGTCACCGCGAAGCTCTACGGCGGCGACGTGACCCGCAAGCAGAAGCTGCTGAAGAAGCAGAAAGCGGGTAAGAAGCGGATGAAGCAGGTCGGCAGCGTCGAGGTGCCGCAAGAGGCCTTCCTCGCCGTCCTCCAGATCGATGAGTAGGGCGGGCGGGTCCTGTCCGCGCTACCCGCCCGCAGCTGGATAGGCTCCCGCGCCATGGCGATCAAGACAGACGCAGTAGGCAAGGAATGGCCCGCCACCACCTACGAGGTGGGCAAGGAGAAGATCGGCGAGTACGCGCGGGTGATCGGGATCGACAATCCCGTCCACCTCGACCGCGCCGCCGCCCAGGAGGCCGGCTTCCGCGACGTCGTCGCACCGCCGATGTTCTGCGTCGTCTACTCGGCCCCGGCGCTCGGGCCGGCGATGTTCGACGACGAGGTGGCGATGAACTTCGCGGCGATGGTCCACGGCAGCCAGGAGTTCGAGTGGGACGAGCCCGCCTGCTCCGGCGACGAGATCACGACCACCGCCAAATGCCTCGAGATCTTCGAGAAGGACGGCAAGGGCTTCTACGTCTTCGAGACCAACTCGGTCAACCAGGACGGTGGGCAGGTCGTCAAGGGCACCTGGACCAACATCGTGAGGGGGGTCTGATGACCGCGAGGGCGTCTTTCAGCGAGGGAGACCAGATTTCGGAGATCCGGGTGACCCCGGACAAGTACCTGCCACACCGCTACGCCGGTGCCTCCGGCGACTTCAATCCGATCCACATCGATCCCGAGTTTGCGAAGGCGGTCGGCCTGCCGAACACGATCCTCCACGGCCTCTACATGATGGGGTTGGTCGCCCGCGCCAACACCGAGGCCGCCGGCGGCGACCCGCGGGCGCTGAAGCGGCTCGCGGTCCAGTTCCGCGGCATGGGCGCGCCCGAGACAGAGATCGTCGTCTCGGGCACGGTGAAGTCGGTCGACGGCGATACCACGATCGTTGACACGGTCGCGGCTCAAGGTGACAACCAGACGATTCGCAACGCCGAGGCTGAATTCGAGCTGTAGCAGCGGCGGGTGACCCGCTCCCAAAACACTCAAGCGAGGCTCCTGCCGAGCGTTTTGGGAGGGGGCCACCCGCCGCTCCACCTAGACTTCGGACTGTGCTTTCTCAGCGACAGGGGCTTGTGCTTTCTCCGCGGCAAGAGCTGATTCTTCGGATCGTGGTCGACGCCTATTTGGAGTCGGCGCGGCCGGTTGCCTCGAAGGAGGTATCCGGGAAGCAGGAGGTCGAGTGGGGCCCGTCGACGGTTCGGGCCGAGCTGGCCGCGCTCGAGGCCGCCGGCTACCTGACCCACCCGCACACCTCGGCCGGGCGGGTCCCGACCGACGCCGGCTACCGCCGCTACGTCGACGTCCTGCTCGAGGCCGGCGCGCCGGTCCCGGAGGCCGGCGTCGAGCTCGAGCTCTCGCAGCTGCGGCGCGAGGTCGACGAGGCGATGCGGGAGACGACCGCGGCCCTCGCCCAGGTCACCGACCTCGTGGCGCTGGCAACCGCCCCTCCCGAGACCGCCGTCGCGACGATCCACCGGGTCGAGGTCCTGCGCCTGCGTCCCGACCAGGTGATGGTGGTGGCGATCGCCTCCAACGGCGCCGTCACCAAGCGGGTCTTCGACTTCGAGTCGAGCGTCGACTCCGGCCTCGTCGAGTGGGCCTCGAGCTACCTGAACGAGTCGCTGCGGGGCCTGGGCCTCGGCGCCCGGATGATTGCCAGCCGCCTCGCCGATCCCGGCCTGGCACCGGTCGAGGCCGAATTCGTCTCCACCCTCGGCGCCGTCTTCACGGAGCTCGAGCAGGAGAGCGGTGAGACGCTCTACATGGACGGGACCGCGCGCCTGCTCTCCGGCGCCCGCCTCGGCGAACTGCCGCGAGCCGACAAGCTGATGACCGCCCTCGAGGGGCGGGCCAGCGTCCTGCGGATGCTGCGCTCGGCGCTCGACGAGCGCACCGTGTTCCTCTGGATCGGCGGCGAGAACCCGCAGCCGGAGCTGCGCTCGGTCAGCGTCGTCGGCGCCAATTACGGGCTCGCCCACCGCAACCTCGGCACCGTCGGCGTCGTCGGCCCGCTGCGGATGGACTACGCGACCGCGATCTCCTCGGTTCGGGGCGCCGCCCGTGAGCTCTCCCGCTACTGCGAGACGGTCTACGGCGGCTAGACGATGCCCCGCGACTTCTACGAGG
>DATDCK010000002.1:0-9344 GCA_036524375.1 Solirubrobacterales bacterium | reverse complement strand
CGCCCTCGGCGCCGGGAAACTTCTCGAACGCGAAGCGCGGGATCTTGGTCACGACATAGTCGATGGTGGGCTCGAACGACGCCGGGGTGATCCCGGTGATGTCGTTGTCGATCTCCTCCAGGGCGTAGCCGACCGCGAGCTTGGCGGCGATCTTCGCGATCGGGAAGCCGGTGGCCTTCGACGCCAGCGCCGAGGACCGCGAGACGCGCGGGTTCATCTCGATGACGACGATCTCGCCGTCGGCCGGATTGACCGCGAACTGGACGTTGGAGCCGCCGGTCTCGACCCCGACCGCGCGGATCACCTTGATCGCCTGGTCGCGAAGCTCCTGGTAGAGCGGGTCGGTCAGCGTCTGCGCCGGCGCGATCGTGACCGAGTCACCGGTGTGGACGCCCATCGGGTCGACGTTCTCGATCGAGCAGATGATCACGACGTTGTCGTTGCGGTCGCGCATCACCTCGAGCTCGAACTCGCCCCAGCCGATCACCGACTCCTCGACCAGGACCTGGTTGATCGGACTGGCGGCGAGGCCCTCGGTGACGACCTGGCGCAGCTCGGTCTCGGTGTAGCCGATGCCGCCGCCCTGACCGCCCATCGTGAATGCGGGCCGGATGATCGCCGGCAGGGTGATGCGGCCGTCGGCGAGCGCCTCCTCGACCTGGCTCAGCGATTCAACCGTCATCGACCAGGGGATCCGGATCCCGGCCTCGGTCATCGTCTGGCGGAACTCCTCGCGGTCCTCGGCGCGGCGGATCGCGGCCGAGTCGGCGCCGATCAGCTCGACGTCGAATTTCTCCAGGGTGCCGTCTTCATGCAGGCTCATCGCCAGGTTGAGCGCGGTCTGGCCGCCGAGGGTCGGCAGCAGCGCGTCGGGCCGCTCCTTTTCGATGATCTTGGTCACCGGCCCCGGCAGCAGCGGCTCGATGTAGGTGGCGGTGGCGAACTCGGGGTCGGTCATGATCGTCGCCGGGTTCGAGTTGACGAGGACGACTTCGTAGCCCTCCTCGAGCAGGACCTTGCAGGCCTGCACGCCGGAGTAGTCGAACTCGGCCGCCTGGCCGATCACGATCGGGCCGGACCCGATCAGGAGGATCTTCTGGATGTCCTCGCGTTTAGGCACTGCGCACCTCCTGCGCCCCTGCCAGGCGCGCTTCCAGGTTTTGACGGACTGAGGGCCACTCGTCGTCGACGACCGAGAAGTAAGCCGAGTCGCGGACGCCGGTGACCGGCATCAGCATGTGCTTGCGAAAGATGCCCTCGAACCTCGCCGGCAGCGCTTCCATCGCGCCGCGAGAGCGCTCGTTGCGGGCATCGGTCTTCAGCTCGACCCGGATGCAGCCGAGCTCTTCGAAGGCGAAGCCGAGCATCAAGAGCTTCGCCTCGACGTTGGTGCCGGTGCGCCAGGCCGAGGGGGTGAGCCAGGTATTGCCGATCTCGACCCCGTCGTGGATCGGGCGCGGAGCCAGGTAGGTGGAGCTTCCAAGCGGCTCGCCGCCGGCGGTCAGGGTCGCGAAGCCATGCTCCTCGCCGGCCTTCCGAGCGTTCAGCCGGGCGTCGAACCACTGATCGAAGCCCGCGCCGGTCTCGGTCACCCGGCGATCGATCCACTGCCAGATCTCCGGATGCCCCGCGACCGAATGCAGCGGCTCGCGGTGCTCCTCGACCAACGGCTCGAGGCGGATCAGGTTTCCCTCCAGGGCGCGGTCGGGCGGCGGCCAGATCAAGCCGCCAGCTCCAGGAAGCGGTCGAAGAGGTGACGGGCGTCGTGCGGGCCGGGGCCGGCCTCGGGGTGGTACTGGACGGTGGCGCCGGCGACATCGCGCAGGACCAGGCCCTCGACCGTGCGGTCGTAGAGGTTCAGCTGTGAGAGCTCGGCGACGCCGAAGTCGGTGTCCCAGCGAACCGGCTCGTCGCCCTCGATCTTCGCCTCGCCACCCGGCCCGACGACGGCGAAGCCGTGATTCTGGGAGGTGATGTCGATCCTGCCCGTCTCCAGATCCTTTACCGGGTGGTTGGCGCCGCGGTGGCCGAACGGCAGCTTGTAGGTCTCGAGGCCGACGGCGCGGCAGAGCAGCTGGTGGCCGAGGCAGATGCCGAAGACCGGCTTCTGGCCGATTACCCCGCGGACCGTGTCGACGACGTAGTCGAGGGCGGCCGGATCACCGGGGCCGTTGGCGAGGAAGACGATGTCCGGGTCCTCGGCGAGGACCTCGTCGGGGCTGCTGGTGCAGGGCAGCAGGGTCACCTGGCAGCCGTGCTCACGCAGTTGGCGGACGATGCTGAGCTTGACCCCGGTGTCGATCCCAACCACGTGCGGGCCGTCGCCCTCGAACCGCACCGCTTCCGGCGGGGTGACGCTGCGGGCGAAGTCGGCGCCGGTCATCGAGGGCTCGGCGGCGATCAGTTCGCGCGCCTCTGCTTCCGGGGTCGCGGCCGGGAAGATGCCACCGCGCATCGCGCCCTTGTCGCGCAGGTGGCGGACCAGGGTCCGGGTGTCGACGCCGCTGACGCCGGGCACGCCGCAGTCGCGCAACCAGTCGAGCCAGCCGCCCTCGGCGGTGGCGACGTCTTCGCCGTTCTTGGCGTCGCGCATGACGATCCCGCGGGCGTGGACGCGGTCGGACTCCATCGCCGCCGCCGAGACGCCGTAGTTGCCGATCAGCGGGTAGGTGAAGACGATGATCTGGCCGGCATAGGAGGGATCGGTGACCGACTCCTGGTAGCCGGTCATCGCCGTGTTGAAGACGACCTCGCCGGTGACGGCCCCGTCGTGGCCGCAGCCGAGCCCGTCGAGCCGGGTCCCGTCCTCGAGCAGCAGGTAGGCGCTCATGCGGCGACTCCGAGGCTGAAGCTGCGCAGGCGGAAGGCGACCTGGCCGGCGGCGACGGTGATCAGGACGCGACCGGTGAGGGTCTGGCCGGCGCACCAGGAGTTGGCCGAGCGGCTCTCGTAGCCGTCCTCGCCGACCGTCCACTCGGCGCCGAGGTCGCAGAGGACGACGTTCGCCTCTGAGCCGAGCGCCAGGGTCGGGCGCTCGAGGTCGAAGGGCTGCGCCCCGCCGGCCATCCGCTCGACCAGCAGCGCCAGGTCGATCGTTCCCGGCAGCACCAGCTCGGTGTGGAGGGCGGCAAAGGCCGTCTCGAGGCCGGTCACCCCCATCGCCGCCTGCTCGAAGGGCACGTCCTTTTCCTCCGGCTGGTGCGGAGCGTGGTCGGTGGCGATGCACTCGATCGTGCCGTCGCGCAAGCCCTCGATCAGGGCCTGACGGTCGCGCTCTTCGCGCAGCGGCGGGTTCATCTTCGAGCGGTGCGGGTCGAGACCGCGGACCGCCTCGTCGGTGAGGCAGAGGTGGTGCGGGCTGGCCTCGGCGCTGATCTGGACGCCGGCGGCCTTGGCGGCGCGGACGATCTCGACCGACTCGGCGGCGGAGAGGTGCTGAACGTGGACGCGGGCGCGCTCGTATTCGGCCAGGGCCGCATCCCGGGCGACCATCGTCGACTCCGAGACCGAGGGGATGCCGGCGACTCCGAGGACGGCCGAGACCGGCCCCTCATGCATCGCCCCGTCGCGCGAGAGGCGCGGGTCCTCCTCGTGCAGGGCGATGTTGCCGCCGCAGAGGTGCTGGTACTGGAGCGCCCGCCGCATCACCCCGGCGTCGGTGATCGGCAGGCCGTCGTCGGAGAAGCCGATCGCGCCGGCTTCGCGCAGTTCGACCATCTCGGTCAGCTCCTCGCCCCGCATGCCTTTGGTCACGGTGGCGAGGAACCCGACCGGGACCGAGGCGCCGGCGCGTGCCTGCTCACGCAGGGCGGAGACGTCGGCGGCGGTCGAGACCGGCGGCTGCGTGTTGGCCATCGCCAGGATCCCGCAGTAGCCGCCGGCCGCGGCGGCGCGAGTCCCGGTCTCGACGTCCTCTTTGTGCTCGTGGCCCGGAGTGCGGAGGTGGACGTGCGGGTCGAAAAAGGCGGGGAAGGCGTGCAGGCCTTCGGCCTCGACCACCTCGGCGCCGTCGGCGTCGGCCTCGCCGGGGGCGGCCAGGGCGGCGATCTCACCGCCGCGAATGACGAGGTCGTGGACGGAGTCGATCCCGGCCACGGGGTCGAGCACGGTCGCCCGCCGCAGGATCAGGTGGGCGTTCTCGCCGGGGCGCAGGTCAAGCGTGTCGGTCAGGCTCATGCTGGGGTTCCAATCGGGGTCGGCTGGCTGCCCTCGCTCTGGCTGGCGGTGTTGCCGCCCTCGCCGCCGGCGAGAAGCTCGTAGAGGATCGCCATCCGCACCACCAGGCCGGCGGCGACCTGCTCGGAGATCAGCGACTGCGGCGAGTCGATCGCCTCGCCGGAGAGCTCGACGCCGCGGTTGACCGGCCCCGGGTGCATCAGCAACTGGCGCGGGTTGAGGCGACGGGTGTCGATCTGGAAGTTGGCGGCGTACTCGCGCAGCGAGGGGACGAAGCTCTCGCTCATCCGCTCCTTCTGCATCCGCAGCGCGTAGACGACCTCGGCCTCCTCGACCCCGTCGAGGCTGTAGGAGACGTCGCAGCCGAGCTCCTCGATCCCGCGCGGGATCAGGGTCGGCGGGCCGCAGAGGGTGACCTCCGCCCCCATCCGCGCGAAGGCGATCAGGTTGGAGCGGGCGACGCGGCTGTGGAGGACGTCGCCGACGATCCAGATCCGGACCCCCTCCAGGGATCCCAGGCGGCGACGCAGCGTGTAGACGTCGAGCAGGGCCTGGCTCGGGTGCTCGTGCTTGCCGTCGCCGGCGTTGACGACCGCGGCGGGGGTCCAGCCGGCGACCATCTGGGCGGCGCCGGCGTAGGGGTGGCGGATGATGATCGCGGCCGGGTCGTAGGCGGAGAGGGTGGCGACCGTGTCCTTCAGCGACTCCCCCTTCTCGACCGAGGAGCCGGCGGACTTGACCGAGACGAGGTCGGCGGAGAGGCGCTTGGCGGCGAGGTCGAAGGAGCTGGAGGTGCGGGTGCTCGACTCGTAGAAGAGCGAGACGACGGTGCGGCCGCGCAGGGTCGGCACCTTTTTGATGTCGCGGCGGCCGACCTCGGCGAAGCTCTCGGCGCGGTCGAGGATCGCTTCGATTTCCTCGCGGGAAAGCTGCTCGATCGAGAGCAGGTGCTTCATCGGCTTACCTCCACTGGGGTGGGCTCGGAGATCGTCACCTCGTCTGTGCCGTCGACCTCCTCGAGGCGGACATTGACCCGCTCCCCGCGTGCGGTCGGCAGGTTTTTGCCGACGTAGTCGGGGCGGATCGGCAACTCGCGGTGGCCGCGATCGCAGAGGACCGCCAGCTGCACCCGCTGCGGCCGGCCGTAGTCGAAGAGAGCCTCGATCGCGGCGCGAACAGTGCGGCCGGTGTAGAGCACGTCATCGACGAGGACCACGGTGCGGTCGGAGAGGTCGAAATCGATGTGGGAGGCGTGAACCACCGGCTGCGTGGCTGGCGACTTGGCACCGACGTCGTCGCGGTAGAAGGAGATGTCGAGGTCGCCGATCGGCAACTCGGTCCCGGTCAGCTCACCGAGGAAGACGTGGAGGCGGCGGGCCAGAATGGCGCCGCGAGTGTGGATGCCGATGACCGCCAGGTGTCCCGAATCCGGGTTTTTCTCGGCGATCTCATGGGCGATCCGCCGCAGCGTTCGCCTCAAGTCGTCGTGCTCCAGCACGACCTTCTCACTCACTTCGTTTGCTTCCTTCCTGGCCTCGCGGGACCGGGTTAAAGGACGCCGCCAATGTAGCAGCGACGGTCGACGCCGTCAGCTCTCGGCGGCGGGCTCTTCCCGCGTTTCGCGGGCTCCGTTCGGCACCAGATGCGGCTCGCCGCGCTCCGGGAAGGGCAGCTCGACGACGTCGAAGTCCCGCGGGGCGATCGTCGGCTCGAAGACCTCGCGCGCCTCCTCGATCACCTTCCCCACGTGGTAGCGGGAAGAGATGTGGACCAGCGCCAGCATCTTCACGTGTGCCTCGGCGGCGACGGCAGCGGCCTGGCCGACGGTCGAGTGGCCGGTCTCGGCGGCGCGCTGGATCTCCTCCTCGGCGAAAGAGGCGTCGTGGATGAGCAGCTCGGCATCGGCTGCGGCGGAGACGGTGGCCGGACTGGGCGCAGAATCGCCGCTGATGACGATCGTGCGGCCGGAGCGGCTTGGTCCCATCACCAACTCGGGAGCCACCGACCCGTCCTTGCCTTCTACGGTCTCGCCTCGCTGCAGAGCAGCGTAAGCAGGGCCTTCGGGCACCCCAGCTGCAGCCGCGGCAGCGGGATCGAAGCGACCGGGCCGCTCGGCCTCGACCAAGGCGTAGCCGTTGGCGCGGGTGTTGCGGTGGGAGGCTTCGAAGGGCCGAATCTCGTAGCCCTCATGGGCGACCGCGTCGCCGGGACCCAATTCGGCCAGCTCCAGGGCGTAGCCCAGGCGACCGACCAGCGGCGAGAAGACCTGGAAGAGCTCGGTCAGGCCCGGCGGCCCGTAGATCTTCAACGGCACCTGACGGTCGGTCAGGTCATAGGTCTTCAGCAGCCCCGGCAGCCCGAGGACGTGGTCGGCATGGAAGTGGGTGAGGTAGATCTCATCCGCCTGCACCAGGCCCAGCGAGCGCTGCATCTGCCGCTGCGTCCCTTCGCCGCAGTCGAACAGCAACCGCTCTCCCCCACGCGCCACCAAGACGCTGGCCGTAGAGCGCCGCGCCGAGGGCACCGAGCCCCCGGTTCCAAGGAAAGTCACCGCCAGATCCATCGGCGGCGAGCCTACGCGAAGTTCAGTTGTGGCTCAGGCTCAGGCCTGGTCACGTTCAGTTGATCCCGCAGGGACTCCGTAGTCCACTTGTCGATCTCGAACTCTGCGGCAAAGCGGATGAGGCGCCGCTGGTTGTTTCGAGTTGGCTCGAGACGCAGGCGTCCCTCGAAGGAGGCCACAGCGTCGATCGGAACCAGATAGACGGTCGAGGTGGGCGGAAAATAGACACCGAAGATGTCTGCCACCCCGACATATGACCGAGGGCCTCGGCCATGGTCCGTCGAGCGAGCATTGAAGACCACGCACCCCTGCAGCGGCCATGCCCGCTTGCATTGGACTCGCATGAAACCGCGGGCTCCCAGGTCAACGACCAAGTCGTAAGGCTGCCCCTCACCAAAAGGAACAGATACATCGAAGCCGCGTTGAACAAGAGCGCTGAGGACCATGGCCTCAGCCGCGTTCCCTCTCATTGCACTGGTCACAAGGGAAATATATTGTCTACATCAGACAGAATCGGACTCAAGCCCGAAATCGGTGGCGACTTGACTAAGCTGCGACCTACGCGCCCGTAGCTCAGCTGGATAGAGCGACGCCCTCCGGAGGCGTAGGCCACAGGTTCGAATCCTGTCGGGCGCGTCTTCTTCTGCAGCTCAGCCGTCGGCGGCTTTGAAGCGGGCTCGCCACTCGTCGCGGTCGAACTCGGCCGGCTCGGTTTCGGCGAGGAAACGCTCGAGAGTGGCGATGAAGCGGCCCGGACGCTCCAGCTGGGGGACGTGGCCGGTGTTCTCGAAGATCTCGAGGCGGCTGCCGGGGAGCTGGGCGTGGGCCTCGCGGCCGTGCTCGACCGGGATGATCGGGTCGTTCTCGCCCCAGAGGATCAGCAGCGGCAGGGTTTCGGCGAGGTAGAGCTTGTCCAGGGCGGCGACCCGTTGGCCCTCGGTGCCGACAACCGAGCGCAGGGTGGCGATGAACGCCTTGCGGCGGTCGGGGTCGGAGAGGGTCGCGTAGCCGCGGGCGACTTCCTCGACGTCGGCGTTGGGTCGCAGCCCGATCGCCCCCAGGCCGCGCCCGAGGACGGAGCCGACCCGGGTCCCGACCCCGGCGGTGGCGGAGATGAAGAGCTCCGCGCCCGGCAGCGCCGCCGCCCGCAGGATCGGGCTGACGTCGGGACCGAGGCCGCCGCTGGAGACCAGCGCCAGCCGCTCGACCATCTCCGGAAACTGGTAGGTGAACTGCAGCGCGACGCCGCCGCCCAGCGAGTGGCCGACCAGCGTCGCCCGCTCGTGGCCGAGGCTGAGCAGCAGGTCTCGCAGGCCGCCGGCCAGCGCGCCCAGCGAGTAGTCGCCGCCGCCGGGCGCCGAGGCGCCGTGACCGGGGAAGTCGGGGGCGATCACCGTGCGATTGATCGCCAGCGGCTCGATCACCGACTCCCAGTTGTCGCAAGTCCCCGCCATGCCGTGGACGAGCAGCAGAACCGGGCCGGAGCCGGCTTCGATGAAGCTCACCGAACGCCCGTGGACCTCGACCGTTCTGCGCTTGACCTCGGCGGCCCGCAGCCGCGTCACCTTGCCTGCCATGGAGGGAACGTACCCCGATCGCCGGTCGAGGTATCGCGTGCCGCGACCCCGCCGCGGATTCCAATACTGTCGCGGCTGTGACCGACGCCCCCCGCGGCACCGACTCGCCGGACACGCGCCCGCCGCGCGGCGCCCTGATCGTGATCGCCGTCGGGCTCGTCGCCTGCCTGGTCGCCGCCCTCGCCAGCACCGGCAAGGGCGAGGGTGAATCCGCCAACCTGGAATGGGTGAAGGCAAGCTCCACCGGGGAATCCAAGCCGGTCCCCGTCCCCGGCGGCAAGGGAGAGATGCAACTGACCGACGCCCGCATCCGCGCCACTGGCACCAACGTCAGCGGCTACGCGCTCTTCATCGCCAGCGCCAAGCTGACCGTCTCGGCCGGGTCCCCGATCGGCGGCGGCAACGTCGTCTGCGCCGTCAAAGCACCGCGCGGGACCGAAGTCGCGCAGAGCGCCGGGGGCCTGCGCGGCACCTACCCCCGTTCTTCGGAGGCCGGGATCTACAACCAGGAAGTGCCGGAAACGGTGCTGATGGACTTCAGCTCGAAGGGGACCGAACTTGCGGTGCTCGAATTCCCTGACCGGCCGCCGCGCTTCACCTCCGAAAAAGGGGTCAAGGTCCAATGGCCCACGTACAAGATCGGCGAAGAGCGGATCAAATACGTCATCAGCGGCAAGCCGAAGCAGGACCTGGAGCTGCCGTTCTTCACGATCTGGCGCTCGACCGACGTCCCCGCAGCCAGGTTCAGCTGCCTGGTTGAAACCAGCGCCGGCACCGCAACCGCCCAGACCGAGGCGGCGCTGTCGGACCGGACGCCGCCGATCGACGAAGAAGCCGAAGAACTGAAGGAAGAAGAAGCCGAAGAGGACGCGGAAGAAGGCGACGGGGGCTAGGTGTAGTTCCCAAGCAGGTTGTTCCCGAGCAGCTCATTGAGGCGATCCGCCGGCGGGCGGTGGCCGAGGGAGCCGTGCTTGCGTTGGTAGTTGTAGCGGTCGAGCCAGCCGGCGAGTTGGCTCGACCGTTCGGCT
>DATDCK010000001.1:0-47765 GCA_036524375.1 Solirubrobacterales bacterium | reverse complement strand
GACCTCACCCTTCTCGGCCCATCCTTCTTGTGATGGATCGCCGCAAAGGTCGTAGTAAGGGTGTGAACGAGACGCTGGTCGCCACCGCAGTCGACACTCCTGACGAGGTCGAGCTCGCCTTCGAGCGCCTCTACCGCACCAGCCGCGACGACGTCTATGCCTATGCGGCGGGCCTGCTGCGCGACTCCGCCGCCGCCGAGGAGGTGACCGCGGTCGCCTTCGAGCGCGCCTACCGCAAGCGGGCGCGATTCGATGCCGGCCGCGGCGAGCCCCGCGCCTGGCTCTTCGGCATCGCCCGCAACGCGGCGCTCGACGAGCTGCGCCGGCGCGGCAGGCAGGCCGAGATGACTGCAGAGCCGGCCGACGACGCCCCGGCGGCCGGCGAGTCGGCAGACCAACGCGAGCGACGTCTCGCCGTCTCGGCGGCGATCTCCGGGCTCGCCGCCGAAGAGCGGGAGCTGGTCGCGCTCAAGTTCTTCGCCGGGCTGACCAACGCCGAGATCGCCGCGGTCGTCGGGATCAGCGAGTCCAACGCCGGCACCAGGCTCCACCGGGTGCTGGGAAAACTGAGGGAGGCATGCGATGACGCCCATGTTCGATAGCGACGCCGAGCTGACCGCGACCCTGCGCGCTCTCCGCCCCACCCCCGCTCCGGCGTTCGCCGCCGAGCTCGACGAGCGCGCCGCCGCCGGTTTCCCGGCCGCGGCGGGCTCGGCGCGGGGTCGCTTCGCGAGCTTTCTCGAGCGCCTGCGGACGACGCAGCCGCGCCGGATCCTGGTGCCCGCCGGCGCCCTGGCGCTCGGCGCGATTGTCGTCGCGACGACGGTGGTCACGATCTCCGGCAGCGACGACGGTTCGGGCCCGAACCCCTCGTTGACGACCAGCTCGAAGCCCGCGCAGGAGACGTCGGGGGGGTCGAGCCTGTCGGAGAAGCCGGTGCCGGTGGCCCCGTCGGCCGCGACCGACTCTCCCACCGGCCGCGCCGCCGGCGACTCCGCGATGCCCCAATCGAGCGGCTCGACGGCAACGGAGTACAAAGACCCCCTCTCCCAGGCGACGGCGACGACCGACGCCTCGAAGACCGGGCCATTCGCCTCCGGGCGCGATCAGCGCGCGATCGAACGCTCTGCCTCGATCGTCCTCGGCACCGACCCCGAGGGACTGCGCGACGCCGCCGCCGGGGTCTTCGACGCGGTCCATGCCGCCGACGGCATCGTCCTCAGCTCCTCGGTCGACGGTGGGCCCAATGGGGGCTCGGCGAGCTTCGAGCTCCTGATCCCCTCGGCGCAGCTCGGCGACGCCCTGGCCTCGATCTCCTCGGTCGCCGAAGTCCGATCGCGACACGAGGCGACCGGCGACATCACCGCACCGACGATCGGCGTCGGCGAACGGCTCCAGGACACGAACGCGACCGTCCGTGGCTTGCTCGACCAGCTCGCGGCCGCCGACACCGACGCCGAGCGCGTCGCTGCCGAAGCCGAGCTGCGGGAAGCACGCGCCCGCGCCGCCGCCCTGCGCTCGCGCCTCTCCTCGCTCGAGCGCCGCGCCAATCTCTCCCATCTCTCGGTCCGGATCGAGACCGGTGGCGACTCCGGCTCCGGCACGGGCTCCGGCGGCGCCTGGGGCGTCGACGACGGCATCGACGGCGCCGGCCGCGTGCTCGCGGTCGCCGCCGGCGTCACCGTGATCGGCCTCGCCGCGCTCGCCCCCCTCGCCCTTCTCGCCCTCCTCGCCTGGCTCGCCCACCTCGCCTGGCTCCGCCACGCCCGCCGCCACGCTCTCGCGCGTTCCTGAGCGCCGCCCGTCCCACCCACCGTTTCTGAACCTAGGGGTCGCTATGCGACCCCAACCCACAAACGTCGAATAGGGTCGAGCGGATGGCGCAGGAGCGACACCGGGGGCCGGCGGAGGCCCCGAACCTGGGGACCCCGACCGAGCCGCGGCCGGCGGCCTCGATAGTGCTCCTGCGCCGTGGCGGCAAGCACCGCGACCGCGCCCTCGAGGTCCTGCTCCTGAAGCGAAGCGGCGAGGCGCGGTTCATGCCGAACGTCTGGGTCTTCCCAGGTGGCTCGGTCGACCCCGGTGACGGCGAGGGCGAGGAGGGTCACCGCTCCTGCGCCGTGCGCGAGCTGGCCGAGGAGACCGCGATCGTCTTGCCGCCGGACGAGGAGCTGGTCCTCTTCTCGCGCTGGATCACGCCGGAGGTGATCTCGACCCGTTTCGACGCCTGGTTCTTCCTCGCTCTCGCCCCCGCCCACACCCCGCCGAAACCGGACGGGGTCGAGGTGGTCGAGGCTGCCTGGTTCGAGCCGCGGGCGGCGCTCGAGGCCGCCGAGGCGAAGGAGATCGTGCTCGCCTTCCCTACCCTCAGCCAGCTCCGCTCGCTGCTTCCCCACGCGACCGCCGACGAGGTGCTAGCCGCCCACCGTGGCACCGAGGTCGAGACGATCCTGCCGAAGGTGATCGGCAGCAAGGAGGACCACAGGGTGGTCCTCCCCGGCGACCCCGATTACCCCGCCTGAGGGGCCGGCTCGTCGGGGAAGGGCTCGAGGCCGGCGTGCCAGGGGCCCGGCGCGTAGGTGTGAAGGCCGTCCTCCTCCATCTCGCCCTGCAGCCGCCGAAACAGCCGGCCGGCGTTCTTCAGCGCCTCCTTCAGCTCTTGCTCGCTGCGCTCGCCGAGCTTCCAGAGGAACCACAGCTGGCGGTCGTTGATGCCGAAGTCGATCTCACCGGTCATCGTCGTCGTCCATGAGAGGAACCCGGGGCTGAAGAGCTCACGCAGGGCAACCGGGTCGTACTCCTCGGGCACCGTCGCGATGAAGCGCCGGTTGAAGTCGATCGACTCGAACTCGACCTTGCGCGAAAGGTGCTGGGTGACCCGCTCGGTTCCCTCGATCGACTCCACGTTGAAGGCCGGGACCACCTTGGCGAGGTCGGGCATGTGGGCCTTGGCGAGGATCGCGGTCGGCAGCACGGCCTTGTTGAAGAGGCTTCCGAGCTCCTTTTCGTCGGCGTCGCAGCACGAGCCCCAGAATCCTTCCGATAGCTGCCCGGTCAGCCGGTTGACGCCGCCGACGCAGAGGGCGACCGGCCCGTCTTTCGGGTTGATGCCGCCGACCTGCTCGTAGGTGAGGCCGTTGCGCTCGCCGTAGCGACGCACGGTCTCGGCCCACTCCTGAGCTTCGTGCTTGGCGCCCATCGGCGTGATCCTATGCGGGTAGGATGGTGCGCACTCGGTCCCCCAAAGGAGCCCTCCATGACCATCGCCCTCATCGTCATCGCCGCGCTCGTAGTCATCGCGGTCATCTACTTCATCGCCAAGCGCAACTCGATTATCTCCGCGCGGAACACGGTCGAAGAGGCCTGGAGCGGGATCGACGTCCAGCTCAAACGGCGCCACGACCTCGTTCCCAACCTGGTCGAGACCGTCAAGGGCTACGCCACGCACGAGCAGCAGACGTTCGAGAAAACGACCCAGGCGCGGGCCGATGCGATGAAAGCCCAGGGTGTCGCCGAGACCGCCCAGGCCGAGCAGAAACTGACCCAGGCGCTCGCCGACGTGAAAGTCGTCGCCGAGAACTACCCGGAGCTGCGCGCCACCGAGAACTTCCAACAGCTCAGCCGCAACCTCTCCGAGCTCGAGGACGAGATCCAGGCCTCACGCCGGATCTACAACTCCAACGTCCAGTCCTACAACACCGACATCGAACAGTTCCCCGGCTCGATCGTCGCCAACCAGGGCAACTTCACGAAAAAGGACTTCTTCGAGATCGACGACCCGGGCGACCGCGAGCCGGTGGCGGTCAGCTTCGACAAATAGGGGTTGAGGGTCCCCTAAGCTTTGAACATGACCGCGACCACCGAAGTCACCCTCTGGATCTGCGAGAGCTGCGGGTTCATCTACGACCCGGCGATCGGCGACCCGGACGGCGGCATCCCGCCCGGCACGGCGTTCGAGGACATCCCGAAAGACTGGTTCTGCCCGGTCTGCGGCGCCCGCACCTCCGACTTCCGCCCGCTGGAGCCCGGCGAGGCCTGAGCGCCGCCCTCCCCACGGGGAACCGATGGCGAAACTAGATTTCGACTGGGTAGTCGTGGGCTCCGGCTTCGGGGGCTCTGTCTCGGCGCTGCGCCTGGCCGAGAAGGGCTACTCGGTCCGGGTCCTGGAGTGCGGCAGCCGCTTTGAGGACGACGACTTCGCCGCCTCGACGCTGCGCGAACCGCGCCGCTACTTCTGGTGGCCGAAGTGGGGCATGCGCGGGGTCCTGCGGATGACCTTCTTCAAGGACGTCTTCGTCGTCTCCGGCAGCGGCGTCGGCGGCGGCAGCCTCGGCTACGCGAACACCCTCTACCGGGCGCGCCCCTCGTTCTTCGAAGACTCCCAGTGGGCGGGGCTCGGCAACTGGGACATGGAGCTGGCCCCCCACTACGACACCGCCGAGCGCATGCTCGGGGTCGTCGAGTACGAGGGCATGGGGCCGGCCGACGTCCTGCTCAAGGAATACGCCGAGGACATCGGGGTCGGCGAGACCTTCACCAACACCAAGGTGGGCGTCTTCTTCGACCAACCGGGGGTCGAGGTCGAGGATCCCTTCTTCGAAGGCGAGGGCCCGCGGCGGACCGGGTGCATGCGCTGCGGCAGCTGCATGGTCGGCTGCCGCCACGGCGCCAAGAACACGCTGATGAAGAACTACCTGTGGTTCGCGGAGAAGCTCGGCGTCGGCATCGAGCCCGAACGCCAGGTGACCGAGATCCGCCCGCTCGGAGCCGGTGACGGCTCCGACGGCTACGCGATCACCAGCGAGCGCTCGGGCTCCTGGTTGCGCAAGAAGCGCCGCACGATCACGGCCCGCGGCGTTGTCGTCGCCGCGGGCGCCCTCGGGACCAACAACCTGCTCGCCAACTGCAAGCACAGCGACGCCCTGCCGCGGCTCTCGGATCGGCTCGGCGACGTCATCCGCACCAACTCGGAGTCGATTCAATCGGTGACCGCCCGCGACGACGAGCGCGACTTCAGCCGCTCGGTGGCGATCACCTCGAGCATCTACCCGGACCCCGACACCCACATCGAGGTCGTCACCTACGGCGAAGCCGGAGACGTGATGAGCAACACCTTCACCGCGATGGCCGGCCCCGGCACGAGGCTGACCAGGCCGTTGAAGTGGATCGCCGAGATGGCCCGCCATCCGCTCCAGGCCCTGCGGATGGTCGTGCCGCTGAAGTGGTCGCGCCGGACCGTGATCCTGCTGGTGATGCAGACGGTCGACGCCGCGATGCACCTGAAACCGAAACGGAAGATCTTCGGAAAGGGCGTCCGGCTGCAGACCGAGCAGGACTCGAATCGGCCCAACCCGATCTACCTGCCGGCCGCGGCCGCGGCGGCGCGCTGGTTCGCGACGAAGACCGGCGGGATCGCGCAGAGCGCATTGACCGAGTCGATCCAGAACGTGCCGACGACCGCCCACATCCTCGGCGGCGCCGTGGTCGGCGCCGACCCCGAGCACGGGGTGGTCGACACCGGCAACCGCGTCTTCAACTACGAGAACCTGCTGGTCACCGACGGGGCGGCGATGCCGGCCAACCCCGGCGTCAACCCGAGCCTGACGATCACCGCCAAGGCCGAGCACGCGATGAGCCAGATCCCCCTCAAGGAGGGGGAGGAACCGCGCCACCTGCCGGAGGCGGCGCGGCCTGCCATCGCTCCCGTCGCCCGCTAGGGCCGCCTAGCCGGCGTCGCCGAGGCGCTGCCCGACGTAATCCCAGTTGACGACGTTCCAGAAGGCGTCGATGTAGTCGGGGCGCTTGTTCTGGTACTTCAGGTAGTAGGCGTGCTCCCAGACGTCGCAGCCGAGCAGCGGCGTCATGCCGTCGGAGATCGGCGAGTCCTGGTTCGGGGTTTTCGCGACCGCGAGCCCGGAGCCGTCGTGGACGAGCCAGGCCCAGCCGGAGCCGAACTGGCCGATCCCCGCTTCTTTGAACTCGTCCTTGAAGGAGTCGAAGGAGCCGAAGGCGTCGGAGATCGCGGAGCCGACGTCGCCGCCGGGCTCGCCGCCGCCGTCCGGGCTCAGCATCTGCCAGAAGAGCGAGTGGTTGTAGTGGCCGCCGGCGTTGTTGCGGACCGGGCCCTGCTTGTCGTCGGGCAGGCTCGAGAGGTTCTTCAGAACCTCCTCGACGTCCTTGTCGGCCCACTCCGTTCCCTCCAGCGCCGCGTTCGCTTTGTCGACGTAGGCCTGGTGGTGCTTGTCGTGGTGGACGCGCATCGTCGCCTCGTCGATGTGGGGCTCGAGAGCGTCGTAGGCGTATGGAAGATCGGGTACCTCGTAGGCCATTTGGTGCCTCCTATTTGGTCGGTTTGGAAGTCCTGCGCAGCCTAACCGGCGCACGTATTCGACTACCCGCCGGGTGGCGGGATCACTCAGCTACTGTGAGCAGGTGGAGAACGGAGAGGAGACCCGGCAGGCGCCGGGCCCGCAGGAGCACCTGGCCGATGAACGGGCGCTGTGGCGCCGGTTCGCGGCGACCAAGGACCCCGCGATCCGCGAGGAGCTGGTCGAGCGCAACCTGCCCTTCGCCAAGCGCCTGGCGCGCCGATACCGCGGCGCCAGCGAGTCCTTCGACGACCTGCTCCAGGTCGCCAGCCTGGCCCTGGTCAACGCCGTCGACCGCTTCGACCCAGACCGCGGCATCCCGTTCAGCGCCTTCGCCTCGCCGACCAGCCTCGGCGAGCTCAAACGACACTTCCGCGATCGGGCCTGGACGGTGCGGGTGCCGCGCGGCCTCCACGACCGCATGGCCCAGGTCGACAAAGCGATCTCCGACCTGACCGAGAAACTGCAGCGCTCACCCTCGATCGCCGAGATCGCGGAGAAGCTGGACCTGGAGCCGACCGACGTACTCGAGGTGATGGAGGCCAATCACAACCGCAGGCCTCTCTCCCTCGATCGACCGGTCGGCGGCGACGAGGCCGAGGAAGCGCAGCCGGCGGACTGGGTCGGCGAGGAGGACAAGAACTTCGAACTGGTCGAGGGCCGGGTGACCCTCGACGCAGCCTTACCCGACCTCGACGAGCGCGAGCGCCTGGTCCTGCGTCTGCGGTTCGTCGACGACATGACCCAGTCGCAGATCGCCGAGAAGATCGGTCACTCGCAGATGCACGTCTCGCGGATCCTGCGCCGTGCCCTGGGCAAGATCCGCGAGCAGGTCAGGGAGCAGGAGCAGGAGAGCTGAAGCCGATCGCCAGGTAGTCGCCGTCTTCCTCGCTCTCGACCCCGAACTCGTCGGCGAGAGTCTCGAGCGAGCCACCGACATCGGGCATCGCCAGGCCGGAGCGAACCTTCTCGGCACCGCCGGGCTCCATCGGGCCGAGGCGCAACCTGACGCCGTCGTCACTGTCGGCGAGGGCGAGCTTGACGCTGCCGTCGGCGAACTTGCCCGGGGCGGCGGCGGCGATCGCGTCGGTCAGCAGGACCGCGTCGGCGACCCGATCGACGGGAAGATCGCGCCGAGCGGCCAGTGCTCCGAAGATCCTTGAGAGAACCGGTGCCAGCAGGTCGGCGCGTCCGACCTCGATCTCGGTCCCGTTGGTGGGAGTCTCGATCGTGGGGTCTGACGGGCCGCCCTCGCGGGCGCCGCCTCCCTGCAACGGAAGGCGCATTTCGACCTCGGTCCCGCGGTCGATGCCGCCCGAGAACGAGAAGCTGCTGGAGAGGGCGGCGATCAGGGAGAGGCCGAGGCGCAGGCTCGACTGCTCGACGTCGGCCCTCGGCCTGATCCCGCGTCCGGAGTCGCGGACGATCACCGTGAGTCCCTCGTCGTCGGGCTCGGCGAGAACGTTGAGCGGGCCCGGATCGCCGTCGTAGGCGTGGACGGCGACGTTCATGCAGGCCTCGGTGACCACCGTCTTCAGGTCGGCGACCCCGGGCTCGTCCATGCCGATCTGCTCAGCGAGACCGGCGAGCGCGTGCCGAATGACCGCGACGTTTTCAGCTCGCGCGGGTAGGGACATATCAAGCCCCCTCGGCACCTCGTGGGTGGTGGACCTATCTGCCATCAACAGCATTTCTCCGCCGGGAGCTCGAGGCCCCGAGGAACACGAGCATAGCTTTCCAGTTTCAAGGCCCTTCGCTACCCGGCGGGAAGGTGGTCTAAAACCCACGTGCCGCGATAGCATCGAAGCGTGGTCCCCACCCGATTCGACGTTCAGACCGAGGTGCTTGAGAACGGGGTCAGAGCTTTCACTGTAAAAGGGGAGCTCGACCTCGACACCGCCCCCGGATTGGAGCAGCCCTTGGAGGGCGCGATCGCCAACGGCGAGGCCGAGGACGCCGCGATCCTGATCGACCTCTCCGAATGCGAGTTCATCGACTCGACCGGGATCGCGCTGATCGTGCGGGCCTGGCAGCGGGTCGACATCGAGGCCGGCGGCGATGGCGGCGGGCGGCTCGTGCTCTGCTGCTCGAACGACCAGGTTCAGCGATTGCTGAAGATCACCGGAGTCGAGGCATCGATTTCGATGCATCCGGATCGGGAAGCCGCCCTGTCCGCGCTGCGCGGCTGAAACGCTCGACCGCTTCCCCCGGGTCGATGAAGACCTGGCCACGGATGAAACGGCCCTGCCTGAGCTCCCAGATCCAGGCCGTCGGCATGTCCCTTATGCCGAGCGCGCGGCTGCGCAGGTAGACCCGGCCCCGGACCAGGATCGCGTCGCCGGCCTGCTCGACCTCGGTCGGCGTGATCAGCAGGTCTTCCCAGACCGTGGCGACATCGGCGAGATAGGCCCTCAGGCCGTCGGTGCCGACGTAGGGATTGCCGTGCCCGGCCTCCTCGGCGGTCACCGCGAAGAACTCCATCCGCTCATCGCAGAGGGCGACGATCTCGTCCGCGTCGCGGCGGTTGAAGGCGTCGAAGAGGCGCTCGATCAGCGCCCGCGCTCCCTCATCCATTGCTCGACCCGAATCCGGTCGTACCGGCCAGCGGCTTGGCGGAGGCGATCGAGATCTCCCCGGTCGACCGGCCCTCGGGCGCATCGGGCGAGAGCGCGAGGATCGCGACATCGTCCTCGAGCACACCCCCGGTAAACGCCTGCAGCGCCCCTTCGAGGCGCTGAACCACCCGGACCGGGCTGCCGGCCCCGCAGAGCTCGGAGCGGACCCGCTCGTCGCCGAAGCGGCCGCCCTGGCCGCAGGCCTCGGCGATCCCGTCGGTGAGGATCACCAGCTGCTGGCCGGGCTCGATCACGATCTGTTCCAGCTCCCAGCTGCCGTCCGCGAACGCGCCGAGAACCGGTCCCTCGCAATTCCGCTCGGAGACGGTCTCGCCATCGATCACCAGCGGCGGTGGGTGCCCGGCCACGGCGAGCCGGACCGGACGCAGGGGGTCCTCGGAGATCGCCAGCGCCGCAACGCTGCAGAGCGCCGGGTCGCGGCGTGCAAGCAGGGCGCGGTTCAGCGTCGAGAGCGCCACCAGCGGGTCGCCGGTGAGGATCGCGGCGGTGCGCAGCGTGTAGCAGGCCTGGGCGGTGATCGCCGCCGCCCGGGCGCCGCGGCCGGTGACGTCGCCGACGACCAGCATCCAGCCGCCGGCCGCCGGGAAGGCGTCGTAGAAGTCGCCGCCGACCTCGTTCTCGGCGCCGGCGGGGCGGTAGGAGGCGGCAAGCGACCAGCCGGGGATCTGCGGCAAGGGCGGGGGCAGCAGGCCGTGCTGGAGCGTCTCGGCGATCTCGGCCCGGGCCGATTCGGCCCGCTCGAGATCGCTGAAAAGCCCGGCGTTGTCGAGTGTGAGCGCGATCCGGCCCGAGAGGACGCGGGCGAAGTCGGCGTCGGCGGAGCGGAACCGCCGTCCCGACCAGCCGACCCCCATCGTCAGCGCCCCGGTCAGCCTCCCCCGCGCCCGCAGCGCCACCGTCACCGCCGAGCGGGTTTCGAGGCTGCGGAGGAACTCGAGGTCCTCCTCGTCATGGGAGAGATCGCGCAGTTCCGCCTCGGTCATCCGCTCGATGAAGCGTGGCTCGACCGGCCCCTGGCCAGGCCGTTCCATCGGCTCGGGCAGCGACGGGCGGCGCTCCGCGAGCCCCTGGGTCGCGCCCTCGCCACCGTCGGGCCCGGCCTTGACGGCGATCCGCTCGATCTGGCCGTCGGAGATCAGGTCGATCATGCAGAAATCGGCGACCTCGGGCACGAGCACCTCGCAGATCTCGTCGAGCGTCTCACGCAGGGAGCCGCCCCGGTCGGAGACTTCCGCGATCTGATTGAGGACCGAGAAGCGCCGCATCGCGCGGCCCGCACCGATCAGCATCCGGGCCAGCAGGGCGAGGGCGGCGACCAGCAGGGCGCCGAGAACCACAATGATTATCCCGTCCATCGCTCCTTCCTCCCCCTCGCTTGCGATTGGAAACCTTTACTAAAAAAAGAGTAACGCGCATGGCTCCAGCACGCGACGGGTAATCGCACCCTGTGCGTTTTCCCCGTCGACGCAAACTACCGCGCGAGCTGTTCGAGACGCGAAGCCACGCCTGGCACTCCCTGGGGCTGGGCGACGAGCTCCTGCCTCGCACCCCCGGCCGTGGGTTCGCCGGCCTGCTGGCGGCGCTGGTCGTGCTGGCCGCGACGCTGTTCGTCTACGAGAATCGCGAGCAGCTCCTCCCCGGCCTCGGTGGCTGGGTCCGGATCGCCACCGTCGCGGTTCTGGTGATCGTCGGCTCGGCCGCCACGCACTGGCTGGGGCAGACCGTTACGCCGCGCCTCTACCGGCGCCTCGATCCCGCCACCGCCGGGACGATGGGGTTCCTCTTCCGCCTGATCGCGATGGCGGCCGTCGTCGTCCTCGCCCTGAGGATCGCGGGCGTCGACACGGCCGCGCTCGCCGTCGGCGGCGCCTTCACCGCGATCGTCCTCGGTCTCGCCGCCCAGCAGACGCTGGCCGGGATCTTCGCCGGGATCATCCTCCAGAGCACCCGGCCGTTCCGGGTCGGCGAACGGGTGCGCCTGGTCGGAGGTGCGCTCGCCGGGTCCCTGGAGGGGACGGTCAGCTCGCTCGGGCTCTTCTACACGACCCTGGTCCAGGGTGCCGACCGCCTGCTGGTGCCCAACAGCGTCCTCGTAAACCTCGTGGTCGTGCCGTTGCGGGAGCCCGAGAAAGTCGATCTCCGCGCCCGCTTCCCGACCGACGCGAGCCCGAAGAGGATCGAGGAGCGGCTGCTCGAGACGATCTCTGTCCCGACCCGCTACCCGCCGAGCGTCTCGCTCGAGGAAGTCGACTCCGACAGCACCGTGTTCCGCGTCGTTGCCACGCCGCTGCGCCCGGACGACGGCTCGCGGCTGGCCGAGGAGGTCCTCGAGGCTCTGCGCGACGGCGACCGGGTCGCCGCGCTCAGGTGAAGACGACGATCGCGAGGTTGACGACGATCGCCACCGGCGTTCCGCCCACGGCGAGTGTGCGGAAGAACGTCTCCCAGGGCCCGCGATAGCGGACGCTCTCGAAGAGGAGCAGCCCGACCACGTGGGCGAGGTTGACGAGCGCGGTCGCGATCGCGATCAGGATCGCCACCGCCGACCAGCCTCCCCCGGTCCCCGAGCCGGCGGCGGCGGCGAGGACGGCCACGACGATCGTGCCGACGATGCCGACGACGATGCCGAGCAGGTCGATCCGCGAGAAGCGGGGCAGGTTCTCGGATATCTCGATCGTGCTCTCCTCCTGGGCCGCGACCGCCTTCTCGTGATCGCCCTCCTCGACCGCGATCACGTGGGTGCCGCCGTTATCGGGCGGGCGGCTGACGATCACCATGCGCAGCGGTAGGGGCAGGGCCTCCTGGGCCCGGTCGAAGAGCCCCTCCTCGAACCAGCGAGCCTGGTCGGCGGAGTGCTCGAAGATCACGACTTCATCCGCGGGGCCTTCTCGCAGCGCGTCCTGGGCGGCCAGCACCGGGTCGGGGTCGCCGACCCCGCCGGTCGCCGCGATGCCGCGACGCCGCAGCGCCTCCAGGGAAGCCTCGAGCCGCTCACCGGCCTCGCGGTGCGGCTCATCGACGCTCCCCATCACGTGCTCCAACGGGCTCTCCTCGACCGCCGGCATGACGAGGCGGACCTCGACGTCGTCGCATTCGCCGCGACAGAGCTCGTCGATCGAATCCGGCCCCTCGACGGTGTCGGTGACGATCGCCAACAGGCGCTGGGGCATCAGGCGATTCCTTCGACCTCGTACTCGCGCAGGAAACCCTCGAAAAGGCGCCGGTGCCCCTGCTCGTCGCGGAGGATCTCGATCACCATGTCCTGCGTCACCGGGTCGACACCCTCGGTCTCCTCGATGACCCGCGTGTAGTGCTCGATCGCGCCGCTCTCGGCCTCGATCACGCCGCGGATCACGTGGACGATGTCGGTCTGCTCGTCGGGCGGTTGGAGGTAGGACTGCTCGGCGGCGAAGTCCTCGGAGCCGGGGACCACCCCGTATAGCTCCTTGATCCGCTCGGCGAATTTCTGGGCGTGGCCGAGCTCCTCCTGGACGTCCTCCGCCAGCGACTCCTTGACCTCCTGGGCGCGGACCCCGTCGAGGTTGACCGAGGCGGAGATGTAGCTCATCACCGTCTCGATCTCCATCCAGTAGGCCTTGGAGAGGAGCGCGACGACGCCTTCCCTCGCCTCGGCGTTGTCGTTGTCGAAGATTCCCTTGCTGGCGGTGGCGCTACCGGACATCTGATTCCTCCTTCGCGGTCGTCGGCAACCACCTACCCGTGGAGGTTGGCGCTCAATCCCCGAACGCGGCGCGGGAAACGGTGTCGGGGTCGCCCCCGGTCCAGGCGTTGAAGAGGTACCAGGAGGGCTTCGCCTCGCGGTCCTCGGTGAGCAGCCCGGCGGAGTCGCAGAACTGGCAGGCGCCGTCGTGGTCGCGCCAGGAGAACCACCAGACACCGCCGATCCGCCAGGCCCGGCGGTTGACGCTCAGCATCCCCATCGACTCGCTCAGCTCACGCGCCTGGCCGTCGAGTCCACGCTCCCAGCGGGACTCGAAGCTGTCCGAGCCCCAGCCGAGCTCGGTGACCAGGAGCTGGGTGCCGGCGTCCTTGTGATCCTTCATCACCCGCCTCAGGTTGAGGATCATCGCCCGCATCGCGCTGGCGTCGGCGACGTATGGGTGGAGTGCAACGCCGTCGAAGAACGGCTTCACCCCGCGCGCCTCGTAGAGGCCGGCGAGGAAGGCGCCGGGCGGGGTGTTCGGAGGGATCTGCAGCGGGCGGCCGAAGAGGCCGCCGACGATCACCTTCGAGCCCGGGTCCGCACGGTGCAGGACCCGCCCCGATTCACGCAGCAGCTCCGCGTAGGGCCGCGGCCCGGTCGGTTCGGCGAAGGTGACGATGTTGGGCTCGTTCCAGATCTCCCAGTGCCGGATCGGCAGGTAGTCGACCTGGTCGTGTTCTTCCCAGAAGCTTCCGCCCGGCCCGTAGCGGGCCTCGGCGTCCTTGAGGAAGATCCGCCAGGCCCACCGTTCCCAGTCGCTGCCGACCGGCAGGGTCTCGTGGTCCGGCGCAACCCACGGCGGCGTGCTGTAGACGAAGGGGAAGATCCGAATCCCCTCTTCCGCCGCCAGTTTCACCTGGCGGTCGAAGCCGTCGAAGTCGGGGTCGGCGAGGTAGCGGTTCTCGGACTGGATCGAGGCCCAGAACATCGGCAGCCTGACGCTGCGGACGCCGCTGCTGCGCATCAGGGCGTAGTCGACCGCGGTGGTGTCCCCCTGGGGCGCCATCCCGGCGAAGGAGGACGGGACCTGGGCCGATACGGCGCCGGGCAGGGCCAGGAAAAGGGCGGTGGCCGCTGCAAGGGCGGCGAGCTTTCGTCTCATCGGCAGTCGGCCTCGATCTTCTCTCTGAGATAATCCCGCGACTCGGGGCGTGGCGCAGCCTGGTAGCGCGCACCGTTCGGGTCGGTGAGGTCCCCGGTTCAAATCCGGGCGCCCCGATTAAGAACCCTTCCGATCCCCAAAAGGCTCACCCGCCGACTTCCCCTATCGCCCGTTCGAAGCGCCGCAAGGACGGACCGTCCTGGAGCGTCCTCGTCCCCTCTGGCCCGCTGACGATCGCCGCCGGCTTGGTCCGGATACCGAGCTCGATGCCGAGCTCCTCGTAGCCTTCCAGCCGTTTCGCGACCGGGCCGTCGCCGCCGACTTCGCGGTCGAGGTCCTGTTCCCATTCGGGGATGTTCAGTTCGCCGATCGCTCCCGCCAGGGAGTCCATGAACTCGCCGTCGACGCCGAACTTTTCGGCCTCGCCCTGGTTGCGGAAGAAGAGATAGGTGTACTGCCACCCGTAGCCCTGGACGGCGGCGGCCTCGGAGCCGAAGAAGCCGAGCTCGAGCGGGTTCTGGGCGACCGAGTAGTGCCGCATCAAAATCTTGACGTCGCCGGGACGGGCGTAGTCGGTGACCAGGCTCGGGATCGTCGCCAGGAAGTTGTCGCGGCAACTGCTGCATTGCATGTCGGCGAAGTATTGGATCGAGACCGGCGCGTCGTCGGAGCCGACCCTCTCGCCTTCCTGGGGGACGCCGCCGAAGGTCTGCTGGGAGGTGCCGATTCCTTCGACGCGGACCGCCTCGCGACCGGGCTCTTTGGTCGCGATGCTGAAGAGCGCGTAACCGATCCCGAACACGGTCAGGCCGAGGATGAGAATCACCCAGATCCTTCCCCTGCGAGGGAGCGGCGTGACGGCGGCGGCGTCCACTGGCTCCATTATCCAGGGCGCGGCTTTCCCGCAACTTGCGGTCGTTTCATTTGACACGTCCGCCAACGCGGGTAAGTATCTGGCTTACTCATTTTCGACTAAGGGAGGTCCCCGCACGTGGCGAATCACCTAACCCCTTCCGAGCTTGCCGACGAACTTCACATGAAACGGCAGGAGGTGATTGGCAAATGCGTGGAAATGGGCGTCCCGATCTTCCGGGGCAAGATCGACAAGTCCCTGTTCCGGACCTCGCTGCGCCAGTCACCGGTCCGGACTGACCGCGGGCGCGCCTCGGCCGCCTAGCCGCACAGCCAGGATTCTCAACTAGACTCTCCCCGCGCATGGAGGAGCGGGGAACCAAGTCGAAGACTCTTGCCGACCTGTTGCCACGGTCGGCGGAGCTGTACGGGGACGCCCCTGCCGTCCACTACAAGGACGGCGAGGAGTGGCGGACCCGCAGCTTCGCCGAGGTGGGCGAGACCGTCCGCCGACTCTCGCTCGGCCTGATCGACCTCGGGATCGCCAAGGGCGACAAAGTCTCGATCCTCGGCAATACCCGTCCCGAGTGGACCTACTTCGACTTCGCCGCGCTATCGGCGGGCGCGATCGTCGTGCCGATCTACCAGACCAACTCGCCCGAGGAGTGCCAGTACGTGCTGGAGAACTCCGACGCGAAGATCGTGATCGTCGAGGACGACGAGCAGATGGAGAAGATCCGCGCCGTCCGCGACCAGCTGCCGCTGCTCGAGCAGGTGGTGCGGATGACCGGCACCAGCGACGACGCGATCTCCTTCGAGGACCTCGCCGCAAGGGGCGGCGGCCGCGACGCCTCGGAGTGGCAGCAGCGCTGGGACTCGGTCACCCCAGAGGACATCTGCACCTTCATCTACACCTCGGGCACGACCGGGCCGCCGAAGGGCTGCGTGATCAGCCACGGCAACTACCGGGCGATGCTCGACATGGTCAACGAGACCAGCGTCATCGAGGGCGAAGACCTCACCTACCTCTACCTCCCCCTCGCCCACTCCTTCGCCCTGCTGATCCAGCTCGGCAGCTTCGACCTCGGCGCCACGATCGCCTACTGGGAGCGCGACCCGCTCAAGATCCTCCCCAACCTGGCCGAACTGCACCCGACCTACTTTCCCTCGGTGCCGCGGATCTTCGAGAAGATCTACACGACGGCGACCAGCGCGATGGAGAAAGAGGGCGGCCTCAAAAAGGCGATCTTCAACTGGGCGATCGGGGTCGGCAAGAAGATGCGCGCCGTCGAACGCGCGGGCGGCCGGCCGGGCTTCCTCCTCAAGCGGCAATACAAGTTCGCCGACGAGAAAGTGCTCTCGAAAATTCGCGGGCTGTTCGGTGGCAAGCTGCGCCTGGCGGTCTCCGGGGCGGCGCCGATCAACCCGGAAATCCTCAGCTTCTTCGACGCCGCCGGCGTCCTCGTGCTCGAGGGCTGGGGGATGACAGAGACCTCGACCGCGGCGACGATCTCCTCCGAGGACGACTTCAAGGTCGGAACGATCGGCAAACCGTTCCCCGGCTGCGAGATCAGGATCGCCGACGACGGCGAGATCCTCGTCAAGGGCCCCAACGTGTTCCAGGGCTACTACAAGAACGAGGAGGCGACCAGGGAGACGATCGTCGACGGCTGGCTCCACACCGGGGACATCGGCGAGATCGACGAGGACGGATTCATCAAGATCACCGGCCGCAAGAAGGACATCATCATCACCGCGGGCGGCAAGAACATCACCCCGGCCAACCTCGAGAACGAGATCAAGCAGCACCCGCTGGTCTCCCAGTGCGTGGTCGTCGGCGACCGCCGGCCCTACCTGGTCGCGCTGGTCACCCTCGACCCCGAAGAGTGCGTCGCCTACGCCAAGGAGAACGGCCTCCCCGAGGACCCCGAAGCGCTGGCCGCGAACGACGACGTCCGCACCGCGATCGAAGCCCACGTCGAGAAGATCAACGAGAAGTTCGCCCGCGTCGAGCAGGTGAAGAAGATCGCGATCCTGCCCCAGGACCTGACCCAGGAAGGCGGCGAGCTGACGCCGACCATGAAGGTCAAGCGGGCCGTGGTCACGGCCAAGCACGAGCCCGAGATCGAGGCGCTGTACGCAGGCTGAGGTCGAGGGGAGTTGGGCACCCTCGGACAAATTGGGGTCGCACGCGCTTCGCGCTTAGCTCCAATGTCTGAGCGCCGCTAACGCGGCGCAATAGCCGGATTGCATTTCCGCCGCTTCGCGACATTTGCCCGAGGGCACCCAACTCCCCTCGGCGCCAGGCCGCGTCGCGCCCAAAGCTGCTCAGAACTTGGCCGCTGCGACCGACCTTTTCGGGGGCTGCAGAAACGCTTGCTCGGAGGGCGTTGACCCCCTCCCCGGGAATGTCGCGAAGCGGCGGAAATGCAATCCGGTAATTGCGCGCCTTTGGCGCGCTCAGTCTTTGGCACGAGCGCGAAGCGCGAGCGCCCTCAAATCACGGGGAGGGGGTCGACGCCCTCCCCGTAACTGCTTTAGGAGGCCTCGCCGCTCTGTCGCAGCAGGACCGAGGTCGTCTGCTCGAGAACCCGCCGCCAGGCCGAGGTCTGCTCGGGCTCTTCCTCGGAGGCCCGCTCGACGACGCGTTTGACGCGGCGGCCGGAGATCTCGAGGCCGTGGCGGCTGGCGACCTCCTCGAAGCGCTCGTAGTCTCGGGCGAGCATCGCGGTCACCGATTCGAAGCCGTGGCGGGCGATCCGCAGGCGACGCGAGTAGTCCATGATCGGCGTCCCGAACATCAGCTCATCGTCCGCCTCGGGCTCGACGAGGATGATGTCGACCCCGGGGTATTTCTCCTGCCATTGCTCGACTGCCTGGTGCAGCCGGGCGTGGGAGAGGATGCGGAAGATCTGGTTGCCGATCGCCGGCATCCCCATGTCGGCGATGCGGCGGACCTTGGTCCCGAACATGGTCGGGATCGTCTTCTCGAAGTCGTTGACGTAGGGGACGATCGGGTTGACGACGACGATGAACTTGGCGCCGCGCTCGACCGCGATGTCGACGTTGGTGGTCGAGCGGATGCCGCCATCGACCAGATGGCGCCCCTTGAGATCGACCGGCTTGTAGACGATCGGCAGCGCGGTGGAGCACTGGACCGCCTTCGAGATCGGCACGTCGGACCAGGCCTTCTCACCGAAGACGATCCGCTCGGTGGTATCGAGGTCGGTGGCGGTGATGTAGAGCTCTTTGTCGAGCAGGCGGAAGTCGTTGGCGCGGCCGCCGTCGGTCAGCACCCCTTCGACGTAGTCGCCGACGCCGGAGCCGGAGTAGAGGCCGTTGGGCAGGGCCTCGGCGAGGGCGACACCGAGGTCGATCGCCGAGACGTCGCCGATCCGGCCCAGGGTCCGCAGCAGCTCGAGGCCGCGCAGCGGCAGCGCCGTCGCCTTCTGCAGGAAGCCGGAGTAGTTGGGCTTGAGGACCTTGTCGAGGTCGAGGTCTTCGAGCTCAGAGGGAACGCGCTCGTTCAGCACCTGCATCATTTCGTCGGGGGTGACCCCGTTGGCGAGCATGCCGGCGACGAAGGAGCCGGCGCTGGTGCCGACGTAGATGTCGAAGTTGTTGACCGTGCTGTTGACGGCCAGGAGGTCGAGCGCCCTCAGGGCCCCGATCTCGTAGACACCGCCCGTGAAACCGCCGCCCCCGAGCACGAGAGCGGTCTTGGAGGGTCTTTTACGAGACCGCTTCCGGCGTGGTTGAGAGTCGATGTCCACAACTTTGCCCATAAACATGGATTATCTCAGGTGGTGAGACGGACCTTTGCACCCATGCTCGCGACAGTCCTGCTCGTTGCGACACTTCTCGGCGCCCAGGCGGCGAGCGCGGCCGGCGGCGGCCGCTTCTGCCAGGACCTTCGACACCGCCTCGTGCGTGGCGGCGGCCAGGCGAGCGGCCTGTTCGTGGTCGACGCGCGGACCGGGAAGGCGGTCTGCGCCCGTGCCGCCCGCAAAGCGCGGCCGCTGGCCTCGAACACGAAGATCTTCACCACCGCGACGGCGCTCTCGGAGCTCGGGACCGACTACCGGATCGAGACCAGGGTTCTCGCCGACGGGAAAGTCGACCGCCAGGGGGTTCTGCACGGCGACCTCTACCTCGTCGGCGGCGGCGACCCCGTCTTCGGCGCCCCGGCCTTCTACGACGCCTTTCTCGGCGGCCTCGGAACCGACCTCTACTCGCTCCAGCGCCAGATCGTCGCCCGGGCCGAAATCGAGTCGGTGGCCGGCCGCCTCTACGCCGACGACTCGATCTTCGACCGCCTGCGCGGGGTGGCGGACTCCGGCTACGCGACGAGCCCCTACATCGGCCCGCTCTCCGGCCTCTCCTTCAACGCCGGCTTCTCGACCTCGCGCGGCGGCAGCTTCTCCTCGGACCCGGCCCGCCTGGCCGCCCGCAAGCTCGCCGCGGCGCTGGGCGGGGCGGGCGTCTCGATCGAGCCGGACGTCGCGCTCGGCAACGCCGATCCCGACGACACCCGCACGATCGCGTCGGTCGAGTCCCCGCCCATGGACATCCTGGTCAACTCGACCAACGTCTACTCGAACAACTTCTTCGCCGAGATGCTGCTGAAGCTCCTCGGCGCCCACGAGGGAGGCGCCGGGACGACCGCGGCGGGCGCCAACGTCGTCGAGCGCTTCGCCCGCAACAAGGGGTCCGCCCTCAACGCCGTCGACGGTTCCGGCCTGACCCGCTCGAACCGGGCCTCGCCGCTGCAGGTCGTCCGCTTCCTCGAGGGGATGCGCTCCTCATACGTGGGCGACGAGTTCGTCTCCGACCTCGCCCTCGCCGGCAGGGAGGGCACGGTCGCCGGTCGCATGGGCGGGACCCCGGCCTACGGTCGCTGCCGGGTCAAGACCGGGACCCTGACCGGGGTCAGCAACCTCTCCGGCTACTGCTTCCGCGGCGGCCGCACGATGATCTTCTCGATCCTGATGGGCGGCGTCCGCGACCTCGGGCTCGCCCACGCCGAACAGGATCGGATCGCCGGCGCCGTTGCCGGCTACTGAGCGCCGAGCAGCTTCTGCAGGCCGTCTTCGCCGAGGACCTCGACCCCGAGGTCCTCGGCCTTCGCCAGCTTCGACCCCGGGCTGTCGCCGGCGACGACGTAGTCGGTCTTCTTCGAGACCGAGTTGGTCACCTTGCCGCCGGCGGCCTTGATCATCGCCCCGGCCTCCTCACGGGTGAGATCGGGCAGGGTGCCGGTCAGGACCAGCGTCTTGCCATCCAGCGGACCGCCCTGCCGCCTCCTTTCCGAGGGATCGAGCGCCAATCGCAGCCCCTTCTCGGCGAGCTTCTCGATCAGCTCCGCGGTGCGCTCGTCGGCGAGGCTCTCGGCGATCTGGACGGCCATCACCGGGCCCACGCCCTCGACCTCCTCGATCTGCTCCGGATCCGCCCTCTGCAACGCCTCGATCGAGCCGAAGTGCATCGCCAGGGCCTCGGCGGTGACGTAACCGACCCCCGGCAGGCCAAGGGCCCAGAGGACGCGCTGGAACGGCCGCTCCCGGGATGCCTCGATCGCCGCGACCAGGTTGCGGGCCGAGACCTCGCCGAACCCCTCGAGGCCGCCAAGGCGCTCCTGGTCGAGGTCGTAGATGTCGGCGACATCGGCGATCAGGCCTTCTTGCAGGAAGCGCAGCGCCTGCTTCTCGCCGAGCCCGTCGATGTCCATCGCGCCGCGGCTGACGAAGTGCTTGACGTGCTGGAAGGACTGCCCTGGACAGCCGGCACGGTTGGGGCAGATCGTGAAGACGCCGTCGCCGGGTTTGACGGTCGGGGTTCCGCAGGCGGGGCATTTCTTCGGCGGCTTCGGCTTCCGCACCCGCGGGTTCTTTCGCGGCAATTTCGGCGAGACGACCTGGGGGATCACGTCGCCGGCCCTCATCACGACGACCTCGTCGCCGACGCGAACGTCCTTGCGCGCCAGGTCCTCCTCGTTGTGAAGGGTCGCGGTGGTGACCGTGACGCCGCCGACGTGGACCGGCTCCAGCATCGCGAACGGAACCAGGTGGCCGGTCCTCCCCACGTTCCAGACCACGTCCGTGAGCGTCGTCGTCGCCGTCGTCGGCGGGAACTTCCAGGCGATCGCCCAGCGCGGCTCGCGCCCGACGACGCCGAGCTCGCGCCAGAGCGGCCGCTCGTCGACCTTGACGACGACTCCGTCGATCTCGTAGTCGAGCTGCTCGCGCCGCTCCTCCCACCAGTGGCAGCGCTCGACGACGCCCTCGACGCCCTCGTGGTGGGCGGTGTCTGGGTTGACCCTGAAGCCCTTCGACTCGAGCCACTCGACCTCCTGGGAGTGGGTCTCGAAGTCGATCCCCTCGATCGCGCCGATCCCGTAGCACCAGATCGAGAGCGGCCGTTCTGCCGACATCGCCGGGTCGAGCTGGCGCAGGGAGCCGGCTGCGGAGTTGCGGGGATTGGCGAAGGTGGGCTTCTCCTCTTCGGCCCGCCGTTCGTTGACGGCTTTGAAGTCGGCGATCGAGAGGTAGACCTCGCCGCGCACTTCGACGAAGGGCGGCGGGTCGGGGATCTGCTTGGGGATCGCGTCGATCGTCTCCAGGTTGCGGGTCACGTCCTCGCCGACCCTGCCGTCGCCGCGGGTCGCCCCGCGCGTGAACCTGCCGTCCTCGTAGGTCAGCGAGATCGCCAGGCCGTCGATCTTGGGCTCGGTCGTGTAGCTGAATTCCGCGGCCGTGATGTCGAGGCGCTTGAGGAAGTTGTGGATCCTCCCCTCCCAGGCGCGCATCTCCTCCTCGCTGCGGGCGTTGCCGAGCGAGAGCATGCGCTCGGCGTGCTCGACCTCGGCGAAGCGCCCCGAAGGGGCGGCGCCGACCCGCTGGGTCGGCGAGTCGGATGTGAGCAGGTCCGGATGCTCCGCCTCGATCCCGCGCAGCTCGTCGAGCAGGGCGTCGTACTCGTCGTCGCCGATCTCCGGTTGGTCGCGGCGGTAGTAGAGCTCGTTGTGGTGGCGGAGCTCGGCGCGCAGCTCCTCGGCGCGATCGGCCGCCGCTTTCGGGGCCTCGCTCACGCCGCCGGGACGCAGGCGGTCAGCATCTCCTCGAACCCCCAGCCGCGCAGGGTCTCGAGGCCCCCGTGGTCGGTGAGGTCGAAGTGGATCGGGGTGACCGAGACGCGACCGCTGGCGACCGCGTAGAGGTCGGTGCCGTCGATCTCCTCGTAACCGGGCTTCCAGCCGTAGATCTCGTAGCGACGGCGCTTGTCGCCCTCCTCGCCGACCAGCTTCAGCTCGTCGTTGTAGATCCGTTTGCCGAGCCGAGTCACCTCGATGCCCCGCGGCTCCCCAGCCGGGCAGTTGACGTTGATCAGGGTCGCCTCCGGCATCCGCTCGCCGGCCAACTGCTGGACCAGCTCGCCGGTGAAGCGGGCCGCGACCCCGAAGTCGAACTTGCCGCTGACGTAGCCCATGCCCCCCGCGGATGACTGCTGGGAGATCGCGATCGCGGGGATGCCGAGGATGATGCCCTCGAAGGCCGCCGCGACCGTCCCTGAGTAGGTGATGTCGTCGCCGAGGTTGGCGCCGTGGTTGATGCCGGAGACGATCAGGTCGGGGCGGTCGCCGACCAGGCCCAGCTCGGCGAAGCGGACGCAGTCGACCGGGGTGCCGTCGGTGGCGTAGCCGACGTCGCCGTCGCCGAACTCGACTTCCTCGACCGTGAGCGGCGAGCGGGTGGTGATGCTGCGAGCCGTCGCCGAGCGGTTCGAGTCCGGAGCCACGACCTCGAGCTCGACCCCCTCGATCTCACGCAGGACCCTGCGCGCCGCCTGCAGGCCGGGCGCAGCGATCCCGTCGTCGTTGGTGAGCAGCACGCGCACACCGGCGATTCTAGGTGTCCCGCGCAACGGCATACTGCCCCCGGTGACGACTGTCCGCCTCGACATCGAATACGACGGTGCCGGCTTCTCGGGCTGGGCCCGCCAACCAGGCCTGCGGACCGTTCAGGGCGAGCTCGAGATGGCGCTGGAGACTGTCTTGCGGACCGCGGTCGACCTGACGGTCGCAGGACGCACCGACACCGGAGTCCACGCCCACGGGCAGGTAGCCAGCTTCGAGACCGAGGCCGAGATCCCGGCCGACCTGGCGCGGCGCCTCAACGGTGTCGGGGCCGACGACATTGCCGTTCTCGCCGCTGCGTCCGTCGAGGACGGCTTCGACGCCCGGCGCGACGCCCGCTCGCGCAGCTACCGCTACCGGATCTTGGCGAGACCGGCGCCGGGCCCGTTCGAGCACGGCAGGGCGCTCTGGTGGCCGCACCGCCTCGACCGCGGCGCCCTCGACGCCTGCGCGGCGGCGCTGCCCGGCAGCCACGACTTCACCGCCTTCACCCCGACCCAGACCGATCACGTCCGCTTCGAGCGCGACGTGCTCGCCGCCGCCTGGGAGTGGGACGGCGACGCCGGCTCGTTCCTGATCGCCGCCGACGCCTTCATGCGGAGCATGGTCCGGGTCCTGGTCGGAACCCAGCTCGAGGTCGCAGGCGGGCGGCGCTCTGTCGAGGACTTCGAACGGCTACTGCGTGGCGCTCCGCGCTCGGAGGCCGGCGAGACAGCACCACCCCACGGGCTCTACCTGGAGTCGGTCAGCTACGACTGACTAGACGAGCTCTAGGTACACCATCTCCGTGGAGTCGGACTTCCTCGGTCCGAGCTTCACGATCCGGGTGTAGCCGCCGGGCCGCTCGACGTAGCGGGGAGCGACCTCCTCGAAGAGCTTGTGGACGACGAACTTGTCGTTGTGGAGCGTGGCGAGGGCCTGGCGGCGGGCGTGGAGGTCACCGCGTTTGGCGAGCGTGATCAGCTGCTCGACCTCGGGCTTGACCGCCTTCGCCTTGGCCTGGCTGGTTTCGATCCGCTCGTGCTCGATCAGCTGCTTGGAGAGGTTCGAGAGCAGGGAGGCGCGATGCGAGGCGCTGCGGCTGAGCTTGTTTCGCTTCTTGCGGTGGCGCATCGATCTCTCCGGTTGATTCTGCCGGTTCTCAGTCCTGCTGGAGATCGAGGCCGCGGGAGTGCAGGGTCTCGATCACTTCCTCGATCGACTTCGAGCCGAAGTTCGGGATCGCGTTCAGCTCCGAGCGCGACTTCCGCACCAGGTCGCCGACGGTCTGGACACCGGCCCGCTTCAGGCAGTTGTAGGAGCGGACGCCCAGCTCGAGCTCCTCGATCAGGATCTCATCGAGGCCGTTGGCGCTGGCACCGACGCCGTCACCGGCCCCGGAGCCGCCGTCGACCGGAGCCGCGGCGATCGGCTCGAGCGTGGTCAGTTCCTCGACCCGCTCGGCGTCGGTGAAGATCGCCAAGCTCTTGATCAGGATCTCGGAGGCCTCGCGCAGCGCGGCAGCCGGCTCGATCGAGCCGTCGGTCTCGAGGTCCAGGGTCAGTTTGTCGAAGTCGGTCCGCTGACCGACGCGCGCAGTGGCGACCGAGTAGGAACAGCGGCGGATCGGCGAGAAGATCGAGTCGATCGGGATCACGCCGATCGGCTGCTCATCCGACTTGTTCTCTTCGGCGGGCGAGTAGCCGCGGCCGCGGCCGACCGTCAGGTAGACCTCGAGTTTGGTTTTTTTCTCGAGCGTCGCGATCGGGGCGTCTGGGTTGAGGATCTCGACCCCGGACGGCAGGTCGATGTCCTTGGCCTTGATCTCACCGGGGCCGGTGGCGACCAGCGGCGCTTCGACCTCGTCGGCGTCGGTGTGCATGCGGACGACGAGATCCTTGAGGTTGAGAATGATGTCGGTGACGTCCTCTTTGACGCCGGGGACGCTGGAGAACTCGTGCGCTACGCCCTCGATGCGGACGCTGGTGATCGCGGCTCCTCCCAGCGAGGAGAGCAGCACGCGGCGCAAGCTGTTGCCGAAGGTGTAGCCGAAGCCCTTGTCGAGGGGCTCGATGGTGAAGGTGCCACGGCGATCGTCGACCTTCTCTGAGCTGATGCGAGGGACCTGGAAGTCAGTGGTCATGAGTTCCTTGAGTTGTGTTGCGAATTGGAGTTCCGGACTACTTGGAGTACAGCTCGACGATGAGCTGCTCCTGTACCGGCGCCGAGATCTCAGCGCGCTCGGGGTAGCGCAGGATTTTGGCGGTGAGCGAATCATGGTCGGCCTGTAGCCAGGCCGGAACTGTGGAGACCAGCTCCGTCGCTTTACGGATCGTGTCCGAGGCGGCGGAGTCGGCCTTGATGGAGATCACGTCTTCGGGCCGCACCTGGTACGAGGGCACGTCCACGCGGCGCCCGTTGACCATCCAGTGGCCGTGACGGACGAGCTGGCGAGCCTGGCGCCGGGAGGCGGCGAAGCCGAGTCGAACCAGGACGTTGTCGAGTCGGGACTCGAGCAGGCGCAGGAGGTTCTCTCCGGTGACGCCGTCCTGGCGGGAAGCTTTGTCGTAGTAGGCGCGAAACTGCTTCTCGAGCACCTGGTAGTAGCGGCGCGTCTTCTGTTTCTCGCGCAGCTGCTGGCGGTACTCGGACTGGCGCAGGCGGCCGCGACCGTGCTCCCCGGGCGGGTAGGAGCGGCGCTCGACCCCGCATTTGTCGGTGAAGCAGCGCTCGCCCTTGAGGAAGAGTTTCTGGCCCTCGCGGCGGCACTGCTTGCACTGGGGGGAGGTGTCGCGGGCCATCTAGACGCGCCTCCGCTTCTTCGGGCGGCAGCCGTTGTGGGCCTGCGGGGAGACATCCTTGACCGTGGTCACGTCGAGGCCGGCGGCCTGCAGCGAGCGGATCGCGGTCTCGCGGCCGGAGCCGGCGCCCTTGGCGAAGACCTCGACTTTCTGGAGGCCGTGCTCCATGCCTTTTTTGGCAGCCGCGTCGGCGGTCACCTGGGCGGCGAAGGGAGTCGACTTGCGCGAGCCTTTGAAGCCCGCCGAGCCGGCCGACTCCCAGGCGATCACGTTGCCGTCGGTGTCGGTCAGGGTGACGATCGTGTTGTTGAAGGAAGTCTTGATGTGCGCCTGCCCGTAGGTGACGTTCTTTTTGACCCGTTTCCTGGAACGGCCCTTGGCTGGTTTTTTCGGCTGCGGCACTCTGCTCCTACGCTTTCCGCTTGCCGGCGATGCTCATCCGGCGCGGGCCCTTGCGGCCCCTGGCGTTGGTCTTGGTCCGCTGGCCGCGGACCGGAAGGCCGCGACGGTGCCGGAGACCGCGGTATGCACCGATCTCCATCAGCCGTTTCACGTCCTGCGAGCGCTCGCGGCGAAGGTCGCCCTCGACCTCGCGCTGCTCGACGGCTTCGCGCAGTCGGACGACCTCATCCTCGGTCAGGTCTTTGACCAGGGTGTTGGAATCGATTTTCGTCTCCTCGAGGATCCTCTGCGCGGTCGAACGACCGATGCCGAAGACGTAGGTGAGGCCGATTTCGACCCTTTTCTGAACCGGGATATTGACGCCCGCGATGCGTGCCATCGTGGCCCGGCCCTAGCCCTGCCGCTGCTTGTGTCGAGGATTCGAGCAGATCACCAGCACCGCACCATTGCGGCGGATGACCTTGCACTTTTCGCACATCGGCTTTACGGAAGCTCGGACCTTCATCGCTCCGGATTCGTATCGACTACAGGACACCCACACGCCCCATGAATCGGACGGCAGGCACGTACAACCGGCCCAATGGGCCGACGCAGAAAGATAGCAGGAGGCGTGGTTCTGGGCGTGGCTGGCGGGTCTGGCGAGGCGAGAACCGGGCGCCCTGGTCCGTGAGGTCGTGATTTTACGTCCCAGGGACGTAAAATTTCGCCTTCACCGAAGGTCGACCAGGGCGAGGGTGAAGCCGTCGTAGCCCTTGCTGCCGACCGTCTGGATCGTCGTTGCGTCGGCGCGGGGATCGTCGGCGAGCATCGTGTGCAGGCGGCGCTGGGCGACGGTCGCCTCGTCCTCGGACTCGCCTTCGGCCAAAGTGCCACCGCGGACGACGTTGTCGGCGATGACCAGGCCACCGGGACGGACGTGATCGAGCGCCCAGTCGCAGTAGTTCGGCGTGTTCGCCTTGTCGGCGTCGATGAAGGCGAGGTCGAACGGGTCCTCCCCGTCGAGGCCGGGCAGCGAGTCGAGCGCCGGGCCGACCTGGATCTCGACCTTCTCACCGACCCCGGCCCGCTCGACGTTGGCCCGCGCGACCTCGGCGTACTCGGGCTTCGACTCGAGCGAGACCAGCCTGCCGCCCTCGGGAAGCGCCCGCGCCAGCCAGATCGTGCTGTATCCGGCCAACGTCCCGAACTCGATCGCCCGGCGGGCGCCGATCGTGCGCGCCAGCAGGTGCAGGAGCTTGCCCTGGGCGGGCGTCACCTGGATTTCGGGCAGGCCCGCGACACGGCCTGCCTCCACCGCCGCCATCAGTGCGTCGTCCTCGGCGGCAAGGGTCGCGGAGACGAACTCATCGACGTCCTCCCAGCGCGACTCGATCAGCTCGTCGGCTTCCCACGCACCGCGTTTCGCTCCCGTGTCATTCATCGCGCCATTCTCCACCACTCCGGAGGCGTGCCTGAGGTTCGGGCCGATATAGCGCCCTAACCCCGGGAACGCCCCGACGAAGGGTTAGCGCGGCAGCTTCTGGGACACCGTCACCACCTGCTGGAAGGTGGGCCGGTTCTGGAACGGGAACGGGTTAAGGGTGATCCCGCCGGTCACCGCCGGCCGGTTCTGGTCGAAGCAGGACGGCTGCGGATTGGGGGCGCATTTGCCGTTGCCGCCACCGTAGAGCTCGGCCGGGGTGACTTTGAGCGCCGCCCGCAGGGTCCGCTGCAGCATCGAGCTGCACTTCGATTTGTTGCCGCCGCCGCAGTACCGGCGGCTGAAGGCGCCCTTCGGCTTCGGCCCGTAGATGGCGCGCAGGTCCTTGGAGACGTAGCCCCACCAGCCGTCGTAGAAGTCGGGGGCGTCGGGCGAGCCGCCGGTGTGATCGCCGGTGCTGATCATGACCTCGAGCGCTTCGAAGGCTTTGTCTCCGAGCGCGGGCTTGAACTGGGCGGTGACGAGCTTCGGCCACCAGGCGTCCATCAGCTGGATCGCCGGAGTTTCCTCGTCGACCCCGTCGCGATCGAGGTCGCGACGGTGGGCGCCCGCCTTGTTCCAGGCGCTGAGCGTCGACAGCGCCGCTTTGACGTCGGCCGACTTCGGCTTCCCGATCGCCTTGAACAGGGTCGGCAGCAGGCGATAGCCACGCAGGTCGGTGGTCGCCGGTTCCTCCATAGCCTGGACCAGCTGGACGATGGTCATCTTCTTGGCGCCCTTGGTCGCCGACTTGACCCGGTCGGAGATCATCTGCGAGCGCTGCAGCGGCCCGTAGGCGTAGTTGTCGTCGGCAGCCGCGAATTCGGGCGCCTGCTTGTTGTTCCAAGAAACCATGTAGGGCGGGTCGACGGCCTGCGGGTGTTTCTCGAACGGGAGGAAGCTCGCAGTCTGGGTGGCGGGCTTGAACCCCTTCCAGTCGTACTTGCCGGTCCCGAGCACCGGGAAGTCCGGCGAGGTCCCCTTGGCGCGCTGGGGCAGGTCGCCCGACATCGCGTAGGCGATCTGATCGGCGTCGAGGTAGGCCCAGTTGAAGGTGAAGCCGATGTCCTCGACCGCTTTCTTGAAGCCGGCAGGGCCGGTCACCACGCCGGGTTCGTTCAGCTTCGAGAAGCCGATCACCGAGTCGGCCTCGTGGAAGTAGGTGCTGCGCTGGCGCGCGTAGGCGACCTTCTTGCCGCCGACTTTGGCGCGGGCGTAGACGATCCCGTGCACGGTCCGGTAGGCGGTCAGGGTCTGGGTGCCGGCTTCGGTGCTGTCGATCGTGTTCGGGACCCAGCTCTCGGTCTTGACCAGTTTTTCCATCGGCTTGCACTTGCCGCGGTGCCGGTAGTGGAACTTGTCCTTGCAGAGCACCTCGGCGAAGGTGTCGACGTTGTCGGCGCCGGCCGAGGTCGCGCTCCAGGCGTAGTCGCGGCCGTGGCCGAGCTGGACGACGAGGTTGACGCCGGCGAATGAGGCGCCGCGGGCGTCGATCCCGGGACCGTGCAGGTCCTGCTCCATCAGGATCTGTGGGACGAAGTAGCCGACCTGCGGCCCGAGCACGCCGATCGGGTTCCCGGTCGCCGACTCCTTCGCCGAGACGACCTCCCAGTTCGAGGCGTGGGCGACTTCCTCGATCGAACGGGTGATCGCGGCGCCGAAGCTGCTCGGCGGCGCCGTTGCGCTCGACGCCTTCGCCACCTCGGTCAGCCGGACGCTGCCTTTGTCCGGCAGCGCCAGACCCGCCTTGGCGAAGGCGCTGCGGGTCTCGTATGGGAACTTCTTCGAGATCGTCGTCGGCGCCTCGGGGTCGTTCTTCGAACGGAAGCCGACCCAGGCCTTGCGCCCGGCCTTACGCCCCATCCGCGCTTCGAACGCCTGCAGGGTGAGGGCCGAGTTGAGCTCGTTGCCGCCGCCGCGGCCGAAGATACCGCCGACCAGCGAGGCGATCGCGATCACGTCGGTCGGTTTCCAGGCTTCCATCGGCTTGCCCAGCAGCGAGTACTCGGCGGGCCTCATCGTCGGGTTCGCTTTCGCGGCCTCGACGTAGGCGTTGATCCCTTCGACGTAGGCGCTGACGTCGGCGACGGCCTTGGCGCCGTCGGCCCCGTAGAGCTGCGGCGTCTCGGTCAGCTGTTTTTCGAAGTCAGCTTCCGTGTAGGGAGCGAAAGCCCACTGGCCGGCATCGGCTTCGGCGTTGGAGCCGCCGAGGAAGGAGGCGAGTTCCGCGCGGCCGGTGTGGCGCAGCACGTCCATCAGGAAGAGCCGGTCCTGGGCGCCGGCGTAGCCCGCCCCGAACATCGTGTCGGCGCGGGTGTCGCCGTAGATGTGCGGGATCCCGTAGCCGGAGTCGCGGGTGATGGTCGCCCCCGGGCGCGGTTCGATCGTCGATGCGACTTCGCCGTCGCGGATGCCGAAGGTGGCGTCCTTGAAGTAGGCGGCGATCGAGGCGTCGGTCAGGCCGGGCGAGCCGTAGACCAGGTTTTCGTAGAGCGGCTGCTGGTCGGCGTAATGCGGCGGGGTGACACCGGTGGCGCGAAAGGCGAAGACGTCGGTCAGGGTGTCGAGCCCGTTCTCCCCGGGTGGCAGCACGTTGCGGAAGCCTCCGGCGTCGTTCGTCCCGTAGGGCTGCGGCGCCGCGGCAACCGAAGCCGAGGGCACCAGCACGAGGGCGAACAGGGAAAGCGCCAGGGCCGTGACCGCGGCGGGGCGACAGAACGGAACTCGCAAGACCACTCCTTCCGGTTGCTGCGCCCCCCAGCGCAAGCTGGAGGTTAACGGGCGCGGTGCACCGGCCCGCTACCCGGGCGTCGAACGGTCAGTCCTGCTCGTGCCAGGGGGTGAGGATCCGCGGCCCATCGGCGGTCACCGCGATCGTGAACTCGAAGTGGGCGGCCAGCGAGTCGTCCTCGGAGTAGACGGCCCAGCCGTCATCGCCCATCCGGACCGTGGGGCCGCCGAAGTTGACCATCGGCTCGATCGCGAGCACCGTGCCCTCCTCCAGCAGCGGGCCCTGGCCGGGCTCGCCGAAGTTCGGAACCTGGGGTTCCTCATGCATCTCGCGGCCGATGCCGTGGCCGACCAGGGTGCGGATGATCGAGAGGCCTTCGCCCTCGACGTGGCGCTGAACCGCCGCCGAGACGTCGCCGAGATGGTTGCCCGGGCGCATCTGCTCAACCGCCTCGAACAGCGCCCCCTTCGTCACCGCCAGCAGCTTCTCGGCCTCCGGCGAGGGCGGGCCGATCGGCACCGTCAGCGCCGCGTCCGCGACCCAGCCGTCCTTGACGACGCCGACGTCGATCGAGAGCACGTCGCCGCGCTGCAGCTCGTAGGGGCCCGGGATGCCGTGGACGACCATCGAGTTGGGCGAAACGCAGATCGAGCCCGGGAAGCCCCGGTATCCCTTGAACGCCGGGGTCGCGTCCTGGGAGCGGATGTACTTCTCGGCGGTGGCATCGAGCTCCTCGGTGGTGACACCGGCGCGGGCCTTGGCGGCGACCATCTTCAGGCAGCGGACGAGGATCGCGCCGGCGGCGGCCATTTCATCGACCTGCTCTGGGGTCTTGCGTCGGATCACCTGGTACACGCTAGCCCCCGCTCGGACGCGATCAGATCGCCTCGTCGCCCTCGAGGCGCAGGGTCGCGAGGGTGCGCTCGACCTCATCGCCGACCTGAGCCGGCGCGGCGGTGCCGTCGATCCGGCGCAGCAGGCTCTGGTGGTCGTAGAACTCGACCAGCGGCTCGGTCTTCTCGTGGTACTGATCGAGCCGGTGGCGGATCACCTCGGGCTTGTCGTCGTCGCGAACTTGCAGCTCGCTGCCGTCGAGATCGCAGACCCCTTCCTTCTCGGGAGGGTTGAACTCGACGTGGAAGACGTGGCCGTTCTCCTCGCAGGTGCGGCGGCCACCGAGCCTGCGGACGACCTCCTCGTCGGGGGCGTCGATCAGCAGCACCGCGGTCAGGCCGCGCCCCATCTCGTCAAGCTTCTCTCCGAGGGCCTTGGCCTGCGGCTCGGTGCGGGGGAAGCCGTCGAGGATGAAGCCGTCGGCGGCCTCCTCGGAGTCGATCCGCTCGGCGATGACGCCGACGATGACGTCGTCGGGGACGAGGTCGCCTCGGTCCATGTACTCCTTCGCGGTGCGGCCGAGCTCGGTCTCCTCGCGCACCGCGGCGCGGAGGATGTCGCCGGTCGCGTAGTAGGGGAGCCGCAGGTCTTCCTGCAACCGCTCGCCCTGCGTTCCCTTGCCGCTGCCGGGAGGGCCTAGAAGGACGAGGTTCTGCTCGGGCATCCGGGGCCTATTTGAGGAAGCCCTCGTAGTTGCGCATCATCAGCTGCGCCTCGAGCTGCTTCACGGTGTCCAGCGCGACCCCGATCACGATCAGGATCGAGGTTCCGCCGAAGAAGAAGTTCGCCGACGTCTGGCTGATCAGGATCGTCGGCAAGGCGGCGACGGCGCCCAGGTAGAGGGCTCCGGGGAAGGTCAGGCGCGAGAGGATGCGGTCGAGGTATTCGGCCGTCGGCCGCCCGGGCCGGACGCCGGGTATGAAGCCGCCGTATTTCTTCAAATTGTCGGCCTGGTCGACCGGGTTGAAGGTCACGGCCGTATAGAAGTAGGTGAAGATGATGATGAAGAAGACCTCGCCGACCACGTAGGCCCAGCTGTTGGGGCTGAAGAAGGCGGCGAAGTCGAGCGCGGCGGGCGTGTTCAGGAGCTGCCCGATGGTCGGCGGGAACGCCATGATCGAGGCCGCGAAGATGACCGGGATGACGCCCGCCATGTTGACCCGCAGCGGCAGGTAGGTCGAGCCGCCGGAAGTCATTTTCCGGCCCACCATCCGTTTTGCGTACTGGACGGGGATGCGCCTCTGTCCCTCCTGGACGAAGACGATCGCGACGATCACCGCCAAGGCGATGAACGGCATCATCACGACGAAGACCTGATCCGGGTTTTCCCACCACGCCTGGAGGCCCTGCGGCAGGCCGGAGACGATCGAGGCGAAGATCATCAGCGAGATTCCGTTGCCGATCCCGCGCTGGGTGATCAGCTCGCCCAGCCACATCAACAGCGTGCAGCCGGCGGTCAGGCAGATCACGATCAGCAGGACTTTCGGCCCGGCCAGGGAGGCCAGCTCGTTGTCGGCGCCGGCTTCCTGGCCGAAGGATTTGAACAGCAGGACGTAGCCGAAGGACTGGCCGAAGGCGAGCCCGACGGTCAGGTAGCGCGTGTACTGGGTGATCTTCTGCTGCCCGACCTCGCCTTCTTTCTGGAGTTTCTCCAGCGAGGGGACGACCACGGTCAGCAGCTGCAGGATGATCGAGGCCGTGATGTAGGGCATGATCCCCAGCGCGAAGAGCGAGAGCCTTTCGAGGCTGCCGCCCGAGAAGAGGTTGAGGAAGCCGAGGATGTTGGAGCCGCCGAAGTTGTTCTGGACTTCGCGGACGGCGTCGAGGTCCACCCCCGGCGAGGGGATGAAGGCGCCGAGCCGGTAGAGCAACAGCATCGCCGCCGTGAACGCGAGTTTCTTGCGGATGTCGGCGACGCTGAATGCGTTCGCGATGGTCCTGAGCATCAGCGCTCCAGAGTGTGGCAGGAACCGCCGGCCGCCTCGATCTTCTCCTTGGCGGCGGCGCTGAAGGCGTGCGCGTGGACCTCGAGCTTCTTCGAGATCTCACCGCGGGCGAGGATCTTTACCGGGTCCGAGCGCTTCGCCAGCCCCTTTTCCTTCAGCGAGGAGGGATTCACCTCGGCGCCGGAGTCGAAGCGATCCTCGAGGTCGGCGAGGTTGACGGGCTGGGTCTTGGTGCGGAAGTTCTCGAACGGCATTGAGGTCTTTTTGTGCGGGCCGCGGAGCTTTCGCATCCGCATGTGGATCGGGTTCTGGCCGCCCTCGTAGCCGGCCTTCCGCTTCGCGCCGGAGCGCGAGCCGTAGCCCTTGTGACCACGCCCGGAGGTCTTGCCGCGGCTGCCCTCCCCGCGGCCGATCCGCTTGCGCGGGCGGCGCGAGCCGGGCTTCGGCCGGATGTTGTGAAGGCCGATCTCCTGCGTGCGCTCGCTCTCCTGCTCCTCGGCTTTCTCCGCTTCGGCTTTCTCTTTCGCCGGTTTTTTCTCGGCCATCAGGAGCTCACCTCGACGAGGTGCGAGACGACGCGGATCTGACCCTGGAGCTGGGGGCTGTCGGGGCGCTCGACGGACCTGCCGATGCGGCCGAGCCCGAGCGCCTCGAGGGTGGCTTTCTGGGAAGGATTGGTGCCGGCGACGGAGCGAATCTGCTTGATCTGCACGGCACTCACGAGGATTTCTCCTCGGAGGACTCAGAGCTCTCCTCGGCGGCCTCCTGGGCGACCGGGATGTCGGCAGCCGCCTGCTCGGCGTTCTCCGCCTCGGTCTCGCCCTCTGCGGGGGCAGCGTCCGGGGTGGGCTCAGCGGCCTCGGCGGCCGGGGCGCCCGCCTGCTCGGATGGCGCCTCGGACGGGGACGCCTCTGCCGTGGGTGGCGTGGAGACAGGACCCGCGGCCAGATGCTCTCCGTCCTGAGTTTCTTTCGGAGCAACGCCAAGCACCTGGGACACCGTCAGCCCGCGCAGCTCGGCGACCTCCTCGGGGCGGCGAAGGCGGATCAGGCCGTCCATCGTCGCCTTGACGAGGTTGATCGGGTTCTGGGTGCCGATCGACTTGGTCAGCACGTCGCGGACGCCTCCGAGCTCGAGGACGGCGCGGACACCGCCGCCGGCGATCACGCCGGTACCGGGGCTGGCCGGGCGCAGGACCACGTGGCCGGCGCCGTAGCGACCGATGATTTTGTGGGTCAGGGTCTGGCCGTATTTCGGCACCCTGATCAAGTTCTTGCGGGCGTTCTCGACGCCCTTCTGGATCGCCAGCGGGACCTCGCGGGCCTTGCCGTAGCCGATCCCGACCACGCCCTCTTCGTCGCCGACGGCGACGAGCGCGGTGAAGGAGAAGCGGCGACCGCCCTTGACCACCTTGGCGACGCGGTTGATTTCGATCACCCGCTCCTGGAGATCGAGGCCCCGGGGGCTCACCGTCTCCACGTTTGTCATGTCCATGCCCTTCATAAGCAGTCGACCACCGTAGCGGCTAGAAGCGCAGACCCCCCTCGCGGGCACCCTCGGCCAGGGCCTTGACCCGGCCGTGGTACTGGTAGCCGCCGCGGTCGAAGACGCATGCCTCGACCCCCGCGGCCTTGCCGCGCTCGGCCAGCAGCTCGCCGGCGCGCTTGGCCTGCTCGGTCGCGGTCAGCTTGCGAAGCTCGGGCTCGATCCAGTTGACGGCAGCCACGGTGTGGCCTTTGGCGTCGTCGATCAGCTGGGCGAAGATGCCTTTGTTGGAGCGGTAGACGGAGAGGCGCGGGCGCTCTGCCGTGCCGACGATACGGGCGCGGACCCGGCGGCGGCGGCGCAGGCGCGCCTGGCGCTTGGTGACGACGGTCATGCGCGCTTACCTACCTTTCGCATCACGTGCTCATCGCTGTAGCGGATGCCCTTGCCCTTGTAGGGCTCCGGCGGGCGGCGCTTGCGGATGTCGGCCGCGACCTGGCCGACCAGCTGCTTGTCGATCCCGCGCACGGTGATCTCGGTCGGCTGCGGGACCTCGAACTCGATCCCCTCCGGCGGCTCGACCGTGACCGGGTGCGAGTAGCCGAGGGCCAGCTCGAGGCTCTTGCCTTTGAGCTGGGCCCGGTAGCCGACGCCCTGGATCTCCAGTTTCTTTTCGAAACCGTTGGTGACGCCCTCGACCATGTTGGCGATCAAGCTGCGGGTGAGGCCGTGGAGGGCACGGTGCTCGCCGCGGTCGGTCGGTCGCTCGACGGTCAGCATCCCGGAATCGGCTTGCTCGACCTTCATCTCCGGCGAGAACGGCTGGTCGAGCTCCCCCTTCGGGCCCTTGATCGCGACCCGCCCAGGGGCGATCTCGACCGTGACGGCCTCGGGCAACTCGATTGGCTTTCTTCCGATTCTGCTCATCGACTTCTCACCAGATGTAGGCGACGACCTCTCCGCCGACGCCCCTCTGCTTCGCCTCGTGGCCGGTCATGACACCGACCGAGGTGCTGACGATCGCGGTGCCGGTGCCACCGTCGACCCGCGGCACCTGCTTGTGGTCCACGTAGCGCCGGCGGCCCGGACGCGAGATGCGCTTCAGGCCGGCGATCACCGGGCGGCGATCGTCGGTGTACTTGAGGCGGATCTTGATCTCATCGCCGACCTGCCCCTTCTCGCTGGCGAAATCGACGATATAGCCCTGCTCCTTGAGGATGCGGGACATCTCCAGCTTCAACCGCGAGGCGGGAATCTCCACCTCGTCATGGCCGGAGCCGATCGCGTTGCGGATCCGGGTCAGGTAATCGGCTATCGGGTCGGTCAGCATCGGGTCCTCACCAGCTCGACTTCGTCATCCCGGGGACATAGCCCTCGTGCGCAGCCTCGCGCAGGCAGATCCGGCAGAGGCCGAACTTGCGGTACACGGCGCGCGGGCGGCCGCAGCGTCGACAGCGGCTGTAGCCCCGGGTCTTGAACTTGGGTTTGCGGCCCTGTCGGACCTTCTGGGAAGTCTTAGCCATCGTTTGAACTCTCCTCGTCGGGCTTGTCCTCGGCCTCGCCCGCGTCGCTGTCCTCGCCGTCCTCCGCGCCCTCCTCGGCTTCGGGCTCGGGCTTGGCGTAGGCCTCGGGGTTCTCCTCTTTGAGCTGCTCGAGGGCGGCCTGCTCGGCCTCGGCTTTTGCGCGGGCCTCCTCTTTACGCTGCTCCTCTTCTTCTTCGGCCTTCTTCTCCTCGTCGACTCCTCCGGGCCGACCGTCCTGGGCGAACGGCATGCCCAGTCTGAGCAGCAGCTCGAAGGCCTCGATGTCGGTCGCGGCCGTGGTCGTGATCGTGATGTCCAGGCCGCGAACCTCGTCGACCGAGTCGTAGTCGATCTCGGGGAAGATCAGCTGCTCCTTGACGCCCATCGAGTAGTTGCCGCGGCCGTCGAAGGAGCGCGGGTTGAGCCCACGGAAGTCGCGGATGCGGGGGACGGCGATCGAGCAGAGCCGGTCGAGGAACTCCCACATCCGGGCGCGGCGCAGCGTCACCGAGACGCCGACCGGCATGCCCTCGCGGACCTTGAAGGAGGCGATCGACTTGCGGGCGCGGCGCACGTTCGGCTGCTGGCCGGCGATCGTCGCCAGCTGCTCCTGCGCCGCTTCAAGCATTTTGTTGTTCTGCTTGGCCTCGCCGACGCCCATGTTGAGCGTGATCTTGGTCAGTGTCGGGGCCTGCATCGGCGTCGAGTATTCGAAGCGTTTTACGAGCGCCGGCAGGACCTCTTGCTGGTAGCGCTCCCGCAGCCGCGGCGGCGGCGCCGGCTGAGTCGGTGTCACGGTTCCGGCCTCCATCAGAACGCCGTCCCGCTGCGCTTGGCGATCCGCTGGCGGCCGCCTTTCTCGCGCTTGACGCCGATCCGGGTCGGCTTGTTGTCTTTGGGGTCGAGCAGCATCACGTTGGAGACGTGGATCGGCCCCTCCTTGGTGACGATCCCGCCGACCTCGCCGCCGCGCTGGGCGTCTTTGACCGAGCGGGGCCGTTCGTGGCGGGTGATCATGTTGAGGTTCTCGACGTAGACGCGGTTGCGCTTCGGCTCGGTGCGCGTCACGCGCCCGGTCTTGCCGGCGTCCTTGCCGCCGATGATCATCACCTGGTCGTCTTTCCTGATCCGCATGGTCCGGCTCATCTCAGAGCACCTCCGGGGCCAGCGAGACGATTTTCATGAAGTTGCGATCGCGGAGCTCGCGGGCGACGGGCCCGAAGATCCGGGTTCCGCGCGGGTTGTTGCTCTGCGGGTCGATCAGGACGGCGGCGTTTTCGTCGAAGGCGATGTAGGTGCCGTCGTCGCGACCGAGCTGCTTGCGGGTGCGGACGACCACCGCCTGGACGACCTCGCCCTTGCGGACGCCGCCCTGCGGGCTGGCCTGTTTGACGGTCGCCGTGATCACGTCGCCGACCCCGGCGTAGCGCCGGTGCGAGCCTCCTTTGACCCGGATGCAGAGGATCTCCCTCGCACCCGAGTTGTCGGCCACCTTGAGTCTCGACTCCTGCTGGATCACTTGGCCTTCTCCACCACCTCGACCAGGCGCCAGCGCTTGGTCTTCGAGAGCGGTCGGGTCTCGACGACGCGGACGACGTCGCCGGCCCCCGCTTCATTGCCCTCGTCATGGGCGTGCAGGGTCCGCGAGCGGCGGATCACCTTCTCGTAAGTGGGGTGACGGCGGACGATGTCGATCTTGACGGTGATCGTTTTCTCGCCCTTGTCGGAGACGACGATGCCCTGACGCACCTTGGCCGCGTTGGCGTCGCGCTCGGCCGGCTCGGTGCCGGTCCCGGCCGCGTGCTTGGCCTTGGCGGTGGCACGGCCTTTGCGGCGAGCGGCCGCCTGGCGCTTGCGATCCTCGGCGCGCTTCGCGGCGCGCTCCTCCGGGCCCAGCTGCGGCCCGGCCTCATGGGGCCTCCGCGACCTCTCGAGGCGGCGCTTCTCCTTCCAAGGAAGATCGTCGCCCTCGTCCGCCGGAGCATCGTCAGCAGCCGGAGCCTCTTCCGCGGCAGGGGCGTCAGCCGCCTCCTCAGCAGGGGCGTCGTCGGGAGCATCGTCCGCAGCGTCGTCGGCCGGGGACGCCTCTTCCGCGGGTGGCGTGGAGGTGGGCTCCTCGCCCGCAGCCTGCGAGGACGAGGTGTCCTCCTCCGCGACAGGACCCGCGGACGTGGCGTCCTCGTCCTGCGTCTCTACGTCTTTGTTCTCGTCGTCAGCCATCTACTTCCTCAGCTCTTTGTCTACGTCGATGCCGCGCTGCTTGGCGACCGTGATCAGGCGGGCGACGTCGCGCCTCGAGGCGCTGATGTTGGCGGTGTTCTCGAGCTCGCCGGTCGCGTGTCGGAAGCGCAGGTTGAATGCCTCCTGCTTCGCCTCCAGCAGCCTCGACACCAGCTCGTCGTCTTTGAGGTTATGGACCTCGCTGCCCTTCATCAGGACTCGACCCCCTCGCGGGCGACGAACTTGGTCCTTATCGGAAGCTTGTGTCCGGCCAGGCGCAGCGCCTCGCGAGCGAGGTCCTCGGGGACGCCGGCCAGCTCGAACATGACTTTGCCCGGCTTGACCACGGCTACCCAGCCCTCGGGGTTGCCCTTGCCCGAGCCCATCCGCGTCTCGGCGGGCTTTTTGGTGTAGGGCTTGTCCGGGAAGACGTTGATCCAGACCTTGCCGCCACGTTTGATCTTGCGGGTCATCGCGACGCGGGCAGCCTCGATCTGGCGGTTGGTGATCCAACCGCGGTCCAAAGCCTTCAGCCCATACTCGCCGAAGGCGACGTGGCTGCCGCCCTTGGTGTTGCCGCGCATCCGGCCGCGCATCTGTTTGCGGTGCTTGACCCGCTTCGGCATCAGCATCAGCGATGCCTCCTTTCGGCACAGTGCGCTTCAGACGAGCGAAAACCAAGCCGGTCGAGGACGCAGGGCGCAGCCTTTGGCAACGCCAAAGGCAAGCCCGAGGACGAAGATCCGGTGCCGGTTTGCAGCCGGCTGAAGTGTGCTGTGCTGGGAGGAGTCATCGCTACCGGCCACCTCCCCCACGACCGCGGCCACCGTCGCCGCGGCCACGTCCATCGCCGCGACCGCCGCCGACCGGGGCCTCTTCGTCGCCGGGGACCTGGTCGGAGCGGAAGCCCTCCGGCATGACTTCGCCCTTGTTGATCCAGCATTTGACGCCGATCCGGCCGGCCGTCGTCTTCGCCTCGAAGAAGCCGTAGTCGATGTTGGCGCGCAGGGTGTGCAGGGGCACGCGACCGTCGGAATATCCTTCGGTCCGCGCCATCTCGGCACCGCCGAGGCGACCTGAAACCTGGACCTTCACGCCTTTGGCGCCGGAGCGCATCGCCGAGGTCAGGGCGCGTTTCATCGCCCGCCGGAAGGCGACCCTGTTCTGGAGCTGCTCTGCGATCGACTGGGCGACCAGTTTGGCGTCGAGCTCTGGGCGCTTAACCTCGCGGATGTTGACCTTCACCGGCTTGCCGGTGAGCTTGTGGAGATCCTTGCGGAGCGCGTCGACTTCGCTGCCCGACTTGCCGATGACGATGCCGGGACGAGCGGTGTGGATGTCGACGGTGACCTCGCCGCGGCGCTCGATCGTGATGTCCGAGAGGCCGGCGTGGGCGAGTTTGCCGACGATGTGATCGCGGATCTCGAGGTCCTCGGAGAGGGTGTCGGCGAAGCCCTTCTCGTCGAACCAGTTCGATTTCCAGTCTTGGATGTAGCCGACGCGGAAGCCGATCGGGTGGATCTTCTGTCCCATTGGTCTGGCTACTCCTCTTCCGGGCTGAGAGCCACGGCGATGTGGCTGGTCCGCTTGTGGATGGGTGTCGCGCGGCCGAGCGCACGGGGGCGGTAGCGCTTCAGGGTCGGGCCTTCGTCGACGGTGATCTCGGCGACCCGCATCTCGTCGGCGTCGAGATCGTGGTTGTTTTCCGCGTTCGAGGCGGCCGACTCGATCAGCTTGCCGATGTCGTGGGCCGCGCCGCGCGGCGAGAACTGGAGCAGGGCCCGGGCCTGGTCGATGTGCAGGCCGCGGACCTGGTCGGCGATCAGGCGCGCCTTGCGGGGCGCGACACGCACGTACTTCGAGCTCGCCCGGACGACGATCGGCACGTACGGTTTTTTCTCCGCCGGTTTTTTCGCGGGAGCTTTTTTCTCAGCGGCTTTTTTGGCCGGCTCTTTTTTCTCGGAAGATTTTTTGGCAGCTGCTTTTTTGGCCGGTTTTTTCTCGGCTTTTTTCGCGGCTTTTTTGCCCTCGGCTTTTTTCGCGGCCGGTTTTTTCTCGGCGGCTTTTTTGGCCGGTTTCTTGGCTTTTTTGTCTTTTTTCGGATCGTCGGCCATCGCTACTCAGAGCTCTTCCCGGTGCCGGAGTGGGCGCGGAAGGTCCGGGTCGGCGCGAACTCGCCGAGCTTGTGCCCGACCATCGACTCGGAGATGAAGACGGGGACGTGCTTGCGGCCGTCGTGGACGGCGATCGTGTGGCCGACCATCTCGGGGAAGACCGTCGAGGTCCGCGACCAGGTTTTCAGCATCTGTTTCTGGCCGGACTCGTTCATCGCGTTGACCCGTTTCATCAAGGCCTCTTCGACCCACGGTCCCTTTTTCGTCGAGCGTCCCATCAGCGATGGCTCCTTTCGGCGCAGTGCGCTTCAGCCGAGCGAAAACCCAGCTGGTCGAGGACACAGGGTGCAGCCTTTGGCGGTGCCAAAGGCAAGCCCGAGGACGAAGATCCGGCGCCGGTTTGCAGCCGGCTGAAGTGTGCTGTGTTGGAAGGAGCCATCGCCACTAGCGCTTCTTCTTTCCGCGCCGGCGGCCGCGCACGATGTAGCGGTCCGACTGCTTGCCCTTCTTGCGGGTCCGGTAGCCGAGCGTCGGCTTCCCCCACGGGGTCACCGGGTGGCCACCGGGGGTGTGGTGGGCCTCGCCGCCGCCGTGCGGGTGGTCCACCGGGTTCATCGCCACGCCGCGCGTCTGCGGGCGCTTGCCCTTGTGACGGCTGCGGCCGGCCTTGCCGACCTTCATGTTCTGGTGCTCGGCGTTGGAAAGGTTTCCCACGGTCGCCCGGCAATCGGCCCGGACCAGTCGCATCTCCGAGGAAGGCAGCCTCAGGGTGACCATGTCGCCCTCCTTCGCGGCAAGCTGGATCGCGGTGCCGGCCGCACGCCCGAGCTTGCCGCCCTGTCCGGGAACGAGCTCGACGTTGTGGACGATCGTGCCCGTCGGCATGTCGCGCAGCGGCAGGGCGCTGCCCGGGGTGATGTCGGCGCCATTGCCCGACTGGACCTGGTCGCCGACCGAGATCCCGGCCGGGGCGAGGATGTAGCGCTTCTCGCCGTCGGCGTACTTGAGCAGGGCGATGTAGCAGCTGCGGTTCGGGTCGTACTCGATCGTCGCGACCTTGGCCGGCACCCCATCCTTGAGGCGCTTGAAGTCGATCTTCCGGTAGCGCCGCTTGGCACCGCCGCCGCGATGGCGGGCGGTGACGCGCCCGTTGACGTTGCGGCCGCCGGACTTGCGCAGGCCCTCGGTCAGCTTGCGCTCGGGCTCGTCGGTCGTCAGCGGCTCGCGCAGCGGGTAGGTGGCGAAGCGGCGTCCTGGGCTGGTCGGTTTTGTCTTGCGGTTCGGCATCTCGTTACCTACGCGGTCTCCGCGCCTTCGAACAGCTCGATCCGTTCGCCGGGGGCGAGCTGGACGATCGCCTTCTTCCAGGCCCGGGTGCGGCCGCTGCTGAGCCCGCGGCGCTTGGGCTTGGAGCGAACCTTCGAGGTCCTCACCTGAGCGACCTTGACGCCGAAGATCTCCTCGACGGCGCGAGCGACCTGGGTCTTGTGGGCACGGTCGTCGACCCGGAACGTGTACTTGCCCTCGGCGATCAGGGCATAGCTCTTCTCGGAGACGACGGGACGGATGATCACGGTGCGGGGATCCATCAGCCGAGCTTCTCCTTGAGCTTCTCGAGAGCGCTTTCGGAGATCACCAGCGAGGCGACCCCGATCACGTCGGCGACGCCGATCGAGTTGACCTCGGCGACCTGGATCCGGGGGATGTTGCGGAAGCTCTTGACGGCCCCGGTCTCCTCGGCGTCGAGGACGATCAGCGAAGGCTGGCGGGCGCCCCATTTGGCCAGCGCCTGCGCGGCCGACTTGGTCGAGGGCGTGTCGAACGAGCTGCCGTCGAGGACGGCGATCGAGCCGCGCTCGGCATGGACCGAGAGTGCGGCGCGCATCGCCCGGCGACGGGCTTTGCGGTTGACCTTGACCGTGTAGTGGCGCGGCTTTGGGCCGAAGGCGACGCCGCCGCCGTAGCGGTTGGGGACGCCGAGCGTGCCGACGCGGGCGCGGCCGGTGCCCTTCTGCCGCCAGGCCTTGGCGGAGGTGAACGCGACCTCGCCGCGGGTCAGGGTCGAGGCGTTGCCGCCGCGACGGGCGTTGAGGTCGGCGCGAGCGGCCTCGTGGACCAGGGACTGGTGGAAGGGCTCGCCGAAGACCTCTTTCGGGAGGTCCGCTTTGGTCGTCTTGCCGAGGACGGCGGCTTTAGCCATCGGTCCTTACCTCGACGACGGCGTTGCGGGATCCGGGTACGGAGCCCTTGATGAGAAGCAGGTTGCGCTCGGCGTCGATGTCGGCGACTTCGAGGCCCTTCTGGGTGATCCGCTTGTTGCCCATCTGGCCGGGCATCTTCATCCCTTTGAAGACACGGGCCGGGAAGGCGCTGGCGCCGATCGAGCCCGGCGCACGGACGTTGTGGGAGCCGTGGCTGACGGGGCCGCGGCTGAAGTTGTGGCGCTTGATCCCGCCCTGGAAGCCCTTGCCGATCGAGACGCCGGAGACCTTGACCAGCTGTCCGGCCTCGAAGGCGGAGACGGTGACGTCGTCGCCGATCTTCGGCCCCTCGCCCTCCTCGGCGCCGAGATCCTCGTCGCGGAACTCGACCAGGTGGCGCATCGGAGCGGAGCCGGCCTTCTTCAGGTGACCCTCCTCGGCCTTACTGAGCTTGCCTTCCTTGGCCTCGCCGAACGCGAGCTGGACGGCGGCGTAGCCGTCACGCTTGGCGTCGCGGACCGCGGTCACCTTGCAGGGGCCCGCCTCGATCACCGTCACGGGCACGACCGTCCCGTCCTCCTTGAAGACCTGGGTCATGCCGAGCTTCTTGCCGAGGATCGCGGCCATGACTAAAGGCGGATCTCGATGTCGACGCCGGCCGGCAGCGAGTCGAGGCGCTGCAGCGAGTCGACGGTTTTCGGCGACGGCTGGAGGATGTCGATCAGCCGCTTGTGGGTGCGGATCTCGAAGTGCTCGCGCGAGTCCTTGTCCTTGAACGGGGACTTGATCACGCAGTAGACGTTTTTCTCGGTCGGCAGCGGGACCGGCCCGGAGACGCTGGCGCCGGTGCGCTCGGCGGTCTCGACGATCTCGCGGGCAGCCCGATCTATGGCGTCGTGGTCGTACGCCTTGAGTCGGATCCGGATTTTTTGTGCCGCTATCGCTGCCACTTCGAAATTTCGTCTTTCTCTTGCGCGCTTAAACCGCGCAATAAGGGCGGGCCCCTTTTATTTGGGGCGCCGCCCCGGTCGTATGTCCTTGCAGTTGTCTTCGCTGCCGGCGGCAGCGAAAGGGCGGGCCAGAGGCCCGCCCCGAGGAGGTCGCTACTCGATGATCTCGGCGACGACCCCCGAGCCGACGGTGCGGCCACCCTCGCGGATGGCGAACCGCAGACCCTGATCCATGGCGATCGGCTGGATCAGCTCGATCGTCATCTCGACGTTGTCACCCGGCATCACCATCTCCGTCCCCTCGGGGAGGTTGGAGATGCCGGTCACGTCGGTGGTGCGGAAGTAGAACTGAGGCCGGTAACCCGAGAAGAACGGGGTGTGGCGACCACCCTCCTCCTTCTTGAGGCAGTAGACCTCGGCTTTGAACTTGGTGTGCGGGGTGATCGACCCGGGCTTGCAGAGAACCTGCCCGCGCTCGATGTCCTCGCGCTTGGTGCCGCGCAGCAGGGCGCCGATGTTGTCGCCGGCCTGACCCTGGTCGAGCAGCTTGCGGAACATCTCGACCCCGGTGACGGTCGTTTTCTCGGAGTCCTTGATGCCGACGATTTCGACCTCTTCGCCGGAGTTGACGACTCCCTGCTCGACGCGCCCGGTGGCGACGGTGCCGCGACCGGTGATCGAGAAGATGTCCTCGATCGGCATCAGGAACGGCTTGTCGAGCTCGCGGACCGGCTCCGGGATGTAGGAGTCGAGCGCCGCGGCCAGCTCGAAGACCGCTTTCTGGGCCTCCTCGTCGCCTTCCAGCGCCTTCAGGGCCGAGCCTTTGATGATCGGGGTGTCCTCGCCCGGGAAGTCGTACTCGTCGAGGAGTTCCTTGACCTCCTCCTCGACCAGCTCGACCAGTTCGTCGTCATCGACCTGGTCGATCTTGTTGAGGAAGACCACCACATGCGGGACGTTGACCTGACGGGCGAGCAGGATGTGCTCGCGGGTCTGGGGCATGACGCCGTCGGCGGCCGAGACGACCAGGATCGCACCGTCCATCTGGGCGGCGCCCGTGATCATGTTCTTCACGTAGTCGGCGTGGCCGGGGCAGTCGACGTGCGCGTAATGGCGGTTGTCGGTCTGGTACTCGACGTGGGAGGTCGCGATCGTGATCCCGCGCTCCTTCTCCTCGGGAGCGTTGTCGATCTCTTCGAAGCTCTGTGCCTCGGCGCCGCCGACCGTGGAGAGCGTTTTCGTGATCGCTGCAGTCAGGGTCGTCTTTCCATGATCGATGTGGCCGATCGTGCCGACGTTGACATGCGGCTTATCGCGCTCGAACTTCTCCTTGGACATCGCTCTCCGTTCTACCTTTCGCTTTTCGAAGTCTGTTCTTGTTCTGTCTGAGTTTGGTGCTTAAGTCTTGTGAAAGCTGCCTGGCAGGGTCTAGAGGCCCTGCCTGCGGGCGAACCTGGGAAATATAGCCAGATTCAGGCCGTGGCTCCTGCCGGCTCACCGGCGCGGTGCTCGACGATGTCTTCGGCGATGTTCGTCGGCACCTCCTCGTAGCGCTCGAACTGCATCGTGTAGGTGGCTCGACCCTGGGTCGAGGAGCGCAGATCGGTGGCGTAACCGAACATCTCGCCGAGCGGCACGAAGGCCTGGACCGCGAGCGCGTTTCCGCGCTGCTCCTGGCCCTGGACCTTGCCGCGACGGCGGCTCAGATCGCCGATCACGTCGCCGAGGAAGTCCTCGGGGGTGACGACCTCGACCGCCATCACCGGCTCCAGCAGGACCGGGTTGGCCTTGCGGGCGGCCTCCTGGATCGCCATCGAGCCGGCGATTTTGAACGCCATCTCCGAGGAGTCGACGTCGTGGAATGAGCCGTCGATCAGTTCGACCTTGACGTCGACCATCGGATATCCGGCTTTGACGCCGTTCTCGAGCGCCTCTTTCATCCCCTGTTCGGCCGGGCCGATGTATTCGCCGGGGATAGCGCCGCCCTTGATCTTGTTCTCGAAGACGAAGCCCTCGCCCGGGACGGGTTCGAGGTTGATGACGACGTGGCCGAACTGGCCGCGGCCGCCGGTCTGGCGGACGAAGCGGGCCTCGACCTTCTTCACGTCCTTGCGGACGGTCTCGCGGTAGGCGACCTGCGGCTTGCCGACGTTGGCGTCGACTTTGAACTCGCGCAGCATGCGGTCGACGATCACCTCGAGGTGGAGCTCGCCCATACCGTGGATCAGGGTCTGGCCGGTTTCCTCGTCGGATTCGATCCGGAAGGTCGGGTCCTCCTCGCCAAGGCGCTGGAGGGCCGTGCCCATCTTCTCCTGGTCGGCTTTGGTTTTCGGCTCGATCGCGACGGCGATCACCGTCTCCGGGAACTCGATGCTCTCGAGGGCGATCGGCGCGTCCGGGGCGGCGAGGGTGTCGCCGGTGCCGGTTTCCTTGAGGCCGACGCCGGCGCAGATGTCGCCCGAGTAGACCTCCTCGATCTCCTCGCGACTGTTGGCGTGCATCATCAGCAAACGGCCGATCCGCTCGGTCTTCCCCGTTTTCACGTTGAGGACGCGGCCGCCGGCCTCGAGTTTGCCCGAGTAGACGCGGAAGTAGGTGAGCTTGCCGACGTAGGGGTCGGTCATGATCTTGAAGGCGAGGGCCGCGAAGGGACCGCTGTCGTCGGCGGGGCGCTCGGCCGGCGTCGGCTCCTCCTCGCCCTTCTTGACGGGCAGCAAGCCGGCGACCGGCGGCACCTCGAGCGGCGAGGGCAGCAACTCGACGACCGCGTCGAGCAGGGGCTGCACGCCCTTGTTCTTGAACGAAGAGCCGCAGAGGACCGGGGTGACCTTGGTGTCGAGGCAGGCTCGGTGCAGGGACTTGGCGATCCGCTCGTGCGGGATCTCCTCCTCGCCCAAATAGGCTTCCATCAGCTCGTCGTCGTAGTCGGCGCAGGCCTCGATCAGCTCGGTCCGGTATTCCTCGGCTTTGTCCTTGAGGTCGGCCGGGATCTCTTCGGTCTCGAACTCGGTGCCGAGTTCGTCCTGCCAGACCAGCGCTTTCATCTCGATGAGGTCAACGACGCCGACGAAGTCGCCCTCGCTGCCGATCGGCAGCTGGATCGGAAGCGGGTTGGCGCCGAGGCGGTCCTTCATCGTCTCGACCGCGTTGAAGAAGTCGGCGCCGGTCCGGTCCATCTTGTTGATGTAGGCGAAACGCGGGACCTTGTACTTGTCGGCCTGCCGCCAGACGGTCTCCGACTGCGGCTCGACTCCGGCGACGGCGTCGAAGACGGCGACGGCGCCGTCGAGGACGCGCAGGCTGCGCTCGACCTCGACCGTGAAGTCGACGTGGCCGGGCGTGTCGATGATGTTGATCCGGTGCCCGTTCCACTCACAGGCCGTCGCGGCGGAGGTGATCGTGATCCCGCGCTCCTGCTCCTGTTCCATCCAGTCCATGACGGCAGCGCCCTCGTGCACCTCGCCGATTTTGTGGGTGCGGCCGGTGTAGTAGAGGATGCGCTCGGTCGTCGTCGTCTTACCGGCGTCGATGTGCGCCATGATCCCGATATTGCGGGTTTTCTCTAGTGGGAAGCTTCGTGGCATGGTCTTAAGGTAAGGGTTGGTTTGAAGCGGGGACGAGCAAAAAAGAAGCCTTCCGGCAAGAACCGGGATCGGCCCAAGAAAAAGGCCCTTGCGGGCCCGCGAAGGCCCGCTGCGAAGAAGCGGCCCAAGCGACGCGGAATAGTAGCAGCGCGCAGGCGTCGTGGGGAATCGCTCGGCGCTCGGGCACGGAAGTGGACCCGGCGCGTCGACCGCGCCGTCGACCGCGCCTTCCGGAGAGCCGAGCCGGCTCTCGTCCGCGGGGCCCACAAGGGTCGCCTCCTGTGGGCTCGATGGTCGCGGCGGCTGCTGCGCTGGGGCCGGCCCGCCTACGCCGGCATCGGCACGCTGGTGCGCTGGGTCGGCCGGCGCCTGCGACCGATCGGCATCCTCCTTTTCCGCCTGCTGGGTCGCGCCGAGCGGCGCACGCGGCGGACCCTGGCATGGGCGAGCCGCGCCGCGACCAGGGCCAGCGGCGCGCTGACGCCCGAACGCGGTGTCGCCTGCTTGATCGTCGCCGCCTCCCTCTGCCTGCTGGTGGCGCAGTTCGTCGACTACCGCGGCATCGAGGTCGGGCAGCCCGGCTATGCCCAGCTTGGCGGCTCGATCGCCGAGGCCCCGACCGTCGGGCTCGAGACTCCGACCGACGCCCACTCCTATGCGCTGGTCCCGGTCGCGCTGCTCGGAGCCGGCCTCGGCCTCTTCGTCTTCGCCCGCGGCCGCCGCCGGCTGGGAAGAATCGTCTTCGCGCTCGGAGCGCTGACCCTGGCCGTCGTCCTCATCGTCGACATGCCGGCCGGCCTCGACCTCAGTGGCCAGGCCTCGCGCTTCGCCGGCGCAACCGCCGTCCTCACCGACGGCTTCTACGCCCAGCTCGCCGCCGCC